>NZ_CP109151.1:3442010-4139020 GCF_035920385.1 Micromonospora sp. NBC_01739 | reverse complement strand
GGTCGACGCCGAGGCCAAGAAGATCACCATCAACTCGGAGCAGAACGCCGCCGGGCTGAAGATCGCCAAGGACCTGATCGACAGCGGGGCCGCCGCCAAGCCCTCCGCCAACGACGCCTACGGCACCATGATGACCCTGTTCAAGGAGCAGAAGGTCGCCATGATCATCAACGGGCCGTGGGAGGTCAACAACGTCTCCTCGGCGCCGGACTTCGGCGGCCTGGAGAACCTGGGCATCGCCCCGGTGCCGGCCGGCTCCGCCCGCGCCGGTGGCCCGGTCGGTGGCCACAACTACGTGATCTGGTCCGGCATGCCACCGGAGAAGATCGACGCCGCCGTCGCCTTCGTGAAGTTCATGGCCTCCGCCGAGTCGCAGGCCTTCCTGTCGGAGAAGCTCGGCGTGCTGCCCACCCGCACCTCGGCGTACCAGGTGGACGCGGTCAAGAACAACCCCGTCGTGGCCGCCTTCCAGGCCGTCAACGAGGCCGCCGTGGGTCGCCCCTGGATCCCCGAGGCCGGCCAGTTCTTCGGCCCCCTCGACCAGATGGCCACCGAGGTCCTGATCCAGAACAAGGACCCCAAGGCCGCGCTGGACAACGTCGCCAAGAAGTACAAGGCCGAGGTCGTACCCGGCTACGGACTCTGATCCACCCTCGGCGGGCCCGGGGTCTCTCGGGCCCGCCCCGCCCACCGGTGATGCGCCGGTGACCCTTCGGCACCCGGCAGCGGATCGGCGACCGGCACGGCCGCCGATCCGGCCGAACCCTCTGCTCTGGAGCGCAGCTGGATGACCACCGTGACAGCCGACCCGGCGCCGCCCACGACGCCGCCCGGCCGACCCGCTCGTCCCTCCCGGCTGCGCCGCAGCTGGGAGAAGCACTGGTACGCCTGGGCGATGGTGCTGCCCGTCGTCATCGTCCTGGCGGTACTGATCTTCTACCCGCTGTTCCGCGGGATCTGGCTCTCCTTCACCAACCTCACCGAGGCCAACCAGGTCGCCGAGATCTGCACCAAGTCGATCACCGGCGGCGAGGTCTGCACCGACAACCCCAACAAGTGGGAGTTCGTCGGCCTGGACAACTACGTGCGGGTGCTCACCGGTGAGGTCGGCGAGTTCTGGCAGTGGACCGGCGTCACCCTGATCTGGACCTTCGTCTGTGTGGCCTGCCACTTCGGTCTGGGGCTTGGCCTGGCCACCATGCTCAACCGCCCGATGCGGGCCCGCTCGCTCTACCGGGTGCTGCTGGTGCTGCCCTGGGCGGTGCCGGCCTTCGTCAGCGCCTTCGCCTGGAAGTTTATCTTCAACGAGCGCTTCGGCCTGGCCAACGCGCTGCTTACCGCCCTCGGCATCGATCCGGTCTCCTGGTTCGCCGACCGGTGGACCGCCCTGCTCACCGCCATCGTCACCAACGTCTGGCTGGGGGTGCCCTTCATGATAGTCGCCCTGCTCGGCGGGATGCAGACCATCCCCAGCGAGCTCTACGAGGCGGCCGAGATCGACGGGGCCTCGGCCTGGCAGCGATTCCGCAACATCACCCTGCCCGGGCTGCGTCCGGTCAGCATGACCGTGGTGCTGCTCGGCACCATCTGGACCTTCAACATGTTCCCGATCATCTTCCTGGTCACCGAGGGACAACCGGCCGGACAGAGCGAGATCCTGGTGACCGGTGCCTACCGGGCCGCCTTCGAGGGCATCCGCAACTACTCCCTGGCCTCGACGTACGGGGTACTGATCCTGTCGATCCTGCTGGTGTTCTCGGTGTTCTACCGGCGGGTGCTGCGCAAGCAAGGCGAGGTGTGGTGATGGGCAAGGTCGTTCGTCCGGGTCGCAGCCGGCGGAGCCCGGCGATGTCCGTACTGCTGCACGGCACCCTGATCCTGGCCTCGCTGATCGCGATCGGCCCGATCGCCTGGGTGCTGCTCTCCTCCCTCAAGCCCGGGTACGCCATCCAGAGCAGCGAGTTGACCCTGTTCCGGGACACCACCCTGGCCAACTACAGCTACGTGTTGACCGAGACGAACTTCCCGCGCTGGTTCCTCAACTCGGTGATCGTCGCCGCCTTCACCATGACCATCGGCATCTTCCTGTCGGCCACCACCGGTTACGCGGTGTCCCGGTTCAACTTCCCGGGCCGCCGTCCGCTGATGCTGGTCTTCCTGGTAACCCAGATGTTCCCGGTGGCCATCCTGATCGTGCCGATCTACACGATCCTGGCCCGGTTGGGCCTGATCAACACCATGCCGGCGTTGATCATCGCGTACCTGACCATCGCGGTGCCCTTCTGCGCCTGGATGTTGAAGGGCTATTTCGACTCCATCCCCACCTCCCTGGACGAGGCGGCGGCCCTGGACGGCTGCGGGCCCTTCGCCACCTTCTGGAAGGTGGTGCTGCCGCTGGCCCGTCCGGCCGTGGCGGTCACCGCCTTCTACACCTTCCTCACCGCCTGGGGTGAGGTGGCGTACGCCTCGGCCTTCATCCAGACCGACGACAAGTTCACCCTGGCGTACGGGTTGCAGCAGTTCGTGCCGCAGTTCAACCCGCAGTGGGAGTACCTGACGGCCGCCGCCGTCCTGGTGACCGTCCCGGCCGGGCTGGTCTTCTTCTTCGCCCAGAAGCACCTGGTGTCCGGCCTGACGGCCGGTGGGACGAAGGGCTGACCAGGTGGCTCTACTACGAACCGTCGTTGATAGGGCAGGATAGGTGGATGGAAGCACTCCGACTCATCCTCCTCTACATCCACCTCATCGGGTTCGCGCTGTTGCTGGGTGGTGCGATCGCGCAATACATCAGCGGCAAGCTCCGGATCAACGCGGCCATGCTCTGGGGCGCGGTGATCCAGCTGCTGAGCGGCACCGGCCTGGCGGCCCCGCTGCGCGACGGTGACGAGCCGGATCCGGCGAAGCTCGTCGTCAAGTTCCTGATCTCTCTGGCGATCTTCGTGATGGTCTTCTTCTCCCGCAAGCGGGCCGACGTCAACCGTGGTCATTTTCTCGCCATCGTGGCACTGACTCTGGTCAACGCGGCAGTGGCGGTCTTCTGGCGCTGATCGAAAATCGGTCGGCCGGCCCCAGGGGTCGGCCGACCGATCCCATTTGACTTCGCATCACTCATTCCCGAGGGCGGCCCGGACCCCGACCGCCCGATGGTGTCCCTTGCCGTGCGGCAGTACCTGCCGGTGTGGCCTGGGATTTTGTGCCGGATGGGGCCTCGCGCCCGGTCGGCGGCGCTTGTGCCGGCCCGGTGAACCCGGTCGGGGTGAGAGCGGCGGTGAATGCCCGCTTCGCAAATAGTCGAATTCCGCATTTGGGCGGGACACATCCAGCGATAATTGGCGCTACGCGCAGACCGGTAAGCGTACGTCGATAGCCTCGAACCCGGCGTCGCAGCCCCGATATCGCGACATACCCTTCAATGGGCGGCAGGGGAATTATCTCCGATTCGTCGTTAGCGGTCGCCGGGGCCACGCCGGGGCGACCGGTGGTGGGCCGGAGTTGTCCGCTGGGGTCGCCGACCGGTTCATACCCGCTTCTACCAGGGACGATTCCCCTGGAAGCCGACTGCCGTCCGGCTCATCCGCACGCCCTGTATCCCACCGACCAGTCAACTGCCCGAATCAGGGGTCCGCGACTGTCGCGCGTTGTAGACCTCCGACGGAGACCGCCGAACCCGTGATGTTCCCCACCCGAGAATTACGCCTGGGTAACGGGGCTCCAACAGTCCTGCACGATTGTCGTTGGGTAGGCGGGCGTGGGCGTACGCTCTGCGTCCGTAACGTGGGATGCCGGCAGCACAGCGCAGGCCGGTTCAAGGGCAGCCACCGCAACCACGCGGTGTGCAATGGGAAGGGAGACGTCTTGCGCTCGGTGCGTGGGATGCGGATTGCCTCGGTCATCGCGGCGGGTGGGCTCGTACTGAGCGCCGCCGCTTGTGGCGAGGCTCCGGATGAGGAGAACAACGCCGGTTCCGGCGGCGAGAAGTTCAGCGCCTGCATGGTCACCGACGTCGGCGGCATCGACGACAAGTCGTTCAACACCTCGGCCTGGAAGGGCCTCGAGGCCGCCAAGGCCGCGAACAGCAACATCGAGATCAAGTACGTGGCCTCCAAGGCCGAGGCGGACTACGAGCCGAACCTCACCCAGTACGTCAACCAGGACTGCAACTTCATCCTGGCCGTCGGCGGTCTGATGGGCGACGCCACCAAGAAGATCGCCGAGGCGAACCCGGACCAGCAGTTCGGCATCGTCGACGCCAACCCGGGCGTGACCAACGTCTTCCCGATGGAGTTCGACACCGCGCAGGCCGCCTTCCTCGCCGGCTACGTAGCCGCGGGCATGAGTGAGAGCGGCAAGGTGGGCACCTACGGCGGCGTCAAGATCCCGCCGGTGACCATCTTCATGGACGGCTTCGTCGACGGCGTCGCCCACTACAACAAGGCCAAGGGCGCCAACGTCCAGGCCCTCGGTTGGAACAAGGCGACCCAGAACGGCTCCTTCGCCAACACCTTCGAGAAGCAGGACGACGGCAAGAAGGTCAGCGACGCGCTGGTCGCCCAGGGCGCGGACATCATCATGCCGGTCGCCGGTGGCGCCGGCCTCGGCACCACCGCCGCGGCCCAGGCCTCGGGCGGCAAGTACACCGCCATCTGGGTGGACGTCGACGGCTGCGAGAGCACCCAGAACTGCGCGGCGATCCTGACCACCGTGGTGAAGAACATGCCGGACGCCGTCAAGGACGCCGTGCTCAAGGCCGCCGGTGGCGAGAAGCTCAACGCCGAGGAGGGCTTCGTCGGCACCCTGGCCAACAACGGCGTCTCGATCGCCCCGTTCCACGAGTTCGACAGCAAGGTCCCGGCCGAGCTCAAGGCCGAGGTCGAGAAGCTGAAGGCGGACATCGTCGCCGGCACCGTCAAGGTCGAGTCGGCCGCCCAGCCGAAGTGACCCTTGGTCGCCTGCCTGCGATGGGACGATCACCGCAGGCGGGCGGCCAGCCGAGCCACAGCATGATCCGGCCGCCCCGCGGCGGGTAACCCCCGCTGCCGGGGCGGCCGGTGGCGCACCCCGGTCCGGGTCGGCGTCACACCCCGGTCGTCAGCGGCTACGCTGCACCATCGCTTCGCACTCCAGGAGGTTGCGCTGAGACTCGAACTGCGCGGCATCACCAAGCGGTTCGGTGATCTGGTCGCCAACGACCACATCGATCTGACGGTGGAGCCTGGAGAGATTCACGCCCTGCTCGGCGAGAACGGTGCCGGCAAGTCGACCCTGATGAACGTGCTCTACGGGCTCTACCAGCCGGACGAGGGCGAGATTCTGGTCGACGGCAAGCCGTTGAAGCTGCGCGGCCCCTCCGACGCCATCGCGGCCGGCATCGGCATGGTGCACCAGCACTTCATGCTCGTACCGGTCTTCACCGTCACCGAGAACGTCATGCTCGGTGCCGAGCAGGTGCGCGGTGGCATCGCCGGTTTCCTGGACCGGCGCCGGGCCCGGCGCGAGGTCGCCGAGGTGTCCGAGCGGTACAACCTGCGGGTCGACCCGGACGCGGTGATCGAGGACCTGCCGGTGGGTGTGCAGCAGCGGGTGGAGATCGTCAAGGCGCTGACCCGCGACGTGGACCTGCTCATCCTCGACGAGCCGACCGCGGTGCTAACCCCGCAGGAGACCGAGGAACTGCTCGCCGTGATGCGGTCGCTCAAGGCCGCCGGCAAGTCGATCGTCTTCATCACCCACAAGCTCGGCGAGGTGAAGGCGATCGCCGACCGGATCACCGTGATCCGGCGCGGCAGGACCGTGGGCACGGCCTCCCCGCAGGCCAGCCGCGACGAGCTGGCCGCCCTGATGGTCGGCCGTACCGTCCGACTAACCGTGGACAAGGCCCCGGCCACCGCCGGTGAGCCGGTCCTGGAGGTCGCCGGCCTGGTCGTCGACGACGACCGGCAGATCCGCGCGGTGGACGGTGTCGACCTGACGGTACGCGCAGGCGAGGTGCTCGGCATCGCGGGAGTGCAGGGCAACGGTCAGACCGAACTGGTCGAGGCGATCATGGGCTTGCGTCCGGTGCTCGCCGGCACGGTGAGCCTCGACGGGAAGCGCGTCGACGGCTGGTCGACCAAGAAGGTGTTGCGGGCGGGCGTCGGCTACGTCCCCGAGGACCGCAGCGTGGACGGTCTGGTCAAGGAGTTCTCCGTGGCGGAGAACCTGGTCCTGGACATCTACGACCGGCCCCCGTTCGGCCGGGGTCTGTCGATCAAGCCGGAGGCGATCGCCAGGTCGGCCAAGGAGCGAATCGAGCAGTTCGACGTCCGTACCTCGTCTGCCCAGGCGCCGGTCGGCACCCTCTCCGGCGGCAACCAGCAGAAGGTGATCGTGGCCCGGGAACTGTCCCGGCCCCTGAAGCTCTTCATCGCCGCCCAGCCCACCCGGGGGGTGGACGTGGGCTCGATCGAGTTCATCCACAGCCGGATCATCCGCGAGCGGGACATCGGCACCGCCGTGCTGGTGGTCTCCAGCGAACTCGACGAGGTGATCGGGCTGGCCGACCGGATCGCGGTGATGTATCGCGGCCGGGTCATCGGCATCGTCGGCCCGGACACCCCACGCGAGGAGATCGGCCTGCTGATGGCCGGCATCATGCCCGGCACCGAGGGTGAAGCACCCGGGGCCGACCCGGTCGCCGACGGCCGGGACGCGACCACCGATGCCGACACGGTCTCCGGCGGGGGCGTCACCGCGACCACCGACCGCGACGTCACGGCGACCACGGACGAGGTGGCTTCCGGTCCCGAGGGGCCAGGCAACGAGGACGAGAAGGCATGACCGACAACCTTCAGCCCGGCTCCCCGGACAAGGAGCCGGCGAGCCCGGAGCAGGCCGCCCACAGCGCGCTCGACAACACCGAGCAGGCCGAGGCCGCCACCACGCCGACCAGCCCGGAGCCGCGGCCCACCCTGGGACGGCTGTTCCTGGAGAACCTGTGGGCCGCCAACACCTTCACGGTGACCGTGCTGTCGCTGGTGCTGGCGATGGTCGTCGGCGCCATCCTGATGATCATCTCCGATCCGGACGTGCTGGCCACCTACGCCTACATCACGGCCCGCCCCTCGGACGCGATCAACTCCAGTTGGACCCTGGTCAGTGAGGCGTACGCGAACCTGTTCAAGGGCTCCGTCTTCGATCCGGGAGCGACCACCCTCACCGCCGCGTTGCATCCGATCTCGGAGACCCTCACGTACACCGCCCCCCTGGTCTTCACCGGCCTGTCGGTGGCGCTCGCCTTCCGGGGCGGCCTGTTCAACATCGGGGCCCAGGGGCAGGCCGTCATGGGCGTCGTGCTGGCCGCCCTGGCCGGCTTCCTGCTGCCGCTGCCGCCCGGGTTGCACCTGCTGGTCGCGGTGCTCGCCGGCGCGCTCGGCGGCGCCATCTGGGGCTTCATCCCGGGCATCCTCAAGGCGCGAACCGGCGCCCACGAGGTGATCAATACGATCATGCTCAACTACATCGCGGTCTACTTCCTGACCTGGCTGATCCTGCAGAACGGGGTGCAGGACCCGAACCGCACCGACGCGATCAGCCGGCCGGTGGACGCCTCCGCCCAACTGCCCCGCCTCTTCGGCGAGCCGCTGCGGGCGCACGCCGGCATCTTCCTGGCGGTGCTGGCCACCTGGGCGGTCGCCTGGCTGCTCAACCGCTCCACCCTCGGCTTCGAACTGCGAGCGGTGGGGGCCAACCCGGATGCGGCCCGGACCGCCGGCATCAGCGTCACCCGCACGTACGTCCTGGTCATGGTCTTCGCCGGGATCCTCGCCGGGCTCGGCGGTTCGCAGATGGTGCTCGGCACCACGGCCGCCGCGCTGACCCCCCTGGTGATCGCCCAGATCGGCTTCGACGGCATCCTGATCGCCCTGCTCGGCCGGGTGAAGCCGTGGGGCGTCGCAATGGCCGCGCTGCTGTTCGGCGCACTGCAGGCCGGCGGCAACCGGATGCAGTCGTACTCCGGGATCTCGCTGGAACTCGTCACCGTGCTTCAGGCGCTGATCGTCATCTTCATCGCCGCCCCCGCCCTGGTGAAGGCGATCTTCCAGCTCCGGGCCGCCCGCGCCGCCCGGCTCCAGACGAGCCTCGCGAAGGGCTGGTGAGGCATGTCCACCATGGCTGTTCCCGACGTCGCGGTCGCCTCGGTCGACGAGGGATTCTGGACCCGTACCCGCAAGGTCGGCGTGGTGCTGCTGGCGCTCGGCCTGCTGGCCACGGTGCTGTTCGGTGCCCTGGCCACCGGCGAGCAGGCCCGCTTCACCCTCAGCGAGGACGCCGCCGGAGCGGCGCTGGAGGTCAACGGCACGGTCGGTGCGATCGTCTTCGGGCTGATCACCCTGGCCGCCGGTGCGGCGATGCTCACCCGGCTGCCGAAGCGCTGGTTCCTCCCGGTGCTCGCGGTGGGCCTGGTCGCCTTCGTGCTCTCCTTCCTGTGCTGGCAGGTCTCCGCCGCGCCGGCCGGGCAGAACTTCATGCCCCTGGTCAACATCGTGCGGGGCACCTTCCTGCTGGCCCTGCCGCTGATCTTCGGCGCGCTGGCCGGGGTGCTCTGCGAGCGGTCCGGCGTGGTGAACGTGGCCATCGAGGGGCAGTTGCTGATGGGGGCGTTCAGCGGCGCGCTGTTCGGCAGCATCAGCGGCAACGTCTGGGTCGGTCTGGTCGCCGCCGCGATCGGCGGCTCCTTCATCTCGCTGCTGCTGGCCGTCTTCTCCATCAAATACCTGGTCGACCAGGTGGTCATGGGCATCGTGCTGAACCTGCTGGCGCTCGGCATCACCGGCTTCCTCTACGAGCGGCTGATGCAGACCAACTCGGAGCGCTACAACAGCGCCCCCCGGTTCAGCAACTGGGAGATCCCGCTGCTGTCGGACATCCCGCTGCTGGGCCCGGCGCTGTTCCGGGGCAACATCTTCCTCTACCTCGCCCTGCTGCTGGTGCTCGTCATCCACATCGCGCTGTTCCGTACCCGGTGGGGGCTGCGGACCCGTTCGGTCGGTGAGCACCCGACGGCGGCGGACACCCTCGGCGTGAAGGTGCTCGGGCTGCGCTACCGCAACGTGATCCTGGCCGGGGCGATCGCCGGCATCGGCGGTGCCTCGTACACCCTGGCGCTCTACTCGTTCACCAAGAACATGATCGGCGGCAAGGGCTTCATCGCCCTGGCCGCGCTGATCTTCGGCCGGTGGAGTCCGACCGGGGCGCTGCTCGCCGCCCTCTTCTTCGGCTTCGCCGACCAGTTGGCCACCTACCTGGGCGCGATCAACAGCATCATCCCCGGCCAGTTCCTGGCCATGCTGCCGTACCTTGCGACCATCCTGGCGGTGGCCGGACTGGTCGGCCGGGTGCGGGCACCGGCCGCGGACGGTAAGCCGTACATCAAGGGCTGAGCCAGGGAGCGGAGCATGGAGATCGACTGGGGGCGGCTGCGGGCCGCGGCCACCGAGGTGATGCGGCACGCGTACGTGCCGTACTCGAACTTCCCGGTGGGAGCGGCGGCGCTTGTCGACGACGGCCGGATCGTGGTCGGCTGCAACGTCGAGAACGCCGCGTACGGCGTGGTGCTCTGCGCCGAATGCGGAGTGGTCTCCTCCCTGCACGCCACCGGGGGAGGCCGGATCGTCGCGCTGTCCTGCGTCGACGCCACCGGTGAGCCGCTGATGCCGTGCGGACGGTGCCGGCAGCTGCTCTGGGAACAGGGTGGACCGGACTGCCTGATCGAGGCCAGGAGCGGGCCGCTGCGGATGTCCGAACTGCTGCCGCACGCCTTCGACGTGGGCGACCTGGAGGCGGTCACCGGCGAGCAGTCGGTGCCGGAGGTACCCGCCCGGTTGGCCGCCTGGCGTGGCCGGGGCACCGTCTTCGTACACCCCGACCTGTCCGCCGGGCAGCAGATCTGGACGGCGTACTGGGAACGGTCCTCCGGCGAGGACGCGGGGGCCGAGACCGGGGTGCTGGAGGAGGGGCCGAGCTGGGGCGATCCGGCTGAGGCGATCAGCTGGGGGTTGGCGCGGACGCCTCGGGTCGTGGTGGTGGACGCGTCCGGCGCGATCTTCTGGGCTGGTGAGGGTGAGCCGCCGGCGGAGGTTCCGGATCGCTGGGGTGGCTGAGCTTGGGGGGATGGGCCGACCGGGACCGGCTCCGGGCGGTCAGGCTTGATCCCTCCGCCGGTCCCGGTCGGCCCATCCCCTCGGTGGGTGCGGTGGGCGAACCGGTATCACCATGCGACTAGGGAAGAGCTGTCTGATGAGTGGGTTTGCGGCGGTTGATGTTATTCGGGTGAAGCGGGACGGGGGGGTGCTCTCCGACTCGCAGATCGACTGGGTGGTGGATGCGTACACCCGGGGGGTGGTGGCCGACGAGCAGATGTCGGCGCTGGCCATGGCGATCCTGCTCAACGGGATGACCCCGGCGGAGATCGCCCGGTGGACCGCCGCGATGATCGCCAGCGGTGAGCGGCTTGATCTGTCCTCGGTGGCCCGGCCCACCGTGGACAAGCACTCCACCGGTGGGGTCGGTGACAAGATCACTCTGCCGTTGACCCCGCTGGTGGCGGCCTGCGGTGCGGCCGTGCCGCAGCTGTCCGGCCGAGGGCTGGGGCACACCGGCGGCACCCTGGACAAACTGGAGTCCATTCCCGGGTGGCGGGCCGCGCTGAGCAACCAGGAGTTCATCGCGCAGCTGCGCGACATCGGCGCGGTCATCTGCGCCGCCGGGTCGGGGCTGGCCCCGGCCGACCGCAAGCTGTACGCGCTGCGCGACGTCACCGGCACGGTGGAGGCGATTCCGCTGATCGCCAGCTCGATCATGAGCAAGAAGATCGCCGAGGGCACCGGGGCCCTGGTGCTCGACGTCAAGGTCGGCTCCGGCGCGTTCATGAAGTCCGTCGACGATGCCCGGCAGTTGGCCCGGACCATGGTCGAACTGGGTGGCGCGCACGGGGTGAAGACCGTGGCCCTGCTCACCGACATGTCCACCCCCCTAGGTCTGACCATCGGCAACGGGGTGGAGGTGACCGAGTCCGTCGAGGTGCTCGCCGGTGGCGGCCCCGCCGACGTGGTGGAACTGACCCTGGCCCTGGCCCGGGAGATGCTCGACGCCGCCGGGCTGACCGACGCCGATCCGGCCGCCGCCCTGCGGGACGGGCGGGCGATGGACGTGTGGCGCGCGATGATCCGCGCCCAGGGGGGCGACCCGGATGCCCCGATGCCCCAGGCCCCCGAGGTGGAGGTGGTCCGGGCGGACTCCGACGGCCACGTGGCGGCGATCGACGCGTACGCCATGGGGGTTGCGGCCTGGCGACTGGGTGCCGGCCGGGCCCGCAAGGAGGACCCGGTCAGCGTGCCCGCGGGGGTGGTGCTGCACAAGCGCCCCGGTGACCCGGTGCGGGCCGGCGAGCCGCTGTACGAGTTGCGCGCCGAGCGGGCCGAGAGCATCCCGGCCGCACTGGCGCAGGCGGCCTCGGCGGTGACCGTGGCGGCGCAGCCACCGGCATCGACCCCGCTGGTGATCGAACGAATCGAGTGAGTCGACCCGCCCTCTTGACCCATGGTGCCCGACCATTCGGGCCGCTACTCTCGCAGGCCAGGGGGGACCGCCGGCGCCGCGAGGCCGTTAGCAGACAGGGATCTTGCTGTGATCGTTCCTGCCCCGGACCCCCGGGAAGTGCGTGAGGCGAGCCTGGAGGAGCTGTCCCGGTTGGGGCTGCCGCTGCCACCTCCGCAGTTTCCGCTGGTGTGGGAGCCGGGCGACCGGATCGAGCTGCGGCCCACCGTGGAGATCGAGGCGCGGATCGCGGTACTGCATCTGATCCTGGCCCGCTGCTTCGGCATGCCGGCCCGGGCGGCGATGAGTTGGCTGCTGGCCTCGCATCTGGTGGAGATGGTCACCCCGCCGGAGTTCCAGTTCGTCACCGGGGCCAAGGGGGACCACCGTTCGTTCGTCCTGCACCACGACGCGGTGTTCTCGCTGGCCTGGGTGCTCGGCCTGACCAAGCAGCTGGACCCCACCCTGGCGGTGGACGAGCGGCTGGTGGAGCGACTGCCGAACATCGTCGAGGGGGAGACCTTCCCGCAGTGGCGCTCCCGCATCCTGACCGCGCCGCAACATCCGGCGGACGCGGCGGCCCTGCTGGACCTGCACTACTGCCTGGACTGGGCTTACCTTGAGGTGGACCGGGCCGGTGGGGTGCTGCCCGGCCTGGTCGACGCCAACGCGATCGGCCAGCGACGATGGGCCCTGGAGTGGGCGGTGATCCTGCGCGGGCCGTACCACGACGAACCCCCGGGTTGGGAAGAGGTGGATCTCTCCACCTAGCGGGGGCGGTACACCCCCAGCCGGACCGCCATCCGCACCCGGACCGGCTCGCCCAGGCCCCCGATCCGGTCGGCCAACCCCGCCGGGTCGGCGTGCCAGGCGCTCGGCCCCATGCCGACCAGGGTGGCCACCTCCGCATGCGACAGGGTCAACTCCCGCCGGTGCACGGTGCTGGACTCCTCGACGAAGTGGTCCCCGAGGCTGGCCGCCACCCGGTCCACCTTGGCCGGGTCGACCCGCAGCAGACCCAGGGCGTCGACCAGTTCGGTCAGGTGCTCGGCGGTCGGGGTGACCACCAGCAGCCGCCCGGCCGGGTCGATGACCCGGCGGAACTCCGGCCCGTTGCGGGGGGCGAAGACGTTCAGCAGCAGCGCCACCGAGGCGTCCGCCAACGGCAGCCGCTGCCAGGTGTCGGCCAGGGCGGCGCTGCCGCGCGGGTGTGCCCGGGCGGCCCGGCGTACCGCGGGCTTGGCGATGTCCAGCGCCAGACCGACCGCCGCCGGCACCGCCGCCAGCACCGCCGCGAGGTGCCGACCGGTGCCCGCTCCGGCATCCACCACCAGGGGGTACGCCCGCGCCGTACCGGCGGGTGGGGAGGGTAGGTGGCGCGCGGCGGCCTCGGCCAGGGCGGTGGAGATGATGTCGTAGTGGCCGGCGGCCAGGAACTGGGCCCGCGCGGCGATCATCTCCGTCGTGTCGCCGAGGTGCGGGGCCCTACCGGTCAGCAGGTTGACGTAACCCTGCCGGGCGATGTCGAAGCTGTGCCGGCGTGGACAGCGCAGGGCCTGGCCGCCATCGGCGGTGATGGTCAGCCCCTCGCCGCAGACCGGGCAACGCAGGCGCTCGACGACCCGGGGATCCGGTCCAACTGCGGTCACCCGGTCATTGTCCCCGCTGTCGGCTGGGGAGGGTCGGCGCAGGGTACTAGGGTCAGAGCATGGTCACGACTCTGCGGTACGAGGACATCGTCAAGGCACCCAAGGCGCTGCTGCACGACCACCTGGACGGCGGCCTGCGACCTGCGACGATCATCGACCTGGCTGCCGAGATCGGACATCCGCTGCCCACCACCGACCCCCAGGAGTTGGGCCGGTGGTTCGTGGCGGCGGCCGACTCCGGGTCGTTGGAGCGTTACCTGGAGACCTTCGCGCACACCGTGGCCGTGATGCAGACCCCCGCCGCGCTGCGTCGGGTGGCCCGGGAGTGCGCCCTGGACCTGGCCGCCGACGGGGTGGTCTACGCCGAGGTGCGGTTCGCGCCGGAGCAGCACCTGGAACGGGACCTGAGCCTGGACGAGGTGGTCGAGGCGGTGCTGGCCGGGTTCGCCGAGGGCAGCGCCCTGGCCGCCGAGTCCGGTACCCCGATCCGGGTCGGCACCCTGCTGACCGCGATGCGGCACGCGGCCCGCTCGCAGGAGATCGCCGAGTTGGCCGTCCGGCACCGCGACCACGGGGTGGTCGGCTTCGACATCGCCGGGGCGGAGGCGGGCTTCCCGCCCACCCGGCACCTGGACGCCTTCGAATACCTCCAGCGGGAGAACTTCCACTTCACCATCCACGCCGGTGAGGCCTTCGGGCTGCCCTCGATCTGGCAGGCCATCCAGTGGTGCGGGGCGGACCGCCTGGGCCACGGGGTACGCATCGTCGACGACATCACCCCCGGTGCCCAGCCGGTGCTCGGTCGGCTGGCCGCGTACGTGCGGGACAAGCGCATCCCGCTGGAGTTGTGCCCCTCGTCGAACGTGCAGACCGGGGCTGCCCCCTCGATCGCCGAGCACCCGATCGGACTGCTCCGTGACCTGCGGTTCCGGGTGACCGTCAACACCGACAACCGGTTGATGAGCGGCACCTCGGTCTCCCGGGAGATGGCCCTGCTCTGCGACGCCTTCGGCTACGGCTGGCGCGAGTTGCAGTGGTTCACCATCAACGCGATGAAGAGCGCCTTCATCCCCTTCGACGAGCGCCTTCAGATCATCGACGAGGTGATCAAGCCGGCGTACGCGAAGCTGCTGGGCTGAGAGCCGGGGCCCGGCCTCACCGCACGGGTGGCCCACCTGCGGCGCGCAGGTGGGCCACCCGGCGCAGCACCTCCCGGCCGCGGGCCGCCTCCGCGCCGAGGCCGGTCTGTCGACGCAGCACGGCCGGTTCGGCGCGCAGCAGGGCCATCCCGCGCCGCAGCAGCACCCGGGGGCCCTTGCGCTGCTCGGCGAGATCCCGGCTCAACCGTCGCAGGAAGGTCGCCCCACGCGGCCGACGCAGGGCGTACGCCCCGGCCAGCAGGCCGCGTTGTCGGCATTCCTCGACGATCTCGGCAGCGAAAATCCCTTCGGCGACGAAAAGTGGCGCATCGGCCAGATCAAATCGTCGGGTGGTCACCCGGCGATCCTCATTTATGGCATAGACCGGCACGTCTGCCTGACCGTGACGAACCAGTTGGGCAATGGTCTCCACGGCAGTGACGGCATCCCAGGAAGCGGGCGATTCCCAGTCGATCTGCCCGTTCCGTCGAGGTAACGTAGGGTCATCGCCGTCCTTGTAGAAGTCGTCCAGGCAGAGGACCGGAAGTCCTGTTTGACGCGCTATGTACGACTTTCCAGAGCCAGAAGGACCGGCAAGTAGGACGACTCGGCGCATGGTGCTCATTACTTTAAGTGACTCCGGACAGACGGACCGCGATCAAATTGCATCAACATCTCATCACACCGCCAGCTAGGGCCAACCTGGGCTTTCTCTTTGTCGACGGGCGTGATGGAATCTCGGATGGTCCGACCCACCGGGTCGGCTGCTGGGCGTTGCCCGCAGGCAACGCGGACGCTGCAATCACGAGGGCGGTGACGTGAGCAAACGGCCGAAGACGGCAGGTTCCTTCCTGTCGCGTCTGGGCCGGCCGACTGGTCGGCTCCGCGACATGCCGATCTGGTCAAAGCTCGGTCTCATCATGATCGTGCCGACCATCGCCACGGTCGTCGTGGGTACCAGCGGCCTGTTGGACCACCTGGATTCGCTGGGTGACGCCAACCGTGCTGGTGACCTCGCCCAGCTCATCGGCCACTCCGGTGCCCTGGTGGACGGCCTGCAGGACGAGCGGACCGCAGCGGTGCTGCTGCTGGGGGTGCCGCCGCAGCAGCAGGGGCAGCCCGAGCCGGAAGAGAAGAAGAAGTACACCGCCCTCTACAACGAGGTGTCGAACCGGGTCGACGAGTTCAAGGTCCCCTACTCCCAGCAGCGGTCCGAGCTCACCGACCTGCCGGCCAGCCTCGCCGGGCTGCTCAACCAGATCGACGGGCGGCTGACCGACCTGCCGGGCACCCGTAGCCAGGTCTTCAACGGCAAGTTCAAGATCACGGATGCCCTCCAGTCCTACGACGAGCTGATCAACCAGATGCTCACCATCCGCGACTCGGCCAGCCAGCTGGCCGGTGACAACGAGCTCAGCGACCGGATGCGGGCAGCGGCCGCCGTGGCCCGGGAGAAGGAGTGGCTCTCCGTACGCCGGGTCGTGGTGCACCGGGCTCTCCAGCGGGGCATGAGTTCCGCCCTGCGGACGGACTACATCGCCAGCGAGACCGGCCAGCAGCAGGCCCAGCAGAGCTTCACCTCGGTGGCCACCGAGGAGGAGGCGGAGTACCACGCCCAGACCATCGGCGGTGGTGACCGCCGGCAGGCCACGATCTACATCAGCCAGGTCAACGCGGACACCTCCCCGGATCTCTCCGGGGTCTCCTTCAACGCCGACCAGTGGGACGCCGCGCTGGTCGCCAACGGCAAGCTGATCCGTACGGTGGAGGCGAAGTTCGACTCCGACGTGCAGACCCAGGCCGCGGAGCTCCGCTCCGACGTGCAGCGTCAGGTGTTCCTGGAGACCGGTCTGCTGCTGAGCATGCTGCTGCTGGCCATCATCCTGGCCTACCTGGTGGCCCGCTCGATGGCCCGCTCGCTGCGTGAACTGCGCCAGGGTGCGCTCTCCGTCGCCCAGTACGGGTTGCCCCAGGCCGTGGCCCGACTGCGGGATCCGCAGGTCACCGGGCAGCTCTCCCCGGTGCAGTTGGCCAACCAGATCGCCGAGCCGCTGCCGGTCCGCAGCCGCGACGAGTTCGGTCAGGTGACCGAGGCCTTCAACGCGGTCCACCTGGAGGCCGTCCGTACCGCCGCCGAGCAGGCCGCGCTGCGGGCATCGGTGGCCACCATGTTCGTCAACCTGGCTCGCCGGTCGCAGATTCTGGTCGACCGGCTGATCGGGCACCTGGACCGGCTGGAGCGCGGCGAGGAGGACCCGGACCGGCTGGCCGAGCTGTTCCAGCTGGACCACCTGGCCACCCGGATGCGCCGCAACGACGAGAACCTGCTGGTCCTCGCCGGTGCCGACTCGACCCGGGTGCAGCGCGAGCCGGCCGCCCTGATCGACGTGCTGCGCGCCGCCCAGTCGGAGGTCGAGCACTACACCCGGATCGAGTTCGGGGTGATCGACCGCGACATCGAGGTGGCCGCGCACGCGGTGAACGACCTCGTGCACCTCGTCGCCGAGCTGTTCGACAACGCCACCGCCTTCTCGCCGCCGGATTCGCAGGTGCTGGTCGAGGCCCGCCGGGTCGGCGACCGCGCCTCCCTGTACGTCGAGGACCGGGGCATCGGGATCAGCCCCGAGCAGTTGACCGACCTGAACGAACGACTGGCCACTCCGCCCCAGGTGGACGTGGCGGTCTCCCGGATGATGGGCCTGGTCGTGGTCGCCCGGCTGGCCTCCCGGCACGCCGTCAAGGTCGAGCTGCGCCCCGGCACCGATCGCGGCACGGTGGCTGATGTCACCCTGCCCCCCACCGTGCTGGTGCCCCGGGCCCTCTCGGGCCGTGGCCCGCAGCCCGCCGCCCTGCCCGCACCGGCCGGACCGTCCCCCGCCTTCGGGGCCCTGCCCGCCCTGGGCAACGGCCCGAGCGCGCCGGCGAACCCGGCCGCCCCGGCACCGGGGGTCGGCGGCTCCGGTAACCAGGTGACCCTGGGCGGTCGGCCCTTCGAGCCGGCCAACCGCAACGGTGCGGGCAACCCGGCCACCGTGGCCGGTGCCGGCAACCTGCCCGCCTGGTCGGACCTCACCGGCGCCAGCGGCGTCACCGGCGGTGCCAACAGCTTCACCCCCCGCTCCACCAACGGCCAGCCGGCCGATCCGCTGCCGCAGCGGCGGGCCGCCGAGGAGCAGGGTGGCGGCGGGCAGCACGCCATCCCCCGTCAGCTGCCGAGCAGCCCCGAGGTCGGGCCGTACGCTCCGCCCGCGGTGTCGGCACCACCCATCCCGCCGGTCTCCTCGCCGCCGGTCTCGGGCACGCCGTACTCCGCCCCGCCGGTCTCGGCGGCCCCGGTCTCCGGTCAACCGGTTTCGGCCGCACCGATCTCGCCTCCGCCCGGTAGCTCCTTGCCCCAGCGTCCGGTCTCGGCCGGCCCGGCCACCTCGGCACCACCGGCCTGGCCGCCGGTCGCCGGTGAGCCTCCGGCCCCGGCCGTGCCGGAGCGGCTGGCCGCCGCCCTGGACATGACCACGGAGCTGCCTCGGGTGCCGCGTCCGGCAGCACAGCCGGCACCCCCTGCCCGGCCGGCCCCGCCGACCATCCCCACGCCGCCGCAGGTGCAGAACCGGCAGCGGTACGCGGATGAGACGATGGAGCTGCCGATCTTCCGGGAGCTCGAGTCGGCGTGGTTCCGTACCCGCCGTTCCGGCCCGGAAGAGTCCGCAGGTGCCCGCCAGCCGGCGGCGAACGGGGCACCTACCCAGCAGTTCTCCACGGTCGACACCGCCGGTCGGCCCAGCCAGCAGAACCAGACCGGGACGACAGGTAACGCACCGATGGCAGAGACTCCGACGGCCGCAGGCGGGCCGGGTGGGAACGGCACCGCAGCGAACGGCGGCCTGCGCCCCGGTGCTGCCGAAAGCCGACCCGCCTTCCGTCCGCCATCGCCGGAGAGCGTGTGGCAGACTGCGGCCGACGACGGCTGGCGGGCGGCCTCCGCCGCCAGTCAGGCGCCGGCCGCCGGCACCACCCAGACCGGGCTGCCCAAGCGCACGCCGATGGCGCAGCTCGTTCCGGGCGCGGTGGAGAAGCCCACCAACTCGGTGCAGCGACGCAACCCGGAATCGGTGCGCGGGCTGCTTTCCGCCTATCACCGGGGTGTCCAGCGGGGGCGCAACAACCCGTCGGACGGCAACCCGACCGGCCCGGAGGGGACTCCGGGCGGGCCGCAATCCTCGCAGTCTGGCTCAGGCCCGGTGGCCGGGAGCAGGCAGAAGGAGCAAGAAGGATGACTAGTACGCAGGATCTCGGTTGGCTGCTGGCCAACTTCGCCGATCGGGTACCCGGTGTCGCCCACGCGGTCGCCGTCTCCGCGGACGGCCTGCTCCTGGCGTCGTCACGCGACCTTCCCCGGGACCGGGCGGACCAGCTGGCGGCGATCGCCTCCGGCCTGGTCAGCCTGACCCAGGGCGCGGCCCGGTGCTTCGAGGGCGGTGCCGTGTTGCAGACCGTGGTCGAGATGGACAACGGCTTCCTGTTCCTGATGTCGATCTCCGACGGGTCGTCGTTCGCGGTGCTCGCGGCCCGCAGCTGCGACGTGGGACAGGTCGGCTACGAGATGGCCCTGCTCGTGGACCGGGTGGGCGACGCCCTGACCCCGCAGCCGCGTACGGCTGTGGGGATGATGGGCTGATCGTCACGCCAGCCGGTGGGGCGGGCGGGGCGACAACACTGCATACGACGGGTAGCACCGGTGGTTTCCGGTGCCGGGTACGAAGGAGGTGAGCGGCGACATGGATCGTGACGAGCCGACCGGTGCGTTGGTCCGTCCCTACGCCGTTACCCGCGGTCGTACCCGTCCCCGCCTCGACATCGCCTTGGAGGCGTTGGTCGAGACGACGGTGCGCGGTCGGGCCGTTGCCACTGGCAACGCTGGTCAAGGCCGTGAACACCAGTACATCGCCGCGCTGTGTGACGGACGCGTGCAGTCGCTCGCCGAGATCGCGGCGCGGATGCAGCTTCCGCTCGGGGTGGCCCGGGTGCTCATCGCCGACATGGCGACGGACGGCCTGGTCGCGGTCCACGAGCCGACCATCCTGGACGACTCGGACGACGCGGTGGGCACTGAACTGCTGGAGAGGGTGCTGAGTGGACTTCGCAGGCTCTGACATGTCGCACCGGCCGCCGGTCCCGAGCGGGCGCGTGACGTCGGCGAAGATCGTTATCGCCGGCGGATTCGGCGTCGGCAAGACGACGCTGGTCGGTTCGGTCTCGGAGATCACGCCGCTGACCACCGAGGCCATCATGACTTCCGCCGGGGTGGGCGTCGACGACACCCGGCAGGTGCCGGGGAAGACGACCACCACGGTGGCCATGGACTTCGGCCGTATCTCGATCGATCGTGACCTGATCCTGTACCTGTTCGGTACGCCGGGTCAGACCCGCTTCTGGTTCATGTGGGATGAGCTGGTCCGGGGCGCGATCGGCGCGGTGGTCCTGGTGGACACCCGGCGGCTGGCCGACTGCTTCGCGGCGATCGACTTCTTCGAGCATCGGCGGCTGCCCTACCTGGTGGCCATCAACTGTTTCGACGGAATGCAGTACCACGACCCCCAGGATGTCCGCGAGGCTCTCGCGATCTCCAACGATGTACCGGTCGTGGCCTGTGACGCCCGGAACCGGGAGTCGACGAAGCACGTGCTGATCTCCCTCGTCGAGTACGTGCTCACCATGCGCCGCTCGCGGGCCGTGGCCCCGGCCTGACACCTCGCTTCGCAGCGCCCGGTGACGGCTCCGGCCGACACCGGGCGCTGGTTGCTGTGCGCAGCCGAATCCGGGCCTGAGCCGCCCCGCTCCGGCCACCCGGTCATGTCGACCCGGTGAGCGTCCATCTGAGAGCGCGGAGGGCCCGGGCGGAGGAAGAACCATCACTGTCGCCGGTTCGGACGGCTCCGGCCACTGTGGCGGCCCGCGTGAATCCTCCGGCGGGTGTGGCAGGCCCGGGTACGCCCTCCAACGGCGGGCCGGGCGGGATCACCTACTGGTCAGGGACCGAGGCGGGACCAGGAACCGAGGCGGTCAGGAACGGTAGCCGGCGGAGCGGTACTCGTACTCCCGATCGTCGTCGCGGTCGCCGGTGTCCCGGCTGAAGTCCCAACCCCCGGCCGCTTCCCGGCCCGGCCGCCCACCGACGGCGAACCCGCCGATCTCCTGGCCCCGACGCCAGCCACGGAAGTAGCCGGTGGTGTTCTCGGCCAGGCTGGCCGCGTCCCGCACGATCCGCAGTGGACGCTCCTCGCGCAGCGGGGAGCCGGGCACCAGGTTGGCCTGCGGTACGCGCTTGGGCAGACCGGCGTCCGTCGCGGCACCCACCGCCGGGCGGGCGGCCTGCTCGGCGGCCTGCCAGCCGGTGTCGGCCTTGCTCGACCAGTTCAGATCGGCGTCCTCGCCGTGCCCGACGAACCAGGCCGACTTGGCCTGCGCGAAGATCAGCAGGTCACCGTCGCCCTCGTCGGAGATCGGCGAGGGCCGGTGCTCGATCGGCGGGGCCGGCCGGCGCGACGGCAGTGGCGGCGAGTCAAGCCGTTCGGCCAGGTGCCCGCGCTGCTCCTCCCTGGCCCGGTCCACCAGCCGCAGCGGCGGGTTCTCCAGGGAGGACTCTTCCGGGTTACGCAAGGCGCGGTCGGCCAGCGGCGGCGGCTCGACGAGCCGCAGCACCGGAGGCTCCGGCGGCAGGTCGTCGGCGAGCCAGGGTGGGGTCACCCGGCGTTCCGGGGTCAGTTCCGGCCCGGCCTCGGCGCCGACGTCCCGGTTGCGGTCGTCGTACCCGCCGGGATTGCGGGCCGGGGTGTCGGTGGGGTTCTCCGGGTTGTTGACCAACGGCCAGTTGGCGCGCGACCCGGGTGCGGCCGGCGGCTCCTGCCCAGGACGGGGCGTCGGCACCGGCACGTTGAGGTCGGTGGGGCTGAATCCCGGCGTCGGGGCCGGCGGGGCCGCGTTGGTCTTCGGCCGAGGCGGGATGACGGTGCGTTGCCGTTCCGCCCGGGCGCTGTTGATCGCCGCGGTGGTCAGGGTCGGCCGGAACGGCTCGCCGGCCTCGGCGGGCGGGATCGAGCCGCGTGGCGCCGGCGCGATCGGAGTGATCCCGGGCGGCGGGGGTGGGGTGGAGATCGGCCGGTTCGAGGGCCCCTCGACCCGGGATCCGGCGGACTCGGGACGCGCGGGCGGCGCCGAGACGGGAGGTCCGGCTACCGCGGCTGGCGCGATCGGGGCCGGGGTGACCGGCGGCGGTGCGACCGGCGGCGGGGTGACCGGGGCCGGTGCCACCGGCGGCGGACCCGTCGGCCGGGGTGCCGGCGGTGCGACGTTGCCCGACACGGGCTCGGGCCGGGCGCGGCGTCCGCCGGCCGGCTCCGGGCCGGTGGGGCGTACGGCACGCAGGCCGGCTGCGCTGGCGGCGGTGGCCAGTTCCCCGACCGGCTCGCCGCGCCGGGCGGCGGCCCGACGGCCGGTGGCCTGGGTCGGGCTGGTGGCCTGGGCCGGGCCGCTGGTACGAGCGTGCAGTGCCCCGACCAGCGCCTCGCAGCCGGCGTCACAGGCCCGCACACTGGCGACCGTCTGCCGGATGGTCTCGGCGGCGGCCGAGGTCAGGGCCCGGTTGACCGTGGACCGGCGGGGGGTCTCGGAGATGGCCACCCGCAGCGCGGTGACCGCCTCGTCGATCGCGGCCGGGTCGCCCACCCCGTCGGCGGCGAGCTGGGCGGCTACGGCGTCGGCCGTGACGGCGGCGTCCCGACCGGCATCGGTGAGCATGCTCGGCTCGGGCAGGGCCTCCAGCACCGCCAAGGGGATCGACTCCGCCGGGTCCGGGAAGGCCCGCAGGGCGGCCGGGTACAGCTCACGCAGCACCTCACGCAGGGCCACCGCGGCAGAGTGTCGACCACTGGTCAGCGCGGCGTGCGCGGAAAGTATCTGCTTGTAGCCGGCCAGGTCCCGGGGGGCCGGCAGGGTGACGGCCGACAGGGCGCCGGCCTGCAGGGCACGAGCCAGGCCGACCGCCCGCCGTACCGCCGGGGGAGACTGCATCTCCTCGATGGAGTCGTCGTCGGCGAACCGCTCGGCGAAGTCGTCCACCGAGTCGTCGTCCGCGATCGCCAACGGACGGCCAGCGGCGCTGAGCAGTGAGGTGACGGTGTGGTCGTCGGTGTCAGCGGCGATGGCCGCTCCGCTCGGCCCGCCGGAGCGGTCCACGAGCAGGGTGACCAGCCGGGCGTAGCCCGCCGGGTCGTCGCCGACCTCGCAGACGTGCAGCAGCCGGCCCGCGTCGTCGACCACAGCGGACGTAAGCGTCGATCCGGCCGAGGCCGGTCGGTCGGCCGGATCCGCCGAGGCCAGACCGCAGTACACGCGCACGAGCGCCACGGCGTCGTCCTCCTCCCGGGACACAGGGCTTAGCTCTGCCAGAGACTGATGCTCCCTGGTGTGGCTCAGTCGCGCCAGTCCACGACCGCAGAGATCTTTCCGACAATCGTCCGCCAGCCGAGACTTGCGGTTTGTGCCCCGATTTTCTTCAGCCGGCGACGCCCCAGGAAACCGCCGATTCCGCCATTGGCGGAGGCCCGCAACGCTTCGTCCAGGTCATCGAGGCTGGAGCCGGCGGAGAGCATGTCGAGCACGGCGGGCAGACGCAGCGCGTACGACAGGTCCCGGGCTACCTCGCCGGCCTCGATGAGCAGGGTCGGGTCCCAGGTGTCGTGCCCACCGCGCAGGTTCTCCACCACGAGGTCGAGCTCGTAGATGTCCTCGTCGCGGGGCGCGATGTCGGCCGGCTCCACCCGTTCGGACAATTCATTCCAGCTGTCCAGCTGAGAAAGGTCGTTCGGGGCCCCGGAGCGAACGAAGCTCACCAGCGACTCGGGGGTCTTGAACAGCAGCAGCCGTCCCCGGTGACTGAGGAAGATCGGCACCTCCTCGTCGCCGGCCTCGTCGGTGGCCTTGGCGTCGGAGTCTTCCTTGTCGTCCTCGTCGGAGTCCTTGGCGTCGGAGTCGCCGGCCTTGGCCCGCTTCTCCTCGTCCTCGCTCTCGGCGAACTCGCGGGCGATCTCCTCGTCGAGGATGACGACCTCATCGTCGTCGTCCTCCTCGGCCTCGACCACCTGGCGGCGGGCCAGGAAGGGGTCGTCGGCGTCACGCTCGGCGACATCGGTCGGGGTCAGCTCATTGGCCGGCCGGTACGCCCGCAGGGTGAAACCGGTGCCGGCAGGCAGGGCGATCTCCACCGGGTCGATCCGCAGCTCCTCCCAGAGGGCGCGGGATGCACCGGAATCGGCGGCGGTGGTGGCCTCCGACTCGTCGGTGGCGTCCGGCTCGGCGGGGCCGGTCGTGTCATCGAGCTCGGGCTCGTCGGCGTCCGGCCGTTGAGGCGACTGGCGGGCCACGGTGACCTCCGTGTGCGTCGGGCTGCCCACCCACCGGCGCGGGTGCCGGCGAGTGACTCTGGGCACATACCCTAGTTGGCTGCGCTGGGTGACCGGTGCCCGCCCCGGTGGCGGGGGTGTCGTCCGACAAGTAGCGTCTCTACGCATGAACGCCCAGGCGCTGCACGGTCACCTCGACTCTCTGCTGCTCGCCGTGCTGGAGCGGGGCGCCCTGCACGGCTACGCCATCATCGAGGCGCTGCGGGCCAGCAGCGACGGCCGGCTGGATCTGCCCACCGGCACGGTCTACCCGGCGTTGCGTCGGCTGGAGCGGGCCGGGCACGTGGCCAGCGTCTGGAGCACCGTCAACGGTCGAGAGCGGCGGACGTACGAGCTGACCGACGCCGGCCGACGCACCCTGGCCGAGCAGCGAGCGGGGTGGCGCGAATTCACCGCGACCGTCGGGCGGGTCCTGGACGCCAACCCGCCCTCGGCGGCATCAGGCTGATCACTGCGAGTCATCTGGAAGGTGGGGGTGAGACACCACTACCGGGTGGCCAACCGTCGGGCGGCAAGCAGCCAGGTGTGCGCGGCCCGGCCCAGCCAGAGATGCGCCGCCGCCGCGACCACCATCCCGACGATCATTGGTGGCCAGGTGAGGGCCGCGTCCCACAACACGATCGACCAGCCCGTGCAGCCGGGCGGCCAACTGGCGCAGGTGCTCCTCGACCAGAACGTCATCACCGACCGGCATGGCTTCATGCTGCCAGCCGGACGGCCGTCCCGCCGTCCGGGAAATGCCCCAGGGTCAGCCGGAAACCGCCAGATAGCCGTGCTCAGCAGCCTGCTGCAACCGCCACTGGTCCCGGTACCAGCCGGGGATGGCGATCAGCTCCGCGTGCCGGCCACGCTGGACGATCCGTCCCGCGTCCAGCACCACGATCTCGTCCAGCCCGGCGAGACCGCTCAGCCGATGGGAGATCACCAACACGGAGTGCCCGGCGGGAACGGCGGCCAGGGCACCGGCCAGTACCTCGTCCGCGGCGACCGGGTCCAGCCCCTCGGTCGGCTCGTCGAGCACCAGCACGGCCGGGGCGGCGAGCAGGGCCCGGGCCAGGGCGAGACGCTGCCGCTGACCGCCGGACAGTTGCGCGCCCTCCTCGCCGACCACGGTCTCCCAACCCTCCGGCTGGTCCCGGACCCAGTCGGCCAGACCGGCCGCCTCGGCGGCGGCGAAAAGCGCCAGCTCGTCAGCGCCGGGACGCCCCAGCAGCAGGTTCTCCCGGACCGTGGCGTGGAAGACGTACGCCTCGGCGAGCAGCCCGCCGACCACCCCCGGCAACTCCTCGGGCGGGTACTCGCCGAGGTCACGCCCGTCCAGGGTGACCCGACCCCCGTCCGGGCGCACCGCACCGGTCAGCACCGCCGCCAGGGTGCTCTTGCCCGCGCCACTCGGTCCGACCACGGCCACCCGTCGCCCCGCCGGCAGGTCGAGATCGAAGGCGTCCAGGGCGGCGGGCGCGCCTTCGCGGTACCGCACGGTCACCTGGTCGAACCGCAGGTCAGGAGTGCTGCCCCCGGCGTCGGCGCCTGTTGCCGGGGTGCCGGGGGCGGGCTCGGTGTCGGTGATGAGGGCGGCGACCCGGGCCAGGCCGGCCCGGAGGGCGGTCCACTGCCGGGCCGCACCGACCAGGGCCAGGGCGATCTCCACGGCGGCCAGGGTGCCGACCGCCAGCACACCGATGAGTACCCCGTTCACTCCGGCGCCCAGGGCCACGTACACCACCGCACCGGCGGTCAGCCCGGCCACCAGCACCCCGGCGGCGTCCACGGCGAAGCCGCGTACGGCCAGTCGACGTTCCAGCCGGGCCAGCTGACCGGCGCGGCGCCGCGCCGCGTCGAGGGCGGTCCCGGTCGCACCGAAGGCGGCCAGGTCGGCCGCGCCGTGGGTCAGGTCGACCGCGTCGGCGGCCAGCGCACCCCGCAGCGGCGCCACCTCGTCGGCGGCTCGCCGGGTCAATACGGTGGCCAGCGCCGGCAGGGCAACCCCGGCCACCAGCAGCCCGGTGGCCAGCACCAGGGCGGCCGAGGGCGAGACTAGGGCGGTAAGCCCGACCGCCAGCAGGCTAACCAGACCGGCCGCCGCACCCGGCACGACGACCCGCAACAGCAGGTCCTGCACGGCCTCCACGTCGGAGACCAGCCGGCTCAGCGCGTCGCCGGTGCGCGGTGGCGCGCCGCGCCGGGCGGCCAGGGTGGCGAAGACCCGGGTCCGGACATCGGTGACGAGCCGCAGCACCGCGTCGTGGCCGGCCAGCCGTTCGGTGTAGCGCAACACCCCCCGGCTGACGGCCAGGGCCCGTACCGCGACGATCGCTACCGTCAGCCGGTCCAGCGGCGGCTGACCGGCAGCCGCCATCAACAGCCAGGTGGCCGTGGCCATCAGGGCCAGCGCGGCGAACTCGGTGACCGCTGCCAGCAGGCCGGCACCGATCAGTCGATTCAGGTACGGCCGGGCCAGCCGCAGCACCACCAACTCCGGCATCGCGCTGCCGGTGCGCACGGATCCGTCTGCGCTCATCGGCCCTCCCCGGTCGGCTGGGGGGTCAACTCGGTCACCCGGCCCTCCTCGACCCGCAGGATGCGGTCGGCGTCGGCGAGCAGGGCGGGCCGGTGCGCGACCAGCAGGGCGGTACGACCGGCCACCAGCCGGTGGGTGGCCGACAACACCGCTGCCTCGGCGGCGGAGTCCAGCCGGGCGGTGGGTTCGTCGAGCAGCACCACGGGGGCGTCCCGCAGGAAGGCCCGGGCCAGGGCGACCCGCTGCCGCTGCCCGCTGGACAGGCCGTGCCCCCGCTCACCTAGCAGGGTGTCCAGGCCGTCGGGCAGGGCGGCGATCACCTCGTCCAGGGCGGCGTCGGTGACCGCCTTCTCGACAGCGGTAGCGGATGCCTCGGGGGTGCCGAGGCGGATGTTGTCGGCCAGGGAGGCGGCGAACAGGTGGGCGCGCTGCGGCACCCAGGCCACCTGCCGACGCCAGCCGTCGAGGTCGGCCTCGGCGAGGTCCACCCCGCCCACGGTGACCCGGCCACGGGTCGGGGTGACGAAGCCGAGCAGCAGGCCCAGCAGGGTGCTCTTGCCGGCGCCGCTGGGCCCGATGATCGCGATCCGCTCCCCGGGCCGGATGGTCAGCGAGACCTCCCGCAGGGCCACCGTACGGTCGTAGGCGACCGTCACCGACTCGAACCTGATCTCGCCGCGCCCGTCCGGCGACACCCCGGGGCGGGCCGTCGGCGCCGGCGCGGTGCCGGTCAGGGTGAAGGCCTCGTCCAGGGCGGTGAGCCCCTCGATGCTGGCGTGGAACCGGCTGCCGGCCGCCCGCAGCGGCAGGTACGCCTCCGGGGTCAGCAGCAGCACCAGCAGCGCGATCTGCAGGGTCAGCCCGCCGCCGAGCAACCGGATGCCCACCGGCACCGCGACCAGGGCCACGGACAGGGTGGCGACCAGTTCGAGCACCAGGGCGGAGAGGAAGGCGATCCGCAGGGTCTTCATGGTGGCTACCCGGTGGCCGTCGGCCATTCGGCGTACCGCCTCGGTCTGGGCCTTCGCCCGGCCGAAGGCGCGCAGGGTGGGCAGCCCGGCCACCATGTCCAGGAAATGTCCGCCGAGTCGGGACAGCCGACGCCACTGGCGTTCGGTGGCGGCCTGGGCCTGCCAACCGAGCAGGGCCCCGAAGATCGGAATCAGCGGCAGGGTCAGCGCGATGATCACGGCCGAACTCCAGTCGGCCAGGAAGATCCGGCCCAGCACGGCGACCGGCACGGTGACGCTGAGTACCAGTTGCGGCAGGTAGCCGGTGAAGTAGGCGTCCAGGGCGTCCAGCCCGCGACCGGCGAGGGTGGCCAGTTGACCGGCCCGCTGGCCGGCCACCCAGCCGGGGCCGTGTCGGGCGACCGCGCCGAGCAGATCGGCCCGCAACGCCGCCTTGACCGTGGCGGCCAGCCGCGCCGACACCGTGCCCTGCGCCCAGACCAGCACCGAGCGGGCCGCCACGGCGGCGACGAAGCCGGCCAGGGCGGGACGGTTCAGTTCACCGGTGAAGGCGGCGGCCAGCAGGGTGGCCAGGGCGGTGGCCTGTGCCACGACCAACCCGGCGGCGAGTACCCCGAGCAACCCCAGCAGGGCCAGGTCACCCCGGGCGGCGGGGACCCGGCGCAGCAGACGCGGGTCGAAGGGCCGGCGGTTCACCAGTACACCAGCGCCCTACCCTCGGTTCGTCCTCGGAAAATCCACCAGCACATCGCCTGAAAGCCTAGTAGTGCCGGCAGCAACGGTACTGCGAGCCAGCCCAACAGACGCAGGGTCGGGGCGCTGGCTGCGGCGTTGGTCACGGTCAGTGACGCCGCACTGCTGCTGCGAGGTGCTCGGCCGGGGGCTCCCGGTCGGGCGGTGCGGCGCTCAGCTCAGGAAGAGGCCGATCGGCAGGTAGGCGGCGGTGCCGGTGACCGCCAGCGCGGCAGCGCCGAGCAGTCGGGGCGGGCGTCCGACGACCAGCAGCCGCTGCATCCGTACGTCCAGATCCCGATCGCCCAGGCCCAGGGTGCCGGCCGGGGTGATCCGGTCACCGGCGGCGGCGAACCGGCGCAGGGCACCGGCCAGCGGGGCGTCCGCGTGCTGTTCCCGGGCCTTGTCGTCCGCGCGCATCTCGACCAGCAGGCCGACCCGCTCGTGCGCCTGACGGACCCAGCGCAGCCAGGGCAGCGCCCGACACAGCGCGGTGAAGGGCAGCAGCACCAGATCGTGCCGCTCCTGGGCGTGGGCCCGCTCGTGGGCCAGCACCGCCTCCAGTTCCGCCGGATCGAGCAGGTCCAGTGCCCCGGCGCTGACCACCACCCGGGGGCGTACCCCCGGCAGGCAGTACGCGGCCGCACTCGGATGGTCGAGCACGAGTGCTCCGGGCACCGCCGGATCCCGCCGCGCCACCAGAGTCAGCAACTCCCGGTGCCGACGCTGGGCCCGTACCGTGCCGTGGATGCTGCGTACCGTCGTGGTCAGCAGCACCGCACCGATGCCGAAGCCGATGCCCACCAGGCCCAGGTGCAGCACGCCCAGACCGGCCGGCAGGGTGCTGTGCCACAGATCCCTGGCCAGCGCCAGCAGGGCGCTGCCGGTGCCCATCTGGTACGGCGCCAGACCGAGCGCGATCGGCATCCCCATCGCGGACAGCCCGGCGCCCAGGCCGATCGCCTGCCAGCAGAGGATCGCCACCCCGGGGCTACGCCAGGTCCAGGTGGAACGGGCCAGAACCTGCGCGAGCAGCCAACAGGCCAGCATCGCGGCGGTGAAGTGCAGAGCGTAGGCCACGACGTCGCCCCTACCGCTCCGCGCTCTCGCCCGCCCGGCCCGGGCGGCTCGCCCGGTCGACCGGCGGCACCTCGATCCGGTCGGTCAGACCGCCGACTTCCTCAGCCGCCGGGTTCGCGGTGGCCTCCGCCGCCAGAGCGGCGCGCAGCACGTCCGCCTCCGTGCCGGTGACCGAACGGGCGAACCGGACCAGCGCCGCGTCCCGGCTGCCGCCGAGATCGAGGGCGTCGAGCATGAGCTGGGCGATGTGCGCCTCCCGGCTGGCCGTCGCGCGATAGCGCCAGGCCCGGCCCTCCCGTTCGCGCTGCACCATGCCCTTGCCGGCGAGTCGATCGAGCACCGTCATCACCGTCGTGTACGCCAGCTCGCGCCCGGCCAGGGCATCGGCCACCTCGCGCACCGTGACCCCGTCCGACCTGGCGGGCACCGTGTCCCACAACACGTCCATCACCGCACGCTCAAGATCACCCAGCCGAGTCACCCTAAAATCCTACCCCCCGTAGTAGACCCCCCGCCCGCCCCAACCACCCCCATCCCACGCTTGCTGACCCCACCGCCCGCCCTGCCACCCCGCCCGGCGAGTGCAAGTACGCCGTTGTTGCGGTGTCGACAGGGCGCGCATGCTGCAACTTCGGCGTTGTTGCGATATCGACCGAGCGCCCATCCAGCAACTTCTGCCCTGTTCCGCGACCGCCGGGCCAATCCGACAAGTGGGGTCCCTGTGGTCGGCATCGCGGCGAACAGGCCTAGCAAGTACGCCGAAGTTGCGGTATCAATCCAGCCCGCACACCGCAACTTCGGCGTTTTTGCGCGCGAAGGGGGAGCCCACCCGCGCAGGGATCAAGCCTGACCGCCCGGAGCGGTGGGCTCCCCCGGAAACCCCCAGAATCAGACCCCCTTCGGATGCCACACCGTCTTCGTCTCCACCAGCGCAGTCATCCGCCCCACCCCGGGATCGGCAGTCCAGTCGTGATCAGCCGACACCGGTCGGAGCACCCGCTTGAGGTTCTCCGCCGCCTTCACCTCCAGCTCAGCGGCCAGTTCGGCGTCGGTGACCCCACTCAGGTCGATCGCGTTGACGTCCATGTGCGCGGCCAGGGTGGGCACGGTCTCGGACAGCCGTCCGGTGAGGATGTTGACCACCCCGCCCGGCAGGTCTGAGGTGGCCAGCACCTCGGCCAGGGTCACCGCGGCCAGTGGGGCGGTCGGGGAGGCGGCCACCACCACGGTGTTGCCGGTGACGATCGCCGGGGCGATCACGCTGACCAGGCCCAGCAGGGCGGGTGCCTCCGGGGCCACCACCGCCACCACCCCGGTCGGCTCGGGGGCGGAGAGGTTGAAGTAGGGCCCGGCGACCGGGTTGGCGCCGCCGTACACCTGGGGCAGTTTGTCCGCCCAGCCCGCGTACCAGACCCAGCGGTCCGTCGCGGCATCGACCTCGTCGGCCGGTACGCCCAGGGCCACGAACTGTTCGCGGCGGCCCTCCAGCATCTCGGCGACCCGGTAGAGGATCTGACCCCGGTTGTACGCGGTGGCCCCGGCCCAGCCCTTCACAGCGGCGCGGGCGGCGATCACGGCGTCCCGCGCGTCCTTGCGGGAGGCCAGCGACACGTTCGCGGATTGCACGAGATACGACCGTCCCGACTCGCTACGCGGGAACTTCCCGCCGATGAAGAGCTTGTACGTCTTGCGTACCGCGATCCGCTCAGACATTGAGGTACGCCTCCAGCCCGTGCCGGCCGCCCTCGCGACCGTAGCCCGACTCCTTGTAGCCGCCGAACGGCGAGGTCGGGTCGAACTTGTTGAACGTGTTGGCCCAGACCACTCCGGCGCGCAGCCGGTCGGCCGTCCACAGGATCCGGGAACCCTTCTCGGTCCAGATCCCGGCCGACAGCCCGTACGGCGTGTTGTTGGCCTTCTCCACGGCCTCGGCCGGGGTGCGGAAGGTGAGCACGGACAGTACCGGGCCGAAGATCTCCTCGCGGGCGATCCGGTGTGCCTGGGTGACCCCGGTGAAGATGGTCGGCGCGAACCAGAAGCCCCGCTCGGGCAGCTCGCACGACGGCGACCACTGCTCGGCCCCCTCGGCGGCCCCGGCCTCGGTCAGTTCCCGGATCCGGGCCAGCTGGGCGGCCGAGTTGATCGCCCCGATGTCGGTGTTCTTGTCCAGCGGGTCACCGACCCGCAGCTGGGCCATCCGGCGCTTGAGCGACTCCAGCACCTGCTCGGCGACGGACTCCTGGACCAGCAGCCGGGAACCGGCGCAGCAGACGTGCCCCTGGTTGAAGAAGATGCCGTTGACGATGCCCTCGACGGCCTGGTCGACCGGGGCGTCGTCGAAGACGATGTTGGCCGCCTTGCCGCCCAACTCCAGGGTGAGCTTCTTGCGGCTGCCGGCCACCGACCGGGCGATGGCCCTACCGACCTCGGTGGAGCCGGTGAAGGCGACCTTGTCCACGCCCTCGTGCTCGACAAGCGCACGACCGGTCTCGCCGGCACCGGTGACGATGTTGACCACGCCGGGCGGCAGGTCGGCCTGCTGGCAGATCTCGGCGAACAGCAGCGCGGTCAGCGGGGTGGTCTCGGCCGGCTTGAGCACCACGGTGTTGCCGGCGGCCAGGGCCGGGGCGATCTTCCAGGCCAGCATCAGCAGCGGGAAGTTCCACGGGATGACCTGGGCGGCCACCCCGAGCGGCTGCGGGTTCGGGCCGAACCCGGCGTGGTTCAGCTTGTCGGCCCAGCCGGCGTAGTAGAAGAAGTGCGCGGCGACCAGCGGCAGGTCGACGTCCCGGGACTCCTTGATCGGCTTGCCGTTGTCCAGGGACTCCAGCACGGCCAGCTCGCGGGAGCGTTCCTGGATGATCCGGGCGATCCGGTACAGGTACTTGGCCCGGTCCCGGCCCGGCATCGGCCCCCAGACCTTGTCGTATGCCTTCCGGGCGGCACGGACCGCGCGGTCCACGTCCTCGGCGCCGCCCCAGGTGACCTCGGCGAGCACCTCCTCGGAGGCGGGGTTGATCGTCTTGTTGCGATCCTCGCCGTCGACGAACTCGCCGTCGATGAACAGGCCGTAGGACGGCTTGATGTCGACGACCGCGCGCGATTCGGGCGCCGGAGCGTATTCAAACAGACCCATGTGTCAGTCCAGGGTGAAGTAGTCGGGGCCGGCGTAGACACCGGTGGTCAGCTTGGTGCGCTGCATCAGCAGGTCGTTGAGCAGGCTGGAGGCGCCGAAACGGAACCAGTCCGGGTGCAGCCAGTCCGGCCCGACGGTCTCGTTGACCATGACCAGGTACTTGATGGCGTCCTTGGTGGTCCGGATGCCACCGGCGGGCTTGACGCCCACCTGCCGCCCGGTGGCGGCGCGGAAGTCCCGGACCGCCTCCAGCATCACCAGGGTCACCGGCAGGGTGGCGGCGACCGGGACCTTGCCGGTGGAGGTCTTGATGAAGTCGCCGCCGGCCAGCATCGCCAGCCAGGAGGCGCGGCGCACGTTGTCGTACGTGCCCAACTCGCCGGTCTCCAGGATCACCTTGAGGTGGGCGTCCCCGCAGGCTTCCTTGACCGCGACGATCTCGTCGTAGACCTCGGTGTACCGGCCTGTCAGGAAGGCTCCCCGGTTGATCACCATGTCGATCTCGTCCGCGCCGGCCTCGACGGCGGCCCGGGTGTCGGCGAGCTTGACCTCCAGCGGTGCCTGCCCGGACGGGAAGGCCGTGGCCACGCTGGCCAGGTGCACCACGCCAGGTCCGGCGGGTGCGGCACCGTCGGCCTGTCCCGATCCGCCGGATGGCCGCCCGGACCCGCGCAGCACCTCGGCCGCGTACGGGACCATCGAGGGGTAGACGCAGACCGCGCCGACATGCGGGCAGGTGGGGTCGGCCGGGTCGGGGCGCAGCGCCTTGGCGGCCAGGGCGCGTACCTTGCCCGGGGTGTCCGCGCCTTCCAGCGTGGTCAGGTCGACCATTCGGATAGCCAGGTCGATGGCCTGGGCCTTGGCGGTGGTCTTGATGGAGCGGGTGCCGAGTTGGGCCGCCCGCTGCTCTGCCCCGACCTGGTCCACCCCAGGAAGACCATGCAGGAAGGTACGCAGAGCGGTCTCGGATCGTCCCAGCTCGGTAAGGTCCGAGCGGGCCGACGTCGCTGTCGCCGTCATGTCCCGAAGTCTACGCAGAGGGTCGGCTAGTGATCTTGACCAATGCACTCCATCGGTGAGCGGGATCGCTGGTAGCGCCGGTGACCCCCGCGCCGCCCCCGGCGCCGGGTAGGTTGAGCGATCGTGGACGTACACGTCATTGACCACCCGCTCGCCCAGTCTCGGCTGACCGTCATGCGGGACGAACGGACCGATTCCTCCTCCTTCCGGGCGGCCCTGCACGAACTCACCACCATGCTGGTGTACGAGGCGGCGCGCTCCTTCCCGATCGAGCACTACCCGGTGCAGACCCCGGTGACCGCCACCGAGGGCACCCGGCTGGCCAACCCCCCGCTGCTGGTGCCGGTGCTGCGAGCGGGCCTCGGCATGGCCGACGCTGCGCTGGGGCTGCTGCCGGAGTCATCCATGGGCTTCGTCGGCCTGGCCCGTGACGAGGAGACCTTCGAGCCGCGCGCCTACATGGAGTCGCTGCCCCGGGACCTGACCGGCCTGCCGGTGCTGGTCCTGGACCCGATGCTGGCCACCGGCGGCTCCCTGGAGCACTGCTGCCGACTGCTGGCCGAGCGCGGCTGCACCGACATCACCGTGCTCTGCGTACTGGCCGCCCCGGCCGGCATCGAGCGCCTCAAGCGCTCCAACCTTCCCCTACGCCTGGTAACCGCCTCCATCGACCAGGGCCTCAACGACAGCAAGTTCATCGTCCCCGGCCTGGGCGACGCCGGCGACCGCCAATTCGGCGGCATGCCCCGCTTCTAACCCACCCCCTGGCCTCCCCCTTTTCTACGCGCGTTGATCATGAGGTTAGCGGCAGTCGTTGATCTCTACGCTGCCGTCAACCTCATGATCAACGGGGTGAATAGGGGGCCCGCGGGGGAGGGGGGAGGAGGGGGTTAGATGCCTAGGGCGGTGGCGGTTTCGGTGCGGAGCGCCGAAACCGCCAGGGCGGCGCGGGAGCGGGCTGCAGCTACCTCGCCGTTGGTGACTGGCTCCACCACCTCCAGGTACGCCTTGAGTTTGGGTTCGGTGCCGGAGGGGCGGATCACCACCCGGGCGGTGTCGGTACGCAGGATGACCACGTCCGCCTCGGGGAGCAGGTCCTGTGCCTCGGTGATCGGGTGGCCGAGCAGGGTGGTCGGGGTGGTGGCGCGGATCCGGGCCATCGCGTCGGCGATCAGGCGCAGATCGTCGACGCGTACGGAGAGTTGGTCGGTGTGGTGCACGCCGAACCCGGCGGCCAACTCGTCCAGCCGGTCGGTGAGGGTACGACCCTGTGCTTTGAGGCCGGCGGCCAACTCGGCGACCGTCAGGGCGGCGGTGATGCCGTCCTTGTCCCGGACGTGCTCGGGGGCCACGCAGTAGCCGAGGGCCTCCTCGTAGCCGAAGACCAGCGGGTCGGCCCCGCCACCGGCCCGGACGATCCATTTGAACCCGGTCAACGTCTCGCCGTACGGCAGGTTCCGGGCGGTACACATGGCCCGCAGCAGCGACGAGGACACGATGGTGGTGGCGTACAGGCCGGTCACCCCGCGCCGCATCAGATGGTCGGCGAGCAGCACCCCCACCTCGTCGCCCCGCAGCATCCGCCAACCCTGCTCGCTGCGTACGGCCACGGCGCAGCGGTCGGCGTCGGGGTCGTTGGCGATGGCCAGGTCGGCATCGGTCGATTCGGCGAGCGCGACCAGCAGGTCCACCGCGCCGGGCTCCTCCGGGTTGGGGAAGCTGACGGTCGGGAAGTCCGGGTCCGGTTCGGCCTGGTCGGGCACCACCCCGGGCACCGGGAACCCGGCGGCGGCGAAGGCCGCGGTGAGTACGGCCGCACCGACACCGTGCAGAGGGGTGTACGCCACCCGCAGCTCGCGTGGACCGTACGCCGGCAGCACCTCGACCGCGTGGGCCACGTACCCGGCGACCAGGTCGTCACCGAGGAGCTGGCCAGGCGGGCCCAGCGGCACCTCGGCGAGTGGGCCGACCGCCCGGATGGCGGCCTCGATGCCGGCGTCGGCCGGGGGGACGATCTGTGCCCCGGCGCCCAGTGGGCCACCCAACTCGGCACCGAGATAGACCTTGTAGCCGTTGTCCTGGGGCGGGTTGTGGCTGGCTGTGACCATCACCCCGGCCACCGCCCCGAGTTGCCGGACCGCGTAGGCGAGCACCGGGGTGGGCAGGGGTCGGGGGAGCAGCAGGGCGGGCCGTCCCGCCCCGGTGGCCACCTGGGCGGTCCGCTCGGCGAACTCGCGGGAACGGTGACGGGCGTCGTACCCGATGACCAGGGGACCGGTGCCACCCTGGGCCGCCAGCCAGGCGACCAGCCCGGCGGCGGCCTGGGTGACCACGGCGAGGTTCATCCCGTTCGGGCCGGCGCGCAGCGGGCCACGGAGCCCGGCGGTGCCGAAGGTCAGCGGTCCGGCGAACCGGTCGGCCAGCTCCGGGGCGCTGGCCGGAAGATCGTCGAGCACCGCCTGTAGTTCCGCCCGGTCGGCCGGGTCCGGATCGTCGGCGAGCCAACGCTCGGCCCGCTCGCGAATGCTGTCAAGGTCTTCGGTGTCCGCCGCCATTGGCTCTTGATAGCACGACGGCGGATCACCACGGACCCTCGCCCCGACTCAGCCGGCGTTGGTGAGCTGGAACGACTTCACCATCTCCTCGTAGATCGGCTTGCTCTCCTCGAAGCGGGAGTCCGTCGCGGTCAGGTAGAAGGAGTACATCCGGCCCTCGTGGGCCACCCCCTGCCAAATCCCGTGCCGCATGCTGTCGCCCTTGCCGCAGGTGTATTCGAACTCGGCCGACGGCTTGCCGGCCAGCTCCTTCTGCTCCATCGAGATCTGGTTGTACGGCTTGGCGCAGCTTGTCGACCGGGTCTTCAGGCCGTCCTCGGCGACCTCCGCCCAGCGGGTCGAGTCGCCACGCCATTCCTCGTTGAGGATGCGTACCCGTCGGCCGCTGTCCTCGGGATCGGTGTAGTCGACGTAGAGGCCGCCGGTGGCCTTCTTCCAGCCCTTGGGCACCAGCACCTGCACCCCGCGCCCCGAGTGCTCCTGCATCTCGATGCCGGGACCGGCGTCGGCGGAGGAGGAGGGGTCGGCGACCGGGGTGGTCGGTGGCGGGTCGTCGCCGCCGGAGAGTGTCACGATGCCGATCAGCAGGATCAGCACCAGGCCGCCGGCTGCGGCGAGCTGCATCTTGCGCGGCCAGCCCTTGACGGTGTCGACCAGTTGGGTGCCGGCTGCCTTCGCCTTGTCCATCGGGCTGCCGCCGGCGGGGGTAGGCCGGGCACCGTACGGCTGGCTGGGCGCGGCCGGCCACTGGCCGCCGTAGTCACCGCCGACCCGCTGGGTGGCCTCCGGTGCCCCGCCGCCATACCCGAAGGCCATCGGCCCGACCTGCTGGGTGGCGTCCGCGCCGATCCGCTGGGTGGCGTCCGCGCCACCGAACCGCTGGGTCGCCTCCGCCCCGCCGAAGTGTTGGGTGGCGTCGGCCCCGCCGTAGGTGCGGCCGACCGGGGGCGGGGACATCAGGCCGTGCGGGGCCGGTCGGGCCAGGGCGTCGGCGCTGGTCGCCTCCGACGCGGTGGCGCTGATCGGGGTGACCTGACCGGGGCGCTCGCCCCGGCGCAGCGCGGCCAGCCGGTCGGTCAGTGACTCGCCAGGGGCCAGCATCGCCGAGCCGCCGATCTGGCCGGAGGGCTTGTCCTTGGTTGGGGTGGGTGGGGCGCTGATCGCCGCGGGCTGCTGCGGCATCTGCATCACGGAGTACGGGTCGGTCATCGAGTTGACCGCGGCGGCGTTGCTGCTGAGCGGGCCGGCGAGCAGCTCACGCAGCATGGCGCGGGCGGTGTGCACGTCCAGTCGGCGGGCCGGATCCTTCTCCAACAGGCCCATCAGCACCCGGGTCAGCGGGCCGCTGCGCTGCGGCGGGGCTGGCGGGTCCTCGACCACGGCGTGCATGGTCTCGATGGGGTCACCCCGGTCGAAGGGGGGTCGACCCTCCACCGCCGTGTAGAGGGTCACGCCGAGGGAGAACAGGTCGCTGGGCGGGCCGAACTCCTGCCCCATGGCCCGCTCGGGCGAGATGAAGTGCGGTGAGCCGAGCACCATGCCCGGCGTGGTGAGCTGCACGTCGGTGGGCATCCGGGCCACCCCGAAGTCGGTGAGCACGCAGCGCCCGTCGGAGCAGATCAGCACGTTGGCCGGCTTGACGTCGCGGTGCAGCACACCGATCGCGTGGGCCACCTCCAGGGCGCCGAGCAGGGCAATGCCGATCTTGGCGACCACCCGCTGGGCGATCGGCCCGTCCTCGATCACCATGTCGGCGAGGCTGCGGGCGTCCAGCAGCTCCATCACGATCCAGGGCCGACCCGCCTCGGTCACCACGTCGTACACCTGCACGACGGCCGGGTGGGCGATGGCGGCGGCGGCGCGGGCCTCACGCAGGGTGCGTTCGTACATCGCGTCGCGGTCACTGGGGGCCAGCCCCGGCGGGAGGACGACCTCCTTGACGGCCACGTCGCGGCGCAGCAGCGTGTCTGTGGCTCGCCAGACCGTGCCCATGCCACCGTTGCCCACCGCCGATCGCAGCGAGTAGCGGTCACCGATGAGGGTGCCGGGTGTCGCGCGTCCATTGGTGGGAGTGCTGACTGGTCCGCCGCTCCACGTTGGGATCTGAGTCACAGAAAAGCCACCGGGGGAAGTCGAGAGGGCTGGGACACAACCCCCCTATCTTGCTGGTTCAGACGCCCGATGCGAAACCCGCCGCGACGGACGTTTACCGTACCGAACGGTACGTGTGTGGCCCCTCACCTCTCGTCATTGCGCTTTCGACCTGGGAATGTGTGTCCCCCCTCACCCCGCTGATCGGCCTGTTCGGCCTACCATCCGGTGATGAGTGAACGGCGGTTGAGCGAATCCGGTTTCCCTGTCAAGGACGTCTACACGGCGGACGACCTTCCCGGTGACCTGGATTCCCGACTGGGCACCCCGGGCCAGTATCCGTACACCCGTGGGGTCTACCCCACGATGTACACCTCTCGCCCGTGGACCATGCGCCAGTATGCCGGTTTCGGCACCGCCACCGAGTCCAACGCGCGGTACCACCAGTTGTTGCGGGCCGGGACGATGGGTCTCTCGGTCGCCTTCGACCTGCCCACCCAGATGGGGTACGACTCCGACGACCCGATCGCCTCCGGCGAGGTGGGCAAGGTCGGGGTGGCCATCGACTCGATCGAGGACATGCGGCTGCTGTTCGACGGCATCCCGCTGGACCAGGTCTCCACCTCGATGACGATCAACGCCCCCGGTTCGGTGCTGCTGCTGCTCTACCAGTTGGTCGCCGAGGAGAACGGGGTGCCGGGCGCTGCCCTGAACGGCACCATCCAGAACGACATCCTCAAGGAGTACATCGCCCGGGGGACCTACATCTTCCCGCCGAAGCCCTCCCTGCGGCTGGTCGCGGACACCTTCGGCTACTGCCGGTCCGAGGTGCCGAAGTGGAACACCATCTCCATCTCGGGCTACCACATGGCCGAGGCCGGGGCCTCCCCCGTGCAGGAGATCGCCTTCACGCTGGCCAACGGCGTCGAGTACGTCCGGGCCGCGATCGCCGCCGGGCTGGCTGTGGACGACTTCGCCCCCCGCCTGTCGTTCTTCTTCGTAGCCCGGACCACCCTGCTGGAGGAGGTCGCCAAGTTCCGGGCGGCCCGGCGGATCTGGGCCCGACTGATGCGCGACGAGTTCGGGGCGAAGAACCCCAAGTCGATGATGCTGCGGTTCCACACCCAGACCGCGGGGGTGCAGCTGACCGCCCAGCAGCCTGAGGTGAACCTGGTCCGGGTGGCCGTGCAGGGGCTCGGGGCGGTGCTCGGCGGCACCCAGTCGCTGCACACCAACAGTTTCGACGAGGCGATCGCCCTGCCCACCGAGAAGGCGGCCCGGCTGGCCCTGCGGACCCAGCAGGTGCTGGCGTACGAGACGGACCTGACCGCCACGGTCGACCCCTTCGCCGGGTCGTACGTGGTGGAGGCGATGACCTCGGAGATCGAGGCGGCGGCGGACGCCCTGATGGCCCGGGTCTTCGAGCACGGCTCGTCCGTGGAGGCGATCGAGGCGGGCTTCCAGAAGCGGGAGATCGAGCAGTCCGCGTACCGGATCGCCCAGGAGATCGACTCGGGGGAGCGGGTGGTGGTCGGGCTCAACCGGTTCACGGTCGACGCCGAGGAGCCGTACGAGCCGCTGCGGGTGGACCCGGCTATCGAGGCGGCCCAGGCCGAGCGGCTGGCCAAGCTGCGCGCCGAGCGGGACAACGCCGCCGTGCAGCAGGCCCTGACGGACCTCCAGGATGCCGCCAAGGGCAGCGCCAATGTGCTGTACCCGATGAAGGAGGCGCTGCGGCTGCGGGCCACCGTCGGTGAGGTGTGCGGGGCCCTGCGCGAGGTGTGGGGCCGTTACCAGCCGACCGACCGGTTCTGACTTTCCGTAGCGCTGCGTGGACGGCCGCCGGGCGGGGTATGCCGTTCGGCAGGCCTCCGGCGGGCCCTCCCGGCTGATCTCTGCCGCACACCGTGTCCGGTCGGGGGGCGACCGTACGTGTGAACGTGCCACGGTGCGCTCATCGCCGGCTGTGGTCGGGTAATTGTCGTAGGGTCAGTTGATCGAGCGACTAATGCGACAATTCGGAAAACCCGTGGAGGGATTTTCGGCTCGGTTAGCCGGTTACAGGTTGTAGGAGGTGGGGGGGCGGATGAGGTCGTTCAACGGCGATCTACCTGCTGTCTCGCTCCGCTCTGGTGGCTCTCAGCAGGGCATACGTGACGCTGTGCGGTCCGACCATCACCGGAACGAAGTTGCGCAGAGTTACCATCGAAGGTCTACCCTGTCTGCTGTCCCCGATGATCCATCCATCTCTAGTGATCGAGATTTCGACGTGACGACTGCGTTGACGATGCCCGCCGGCGAGCAGCTGGTTCCGCCGCCCGGTGGTCAGCCCCTGCCCGCCGAGCTGGACCACCTGCTCGCGCTGCGGGTGCCGGGCCTGATCGCCACCCGCCGTCACCTCCACTCGCATCCGGAGCTGTCCGGCGAGGAGTTCGAGACCGCCGCCCTGATCGCCCGGGAACTCTCCCTGGCCGGGCTCAGCCCGCGCCTGTTGCCCAAGGGCAACGGGGTCATCTGCGACATCAACGGCCGCCCGGACGGCCCGGTGGTCGCCCTGCGCGCCGACATCGACGCGCTGCCGCTGGCCGACGCCAAGGAGGTCCCGTACCGCTCCACAGTGGACGGGGTCTGCCACGCCTGCGGTCACGACGTGCACACCACGGTCATGCTCGGCGTCGGCATGATGCTGGCCCAGCTCGCCGACCAGGGCGAGCTGCCGGGCCGGGTCCGGCTGATCTTCCAGCCCGCCGAGGAGATCCTGCCCTGCGGCTCGCTGGAGGTGATCGAGGCCGGCGGCCTGGAGGACGTGGTGCAGATCTTCGCGCTGCACTGCGACCCGAGCCTGCCGGTGGGCCGGATCGGCCTGCGGGTAGGCCCGATCACGGCCGCCGCCGACAACGTCACCGTACGGCTGACCGGGCCGGGCGGCCACACCGCTCGTCCACACCTGACGGTCGACCTGGTCGACGCCCTGGGTCGGCTGGTCACCGAGGTACCCGCCCTGGTCAGCCGCCGGGTGCCGGCGAACAGCGGCCTGCTGCTGGTCTTCGGCCACGCCTCCGCCGGCACCCAGTACAACGTCATCCCCTCCGAGGCCTCCGCCTCCGGCACCCTGCGGGTGATGGACCGGGACACCTGGCACGGTGCCCCGGACATCGTCACCCAGGTGGTCCGGGACGTCCTGGCCCCCACCGGAGCCACGGTCGACATCGAGTACCTGCGCGGCCGTCCGCCGGTCAGCAACGACGCTCAGGCGATCAGCGTGCTGACCGCGGCGACCATCGCCGCCCTCGGCCCGGAGGGGGTCGCGGAGACCCCGCAGAGCATGGGCGGTGAGGACTTCTCCTGGTATCTGGAGTACGTCCCCGGAGCCCTGGCCCGACTCGGGGTCGGCCGGGCCGGTCCCAACGTGGACCTGCACCGGCCCTCCTTCGACGTGGACGAGCGGGCCATCCCGGCCGGGGTACGGCTCATGGTGCAGACCGCGCTCCAGGCACTGGCGGCGCTGCGCTGACCCCACCCCCGGTCACTCCCGGCGGTGGCGGTGCCCCGACCGGCGCCACCAGCGGCGGCTCGGTGGGCCGGTGGCCGCGCCGCCGCTGGCGCCACCACCAGAGCAACCCCAGCGGTACGCCGAACACCAGCAGCCATGGCAGGACCGCGCCGAGCACGGTGACCAGCACGGTCATCGAGGTCAGGAAGACTTTCCAGCCGCCGCTGAGCCCGGTCAGGAAGCCGAGCTGATCGTCCTCCTCGGTGCTCGCGTTCGGACCGGCCAGGGAGACGGTGATCGTCGACAGGGCGGTCAGGTCGGCCAGTCGGCGCTTCTTGGCCTCCAGCGAGGCCAGGTCGGCCTCTCGGCGTCCCAGCTCGTTCTCCAGGCTGATCAGATCGCCGATCGAGTCGGCCTGGGCCAGCAACCGCCGGGCGCTGTCCACCCGGGCCCGCTGGGTGGCGATCCGGGCGTCCAGGTCGACGGTCTCCTCGGTGACGTCCTGGGTCTCGATCGTCCGGCGTTGCTGGCTGCCCAGCCGGGCGAGTTCCTCCACCACCGGATGGAACCGGTCGGCCGGCACCCGTAGCTCCAACTCCGCGACCGCGTCCGCCGCCGCGCTGCGGCGCCGGTCACCGCCGACGAAGCCACCGGCTCGGGTCGCCACCGCCACGGCCTCCCGGGCCGCGACCTCCACATCGTCCACCTGGACCTGCAGCGATCCGGTGTAGATGATGGCGCGTTGCTCGACCCGGGTGTCCGTCGCCGCACCGGCTCCGCCCGGGGCCGGCTCACCGGCCGCCTCCCGTTCGGCCATGGCCGGTCCGGCGGCCCGCTCGTCGGATGCGGCCGAGTCGTGGCCACCCGAGTCACCGCTGCTGCACCCGGCGAGCATCAGCAGGGCCAGTAGGGCGCCCACCGCCGCGGTGGCGGCTCGGCGCGCTCCTCGCAGTTCCATCCCCGTTCCCCTTTCCAGGACCCGCCGCAGCGGGACGATAGGTGGGACGTGCCGCCTCACCTGACGGGTTCCGGCAGACTGCGCTGGAGACATCACGATTCGGTATGGGAGGCATCACGATGCGGATCACCAAGTACGCGCACTCGTGCGTGCGGATCGAGCACGACGGGGCGGTGCTGGTCGTCGATCCGGGCATATTCAGCGAATCGGCAGTGGCGCTGGACGGCGCCGACGCGGTGCTGATCACCCACGAGCACACCGACCACCTGGATGCCGAGGCGGTCAACCGGCAGTTGGAGCGGCGCCCCTTCGTCATCCACGGCCCGGAGTCGCTGTCCGGCATGTTGGGGGAGGCGGCCGAGGCGCTGCGCCCGGTACGCCCCGGGGACTCCTTCACCGCCGCCGGGGTGCCGGTACGTGCCTACGGCGGTCGACACGCCGTGATCCACCCCGACATCCCGGTGATCGACAACATCGGGTACCTGTTCAACGAGGTCGTCTACCACCCCGGCGACGCCCTCTTCGTGCCCGATGACGTGCAGGTGGACACCCTCTTCGCGCCGATCCACGCACCCTGGTCGAAGTTCTCCGAGGTGGTCGACTTCATCCGCGCGGTCGCCCCGCGTCGGGTCTTCGCCCTGCACGAGGGCCTGCTCAACGCGAACGGCCTGATGGTGCTCGACCGGCAGTACACCGCCCTGTCGGGCAGCGAGTACCGACGGCTCGAGCCGGGCAGCCGGATCGACGGCTGAGCCGATGCCCGAATCGGCGCCCGATCTCGTCGAGCAGCTCTACCGGACGCCGCCGGACCGGTTCGTCGCGGCCCGGGACGCTGCCGTGGCCCAGGCCCGCCGTGCCGGAGATCCGGGTGCCGCCCGGGAGATCGCCCGACTGCGGCGGCCCACCGTAGCCGCCTGGCTGGTGAACCTGCTGGCCCTGGAGCGGCCCGAACTGGTGGCCGACCTGGTGCAGCTGGCCGAGGCCCTGCGGGCCGCGCAGCGGGAGCTGCGCGGCCCGCGCCTGCGGGAGTTGTCCGCGCAGCGGCGGGCCGTGGTGGCCGCCCTGGTCACCGAGGTACGCCGGCTGGCCGCCGAGGTCGAGGGGGCCCCGTCGAGCGGGAAGCTGCCGTTGGCCGAGGTCGAGGCGACCCTGAACGCCGCCCTGTCCGACGCCCAGGTGGCCGAGCAGATCCGCTCCGGTCGGCTGCTGCGCTCCGCCCACTACGCCGGGTTCGGGGAGGTGCCCCGGCCCCAACTGCGCCTGGTGACCGGTGGGCAGGAGCCGCCGGCCGTACCCCCGCGGCAACAGCCCGCCCAGGGCGGGGCGCTGCGGGCCGAACAGGCCCAGCGGGCGGCCCGCGCGGAGCGCGAGCGCCGCCGTCGGGCTCTGGCCAAGGAGCTTGGCCGGGCCCGTACCGACCAGGACCGGGCCGAGGAGGAGTTGGCGGGCGCGGCGGCGGCCGAGCGGGACGGCACGGCCGCCCTGGACCGGCTGGAAGCGGAGTTGGCCGAGTTGGAGCGCCGTCGGGCGGTGGCCGAGCAGGAACTCAGCCGGGCCCGGCTGGCCCGCCGGGCGGCCGAACGGGCCGCCGGGGCGGCCCGCCGCCGCACCGGTGAGGTCGAAGCCGCGGTCGAGGCGTTGGACGCCGAGGAGGAGGATGCCGGGTCCGGCGGTGGGGCGGCAGACTGATGTCCCATGGACGGACCATCGGCGCGCACCCTGACGGACGGACCCTCGGGTGGCCGGGGATGACGCCGGAACAGGTGGCGGCGGCCAGCAAGCCGGCGGTGCTGGCCCTGGGTGAGGCGTACGGGCGATGTCCCAGCACCCTGCGACGGGCCCGGCTGCTCGGCATCTCGGGCTGGGCCTTCTACATCACCGGCCGGGCCGGTGCCCTGGGGGACGTCCGGGCCGAGACGGCCGCCGCGGCCCTCGGCTTCATCGCCCCGGACGCGGTGGCCGACGGCTGGGAGGGGGCCGCCCGGACGGTACGCCCGCTGGAGGTGGCCGCCGCCAGCCTGGCCGAGTGCTGCCGTTGGGGCGAGGACCGGCTGGCCGACCTGCCCCGCCTGGACCGGCTGGTCGACCTGGTGGAGCGGGCCGTGGCGGCGGCCGACGCCAGCGCCATGCCACTGTTCGCGGCCTGGCGGGCCATGCCCTCCCCGGCCGTCACCCCGGCCGCCCGGCTGGCCGCCGGGCTGCGCCTGCTGCGGGAGCACTTCACCGGTGCCCATCTGGTGGCGGTACGGGCCAGCGGGATGACCCCGCTGGAAGCGGTGCTGGCCGGGCCGGAAGGGGAGAGCGGGGCGATCGCCTGCGGGTGGCCGCCGCCGTACCCCCCGGTCGGGCCGCTGGTGCGGCGGCGGCTGTGGGCCGAAGCGGTGACCAACCGCCTGGCGGCACCCGCCTTCGTGGCCCTAGGTCCGGCCGGCGGCGCGGAACTGGTGGAACTGCTGGCCGCAGCCCGGACCCACACCGAACACTGACCGTGCGGCCCGGGGGTCCTACCTACCGGGGAAGAAAGCGGGGCTGACCGGGACAGATCACCCGGGTTTCCGGGGTCGACGCCCGCCGTGTCGGCGGCCGGTAGCAGACTGAGGGTGTGGGAGACGCGCTACGCCGAAGCGGTGCCGGTGGGGCGGGACCGCAGTTCGAGGACGTAGTCGTCCGGCGCGCCCGCCTTCTCGGCGGCGTTCGCGATCTCGGACAGATACCACGAGGTGGGCAGCCCGCCCTCGTAGCCGTCGAACACGTACACCCAGGCGGTCACCTCGCCGTCCAGGGTCGACACCCGGACGGTCAGCTTCCGGTAGGTGCCGGCCGTGACCCCCTCGATCTCGTCGAGCTGGGCCGCGTCGTACGGATGGATGTCGTAGAGCGCCACGAAGACCCGGTCGCCGGGCGATTCGACCACCGTGCTGACCGCGCCTTCCCAGCCGATGACATCCTCACCGGCGAAGGTCAGGCGCCAGCCCTCCAGCCAGCCGATGCCCACCATCGGCGAATGCGGGCAGTAGGCGCGCATCCGAGCAGGGTCCAGGTTCGAGCCGTAGGCGGCGTAATGACGCACGGCGATGACGATAGCCCGGCGGACGCTCGGGGGAGAATACGACGGTGCGTGTCGCACGTACCGGGGAGAAGAAAGTCACTGTGAGCATGGACGAGGGGCGGTCGTGGTGAGCCGGATCGTGATCATCGGCGGAGGGCCGGCGGGCTACGAGGCGGCGCTGGTGGCGGCCCAGTTGGACGCCGATGTCACCGTCGTGGAGGACGAGGGTGCCGGGGGTGCCTGCGTACTGTCCGACTGCGTGCCCTCCAAGACCTTCATCGCCAGCTCCGAGGTGGTTACCGGGTACCGCGACACCGAGGTCTTCGGGGTGCACTCCGACGGCCTGGAGGCCGTGACGGTCGACGCCCGGACGGTCAACGAGCGGGTCAAGCGGCTGGCCCTGGCCCAGTCCAGTGACATCCACGCCAAGCTGGTCAAGGCCGGGGTCACCTTCGTCTCCGGGCGGGCCCGGATGGGCGAGGACACCCTGGGGCACACCCACCGGGTGATCGTCACCCCGCACGGCGAGGAGGCCGCGTACGCGATCAGCGCCTCGACGGTGCTGATCGCCACCGGAGCCACCCCCCGTCAGCTGCCCACCGCCGTGCCGGACGGCGAGCGCATCCTGACCTGGCGACAGGTCTACGACCTGCTGGAGCTGCCGGAGCACCTAATCGTGGTCGGTTCCGGGGTGACCGGGGCCGAGTTCGCCAGCGCCTACCTGGCCATGGGGGTGCAGGTCACCCTGGTCTCCAGCCGGGACCGGGTGATGCCGCACGAGGACGCCGACGCCGCCCAGGCCATCGAGCGGGTGTTCCGGGCCCGGGGCATGAGCATCCTGAACAACTCCCGCGCCGAGGGGGTCCGCCGTACCGACGACGGGGTCGAGGTCGAGCTCTCCGACGGCCGCAAGGTGTACGGCTCGCACGCCCTGATCGCGGTCGGCTCGATCCCGAACACCGAGGCCCTGGGGCTGGCCGAGTACGGCGTGGAACTGGCCCGGGGCGGGTACGTGACGGTGGACCGGGTCTCCCGTACCAACGTGCCCGGCATCTACGCGGCCGGGGACTGCACCGGGGTGCTGCCGCTGGCCAGCGTCGCCGCCATGCAGGGCCGGATCGCCATGTGGCACGCCCTCGGCGAGGCCGTGCGGCCGCTGCGGCTGCGTACGGTCTCGGCGAACGTCTTCACCGATCCCGAACTGGCCACGGTCGGGGTCTCGCAGGACGAGGTGGACGCCGGCAAGGTGCCGGCCCGACAGGTGATGCTGGCGCTGGATGGCAACGCCCGGGCGAAGATGGACGAGATGGCCGACGGCTTCGTCAAGCTGTTCTGCCGTCCGGCCAGCGGCCAGGTGATCGGCGGAGTCGTGGTGGCCCCCAAGGCCAGCGAGCTGATCCTGCCCATCACCATGGCGGTGGAGAACAACCTGACCGTCAACGAGTTGGCCCAGACCATCACGATCTACCCCAGCCTCTCCGGCTCGATCACCGAGGCCGCCCGTCAGCTGATGCTGCACGAACTGGAGTGACCTGCCTTGCCGGCGGTCGCCCTGTCCGCCTCCGAGCGGGGGTGGGCAGGGCGGTGGCCAGCAGCACGAGCAGGCCGACCTCGGTGAGGATGAGGGCCCGTTCGATCAGGCCGTAGAGGGCGCGGTCACCGGGATAGGCCGACCAGACCTGGGCGGCGGCCAGCAGCAGGCTGGCCACCGCGAGCATCCGCAACCACCGGCCGGTACGGCCTCCGGCGGGCAGGTGGGCGGCGAGCAGCCAGCCGACCAGGGGCAGGGCCAGGAAGGCCAGCACGGAGGCGTACCGGTGCACGTGCGCGGCCGTGCCCATCTCGGTGCCGGGCGGATTGGTCGGCACCAGACCGGCGATCAGCAGCCCACCGGCCCACACCGCGAGCAGCAGTTGAGCCGTGCCCAGTCGACCACCCGGCCCGGCCAGGCGGCGCAGGGCCGGTACGAGCAGCGCCGAGGCCACCGCCAGGGTCACCATCGCCAGGTGGATGGCGCCGCCGGAGTCGGAGACGGCGTAGTCGCTGACGGTCAGGCGCATCGGGTCCAGGTCCCGCACGGCAAGATGGCCGCCGACGGCCAGCAGTGCGGCCAGGGCGATTCCCCCGAGGGCCAGTGCACCGATGTTCCGGATTCCAGGCATGGTTCAGCCTGTCGCCGTACCCACCCCAGAGGGATCCGGGACGAGCACCGAAATCCGACCCCGGGTGCACCCCGACAGGCCCTCCGGTATCACCCCCAGGGTGACCGCCCGGTCGGGTCAGTCGGCCGGCAGTTCGGCCGGGGCCGGGGTGAACCGGGCGGCGATCGAGGCCAGGGCCCAGCCGGTCAGGGCGAACCCACCGGCGGCCACCGCCGCGATCAGCAACATCCGCCAGGCCGACCCGGTCAGGGCCGCCCCGCCCAGGTGCCCGACCAGACCCCCGTACGAGGCCCACCCGGTCGCCGCCAGGGCGGTGTACGGCAGGAACAGTCGCAGGGGATACCGGCCCCGACCGGAGGTGAAGCAGACCGTCATCCGGCCGCCCGGCACGAACCGGCAGAGCAGCAACCCGGTGGGGCCGGGCCGGCGCAGGCCGGCCGCCAGGCGTCCGGCGATCCGTAGGGTCCGCCCCCGGGTCTGCGGGCGCGGTGGCTGACGCCGCGAGGTGCTGCGGCCGAGCAGGTAACAGGCCAGGTCGCCGGTGAACACCCCGAGAGCGCCGATGCCGATGGCCGTCGGCAGGTCCAGTCCGCCGTACACCGTCAGGGCACCACCGGTGATCATCACCAATTGGGTGGGCACCACCGGTACGAAGGCGTCCACCACCAGCAGCACGAACAGCACGAGGTATGCCCAGCCAGGTGACGCCACCTGGGTAAGTAGGTCGGGCACCGTGGTCCCCTCGTGGTGTGGGCGGTTCGGACAGGTACCGAGCCTGACGATGTGTCCGGGGTCACCATGGCGGACCCTGCCCCGTCGTGACCAGCGACACTCGCCGGTGGTGTGGCCGGTGAGGGCTTTGACCGGGGAATATCGAAATCGACTGGTGTGCGATGACGGTCGCCGGAATCTCGCCCGGCGGCGTACCGTTGTCGGCGCGGCCCCGTGTGCGTCGGGTCCCCCGTTCCCGATGTCGGCCGTGGCCGGGCCGCTGACAGGTCCCGTGTCAGCGGCCCGGCACCCTAAGCGGGCACGGCCACCGGGTCCTCGCCGCCGACCGGCTGCTGGAACTGAGCCTGGTAGAGCCGGTGATAGGCGCCCTTGGCCGCGAGCAGCTCGGTGTGGGTGCCCTGCTCGACGATGCGGCCGTGCTCCATCATCAGGATCAGGTCGGCGTCGCGGATGGTGGAGAGCCGGTGGGCGATGACGAAACTGGTCCGCTCCGACCGCAGGGCCGCCATCGCCCGCTGGAGCAGCACCTCCGTACGGGTGTCCACCGAGCTGGTCGCCTCGTCGAGGATCAACAGTGCGGGCTCGGCCAGGAAGGCCCGGGCGATGGTGATGAGCTGCTTCTCACCCGCGCTGACGTTGCTGCCCTCCTCGTCGATCACGGTGTCGTAGCCGTCGGGCAGGCTGCGCACGAACCGGTCCACGAAGGTGGCCCGGGCGGCGGCGAGGATCTCCTCCTCGGTCGCCTCGGGCCGCCCGTAGGCGATGTTGTCCCGGATGGTGCCGCCGAACAGCCAGGCGTCCTGAAGGACCATGCCGATGCGACCGCGCAGGTCGTCCCGGCTGAGGGTGGTGATGTCCACCCCGTCGAGGGTGATCCGGCCGGCATCCAACTCGTAGAAGCGCATGATCAGGTTGACCAGGGTGGTCTTGCCGGCCCCGGTGGGCCCGACGATGGCCACGGTGTGTCCCGGCTCGGCGACCAGGGAGAGGTCGGTGATCAGCGGCTTGTCCGGGTCGTACCGGAAGGAGACGTCGTGGAACTCCACCCGGCCGTGCGGGTCGCTGATCCGGGCCGGCACCGCCGGGTCCGGTTGCTGTTCCTCGGCGTCCAGCACCGCGAAGACCCGCTCGGCCGAGGCCACCCCGGACTGGAGCAGGTTGGCCATCGAGGCGACCTGGGTGAGCGGCTGGGTGAACTGGCGGGAGTACTGGATGAACGCCTGCACGTCGCCGAGGCTCATCGCACCGGAGGCCACCTGCAAGCCGCCGACCACCGCGATCGCCACGTAGCTGACGTTCCCGATGAAGAACATCGCCGGCATGATGATCCCGGAGATGAACTGGGCCCCGAAGCTGGCCTGGAACAACTCGTCGTTCTTGGCGTGGAAGGCCGCCTCCACCTCACGCTGGCGACCGAAGACCTTGACCAGTTCGTGGCCGGTGAAGGCTTCCTCGATCTGCCCGTTCAGCTCGCCCGTGTGGGTCCACTGGGCGATGAACTTGCGCTGCGACCGCTTGGCGATCTGCCCGGTCACCAGCACCGACAGCGGCACCGCGACCAGCGCCACCAGGGCCAGCAGCGGTGAGATCCAGAACATCATGCCGAGTACCCCGACCACGGTGAGCAGGGCGGTCAGCAGTTGACTGAGGGTCTGCTGGAGGGTCTGCGAGATGTTGTCGATGTCGTTGGTGACCCGGCTGAGCAGTTCCCCGCGCGGCTGTCGGTCGAAGTAGGGCAGCGGCAGCCGGTTCAGCTTCTCCTCGACGTCGGCCCGCAGCTGGAACACCGTGCGCTGGACCACCCCGTTGAGCAGCCACCCCTGCCACCACATCAGCACGCTGGCCGCCAGGTAGAGGACCAACGCGAAGATCAGCACCCGGCCCAGGGCGGCGAAGTCGATGCCCACCCCGGGCACCACCTCCATCCGGGCGAGCATGTCGGCGAAGTTGTCGTTGCCGGCCGCCCGGGCCGCGGCCACGGCCTGCTCGGCGCTGGTGCCGGCCGGCAGTTGCTGGCCGATCACCCCGGTGAAGATCAGGTCGGTGGCGTGCCCGAGCACCTTGGGGCCGATCACGGTGAACCCGACGCTCAGCACCGCCAGCGCGATGACCGCCGCCAGGTGCAGGCGGTGCGGACGCAGTCGGCCCAGCAGGCGTCGGGCGCTGGGCCCGAAGTTCATCGAACGCTCGGCGGGCATCCCCATGCCCATGCCGCCGTGCGGGCCGCCACGATGACCCCCGGCGGGCAGTCGTCTCGGCGTACTCTCGCCGGCCGACTGCTGGGCGGGGATGGCCGACGCCCCGGGTTGCCGCTCGGTCACGCCGGCACCTCCGTGGTGCGTTGGGACGCCACGATCTCGGCGTAGGTGGGGCAGGCCGTCAGCAGGTCCTCGTGTCGGCCCAGGCCGACCACACCGCCGTTCTCCAGCACCACGATCTGATCGGCGTCGATGATGGTGGAGACCCGTTGCGCGACGATGATCACCGCGGCGTCGGCGGTGACCGGCCGCAGGGCCGCCCGTAGGCGCGCGTCCGTGCCGAGGTCCAGCGCGGAGAAGGAGTCGTCGAAGAGGTAGATCTCCGGCCGTCGGACCAGGGCGCGGGCGATCGCCAGCCGCTGTCGCTGGCCACCGGAGACGTTCGTGCCGCCCTGGGCGATCGGGGCCGCCAACCCCTCCGGCATGGCCTCGACGAAGTCCCGGGCCTGGGCGATCTCCAGGGCCGTCCAGAGTTCCTCGTCGGTGGCCTGCGGGTTGCCGTAGCGCAGGTTGCTGGCCACCGTGCCGGTGAACAGGTACGGCCGCTGGGGCACCAGCCCGATCCGGTTCCACAGTTGCTCCGGCGCCAACTGCCGCACGTCGACCCCGTCGACCAGTACGGCACCGGAGGTCACGTCGACCAGCCGGGGGATCAGCGAGAGCAGGGTGCTCTTGCCGGCCCCCGTACTGCCGATGATCGCCGTGGTGCTGCCCGGTGTCACCCGGAAGGAGATGTCCCGCAGCACCGGCTCGGCGGCCCCCGGGTACTGGAACCGCACCTGGCGCAGTTCCAACTCGGCTCGGCTGGTCACCTCGACGACCGGGTCCGGGGCGGGCAGCACGGAGGACTCGGTGTCCAGCACCTCCGTGATCCGTTCCGCGCAGACCGCCGCCCGCGGCACCATCATCAGCATGAAGGTGGCCATCATGACGGCCATCAGGATCTGCATCAGGTATTGCAGGAAGGCGGTCAGCGCACCGACCTGGATGGCGCCCTCGTCGACCCGCTGACCGCCGAACCAGAGCACCGCGACGCTGGAGACGTTGAGCACCAGCATCACCACCGGGAAGATCAACGCCATCAGTCGGCCGGTACGCAGGGCGGTCGCGGTCAGGTCGGTGTTGGCGTTGGCGAACCGGGCCGTCTCGTACGGCTCCCGGACGAAGGCCCGGACCACCCGGATGCCGGTGATCTGTTCCCGCAGCACCCGGTTGATGGTGTCGATCCGGGTCTGCATCAGCCGGAAGCTGGGCACCATCCGCCGGATGATCAGGCCCAGCAGGATCGCCAGCACCGGTACGCAGACCAGCAGCAGCCAGGAGAGCCCGACATCCTCCCGCAGGGCCATCACCACTCCGCCGACGCTCATGATCGGGGCGGCGACCAGCATGGTGCAGCTCATCAGCACGAGCATCTGCACCTGCTGCACGTCATTGGTGTTGCGGGTGATCAGCGAGGGGGCGCCGAAGTGGGCCACCTCCCGGGCGGAGAAGCGGTTGACATGCCCGAACAGGGCCGCCCGCAGGTCCCGGCCGAAGCCCATGGCGATGTGGGCACCCAGGTAGACCGCCGCGATCAGGCAGATGATGTGCACCACGGTGAGTGCCAGCATCCAACCGCCGGTACGCAGGATGTAGTCGGTGTCTCCCCGGGCCACCCCGAGGTCGATGATGTCGGCGTTGAGGCTCGGCAGGGCCAGTGAGGCGATGGTGCTGACGAACTGGAGCAGCACCACCATGGCCAGGGGCCGTCGGTACGGGCGCAGGTTGCCGCCCAGCAGCCGGATCAGCATGTCGGATCTCCCGCGGGTCTGCCGGCTGGCTCCTTCTGGCCGATGATCTCAAGGAGGAACTGCCGGATGACGGCCGCCTTGGTCGGGTCGGCATCGACCGAGGTGAGGGGGCGGCGTGCCTGGATCATCGCGGTCAGGGCGTCCACCCGGTCACGGCCGGTCGGGGTCAGGGTCAATTTGACGGTACGCCGGTCGGTGCCGTCCCTGCGGCGCTGCACCAGGCCGTCGCGCTCCAGGGTGTCGACGATGCCGGTGAGGGTGGCCGGGCGGACGAAGCACAGCTCGGCCACCGCGCGGTGCGGCAGTTCCCCGTGCTCGGCGAGGGCCATCAGGGCGACCATCCCGGCCTGGGTGAGACCGTGCTCCTCGGCCAGATAGCGGTTCCACCGCTGGCCGGTGAGGTGCCCGGCGACCACCAGGAGGCGGCCCAGCGGCACGTCCCCGAGTTGGACCAGTTTCATGTCGGTAGATTAGATACCAGACAGTCAGGGGCCAAAGTATTTTCGGGGATGTGCCACTCACCAACTCGTCGGCAACGGCATCCCCTCGGTGTAGCCGGCGGTGCTCTGCACCCCGACCAGGGCCCGGTCGTGAAACTCCGGCAGGGTGCGCGCACCGGCGTAGGTGAACGCGCTGCGTACCCCGGAGATGATCTCGTCGATCAGGTCCTCCACCCCGGGCCGGGTCGGATCCAGGTACATCCGGGCCGAGGAGATGCCCTCCTCGAAGATCGCCTTGCGGGCCCGGTCGTACGGGCTGTCCTCACTGGTGCGGGCGCTGACCGCCCGCGCGGAGGCCATCCCGAAACTCTCCTTGTAGCGGCGGCCGTCCTCGTCGGTGTAGAGGTCCCCGGGGGACTCGTAGGTGCCGGCGAACCAGGAGCCGATCATGACGTTGGAGGCCCCGGCGGCCAGGGCCAGGGCCACGTCCCGGGGATGGCGCACCCCACCGTCGGCCCAGACGTGCCGGCCCAGTTCCCGGGCGGCGGTCGCACAGTCGAGCACCGCCGAGAACTGCGGCCTGCCCACCCCGGTCATCATCCGGGTGGTGCACATCGCCCCCGGACCCACCCCGACCTTGACGATGTCCGCACCGGCCTCCACCAGATCGCGTACCCCGTCGGCGGTGACCACGTTGCCGGCCGCCACCGGGACCCCCGGATCCAGCCCGCGCACCGTCCTCAGTGCGGAGATCATCCGCTCCTGGTGGCCGTGCGCGGTGTCCACGACCAGGGTGTCCACCCCGGCCGCCAGCAGCGCCGCCGCCTTACCGGCCACATCGCCGTTGATTCCCACCGCCGCCGCGATCCGCAGCCGCCCCTTGTCGTCCACCGCCGGCCGGTACAGGGTGGCCCGCAGGGCCCCCTGCCGGGTGAGTACCCCGACCAGCCGCCCCTCCTCGTCGACCACCGGGGCCAACCGGCGTCGCCCGACGGAGAGCCGGTCGTATCCGGTGCCCGGATCCGCCCCCGCCGGCACGGTGTGCAACTCGGCCGACATCACGTCGCGCAACTGGGCGAAGCGGTCCACCCCGACGGTGTCCGCCTCGGTCACCACCCCCATCGGGCGACCGGCCTCGTCGACCACGATCACCGCGCCGTACGCCCGCTTAGGCAGCAGGTGGATCGCGTCGCCGACGGTGTCCGAGGGGCCGAGGGCGATGGCGGTCTCGTACACCAGGTGCCGCTGCTTGACCCAGGTGACCACCTCGGCCACCACCTCGATCGGGATGTCCTGGGGAATCACCGCGATGCCGCCTCGGCGGGCCACCGTCTCGGCCATCCGCCGACCGGCTACCGCGGTCATGTTCGCCACCACCAGGGGGATCGTGGTGCCGGTACCGTCGCCGGTGGCCAGGTCGACATCGAGCCGTGAGGCCACCTCCGATCGGGCCGGGGCCATGAAGACATCGTTGTAGGTCAGGTCGTACGCCGGGGTGGTGCCATTGAGGAAACGCACCCGGCCATCATTGCCGCCGATGCCCGTCCGCGCCGCCGCTGGTGGAGGAAACCACCCGCTCAGCCCAGCACCAACGCCGCCGCCACCACGACCATCACCACCGCGATCAGGCCGTCGAGCACCTGCCAGACCCGGGGACGCGCCAGCAGGGGAGCCAGCCGGTAGGCACCGACACCGAGGGCGGTGAACCAGCACACACTGGCCAGGGCGGCTCCCACCCCGAACCACCAGCGGTGCTGGTGCTGCTGGGCGATGCCGCCGAGCAGCAGCACGGTGTCCAGATACACGTGCGGGTTCAGGTAGGTGAAGGCTAGGCAGGCCGCCAGGGTCGCGCCGAGCCGGGCCGGGGGCCGGTCCGCGGGGGTCAGGGCCCCGGGGCGCAGGGCGCGGCGGGCGGCCAGGATCGCGTACCCGATCAGGAAGGCGGCACCGCCCCAGCGGATCGCGGTGAGCACCTCCGGTCTACCGGTCATCGAACCCACCCCGGCGATCCCGACCCCGATCAGCAGGGCGTCCGACACCGCGCAGGTGAGCACGACCGGCACCAGGTGTTCCCGGCGCAGGCCCTGGCGGAGCACGAAGGCGTTCTGCGCCCCGATCGCGACGATGAGGGCGATGGACAGGGTGAAACCGGCAACGGCCGAGGTGAGCATGGGTCGACCGTAGGGGTGCAGTGAATCATCAGTCCAACTAAAGATTCTTCACAAGGTTAAGCTCAGCTTCATGACCGGTCTGGACTCCGCCCATCTCCGCACCCTGGCCGCCGTGGTCGAGGAGGGCAGCTTCGAGGCGGCCGGTCGGCTACTGCATGTCACCCCCTCGGCGGTCAGCCAGCGGATAAAGGCCCTGGAGGAAACCGTCGGGCAGGTGCTGGTCCGACGGCAGCGGCCCTGCCAGGCCACCGAGGCCGGACGTCCCCTGCTCCGCCTGGCCGGGCAGCTAGCGTTGCTGGAACGGGAAGCCCTGGCCGACGCGCGTGGGCCCCTCGGTGGCGACCCTGGTCGTACCCGGGTGGCCGTCGTGGTCAACGCCGACTCCCTGGCCACCTGGTTCCCGGCCGCCCTGGCGCGGTTGCCCGCCTCGCCGGAACTCTCCTTCGACCTGCGTCAGGACGACCAGGATCACAGCGCCGAACTGCTGCGCGCGGGAGCGGTGATGGCCGCGGTGACCGCCCAGCGGGAGCCGGTGCAGGGTTGCCGGGTACGCCCACTCGGCGCGATGCGGTACCGGGCCCTGGCCACCCCGGCGGGGGTACGACAATGGTTCCCCGAGGGGCTGACCCCGACGGCCCTGGCCGCCGCACCGGTGGTGGTCTTCGACCGCAAGGACCGCATCCAGTACCGCTTCCTCAAGGCCCTGGCCGGTCACGACCTGGACCCACCGGTGCACTACGTGCCGTCGGTGCCCGCCTTCAGCGCCGCCATCCGCCTGGGGCTGGGGTGGGGGATGGTGCCGGAGCAGATCGCCGACGAGGACCTGGACTCCGGCCGCTGCGTCGACCTGGCCCCGGGCCGGGTGGTGGACATCCCGCTGTACTGGCAGCACTGGCGACTCGACTCACCGGTGCTGACCGCACTCACCGCCGCGGTGGGTGCGGTAGCCGCCGAAACCCTCCGCTGATCCGCCGCACGACCGTCGGCCGCTGAGCTGCGCGGTGCGACGTCGTGCAGTGTTAGGAGGGGACCCCTTTACTACCCCAGGCGTTAACAGGGGGCCCTTCCTTACACCTCAGGCGATGGTGCAGATGGCGGCGCCGGCGGTGATCACCGCGCCCACCTCGGCGGCGAGGCCGCTGACCGTGCCCGCCTTGTGGGCGTGCAACGGCTGCTCCATCTTCATCGCCTCCAGCACCACCACCAGGTCACCCTCGGCGACGCTGTCCCCCTCGGCCACTGCGATCTTGACGATGGTGCCCTGCATGGGGGAGGTCAGCGAGTCGCCACCGACCACCGCGCTGACGGCGGCACCACCACGACGGGTGGGCTTGCGGGCGGCCGGGGCGGCGGAGGCCGAACCGCTGGTCAGGCCCGCGGGCAGGCTGACCTCCAGGCGCTTGCCGCCGACCTCGACCACGACGGTCTCCCGCTCGGCCGGGCCGGCGGTCGCGTCGGCCACGCCGGTGAACGGTGGCACGATGTTGTCGAACTCGGTCTCGATCCACCGGGTGTGCACGGTGAACGGCTCGGCGGTGAAGGCGGGATCGCAGACCACCAGACGGTGGAAGGGCAGCGCGGTGGCCATCCCCTCGACCACCATCTCGGCAAGCGCCCGACGGGCCCGCTCCAACGCCTCCGTCCGGGTCTCCCCGGTGACGATCAGCTTGGCCAGCAGCGAGTCGAAGTTGCCGCCGATCACGTCACCGGCCGAGATGCCGGTGTCCACCCGTACGCCGGGGCCGGTGGGCAGCCGCAGGGCGGTGACCGTGCCGGGGGCGGGCAGGAAGTTGCGCCCCGGGTCCTCGCCGTTGATCCGGAACTCGATGGAGTGCCCGCGCGGCGCCGGGTCCTCGGTGAAGCGCAGCTTCTCCCCGTCGGCGATGCGGAACTGCTCGCGTACCAGGTCGATGCCGGCGGTCTCCTCGGTGACCGGGTGCTCCACCTGAAGCCGGGTGTTGACCTCCAGGAAGGAGATCGTGCCGTCGTTGCCGACCAGGTACTCCACCGTGCCGGCACCGTGGTAGCCGGCCTCCCGGCAGATGGCCTTGGCGCTGTCGTGGATCTGGGCCCGCTGCTCGGCGGTGAGGAAGGGCGCCGGGGCCTCCTCTACCAGCTTCTGGTGCCGGCGCTGCAAGGAGCAGTCCCGGGTGCCGACCACGATGACGTTCCGGTGCTGGTCGGCCAGGACCTGCGCCTCGACGTGGCGGGGCCGGTCGAGGTACCGCTCCACGAAGCATTCGCCCCGGCCGAAGGCGGCGACCGCCTCCCGGGTGGCCGACTCGAACAGCTGCGGGATCTCCTCCATCGTGCGGGCCACCTTCAGACCCCGCCCGCCACCGCCGAAGGCGGCCTTGATGGCCACCGGCAGGCCGTGTTCGGCCGCGAAGGCGATCACCTCGTCGGGGCTGTCGACCGGGTCGGGGGTGCCGGGGACCAGGGGCGCACCGGCCCGCTGGGCGATGTGCCGGGCGGTGACCTTGTCACCCAGGTCGCGGATCGCCTGGGGGGTGGGGCCGATCCAGGTCAGGCCGGCGTCGATGACCGCCTGGGCGAAGTCCGCGTTCTCGGCGAGGAAGCCGTAGCCGGGGTGCACCGCGTCGGCACCGGACCGGGCCGCCACATCGATGATCTTGTCGATGCGCAGGTAGGTCTCCGCCGCGGTGTCACCGCCCAGGGCGTACGCCTCGTCGGCCAGGGTGGCGTGCAGGGCGTCCCGGTCGGAGTCCGCGTACACGGCGACACTGCCCAGGCCGGCGTCCTGGCAGGCGCGGATCACGCGTACCGCGATCTCGCCTCGGTTGGCGATGAGAACCTTGCGCACCTTGGTGGCTCCTCCCGGGGGTTACTGACCGGGAGTTTAGCGACCGAACCGGCAAACCTAACGGGCGCTCAGTGTGGGATGGCGCACGGATTGGCCCGTTATCGATACGGCGTGGTGTCGTACCGATGTGATTCGTTACCGATGACGATGGTGGCCGACAGCGGCCTCAAGCGGGGAGAAGCGATGATTGAGACCAGAGGGCTGCGCAAGTCGTACCGCAGCCGGGCCGGTCGGGAGACGAAGACCGTCGACGCGGTACGCGGGGTGGACCTGGACGTGGCGGCGGGCGAGATCTTCGGGTTCCTCGGCCCGAACGGCGCCGGCAAGACCACCACCCTGCGGATGCTGGCGACCCTCATCGAGCCGGACGGGGGCCAGGCCACCATCGCCGGCGCCGACCTGCGCAAGGACCCGGGCGAGGTACGCCGCCGCATCGGCTATGTGGCCCAGGGCGGCAGCACCTGGGACGAGTCCACCGGTCGGGAGGAGCTGGTGCTCCAGGCCCGGCTGTACGGCATCTCGAAGGCCGAGGCGCAGCGCCGGGCGGTACGTGCCCTGGAGGCCTTCCAGCTCACCGAGTTCGCCGACCGCAAGTGCAAGACCTACTCCGGTGGCCAACGTCGCCGGGTCGAGATCGCCCTCGGCATCATCCACGAGCCGAAGATCGTCTTCCTGGACGAGCCGACCACCGGCCTGGACCCGCAGAGTCGGGCGCACATGTGGGACGAGATCCGCCGGCTGCGCACGGACGGCATGACGGTCTTCATCACCACCCACTACCTGGACGAGGCCGACGCCCTCTGCGACCGCATCGCGATCATGGATCACGGCGAGGTGGTCGCCGAGGGGACCCCCGCCGGGCTCAAGCGGGAGATCTCCGGCGACGTGGTGCAGCTCGGCCTGGGCCACAACGCCGCCGTCGAGGCGGAGAAGCTGCTGGCCGCCGAGGAGTACGTCAGCCGGCTGGAAGCGCTTGAGGAAGGCGGCCTGCGCCTCTTCGTCGACGAGGGGGCCACCGCCATTCCGCGCATCCTGCGCCGGGTCGACAGCGCCGGAATCGAGCTCAGGTCGATCGAGCTGCACCGCCCGAGCCTCGACGACGTCTTCCTCACCAAGACCGGCCGCTCGCTGCGCGAGTCCTGACCCGACCAGGAGAACTGATGAAACTCGCCCGCGACACCTGGCTGATCTTCCAGCGTCAACTGAACCTGCTGCTGCGCAACCCGGTGTGGGTGTTCGTCGGCGTCTTCCAGCCGGTGATGTACCTGCTGCTGTTCGCCCCGCTGCTCAAACCGGCCCTGAACGCGCCCACCCAGGCCGAGGCGTACAAGATCTTCGTGCCCGGCCTGCTGGTGCTGCTGGCCATCTTCGGGGGTCTGTTCCAGGGCTTCGGTCTGATCGCCGAGCTGCGTGCCGGGGTGATCGAACGCTCCCGGGTGACCCCGGTCAGCCGACTGGCCCTGCTGCTCGGCCGCTCCCTGCGCGACGTGGTGTCGCTGCTGGTCCAAGCGGTGATCATCACCCTGCTCGCCCTGCTGTTCGAGCTGCGGGTGTTCATCGGCGACCTGCTGCTGGCCTACCTGATGCTCGCCCTGATCGCGCTGATGACCTCGGCGGTCTCCTACGGGGTAGCGCTGAAGGTCAAGAGCGAGGACGCCTTGGCCCCGCTGATGAACACGGTCGCCCAACCGGTGCTGCTGCTCTCCGGCATCCTGCTCCCGCTGGCCTTCGCCCCCGGCTGGTTGCAGGGCATCGCCAAGTGGAACCCCTTCTCCTGGGCGGTGGACGGCACCCGGGCCCTGTTCAGCGGGGACATCGGCAACGACAAGGTCTGGCAGGGGCTGACCATCATCGCGATCCTCGCCGCCGCCGGGGTCTACTGGGCGGCCCGCCAGTTCGCCCGCAGCGTCCGCTGAGGTGCAAGGAAGGGCCCCTTATTAACGCCTGCGGTAGAGCAGGGGCCCCTTCTTAACACCCCGGCTCAGCAGGGAGAGAGTTCGCTCTCAGGGCAGGTAGGGCAGGCGGCACCCGCTTGTAGCTTGGGCGGGTGTCCCGCCTCCGTCACGACCGGATCACCTGGTTGGCGTACGCCCAACTCGGTCTGTGGGGTTTCTTCCTCTACGGGTTCGGCCCGGTGGTGCCCCTGCTGCGTGATGAGCAGGGCACCAGCGCCGCCGTCGCCGGCCTGCACAGCACCGCCCTGGCGGCCGGTGCGCTGGCCGGCGGGGCGCTGTTCGCCCCGGTCGCCCGGCGATTCGGTCGAAGCCCGACGATCTGGCTGGGGCTGGCCGGGGTGGCCGTCGGGGTCAGCGGGCTGGCCCTGCTCCGCCCGCTACCGGCCACCCTCGCCATCGTCATGGTGATCGCCACCGCGGGGATGCTGGTGGTCAGCGGCGTGAACGTGCTGCTCACCACCCGGCACGGGCCGGCCGCTCCCGCAGCCCTGGCCGAGGCCAACGCCGCCTGCGCCGGCATGGGCATCCTCGCCCCGCTGGTGATCGGGTACACCGTGAACGCCGGCTGGGGTTGGCGCCCCGGCCTGTCCGTCGTGGTCGCCCTGATCGCCTTGGTAGCGGTGGCGACCCGCACCCCTCGGGTACGCGCACCGCAGGTCGCCGCCGTAGCAGCCCGCCGGAGGCCGGTGCCGCCTGCGGCCGGTAGGCGGCGGCTACCCAGGGCGTACTGGATCGCCTGGGGGCTGATGGCGGTCACCGGTTCGATCGAGGTCTGCCTGTCCCTGTGGACCGCGGACGTGCTGCGGGTGCACGCCGGAATGCCGTCCGGTGCCGCCTCGGCGGCGGTGGCCGCGATCGTCGCCGGCATGTTCGTCGGCCGGATCTTCGGCGGGCGGGTGGCCCTCCGGTTCCGCCCGATACCCCTCCTGCTGGCCGCCCTGGGGGTGTCCCTGGCCGGGTTCAGTCTCTTCTGGGTGGCCTCGGTCGGCTGGCTGGCGGTGGTCGGCCTGGTGGTGCTGGGCCTGGGCAACGCCCTGCACTATCCGCTGGCCATCTCCCTGGCCCTGGCCGTCGCCGCAGATGCCACCGATCAGGCGGCGGGCTGGTCGGCGTACTCGATGGCTGTGGGTTTCGGGATCGCGCCGGTCGCCCTCGGGTGGATGGCCGACGGGGTCGGGACCCACCTGGCCTTCCTGCTGGTGCCCGGCTTCATCGCGTTGGCCGCGCTGCTGGCGGTACGACTCGGCCGGGCCCTGCCGACCCCGGCCCCCGCTTCCGTGTGATCTACCGGCGGTGCAGGGTGTCCACGGCCCGTAGGGCGATGTCGACCGAGGCGTGAAGTTCCTCGCGGCTGGCCCCGGCCGCGGCGTGCACCGCGTGGCCCTCGCTCAGGGCCATCACGAATCGGGCGAGTGCCCGGACATCCGTGTCCTCCAACAGATCACCCTCGGTCACGGCCCGGGACAGGCGTTCCTCCAGGGCCGACTCGGTGGCGGCGCGGCCGGCGGCCAGGATCTCGGCGATGCCGGCGTTCTCCGGCGAGCAGGCCAGACCGCCCTGGATGGAGAAGCAACCAGCGGGGTGGTCGGTAGCGGTCAGGCCGTCGGCGCTTGAGCGCAGAAAGGCCTCGATCGACGCGTACGCGCTGGGCTGGTCGAGCGCGGCACGGGCGGCGGCCACCTGGGTCTCGTGGTAGCGGGCGAAGGCCCGTTGGAACAGTTGCTCCTTGCTGCCGAAGGTGGCGTACAGGCTCGGCCGGTTGATGCCCATCGCGCTGGTCAGGGCGCTCAGCGAGGCACCTTCGTAGCCGTGGCGCCAGAAGACCTCGGTGGCGCGATCGAGGACGGCCTCCTCGTCGAAGGCGCGGGGGCGTCCGATCGGGCTCATGCCGTGCAGTCTACCGCTTGGTACAGAAGTGATCCAAGCCACCAACCGATCGGTACAAAACTCTGTTACGTTGACGTGCAACCGATCAGTACAGAAGGAGAGACATGACCGTCACACTGGTCACCGGCGCCAACAAGGGCATCGGCTTCGAAACCGCCAAGCAGCTTCGCGACCTGGGCCACCGCGTCTACCTGGGCGCCCGCGACCTGGAACGGGGCAAGACAGCGGCGGCAGCCCTGGGCGCCCACTTCGTCCAGCTCGACGTCACCGACGACGCCTCCGTACGCGAGGCCCTGGCGGCCATCGACGCGGCCGAAGGTCGCCTGGATGTCCTGATCAACAACGCCGGCATCCTGGGGGCCGGCGAGATCGACGGGCCGAAGGCCCGACAGGTGTTCGACACCAACGCGGTGGGCATCGTCCGGGTCACCGAGGCCGCGTTGCCGCTGCTGGAAAAATCCTCGAACCCCGTTGTCGTCAACGTGTCCAGCAGCATGGGCTCCTTCTGGGCGGTGAACAACCCCGATCGGCCGGAACACCACCTGCCGTTGACCCTGTACGCGGCGTCGAAGTCGGCGGCCACCATGCTCACCGTCCAGTACGCCAAGTGGCACCCGGGCATCAAATTCAACGCGATCGAGCCCGGCCCCACCGCCACCGACTTGACCGCCGCCTTCGGCTTAGGACGACCGGCCGCGGAAAGCGCCAGGACGGTCGTACGCCTAGCCACCCTGGACCCGGACGGCCCGACCGGCACCCTCACCGACGAGCACGGCGAACTGAACTGGTGATGAAGATGACAACCCAAGAAGATATGCGTACCTGGTATCTGCGCTATGTCGCCGCCCTCAACGCCCACGAGTTCGACGGGATGGACGAGTTCATCAACGACCGGGTCCTGCTCAACGGCAATCCGGGCACCCGGGACGACGTCCTAGCCGTCCAGCGACAGGACGTCGAAGCCGTCCCGGACCTCCACTGGGAGGTCAAGGAACTGCTGTTCGACCGCAACCGCATCGCCGTACGCGCGATCAACACCGGCACTCCGGTCAAGGAATGGCTAGGTGTCGACCCTACCGGGGCCTCCTTCGAGATCGTCGAGTACGCCATCTACGAGGTCAGTGAGGGCCGGTTCGTCCAGATGACGGCGCTGCACGACTCCGCCGAGCTGCTTCGACAGCTCACCGCCTGAGCAGGTTCGGACGCCCGGACGTCGGGCGTCCGAACCAACGGCCGGTCCCGGCTCGCCCCACCGATTACTCGCAACTGACGAATGGAACCAGCAATGACAACGATCGGAATCATCGGTGCCGGCGAAGTCGGCAGCCAGATCGCGCGTGCGGCAGTCGCCACCGGCTATCACGTCGTCATCGCCAACTCCCGGGCACCCGGGACGCTGCACCGTCTCGTGGCCGAGCTGGGTCCCTCGGCGCGCGCCGCATACGCCGCGGACGCCGCCGCGGCCGGGGACTTCGCCGTCGTGGCGGTACCCCTCAGACTCGCCAACGACATGCCGGTCGACGAACTTGCCGGCAAGATCGTGCTGGATACGAACAACTACATGCCCTGGCGCGACGGCAACTTCCCGGTCATCGACTCCGGAGAGAAGACGGTCCACGAACTACGCCAGGAGCAGCTCCCGACCTCGAAGGTCGCCAAGGCGTTCACCCACATTCAGGCACCCCGGCTGCTCACCGCCGCTCGGCCTGCCGGCGCCCCCGACCGGCTGGCCCTGTCGGTGTCGAGCGACCATCCCGAAGCTGTCGAACTCGTGACGAGACTGTACGACCAGTTCGGCTTCGACACCGTGGACAACAGCCCGCTGAGCGAATCCTGGCGCACCGAACCGGGCCAACCTGCCTGGCTCCGGCACGCACATCAGAACCGAGAAGAGTTGGCCCTCAACCTGGCCCGAGCCCGACGCACAGTTCAGGTCTAGCCGCAGCCAGACGGTGGCCGCTGCGGTCAGTGCACCCGGGCGAGGGTCAGGCCGTCGGCGATCGGCAGCATCACCGCCTCCACCCGTACATCGGCCAGGACCTGGTCGTTGAAGGCGGCGATGGCCCGGTCGTCCTCGCTCTGCGGGGCGATGACCCGGCCGTGCCGGAGCACGTTGTCGACCGCGATCACCCCGCCTGGCCGCATCCGGGGCACCAGCTCGGCCCAGTACACCGGGTAGCCGGTCTTGTCGGCGTCGATGAAGGCGAAGTCCAGGTACCTCTCGTTCGGCAGCTCCCGCAGGGTGTCCCCGGCCGGGCCGATCCGCAGATCGATCCGGTCGGCCACCCCCGCCCGGGCCCAGTACCGGCGGGCCACCCTCGTGTACTCCTCGGAGATGTCGAAGCAGGTCAGCCGCCCGCCGTCGACCAGACCCCGGGCGATCGCCAGCGCGGACAACCCGGTGAAGGTGCCCACCTCCACCGCCTGCCGGGCACCGAGAAGCCGGGTCAGGAAGGTCAGGAAGGCGGCCTGCTCGGGGGCCACCTGCATGGAGGCGCGCTCCGGCAGCAGGGCCAGGGTCTCCTCGGCCAGGTCACGGATCACCTCGTCGGGAGGGGTGCCGTGCGCCACGAGATACCCGTGCAGTTCGTCGGTGAGCGGAATCGACTTGCGGGTCATGCCCGGACGTTAACCCAGAGGCTCGATCGACTGGCTGCCCGGCGCGACCTTCGTCCACAAATCGGTGATCCGCAGGTCCAGCTCGGCCAGCAGCCGCCGCAGCAATGGCAGGGACAGCCCGATCACCGTGCTCGGATCACCCTCGATCCGCTCCACGAACGGCCCGCCCAGACCGTCGATGGTGAAGGCCCCGGCGACCGCCAGCGGCTCACCGGACCGGACATAGGTGGCGATCTCGTGATCGTCGATGTCGGCGAAGTGCACCACCGTGGAAGCCACCGCCTCCGCCCGCCGACCCCCCTCGACATCGAGGATGCAGTGCCCACTGTGCAGCACCCCGCTGCGCCCACGCATCCGCTCCCACCGGGCGGTAGCGTCGGCAGAATCGGTCGGCTTGCCCAGGATCTGTCCATCGAAGGCGAGCACCGAGTCGCAGCCCAGCACGAGGGTGCGCTGGTCAGCGGCGGGCCGCAACCGGGCCAGCACCGCCTGCGCCTTCAACCCGGCCAACTCCAGACAGAGATCCTCCGCCCGTTCGGTCACGACAACTGACTCGTCGACCCCGCTGACCAGCACGTCCGGCTCGATGCCGGCGGCTTGCAGGGTCTTACGGCGGGCCGGGCTCGCCGAGGCGAGCACCAACCGAATCGGCATGGCTTCAGGCACCCCGCCGACGTTACCGGTTGCCAACCCGATCATGCCGCCGCCTCCACCCCCGGTCGCCGGTCGCCGTGTCGCGTAGGCGGTCAGCGACTGATCCGCGGTGGGGGATCATCGGACCTGCGGCGGTGGCGAGCGAACAAAGCCCAGGCCCCACCCGCCGCCAGCAGCACCCCCAAGGTGACCCACCCCCGCACGGCCGCCGCACCGTCACCCCCACCCTCGGCCCGCGGCCCATCCGCCGCCGCCGTGGTCGGGCCAGCCGCATCCGGCGAGGTCGCAGGCACCGACTCAAAACCCCTAGGCGGTACGTCTGCCGTCAGCGCCGCCACCAGATCGATGACCCCATAGCCGTACTGGTCGTCCCGCCCCGGCGGCCCCTTGTCGATCGCAGTGGCAGTCAGCCGGTGCGCCACCTCATCCGCAGGCAGATACGGATACTTGGCCCGCACCAACGCCGCAGCCCCCGCCACAATCGCCGTCGAGTTCGATGTTCCGGTACTCCGGCGGTACTTGCCCCCAGCATCGATGCTGTAGATGTCAACGGATGGCGCAACGATGTCTATCTGCGGTCCGGTCATTGCGGTCGCTGCATGCGCCCCATCGCGTCCAATGCCGCCGACGGCAATTACCCCGCTGTCCGCTGCCGGGTAAATGACGCTTGAGTCGGGGGGTGTGTTGCCCGCTGCTGCAACGATGACAACATTGGCTGCTCGGGCCTCCTGGATGGCTCTGAGCAATGCAGTGCTACTGCCGCCTCCTCCGGAAATGCTAATCACATTCGCCCTCTGGCTAACTGCGTACTCGATGCCGAGTGCCAGCCGATCCGCATCTCCGATGTTCTTCGAATCGGACGTCGTGACGGGGAGGATCTTTGCCTTGGGTGCGATTCCTAGTGCGCCGAGATTGTTATTGCTTCCGTGAGCCGCTACCAGTCCAGCCATTGCTGTCCCGTGGCCGTTGGGATCAGTGTTCCCGCCGTTCGGGTCGGTAATCATACTCCTTCCCGGCAGCAAGTTCCTTTGGATATCCGGGTGCGAATCGACCCCGGTATCCAGAACTGCGACCGTTGCACCCTCTCCTTGGCTGACTAGGTGCGCTCTTTGGATGTCCAGATAACTCAGGTGCCACTGGTCGCTCCGAATCAGACTTGCCCCGTCTGGTTGCGATACCTCTGCGTTTGCGCTAGCTCCTGCTAGTGGCAAGATCCAGGCAATCAGGGCAGCAGTTCCTTGCCTGAGGAGGGTGGAGCCGGCAGTCATCTAGGGATGCCGATTGCAGGGCCAGGGTCGATTGGTCCTTCATTCTCGGGCGGACGGACGACCGGGTCGACGCCCTGATCCATCCTCCAAGGCTCATCAGGGTCCCACTTGCGCGGATCGCTGATGCCGGGCTTGCGCTCGAATGAACGCCCTGACGCTATACCCTGACCCAGGGGAAGGCCAATATTCGGAGCACCATAGGAAATCCCGGGCGAGCCCTTACCGCCCGGACGAGAGCCTGCTGCGCCTGTCGGGGTAGTGCCAGCTCCGCCACCGCCGATTACACCGCCAACCGGGTTTACGCGTCGGGGTTGCGTGCCGCCGGAAGTTGGCTGAACTGCTCCCGGGCTTAGCGGCTGCCCGATAAAGCCGCTAGGGGCTGCGGCGCGTGGGCTCGTCGGCGCTGCAAGGCGCGGCGCGCCATTTGTAGTTGGCTGTCCAATCTGACCTCGGCCAAGAGGGTTGGTGCCAGTGCCTAGGCCGACCGACGGGAGTAAATTGCTGCTGGTGTTTGGCGATGCGGAGTTGCCCGGCGAAAGTGCAGGCGGATTTCCTGGAGGCGATGCAGGGGATGGACTTGGGCTAGCGCCTCCAAGTACTGGACCGACTGCCGGAGCCTGAGGTGCTGCAATCGCTTTCGGTATAGGGCTGGAGCGGGTGGGCGGGATCACACTTCTCGACAAAGATACTGGGACGATGGGTGGGATTATGGGAGCCGCTCCGGCAGATGCATAAGGATCAGAGTAATCTGGCGCACGATCACCTTGGCGAGTGCTTGGAGGGGGTTGGCGGAGCATTGCTTGGGCTTGTTGGAGTTCGCTGCTGAGGCCGTACATGATGCCGCGCGCTCGGACGTTGAGGCGTTCGAGGTCCGCGTCGGTCACCGGGGATTCGCTGGCTCGGCTTCCGGCGGCGGCCTTGGCGTCGGCGGCGATCTCCTCCCAGGTCCGCTTCTGTCGAAGCTTGCCCGCGTACTCCTCGTAGATCTTGCTCAGTTCGGTGCGGGTGCTGGTGATGGCCTGGGTGGCGGCCGACAGCGCGGTCTGGTTGGCGGAGGCGGCGTCGTGGGTGCGTTGCACCTGGTCGATCAGGTTGTCCAGTTCGGTGACGTACGCCCGGGCGGCGGCGTTGGTCTCCGGCGGCCAGGCACGGGCCAGGCCCTCGCGGTAGGCCTTGAGTCTGGTGAGGTGCTGACCTGCCAGGTCGCAGACCTTGCGCCAGCCGGCGACATGTCGCCAGTGTTGTTCGGTCTGGTGGTCCTGCACGCAGGCCCACATGTCGGCGACGTTCATCAGGTACCAGTCGGTGAGGCCGCCGCTGCGGCCGACGCCCACGTCCCTCATGGCAGCACCACCGGTCCCGGCTGGTCGAGGCCGGTGGGGTCGGCGAATGACGGTGACGGCGCCGGCGAGGTGGTGATCATGCCGGGGCTGGCCAGGGCGCGTTGGATGTCGGCGACCCGGGCTGCGGAGAAGGCGTCGGCGTCGCCGTAATGCAGGGCCACCTGGTGGGCGGCTTCCGCCAGGTGGCCGGTGGTGTGGCCGACGCCCCAGACCGCGTTGGTGGCGGCCTGCTGGGTCTCCCAGTGGGCGCGCATGAACTGCACCAGCTCGATGAACGCGTCAGCGGGGTTGGACACCTGGGTGAGCATGTCGCTGGCGATGTACCGCAGGTGCGGGGTGTAGTTGCTCTCCACCTCGGCACGGAGCTGATCAGCGAATTCCCGCATTTGGCGAATGTCCGCCTCGATGGTGCGGTAGCCGCCCAACCAGGACGCAGGTCGGTCCTCTTCAGGGATCACGTTCCCTCCCAACCGTCACGGCCCGATTCCCCTGAGTGAGGTTAATGGGTGCAGGCCGCCCCGGCAGCCCCGTACCCGGCCGGTTGGAACCCGGTTGAAGCCGGAGGGTCAGCGGGGCAGGCTGGACACGCGCCAGGCGCCGGGGCCGGGCAGGTGGCCCCTGCTTGCCGGTCGGGCGCTGCGCGCCCAGGTGGAGACCGGTGCCGGGCTGGGCCCGGCGGCGGGCCGGGGGCGGGCGACGATCGCACCCACCAGCGCGGCCAGTTCTTCGGCGGTAGGTATGCCGCGCACAATGCGCAACAGCGGCTCTTCCCCAGACATGCCACTCAGCGTACGCGGCCCGAAGTTGACCTTGATCGCAGAATGGCGTGCCGACGGTGTAGGTTTCAGCGCTGCCGGGTACCGTCTCAGCGATGTCAGACGCTTCCGCCTCCCAACTCGTCGCCGACCGGTACCGGCTCATCTCGCCGCTCGGTCAGGGCGGCATGGGTCGGGTGTGGAAGGCGCGCGACGAGGTGCTGCACCGCGACGTCGCCATCAAGGAACTCGTACCGCCGCCGGGTCTGACCAACGACGAGCGCCGCGAGATGCGGGAGCGCTCGCTGCGCGAGGCGCGGGCCATCGCCCGGCTCAACAACGTCAACGTGGTACGCATCTTCGACGTGCTCCGCACCGACGGTGACCCGTGGATCGTGATGGAGTACGTAGCGTCGCGTTCGCTGCAGGACACCCTCGCCGAGGACGGGCCGGTGTCGCCGGCCCAGGCGGCGGAGATCGGGCTGGGGGTGCTGAACGCCCTGAAGGCGGCGCACCGGGCCGGCATCATGCACCGCGACGTCAAGCCCGGCAACGTGCTCCTCGGCACGGACGGTCGGGTGGTGTTGACGGACTTCGGGCTGGCCACCATCCCGGGGGACCCGAACGTCACCCGTACCGGCATGGTGCTCGGGTCACCGGCCTACATCGCGCCGGAACGGGCCCGCGACGGCACCGCCGGGCCGGAGGCCGACCTGTGGTCGCTGGGCGCCACCCTCTACGCCGCCGTGGAGGGCAAGTCCCCGTTCGCCCGGCCCTCGACGATCGCCACCCTGGCCGCGCTGGCCACCGAGCCGATGCCGCACCCGCGTAACGCCGGCCCACTCAAGTCCGTGCTCAACGGGCTGCTCCGCAAGGACCCCCAGGAGCGCATCACGGCCGACTCCGCCGAGCGCATGCTGCGTAAGGCCAGCGGCCGGCGGGTGCGGACCATCTCACTGCTGGATGGCGTACGCCGACCGGGGCCGAACGGTCCGCGGGAGCCCCGCCCGCCGTTGGTGCCGGCGCCCCGACCGTCCGGGGAACAGCCGTCCGCCCCGGTCAGCCCACCTGCTCCGCGTACGCCGCTGGCCGCCGGATCGACCGGCGTGGACGCCGCACCCTCGGTGCAGGGCGTCTCCTCCGACGCCGCAGCGACGACCAGAATGGACGCCGGCGACACCGGTACCGACCGGGAGTCGACGAGTTCGGAGGTCGCACCTACCGCTCTGATCGCCTCCGGTCCGGGCAGCTCAGCCCAGGTGGAGGGGCGCGAATCGGCTGCGGGCGAGGATGCCGCCAACCCGACGGGCACGCAGGTACCTGAGGGGTCCGGCTCCGAGGCGGAGACCTCCGCCGAGTCGGAGTCGACGGATCAGGCGGCTGCCGGTACCCCTGACTCGGCACCCTCCAACGGCGACAGTGCAGCGGCGGGCTCGGATGCCGAACCCACCCGTCGGGTGACCTCCGGGTCGACCGGGGACCCCACCCGGGTCGTGCCGCAGGGGACCGTGCAGGTGCCCTCGACTCCGGCAGACTCGGAACCGGCCCGTGGTGCGGTCTTCACCTCGGGCTTCCTGCGTTCGGAGCGCAACCGGCGTGGGCTGCTCGTCGGCGCCTTGGTGGCGCTGCTGGTGGTCGGTCTGGTGGTGGCGGTGCCGCTGCTGACCGGCGACGACGACAACGACGGTGGCAGCCCGCAGGGTTCGACCGGCAGCCCGACAGCCTCGGCCCTGGCGAGCAGTGAACCGGCTGCACCGCCGCCCACCAGCGCCGCCCCGGCTACCAGTGCCGCACCGCCCAGCCCTTCGGTCTCGCCCAGCACGGCAGCGCCGACCAGCGGCGGGCTGCCGGCCGGCTGGACGATGCGCAACGACCCGGTCGGCTTCAAGGTGCCCGTGCCGGAAGGTTGGCGGCGCAGCTCCGGCAGCACCTGGGTGAAGTATCGGGACCCCAACGGCGTCAGCGAGTTGACCATCGACCGTACGGATCGCCCGGGACGGGACGCGGCTGCCACCTGGCGAGACCTTGAGCCGGGTCGGCGGAACGTCAGGGGCGTGCAGAACTACCGGCTGATCGACATCTGGTCGTTCGACTGCAAGTGGCGGACCTGCGGCGACTGGGACTGGTACCAGACCCGCAACGGGGTCGAGCTCCGAGTCCGTAACCGGGGCTTCGTCACCGCCAGCAACCGGGGTTTCGCCCTGCGTTGGGAAGTACCGGACAGCGAGTGGGAAGCGCAGCTGCCGAACTTCGAGACCGCCTTCCGGGAGTTCGTACCCGACCGTCAGGACTGAGCGGCAGGCATGACCCTTCGCCGATCGGGGTATCTGATCTCCGACGACGGAAGGGAGGCCCGAGATGGCTTACCGAGGAACGGACACCCGATCCCGGCTAGCACTGTGGACACTCGCGGTGCTCGGCAGCGTCGTACTGCTGGTCGCCGCCGCCGGAGTCGCGATGCTGATGAGCCTGATGCTGCTGGCCGGGGCCGCGCTGACCGGCTGGCACCTGACCCGCCGAGGAAGCGTCACCCGCAGTGGTGGCATGACCGTGCCGGTCGTCCTGACCTCCCGACGCCGGGCCTGAGCCCCACGACGACGAGCGCCATCGACGGCGGGCCGGAGTCCACTACCGGAGGAGGCCCGCCGCCGGTGGCGTACCTCAGGTGTTATTGGCCAGGGCGATCAGCCGGCTGCGGTCGCCGTTCCAGTAGTTGCGGTCCACCGCGCCGCTGATACCGGCGATCCGGCCGGAGTCGGTGTACTGCCAGAAGCTCCAGAAGGGGGCGCCGGCCGGCAGGGCGCCCACGGAGGACGACCAGCGGGCGATCCAGAGCGGGTGGTTGTTCCAGGGGCCGCTCCAGCTACCGGTGCACTGGTTCCAGAAGCTGGTGGTGGTGTAGATGACCGCGTAGCGGCCGGTGCGGGAGCGGTAGGTGTTCAGGAAGTCCTGCACCCAGTTGCGCATCGCGGTGGTGCTCAGGCCGTAGCAGTAGCCGCCGCTGTACGGGTTCGCCTCCAGGTCCAGGGCGGCAGGCAGGGTACGGCTGTCGGCCGACCAGGCGCCGCCGTTGGAGGCCAGGTAGTTGGCCTGGACCGCGCCGGAGGAGATGTTGGGCCGGGCGAAGTGGTATGCCCCCCGGATCACCCCGGCGTGGTACGCGTTGACGTAGTTGGTGTTGAAGTTCGGGTCCTTGTAGCTCGTACCCTCGGTGGCCTTGATGAAGGCGAACTGGATGCCGGCGTTACGGACGCTGGTCCAGTTGATGGTGCCCTGGTAGCGCGAGACGTCGATGCCGGGCACGGTGGCCGCCGTGGCGGGGGTCGCGGTGGCGACGAGCCCGGCGGCGGCGGTGGCGAGTACGGTGAGTGCGGCGGCGGTCAGCCGACGCAGCGAAGACCTGACCTGACCCATGGCGTCCTCCTGAGACGACGGTCAATAGACAGCCATCTTTGGATGGAGCTGCCCGGTCGGGCAATGGGGGTAAAGATAATTTTCGATGTCCGGCTTGTGGCGTCGGCCCACCTGGCGATCAGCGCAGGGCGGCCGGATTGCTCGGTGCAGGGCTCACGATCAGGCTCCCGTCGAGCAACTCGATCCGGTCATGGGTCTCGCCCATGGCGAAGTAGTCGTCCTCCGTCCAGAGGCCGACGTGGGGTTCCAGAGGGGCTGCGCTCACCGGCGTACACCTCCCGATCCGATCGCCACCCGATCAGTCACACGATACGGGCGGTTGGCCCGGCAGTGACACCGGAACGCGGCCGGTAGGCTCGCGCCCCATGGTGTCGATCGAGGGCATGACGGAGTTCTGGGACCGCCTGGTCGGCGCGCAGCCCGACCCGCCCCCGCTGCTGGTGCTGCTCACCGGGGTGGCCGCGCTGCTGGTGGTCAGCACCCGACTGCCCTGGCGGATCGCCCGCAACGCGATCACCATCGCGCACGAGGGCGGTCACGCCCTGGCCGCGCTGCTCACCGGACGCAAACTGCGTGGCATCCGACTGCACTCGGACACCTCGGGACTGACCCTCTCCGCCGGTCGCCCCACCGGCCCGGGGATGGTACTCACCCTGCTGGCCGGCTACCTGGCGCCGCCGCTGGTCGGCCTGGGCGGGGCATGGCTGCTGGCCGGGAACCGGATCACCCTGCTGCTCTGGCTGGCGGTGCTCCTCCTGCTGGCCATGCTGGTCATGATCCGCAATCTGTTCGGGGTGTTGTCGCTGCTGGTCACCGGCGGGGTGGTGCTCGCCGTCTCGTGGTACGCCAGCCCGCAGGTGCAGGCCGCCTTCGCCTGGACCAGTGTGTGGTTTCTGCTGCTCGGCGGGGTACGCCCGGTGATCGAGCTGCAACGGCTGCGTACCCGGCGGGGGATGCCCGCCTCCGACGCCGACCAACTAGCCGGCATCACCGGACTTCCGGCCTTCTTCTGGGTCGTCCTGTTCGGCCTGGCCAACTGTGCCGTGCTGCTCGTCGGCGGGCTGATGCTGGCCGGCCCGCTGCTGACCGAAGCCGGCATCACCTGGTGACCTGAGCCTCCGGCCTGGACCGTCTAGGGCCTGGCGGCAACCACCCGACCCCCTGGTGCGTGTTGTCTACGACCCGCAGGAGGTGGCAGGTGCCGGACGTCGACGGGTTCGACGAGTTCTACCGGGGCAGTCGACAACGGCTGCTCGGCTTCGTCTACGTGCTCACCGGTGACCTGGGCGAGGCCCAGGACGCCGTCCAGGAGGCGTACGTGCGGGCGTGGCAACGCTGGTCCACGGTGGGGCGTTACGACGACCCCGAGGCCTGGGTACGGGTGGTGGCCAGCCGGCTGGCGGTGAGCCGGTGGCGCAGTCTGCGCAGCCGGGCTAGGGCCTACCTGCGACACGGCGCGGTGGAGAGTGTTCCCGCGCCGGGGACGGAGACCGTCGAGGTGGTCGCCGCCCTGCGTCGCCTGCCCGAGGAGCAGCGGGTGGCGATCGCGTTGTACTACCTGGTCGGCCTGCCGGTCGCCGAGGTCGCGCGGCAGACCTCAGCTCCGGTCGGCACGGTCAAGGCCCGCCTGTCCCGGGGGCGTACCGCGCTCGCCGGACTGCTCGCCGTCACCGACCTGGAGGAGGCACCCGGTGCGTGACGAGATGATGTTCGTCGAGCGGCTCCACAACGAGTTGCGGGACGTCCGCTGGCCGGAACCGGCCGTACTGCGTGAACGGGCCCGCCGTCGGCGCCGCCGGGCCATGCTGAGCGCGGCGACCGCGGTGGTGCTCCTGGCCGCCGGGCCCGCGATCGCCGGGGTACGCCTGGCCGCCCCTCAGTCGGCCCCGCCGCAGTCGGCGGACTCCCAGCCGCAGACCTCGCTGCCGGTGTACGCCGAGATCCCCCACGAGGCGCTGGTGCAGCCGGAGGACCTGACGACGAAGACGGACCCTCCACTGAGCCATGCGGGCTTCGGTGAGCCGGTGCGGGTCGACGAGTTGCTGCTGGCCTGCCTCACCGAACAGGGGCAGACCGACGCCTGGGAGGTGTCCCGGTACTCCCGGTCACAGACCCTGCTACGGGCGAGCGCAGACGGTGCCCGCCGGCCGGCCGACGTGGTGCTCAATCAGGCCGTCTACCGGCTGGCCCCGGAGACCGCCGCCGGTTTCCTCCAGCGGCTCGACGTGCTGATCGCACCGTGTGCCAGCTGGCGGGTGACCGGCGAGGTGTCGTGGGAGGACCGGATCGCGCGGGCCGAGGTGGAGCACCGCTGGGAGGTGACCGACCGCGCCTTCACAGGTGACGAGGCGATGCTGATCCGACACGTCGTCGTGACCGCCCGCAACCTGGACACCGGCGAGAGCCGGGGACCGACCAGCCCGGACACGACAGCCGTGGTACGCGTCGGCGACCTGGTCACCGTGCTGGCCCCGGGCCGCGACACCACCGACGCGGAACTACGTCGCGTCGCCACCCTCGCCGCCACCCGCCTCTGCCCCGCCGCCAACCCCCCCTGCTAACCCCCTCCCTACCCTCCCCACCACACCCACCCCCATCGAGCCGCGTTGATCATGAGGTTGGCGGCATCGTGGAGATCAACTACCGCCGCCAACCTCATGATCAACAGCGCTTGGGGTGGGTGGGGGAGGTGGGGGAGGGGGTCAGAGCGGGATGTTGCCGTGCTTCTTCGGCGGCAGGGTCTCCCGCTTGGTACGCAGCACCCGTAGCCCCCGGATGATCTGGGTACGGGTCTGGTGCGGCGCGATCACCGCGTCGACGTACCCGCGCTCGGCGGCCACGTACGGGTTGGCCAGGGTGTCCTCGTACTCGGCGATCTTCTCGGCGCGGACGGCGGCCGGGTCCTCGGCGGCGGCCAGCTCCTGCCGGTAGAGGATGTTCACCGCCCCCTGGGCGCCCATCACCGCGATCTGGGCGGTCGGCCAGGCGAAGTTGAGATCGGCCCCCAGGTGCTTGGAGCCCATCACGTCGTACGCCCCGCCGTACGCCTTGCGGGTGATCACGGTGACCTTCGGCACGGTGGCCTCGGCGTACGCGTAGATGAGCTTGGCACCCCGGCGGATGATGCCGTCCCACTCCTGGCCGGTGCCGGGCAGGAAGCCGGGCACGTCCACGAAGGTCAGCACCGGGATGTTGAAGGCGTCGCAGGTACGCACGAAGCGGGCCGCCTTCTCGCTGGCGGCGATGTCCAGGGTGCCGGCGAAGTGCATCGGCTGGTTGGCCACCACACCGACCGGCCGACCCTCCACCCGACCGAAGCCGACCACCATGTTCTGCGCGAAGAGCGGCTGGACCTCCACGAACTCACCGTCGTCGAGCACGTGCTCGATGACCCGGTGCATGTCGTACGGCTGATTGGCCGAGTCCGGGATCAGGGTGTCCAGTTCCCGGTCGGCGTCGGTGACGTCCAGCTCCGCCTCGACCGGGAAGACCGGCGGCTCGTCGAGATTGTTCGACGGCAGGTGGGACAGCAGGGCCTTGACGTAGTCGATCGCGTCCTCCTCGTCGCTGGCGAGGTAGTGCGCGTTGCCGCTGCGGCTGTTGTGGGTGCGGGCCCCACCCAGCTCCTCCATGCCGACGTCCTCACCGGTGACCGTCTTGATGACGTCGGGACCGGTGATGAACATGTGCGAGGTCTGGTCGACCATCACGGTGAAGTCGGTGACCGCGGGGGAGTACACCGCCCCGCCCGCGCACGGGCCCATGATCAGGGAGATCTGCGGGATGACCCCGCTGGCCCGTACGTTGCGGAAGAAGATCTCGCCGTAGAGGCCGAGGGAGACCACACCCTCCTGGATGCGGGCCCCGCCGGAGTCGTTGATGCCGATGACCGGGCAACCGATCTTCATGGCGAGGTCCATCACCTTGACGATCTTCTCGCCGAAGACCTCGCCCAGGGAGCCGCCGAAGACCGTGAAGTCCTGGGCGAACACGCAGACCTGCCGGCCGTCGATGGTGCCGTAGCCGGTGATCACCCCGTCGCCGTACGGGCGGGTGCGGTCCAGCCCGAAGTTGGTGGACCGGTGCCGGGCGAACTCGTCCAGCTCGACGAAGGAGCCCTCGTCGAGCAGGAGTTCGATCCGCTCACGGGCGGTCTTCTTACCCCTGGCGTGTTGCTTCTCCACCGCTCGGGCCGACCCGGCGTGCACCGCCTCGTCGACCCGTCGGGCCAGGTCCGCCAGCTTGCCGGCGGTGCTGTGCAAATTGCTCCCGGATTCGGTAGTCACCCTGGGAATATAACGATGGTTCAGGTCAGCGGCGTGCGGCAGGAGGGGTAGTCCGTACGCTGGTGGGATGCCGGGCTCGCCGTACATCGATCTGGATCGTCCGCCGCTGTCGGCGGCGCGGCTGCGCCGGGCGTTGGTCACGCCGTACGGCCCGTGGGCGCGCCTGGAACTGCACACCGAGACCGGCTCGACGAACGCCGATGTCGCCGAGGCGGCCCGGCGCGGGGAGCCGGAAGGGCTGGTCGTGGTCGCCGAGCGGCAGACCGCCGGCCGAGGGCGGCGCGGACGGACCTGGCAGTCGCCGCCGCGGGCCGGCATCGCGACGAGCGTGCTGCTGCGGCCCGGGGAGGCCGTGCCGGACCGTGGCTGGCGGCCCGCACCACCGGCGGGGTACGGCTGGCTGCCGTTGCTGGCCGGGGTGGCGCTGGTGGAGGCGGTCGGTCGGCTGGCCGAGCTGGAGGCCGGCCTGAAGTGGCCCAACGATCTGCTGATCGACGGGGCCAAGTGCGCCGGCATCCTCGCCGAGGCGGTGCCCGGCCCGGCCCTGGGTGACCCGCCCGCGGTCGTGCTCGGCATCGGGCTGAATGTCACCCTGCGGGCCGACGAGCTGCCGGAGAACCCGACCGGCCTGCCGGCCACCTCACTGCAACTGGCCGGTGCGGCGGCCACCGACCGCGACCCACTGCTGCGGGCCCTGTTGCGCTCGCTGGCCGACTGGTACGCCCGCTGGCGGGACGCCGACGGCGACGCGACCGCCAGCGGCCTGCGGGAGGCCTACCTGAAGGTCTGCGCCACCGTAGGCCGCGAGGTCCGCGCCCTCCTCCCCGACGGCACCACCCTCACCGGCACCGCCACCACCATCACCGGCGAGGGCCACCTCCTCCTCACCACCCCCCACCCCACCCCCACCACCCACTCCCTCCCCGCCGCCGACCTCCTCCACCTCCGCTAACCCCACCCCCCGTGCGTCGCCGCCCACGCCCCCGCTTCCTGCGCGGCGATCTTGCACTTTCGGTCGGGACGAATCGGGCTTAACGGGGCGAATGGGCGACCGAAAGTGCAAGATCGCGGGGGAAAGGGGTGGGAGGGGGTGGGAAGGGGTGGGGAGGGTGGCCGCGTGGTGGATGTGGCGGAGGGGGTCTGGGGGGTTAACGTCTGCGCGTCCGGTTCTGCGAGGAGGTATCCGTGGCGTTCCCCGAAGACGTGCTCACCGAGGACGAGCACGTCGTGCTGCATCTGCGTCCGCACTGGAAGGCCCTGATCCGGCCGGTGGCGGTGCTGGTGCTCGCCATCGCCGCGGTGGTGGTCGGTTTGATCTTTCTACCCTCCAGTGGAGGCGGCTCCATCACCCTCGCCGTGATCGGCGGGCTGGCGGTGCTGGCCGTACTGGTGCTGGGGCTGTGGCCGTACATCGGCTGGCGCACCACGCACTATCTGTTCACCAACGAGCGGGTGGTGATCCAGCACGGGGTGTTCTCCCGGGAACGGCGGGACATCCCGCTCAGCCGGGTCAACGACCACTCGATGAACCAGCAGTTCGTCGGGCGTCTGCTGGGCTACGGCACCCTGACGATCGAATCGGCCGGTGAGCGGGGTCAGTCGGTGCTGCCCGATGTGCCGAAGGTCGACCGGGTCCAGACCAAGCTCTACGAGCTGGTCGAGGCGTTCCACGACAAGCACTCGTTGGGCGACGGGGAACTGCGTGAGATCCTCGCCGAACGTGACAACAACCGGCCCGGTCTCTAGGGCCTCGCATGACATGGAGAACGCCCGCCGGTGACGGCGGGCGTTCTCCATAGGTACGGGATCAGCGCCGCCGGAAGCGGCGGTGGGCCGGGGCGGGCGCCAGTTCGGCGGCCAGTTCGGCGGCCAGCTCCTTGTCCAGCGCGGCGGTGAGTTCGTCCTCGCTGCTCAGGGCGGCGGCGCGGGGCTGAAGCGGCCGGGCGGTCAGGCCGGTGGGCCGGGTGGCCGGTGGCTCCTCTTCCTCCAGCTCGGTGATGGATTCGGCGAGTTCGGCCACCGGATCCATCTCGGCCATGGTGTCCCACTCGTCGCGCGGCAGGCCCTGCCAGGCCTGCTTCGGCTCGGCGGGCGCGGACTGGAACACGAAGGTGCGGTACGACCAGAAGCGGAACAGGGTTGCCAACACCACGCCGCCGGTCTTGGCGACATTCAGCGCCAGCAGGCTCGTCATGCCCAGCCCGTACTTGGCGGCGGCCAGGACCCCGAGTTCGATCAGCAGGCCCACCCCGTTGAAAAGGAAGAAGAGGGCGTATTCCCGCTGCATGGCCGATTTGGGGCGATCTCGGTACGTCCAGTGCCGATTCATCAGATACGACGTGATGGTCGCCACCACTGTGGCGACCACTGTCGCTTTCAGTTGGCCATCGACGAAAACGGTGAGTGCCAGGGCGTTGAACACCGCGTAATTGATTGCGGTGTTGACGCCACCGACCAGGCCGAATTTGAGCGCCTCATGGATGAACTTCTGCCAGCGCTCAGGCAGCAGACGGACAAGAGGCATGCGTAACACCTTAGGGCAGTGGGCTGGGGCCGGCAGGCTCCGGCCGGACGGGTGGGCGGCAGGTCACGCCCCGCGGTCCCGGTTCACTTCCGTGACGGCAGGGGTTCCCGGATCCACGAAGACGAACCGTCGGTAGGACCAGAATCGGAACAGGGTCCCCAGGCCGGTGCCCACCACGAAGCTGGCGATGTTGTCGGCCAGCCGGGTCTGGAAGACCTCCGGCCAGATGCTGCCCAGGCCGTACCGGCTGATGGCCAGGCAGGCCACCGCGATGCCCAACCCCACGGCATTGAAGAAGAAGAACAGGGCGTACTCGCGCGCCGGGTGGGAGCGCTTGCGGTGCCGCCAGGTCCAGAAGCGGTTGCCCAGGAAGGCGAAGGTGGCCGCGATCACCGTGGCGATCGTCTTCGCCGTGATCTGCTCCACACCGGCGGGGCCGATCAGGTAGTTGAACAGGGCGAAGTCGATGACAAAGGCCACACCGCCGACCGTGGCGAACTTGCTCATCTCACGCACGAGGTGACCAAAACGGTCGCGCAGGGAGTGGATCAGACCCGTGCGGGTCTGCCGGGAGCCTGGCTCCCCGGTCATCGTGGCGGCCACCGTGCGAGCGTACCGGTTCGTGACCCTATAGCGGCGGATCGACCGCTTGCGGTGTCCGTCGGCGCGGCGGTGGACTCGGGCATCAACGGAGCGTAACCGGGCCTGAGCGATCCGGAGTTGAATTCCACTACCTCCCAGCGGGTGACAAAGCGCCGCCGTCGGGTAGAGCGGATAGAGGCCCGCCGCAAGATTTGCGTGAAACTGCGCGCGAAAGCGGGTAAAGAGCCGTGAAGCGGCAGCGTGCCCGTGCCTTGTGCAGTTCTTCACAACCAGTCCCACTGACTGGGGAGGTCCCTCGGTTTACGCTGAGCCCAATCCCAGGTTTCCACGAAGGCGACGCACAACGCGCGCCAAGACTCGTGCATCCCATAGACAGGTCAGCGTCGACCACAAGGAGATGTGTCATGGTTGCTCCGGCCACTGTTCGGGGTATCGATCAGGCCCCGACGTCCCACCCCAAACTGCTCGCCTGGGTCCGTGAGGTCGCTGAGCTGACCACCCCTGACCAGGTGGTCTGGGTGGACGGGTCCGATCAGGAGTGGCGCCGCCTCACCGATGAACTGGTCGAGGCCGGTACCCTCATCCGGCTCAATCCCGAGAAGAAACCCAACTCGTTCTACGCTCGGACCGACCCGACGGATGTCGCCCGCGTCGAGGAGCGGACATTCATCTGCTCGGTGGACGAAGCGGACGCCGGCCCCACCAACAACTGGATGGCGCCGGCCGAGATGAAGCGGACGATGACGGATCTGTACCGCGGTTCGATGCGCGGTCGGACGATGTACGTCATCCCGTTCGTGATGGGTCCGGTCGAGGCCGAGAAGCCCATGTTCGGTGTGGAAATCACCGACAGTCCATATGTCGTCGCCTCGATGCGGATCATGACCCGGATGGGTGCGAAGATCCTCGAGGCGATGGGCGACGACGCGGATTTCGTGCAGGCCCTGCACTCGATCGGCGCCCCGCTGGCGCCGGGCCAGCAGGACGTGGCCTGGCCCTGCAACGAGACCAAGTACATCTCGCACTTCCCGGAGACCCGGGAGATCTGGTCCTTCGGCTCCGGCTACGGCGGTAACTCGCTGCTCGGCAAGAAGTGCTACTCGCTGCGGATCGCCAGCGTGATGGGCCGCGACGAGGGCTGGCTCGCCGAGCACATGCTGATCCTCAAGATCACCTCGCCGGAGGGCACGGTCTACCACATCGCCGGGGCCTTCCCCTCGGCCTGCGGCAAGACCAACCTGGCCATGCTGGAGCCGACCATCCCGGGCTGGAAGGTCGAGACCATCGGCGACGACATCGCCTGGATGCGGTTCGGCCCGGACGGCCGGCTGTACGCGGTCAACCCGGAGTACGGCCTGTTCGGCGTGGCACCCGGCACGGACTGGAAGACCAACGCCAACGCCATGCGGACCCTGGACAAGGGCAACTCCATCTTCACCAACGTCGCCCTGACCGACGACGGCGACATCTGGTGGGAGGGGATGGGTGAGCCGCCGGCGCACCTGATCGACTGGAAGGGCAACGACTGGACCCCGGAGAGCGACAGCCTCTCCTCGCACGCCAACAGCCGGTTCTGCACCCCGATCACCCAGTGCCCGATCCTGGCCGAGGACTACTACGACCCCAACGGGGTGCCGATCGACGCGATCCTGTTCGGTGGCCGGCGGCGGGACACCGTACCGCTGGTGACCGAGGCCCGGGACTGGGTGCACGGTGTCTACATGGGCGCCACCCTGTCCTCGGAGACCACCGCCGCCGCCTCCGGCGCGGTCGGTGTGGTCCGTCGCGACCCGATGGCCATGCTGCCGTTCATCGGCTACCACGGCGGTGACTACTTCCGGCACTGGATCGAGATGGGCAAGGGCGCCGACGGCGACGAGTCGAAGCTGCCCAAGGTCTACTACGTCAACTGGTTCCGCAAGGACCCCGAGGGCAGCTTCCTGTGGCCCGGATTCGGGGAGAACTCCCGGGTCCTGAAGTGGATCATCGAGCGGCTCGAGGGTCGGGCGGAGGCCGTCGAGACCCCGATCGGCATGGTCCCGACGCTGGACTCCCTCGACGTCGAGGGCCTGGACATGACTCCGGAGGATGTCCGGATCGCGCTCAAGGTCGACCCGGACGAGTGGCGCAACGAGCTGCCGTTGGTCACCGAGTGGTTCGAGAAGTTCGGTGACAAGCTGCCCGGGGTCCTCTGGGCGGAGTTGGACGCCCTGCGGGCCCGACTCGACGCGGAGCAGCCGCGCGGGGTGTGATCCAGGCGGGATTCGAGGCATCATCGGATCCCATGAGGACGGCCGCCGAGACCGAGGTCCGGCGGCCGTCCGCCGTCCGGGCCATGACCGTGCTGCTAGCCATGACCGCCCTGGCCACCGTCGTGGTCGAGGTGCTCAACTGGTGGTACGCCCCGGAGCAGGGCTTCGGGCTCGCGGTGCGTACCGGTTGGGCGATGCTGCGGTCGTTCGGCTTCCTGCTGCTGATCGGTCACGTCCGACGAGGGCGTACGGTGGCCCGCCCGCTGGGCCTGATCCTCGCCATCACCACGGTCTTCGCGGTGGGTCGCCTGATCGTGCCCCGGCACGGCGTGCCGCCGCTGCCCGGCCTGCTCGGCTTCGCCCTGCTCACCCTGCTGTGCGCCATGGTGGTCTGGATGCTGTACCGCTCCCCGGCCATCGCGGAGCATCTGGTGCGGCACCGGCCCCGCCTGGTCATCGACCGGTCCGGCATCTCCTGGCGGGAGACCCCACCCCGCAGGCCGGAGGCCAACGCCTGGCTGCTGACCAGCCGGGTGGCCGCCTTCACCTACAGCCCGCTGATGCTCGTACCGGCCCTGGTGGCCGGGGCGGCGATCCTGGACGGGCGGCCCTTCGCGCTGCCCGCGGTGCTGTTCTGGCTGGCGGCCGGGATCGCCACCAGCTACCTGGTGCTGTTCTGCACGGCGTTCCTGATGCGCGGCAGCCGGTGGGCGGGCACCCTGCTGGTGGTGATCACCCTGGCCGTCCTGGCCGTGGACCTACCGCTGTGCTGGTGGTTACTCGGTGTGGATGGTCTGATCCGTGACGGCACCCCACTGGTCGCCGCGGCGGGGCTGGCCCTGTACGGGGTGCGCCGGGCAGCCACCGCCACACCCTCATCCTGACCTGGGGGGATTCGACCGCCCTTTGCCGCCTGTGCGCGGTATCGGCCACCGGCCCGCCCACCGGCGCGAGGGCTCGCTACTCTGCAAGTGATGACTCTGCGGAAACTTCTCTACTCCGTCTACGAGCGGCGGCTGACGGCCAAGCTCGCGGGCCGTCCGGTGCCCCGTCATGTGGGCGTGATGTGCGACGGTAACCGCAGGTGGGCCCGGGAGATGGGCTTCCTGGACCCGAACGACGGGCACCGCAAGGGTGCCGAGCGGATCAAGGAGTTGCTGCGGTGGTGTGACGCGGCCGGCGTCGGGCACGTGACCCTCTGGCTGCTCTCCACCGACAACCTCTCCCGTCCGGCGGCGGAACTGAATCCGCTGCTTCAGATCATCGAGGATCTGACCACCGAGCTGGCCGAGGCGGGCAACCCCTGGCGGCTGCGGATGGTGGGCGCCCTGGACGTGCTGCCGGCACACCACGCCGAGGCGCTCAAGGCCGCCGAGGAGCGGACCCGGGAGCGCAGTGGCGGTGCCCAGGTCAACATCGCGGTCGGGTACGGCGGACGCCGGGAGATCGCCGACGCGGTCCGTTCGCTGCTGCTGGAGCATGCGGCCAACGGCGGCACCCTGGAGGACCTGGCCGGCTCGCTCGATGTCGACGACATCTCGGAGCACCTCTACACCCGTGGTCTGCCCGATCCGGATCTGATCATCCGTACCAGTGGGGAGCAGCGGCTGTCCGGCTTCATGCTGTGGCAGTCGGCGCACTCGGAGTTCTACTTCTGCGAACTCAACTGGCCGGACTTCCGGCGGGTCGACTTCCTCCGCGCACTGCGCTCGTACGCCACCCGCCAGCGGCGTTTCGGGGCCTGACCGCCGGGGTCCTCCGGCGTCAGGTCAGGTGGTGGGTGGCCTCGGTGAGGAAGTCGCCCAGGGCGGCCGGGGAGTCGATGGTCAGGTCGGCGGCCTCGGCGACCTCGGCACCGGTCTCCGGGTTGGCCACGGCGACGCAGACCCCCAGGAAGTCGGCGTCCGCGGCGGCGCGGGCCCGCAACGCGGCGAAGGCCTTGATGTCGGAGACGTCGTCGCCGAAGTACCAGGCGCCACCGGCATCCTGCACCAGTTCGCCGATGACCATGCCTTTGTCCCGGTCGACCGGGGGCTTGATCTCCAGCACCATCCGCCCGCCCTGCACCCGCAGCCCCAGCCGCTCGGCCTGGGCCCTACCCCACTGCTCGACCGTCTCCGCCAGCGCAGGCGCGGTACGCCAGTGCAGGGCCACCGACAGCCGCTTGTACTCCACCAGGGCCTGGGCGGGAAGTTCGGCTCGGGCCCGCTCGGCCAGTTCGCTCATGGTGGGCACGAACGGCAGGGCGGCCGGCTCGGTGACGATCTCGCCGCCGGAGTGGCTGTGCTCCAACCCGTACAGGCCGTAGAGGTCCACGCCGGGCAGCCCGTCGAAGTGCTCCCGCAGGAACTCGACCGGCCGGGCGGAGACGATCGCGATCCGCCGCACCACCGGGGCCAGCGCCTCGAGAGCGGCCAGCACCTTCGGCGCCGGCAGCACCTTCGTGGGGTCGTCGGCGACCGGCGCGAGGGTGCCGTCGAAGTCGAAGAAGAGAACTGTCTCGGCTGCCCGATCGGCGGTGGCCCGCCAGGCCTGGTCGGCATTCAACGGGATCTTCGGCTGCTGGTCGCCCAGATTCAACGGTGGCACGCGCGACAGCGTACCCCGGGTTTCGGCGATGAATCCTGGCTCGAGTGAGCTCGTTCGGCCCTTGCGCTCAGCGTTCGGCGGCTCCTCGTCCTCGGCGTCCGAAGGGCACCACGGCCGCCTCTTGACCGTGACTGAGCAGGTAGCCCTCCACGAATCCGGCGTTGCGGTCGCCGGTCTGCGCCTCGATCTCCCGCAGCCGCTCGACCAGGAATTCGGTGAGCGCGGTGACCCGGTCGTTGAGCCGCTCGTGCAGCTCGGCCAGCACGGCCAGGACGATCGCGGTGCTCGCCGCGGCGAGCGCGAAGAGGTTGACGAGCAGGGGAAGCTGCCCGCCGTTGAGGGCCAGGGTCACTGCGTTACCGGTGACGCAGAGCGTTACCGAGATCGTCGCGACCACGACTGCCGACCATTTCAGGGTCATGAAAGACCCTCCTTCTGTCCCGCAGGGCTGGGTTCGGCCTTGTCCCGTCCCCCCGCCGACGACGAGCCCAAGCAGTACAGATACGGACGCTAGCGTGCCCGTTCCCGCCCCGTAGCGAAACGAATGAGCCTGACCTGCTGTTCTTTCGCCATCTGAGGAACTAGCTGGCCGCTTCTTCCCGTTTTCGCCCGGCAGGCGGCAGAGTCGGACGGTATGCGAGGTAACGGATGGTTTCCCGGATGTGGAACTTCTCCGCGTCCGACACCTCGGGGTCGACCAGGCGGCGCAGCAGGGCCTCGACGTCCGGATCCATCGGCGGGGGTGTCGGGTCGGCCCGGTGCCGGGAGGTGGTGCGGTCCCAGCCGAGGGCCGCGAAGGCCGCCGCCGGGTCGAGGCCAAGGCCGTCACAGAACGCCACCACCCGCTCGGCCTCCGGGTCACTGGCCCAGTCGCCGCGTACCCAGCGGTTGATGGTCTGTCGGGAAACCCCGGTACGCCGGGAGACCTCGGTGCCGCTCCACGCCCGGGTGGCGCGCGCCTCCTCCAGGGCCCGACGGACGAAGGTGGCGAAGGCGATCTTCCGGGCGTTGGCGGTCTCGGTCACCTCGCGACCGTACGACCGTTGAGTCTGGGTGGGGGGCCGCGGCGCGCCCCTGTCACGCTTACGTGACGCTGGTGGTGGGTGGTCGTACGGCGGCCAATCACTGCTCCTGAGGGGTCTCACCTAGGCAGGATAGATGTACGTAGGTGCCGGGGCAAACATGCGAAAAGCTGATACTGTCACGCCCATGGGACAACCTACGGTGTGTCACGTGCATGAGACGAATGGTGCTCGCCTGCGTCACGCGCCCGTTGCGTGGGAGGTGTGGTGACCGAACTCGCGACCCGTGCCCAGGCCTTCGGTCTGGTCGCGGAGGGTGTCGCCGCGGGGCTGAGCGCACCCTGGCGGCTCTACCTGGCCCGGGGATGCCGTTACCTCTCGCTCAGCGTCGGTGACCGGGCCGAGTGGGACGCCTGGCGGACCCACCTCGGCTGCCCGGAGCTCAGCGTCCGGGTCTACGAGGCCGGTGGGGAGATCCGGCGGTCGTCGGTGGCCGAGGTCGTGATGGACGGCTGCCGGATCACCGTCGAGCTGGTGGAGGAGGTCGGTACGGACGACCTGGACCGGCTGCTGGTGATCGACCCGACGACTGTCGAGCCGGAGGAACGATGAACAACGTGCGAGGTACCGGAGCCGCCGGATGAGTCCTTTCCTCGCGATCTTCCTGGTGGTCGTGCTCGCCGCGACGAGCTACGCCGCCGGGCGACTGCACGGGCAGCTCAGCTACCGGATCGGTTACCGCTTCGGCTACCGGCAGGGCTACTTCGACGGTGACCGTGGGGCCTGGAACCGGCGGCGCCGGGACGCCCAGGCCGCGATCGCCACCGCCCTGGCGGTCACCGGGCCGGGCAACACCCGGGCACCCGCCGCGGTGGCTCGCCCGGGCACCACGTACACCGGATCGTCGTTCACGACGCCGACCGCCTCGGTCACCGGGCGGCACCCGACCGGCGCCCTGGTACGACGAACCGGCTGAGACCGGTCGACGGGCCTGCGGGACCGTCCAGGACCGCGGGGTACCGCCCTGCTGGGGCGGGTACCGCGGGGGATCACGTCAGACCGGGACGGTGGTCCCACCGGCCGGGGTGCGCGCAGGGGGCATGCATCCCGGCCGGTGCACCGCTCGTCGTGGGGGCCAGCGGATCGACCCCCTGAATCATGCTCTAGCCGGGACGGGTGCGGGCAGCTAGCGTCTAGGCATGGCGCGGGACTGTCCCGAGCCAGCCGGCCCGCCCGGCCTGCGACCTCGCGCACGGGGCCCGCATCCGACCCCGTGTCCGTCGGGCACCGGAGGAGGCGGACCGCGGGTGGCCGGGTGCCCATCCGCCGGAGCAGGCCTGTGACCACTCGCCGTACAACCGCCGGTGCCGACCAGGGCTCGGCCGCGACTGCCACGACCCGCCGTACCGCCCGGAGCCGCCGTGGCGCGGCTGCCGGATCGGCCGACACCAGGGAGCCTCGACCAGCGGGACAGTCCTTTGTGCTGGACACCTCCGTCCTGCTCAGCGACCCGGCGGCGTTCCACCGCTTCGCCGAGCACGAGGTGGTCCTGCCCCTGGTGGTGATCTCCGAACTGGAGGGCAAGCGACACCATCCCGAGTTGGGCTGGTTCGCCCGCAAATCGCTGCGCATGTTGGACGAGTTGCGCATCCGGCATGGGCGGCTGGATCTGCCGGTGCCCGCCAACGACGAGGGTGGCACCCTGCGGGTGGAGCTCAACCACACCGACGACGGGGTACTGCCGCCGGGCTTCCGCAACGAGTCCAACGACGCCCGGATCCTCTCCGTAGCCCTGAATCTCGCCGCCGAGGGGCGGGAGGTGACCCTGGTCAGCAAGGACATGCCGCTGCGGGTCAAGGCCGCCTCGGTCGGGCTGCGGGCCGACGAGTACCGGCACGGCCAGGCCAGCGACCCGACCTGGACGGGGATGGCCGAGCTGGATCTGGCCGAGGAGGACATCGGACGGCTCTACGCCGGAGAGGCCATCGATGTGGACGCCGCAGCCGGCCTGCCCTGCCACACCGGCCTGGTGCTGCACTCCACCCGGGGGTCCGCCCTCGGTCGGGTGCTGCCGGACAAGACCGTCCGGTTGGTACGTGGCGACCGGGAGGCGTTCGGGGTGCACGGCCGCTCCGCCGAGCAGCGGATCGCCCTGGATCTGCTGCTCGACGAGTCGATCGGCATCGTCTCGCTGGGCGGCCGGGCCGGTACCGGAAAGTCGGCCCTGGCGCTCTGCGCCGGGCTGGAGGCGGTGATGGAGCGCCGCCGGCACAAGAAGGTCATCGTCTTCCGCCCGCTGTACGCCGTCGGCGGCCAGGAACTCGGCTACCTGCCCGGTTCGGAGTCGGAGAAGATGTCGCCCTGGGCCCAGGCGGTCTTCGACACCCTGGGTGCGGTGGTGCACGAGAACGTGCTGGAGGAGGTCACCTCGCGGGGTCTGCTGGAGGTGCTGCCGCTGACCCACATTCGCGGGCGCAGCCTGCACGACGCCTTCGTCATCGTCGACGAGGCCCAGTCACTGGAGCGGGGGGTCCTGCTGACGGTGCTCTCCCGGATCGGCCAGGGGTCCCGGGTGGTCCTGACCCACGACGTCGCCCAGCGGGACAACCTCCGGGTCGGCCGGCACGACGGAGTGACCGCGGTGATCGAGGCCCTCAAGGGGCATCAACTCTTCGCGCATGTCACCCTCAGCCGTTCGGAGCGGTCCCCGATCGCCGCCATGGTGACCGATCTGCTGGAGGACATCCCGCAATGATGGCCTTTTAGGGCGTTTTTACCTGCATTTTGCAAGTGACCCACGTCACAATGCAGTCTGGGCGTTTCCCAACCGCCTCACTGTGCGCGATCGTGTCCCACGGCGCTCACGTACCGCTGGAAGCGTTGGTGGCCATTCGTCACCTCCCCTGAGGGAGACGGATGATCACCGGGTGAAGGAGGTGCGGCCACGGTGACCGGGAAGCCGGTCACGGGCGCTCGCGGTGTGCTTCGGCCGGTGGGCTGGGTCACCCCGTGTCCCTGACCCCGACGAAGGGATCACCACGTGAGTCGGCTGTGGAGCCGGTTCGCCGCTCGTGGCGTCGCTGTCGTGCTGCTCTCCGGGGGCATCGCCGGCGGCTTCTACCTCAGCGATGACCGCCAGACGCCGCGCCCGGATCCGGGCGCGCAGGTGGCCGGCAGTGTCACCGAGATCGACGTCGACTACCGGCAGGAGCAGCAGGTCTCCCGCCAGGTACGGGCGGTGCGTCAGCAGGCCGCCGAGACCAGGAAGCAGGCCCGCGCGGCCGCCGAGAAGGCCCGCAAGGCCGAGGAGGCGGCACGCAAGAAGGCTGCTGCGGAGAAGGCCGCCAAGGAGGCTGCCGCCGCTCGGGCCCGGGCCCTCAAGCCGTACGACGGACCGGTCCCGGCCTCCTGCAAGGAGTACAGCGGGCACCGGAAGACCGGCTGCGCCCTGATGATCGACGCTGGTTTCAAGATCGACCAGTTCCCCTGCCTGGACAGGCTCTGGAACAAGGAGAGCGGCTGGAACCCCCGGGCCCACAACAGCAGCTCTGGCGCCCATGGCATCCCGCAGGCCATGCCGGGCAGCAAGATGGCCACGGTCGGCGCGGACTGGGAGACCAACCCGGTCACCCAGATCAAGTGGGGCCTCGGCTACATCAAGGGCCGCCACGGTACGCCGTGCAACGCCTGGAACCACTCGCAGAACCGCGGCTGGTACTGACCGCTTGACCGCCGGGTCGGCGGGAACGAAGGGGTGTCTCCCTGGTTCCCGCCGACCCCGCGCTGTCCGTGCCGACCGTATGCCGAGGGGCGGTGCCCTGGGGCGAAGAGTGGCGGCTGCCGGAGTTTGCTGATAGCTGTTGACAGGTGACCCTGCACCCTGTCAACGGCGACCCGCACCGGTTCGGCACGGAAGCCTTCTATGCGTCCATCGGCCGGGCCTTCGTCGCGATGTGCGCCGTGGTGCCGGTGCTCTTCCTCATCGAGGGCCTGGACACCTGGCTCGGTGCCGGCTTCGACGCCGCCGCCGGCATCATCCCGCAACGCATCGAGGGACTGGACGGGGTCTTCTTCTCACCCTTCCTGCACCACGGCTTCGAGCACCTCTACAGCAACAGCATCCCGCTGATCCTGCTCGGCACCTTCGTACTGGCCGCCGGCGCCCGGCGGTTCCTCTGGTCCACCCTGGTGATCGTCCTGGCCAGCGGGTTGGGTGTCTGGTTCACCGGGTCGCCCAACACGATCGTCGTCGGGGCCAGCGGGGTCATCTTCGGCTACCTGGGCATCCTGCTGACCCGGGGCATCTTCGAGCGCAGCTGGTGGAACTTCGCCGTCTTCCTGCTGGTCGGTCTGCTCTACGGCGGCCAACTGGCGCTCGTCCTGCCGACGGACGAACGGATCTCCTGGCAGGGGCACCTGTTCGGACTGCTGGGCGGCATCGTGGCGGCGATCATCTTCCGCCGTCGACGTACGGAGTACGACGACCCGTACGGCTCCCAGTCGCCGATGACCATGCCCTGAGCCGTACCCTCACCGGGACCTTAGGCGTCCGGTCAGGGCGTGGAGCCGACCGCCCAGGGTGGCGACCGCGACGGCGACCAGGGTCAGCAGGGCCCCCAGGAAGGTCCGCGGGCCGGGCTGCGAGGCGGCCGTGGGCAGCACCACGTCCAGCAGCACCGCACCGATGACCTGGCCGGCGATGGTGGCCAGCCCGAGCACGAGTACGCCGATGAGCCGCACCACCGCGGCGGCGACCGCGATGAACGACACCCCGACCAGCCCGCCCAGGTAGAGCCAGGGCTCGGTCGGCAGGCTGCCCGAGGGTACGCCGCGTACCCCCAGGCTGACGGCGAAGGCGACGAGCAGGACGCTGGTCCCGACGGCGAAGTTCACTCCGGTGGCGGTCAGCGTGCTGCCGCTGGCCACCCGGACCCAACCGTTCACCGCCTGCTGCCAGGCCACCCCGATCCCGGCGATCAGCGGCAGCGCGATCAGCCCGAGGGTCTCCGGTTCCAGCCCTCGACCGCCGACGGCCAGCAGCACCGCGACCACGGTCAGGACCGCACCGGCCAGCCGGGTGCCGGTCACCGGCTGCCGTCCACCCGGGCCGATGCCCGCTCGGTCGACCGCCAGGCTGCTGCCGGACTGCCCGGCTACCACCGCCACCGTGAAAGCGGCCACCCCCAGGGTGCCGACCGTGGCCCCCTGGGTGAACACCAGCAGGGCTCCACAGGCCCCGCCCAGGCACTGCCAGGGGCGCAGGGCACCCGAGGCCAGGGCGTCCCGCAGGGCAGCCAGCCCGCGACGCCCACTGCGGGTGGCCGGCAGCAGCACCATCAGCAGCAGCAGGCCGACCCCGAAGGAGATCACGGCTGCGGCCAGGCCGTCGCCGAGGCGTACGCCCAGTTCGCCGTTGATCCGCGACTGGACGGCCACCGCCATCCCGGCCACCGCCGCCAGGGCCACCGCGCCGACCCGGCGCCCCACGGAGGGTGACGTCCGGGGCTGGCTCACTCCCTGGCCCCCGTGGGGGTTCGTCTGTCGTACCCGCTCACGCCTGCTCGGCCAGCGGCCGGCCGTCGAAGTCCACCGCCGAGTAGAGCGCCAGCTTCTCCAACCGGTGGTACGAGTCGATCACCCGGATGGTGCCGCTCTTGGACCGCATGACGATCGACTGGGTGTACGCCCCACCGGCTCGGTACCGCACCCCCCGCAGCAGGTCACCGGAGGTGACCCCGGTGGCCACGAAGAAGCAGTTGTCGCCGGTGACCAGGTCGTCCGTGGTCAGCACCCGGTCCAGGTCGTGCCCGGCAGCCAACGCCTTCTCCCGCTCGGCCTCATCCTGCGGCCAGAGCTTGGCCTGCATCATCCCGCCCATGCACTTCAGGGCGCAGGCCGCGGTGATCCCCTCGGGGGTGCCGCCGATGCCCATCAGCACGTCGACGTCGGACTCCCCGCGGGCGGCGGCGATGGCGCCGGCGATGTCGCCGTCGGAGATGAAGCGGATGCCGGCACCGGCCCGGCGGATGTCGTCGACCAGGCCGTCGTGGCGGGGCCGGTCGAGCACACAGACCGTCACCTCGGAGACGCTGGTGCCCTTGACCTTGGCGATCCGGCGCAGGTTCTCGGCGACACCGGCGTTGATGTCGACGACGTCCGCGTAGGCCGGTCCGACGGCGAGCTTCTCCATGTAGAAGACCGCACTGGGGTCGAACATCGCACCCCGCTCGGCGACCGCCAGCACCGCCAGGGCGTTCGGCATCCCCTTGCTCATCAGGGTCGTACCGTCGATCGGGTCGACGGCGACGTCCACCTCCGGGCCGCTGCCGTCACCGACCTCTTCCCCGTTGAAGAGCATCGGGGCGTTGTCCTTCTCGCCCTCACCGATCACCACGATCCCGCGCATGGGGATCGAGTTGATCAGCTTGCGCATGGCGTCGACGGCGGCGCCGTCGCCGCCCTCCTTGTCGCCCCGTCCCACCCACCGGCCGGCAGCCATCGCTGCCGCCTCGGTGACCCGGACCAGGTCGAGAGCGAGGTTGCGGTCGAGATTCTGTGGGGTACGCGTCCTGGTGGTCGTCATCTGAACGGCTCCTCCTCGCGGCGGTGCGGGGTTGACCGGGCCGACAGTGGGCAGCTGCCGGCGGTGTCCCTGATCCTCACACGATGGCGGACGCGGAGCGGGGGCGGGGCGGTGATGGGCCGGATACCGCCGGTCGGGCGGCTGCCAGAATGGTCGGGTGGAATCTGCACTGCCTGCCGACCGCGAACCCGCAGACCAGCCGCCGGGCGATGCCCGGCCGACCGCCGAGCGGCGGGGCGGCCCGGGCGGACCTGACCGGCCTCCGGGCCCCTCGGCGGCGCCCGGGAAGCCGGCCTCCACCCGCTCGCCCCGCGACATGGCCATCTCCCTGCTGGTGCTGCTGATCCCGATTGCCCTGCTGCTCGCCTTCTACCGGGGTTTTCTCGGCGGCGACCAGCCGACTCCGATCGATCCGGTGCCGGCCTTCGAGCAGGCGCAATCCGCCGGGGAGTTCCCGGTGAGTGTGCCCTCCGGGCTGAGCAAGGAATGGCAACCCATCCGGGCCTCCTACCGCGCGGTAGAGGGGGGTTCCACCCTGCGGGTGGGATATGTCACCCCGGAAGGACGTGGCGTCCAGTTGGTGCAGAGCAACGTGCCGCCGGAGCGACTGCTGCCCACCGAACTCACCGACGCGGGACAACCGCAGGGGCAGACCGATCTCGGTGATGGCACCTGGCAGCGGTACACCGCGCGGGGCAACGAGCAGGCCCTGGTGCTGCTTCAGCCGGACCGCACCGTGATCGTGATCGGCGATGCCCGGGACAACGAACTGCGGGAGATGGCCAGCGCCGTGGACTGATTTACGGGCCGCGAGATGTCGGTCCGATCCGTTACGCTTCCGGCGTTCGTTTCTCGGGTGGTGTGAACCGTCCGGCTTTCCCAGTTTGAGAAGAGATTTTCTGTGAAGATTCGACGCTGGAGCGTGGGCGTTCTCGCCGCCACCTTGCTGGTTCCCGGCGTAGCCGCCTGCAATTCCGACGCCACCGACTCGTCCAGCGGGTCGGGCACGGCGGCCTCCATCCCGAAGGACCCGAAGACGGCCCTGGTCGCCTCCACCAAGGAGTTGAACGAGGGGAACTTCACCTTCACGATCGACTCGGAGTCGATCAAGGGAGGCGGCAGCGTCCACAAGCCGAGCAACAGCGCGCAGTTCTCCATGAAGGCCGGCGACGAGACCTTCACCATGGAGATGGAGATCATCAAGATCGACGCCGACAGCTACGTGAAGATGGACCTGGGTGAGCTGTTCGCCAGCCTCCCGGGGGCGGAAGACATGAAGGGCAAGTACCAGCACGTCGACGCCACCAAGGCCGGCGACGCCAAGAGCCTCGACATCTTCAAGGACGGCACCGACCCGGCCAACTCCGCCGAGATGTTCAAGGGTCTGGGTGAGGTCCAGGAGACCGGCCCGGGCACCTACAGCGGCAAGATCGACATCACCGCTGCCAAGGACTCCGTGGCCGCGGACGAGGACATGCTCAAGGCCCTGGGTGACCAGGCCAAGGAGATCCCCTTCACCGCGAAGGTCGACGACCAGGGCAGACTGACCGAGCTGGTGCTCTCCGTGCCGGCCGCCGGCGAGCTCAAGGCGCAGGAGATCACGGTCAAGTACGCCGACTACGGTGCGGCCAGCCCGGCCAAGAAGCCGGCGGACGACGAGATCGTCGAGGCCAACGACCAACTCCTGGAGATGTTCAGCTAGGTCGACAGGTGTCACCCGGACGGGGGAGCGGGCATGATCCGCTTCCCCGTTCGGCGTCTGTGGGGTGGGTGGCGGGCCGGGATCCTGGGAGTCGGTGCCGGAGTAGGTGATTGCCCGACCGGCCGGCAGGGAACAGAGAAGACAGCCTCCGGCGCGCGAGATGCGTCGGGCGACCCTGCTGGGAGACACCGATGACCGTTCGACGACTGAGCGCCGGCCTGATGGCCGCCGCGTTGCTTACGCCCGGAGTCGCCGCCTGCACCACCACCGGTGACGGCACCGCCGGGACCACCGCCACGCCGTCGGCCACCACGACCGCCAGTGGTGCGGCCGGCGACGCCGACGCCAAGCAGGCCTTGCTGGACTCCACCCGGGAGATCAGCAACGGCAACTTCCGGTTCCGGATGTCCGGTGCCGGTTCCACCGCCGAGGGGCAGGTCCACCAGCCCAGCCAGAGCGCCCAGATGAAGGTGAGCATCGGCGAGCCGACCGATGACCTGGCGATGACCCTCGACCTCATCCACGCCAAGCCGGACAGCTGGGTCAAGCTGGATCTTCAGGGCTCGGCGGCGTCCAGCGTCCCCGGGCGGGACAAGCTCAGCCTCGGCAAGTACCAGCACCTGGACCAGACCCGCATCCAGGGCAACCGCAACCTGGGCTTCGACTTCGACAAGGTCGACCCCGCTGGCAGTGCGGTGCTCACCCAGGCCATCACGGAGGTACGCCGTGCCGGCGACGGTGCGTACGCCGGCACCATCGACCTGTCCAAGGCGGCCGAGGCCGGCTCGCTGGACCAGAGCATGATCACGGCCCTCGGCGCGCAGGCGAACTCCGTGCCCTTCACCGCCACCACGGACACCCAGGGTCGGCTCACCGAGATGGTCCTTCAGATCCCCGGGGTTCAGGCGGGGGCGGCGACCCAGGAGATCCGGGTGACCTACAGCGACTACGGCAACGCGACCGCAGCCCAGAAGCCCCCGGCCGACCAGGTCGTAGAGGCGCCGCCGGAGCTGTACAACCTCTTCGACTGAGCACCACCGATCGCGCGGCCCGGGTTCACCACCTGGCGTCGCGCGATCACTCTTTGCGCTCCGCTGGCTGACCGCGATCACGCGGCTGGGTTCTTGTCGGCTGGCGCGGCGCGGGGTGGTCAGCCGGCTGGGTCTGTCGCCGCGCGAGCGCTCGGCCGCGTTCTTACCGGTTGGCTTGGCGTGGGGCGGTCAGCCGGCGGCGTTCTGTCGGCTGGCCTCGATGCGGGCGCGGGCCCCGTCCAGCCAGCGCTGACAGATCACCGCGAGTGCCTCACCCCGCTCCCAGAGGGCCAGGGACTCCTCCAGGGAGGTCCCGCCGGCCTCCAGCCGATCCACCACCGAGGCGAGTTCGGCCCGGGCCTGTTCGTAGCTGAGCCGTTCGTCGGGCCCGCTCGTCTGCTCGTCAGTCATCGCATCCATCTCAACACAACCCTCCGACACCTCCCGCCACCGCACCGCGGGTTGCGGTGGTCAGGTGGTCACGGTGGCGGCCAGTTCGCCCTCGGCCAGGCGTACCCGCAGGGGGTCACCGGGGCCGACCTGGTCGGCCGCGCGGACGACATGGCCGTCGGACCGCTGCACGATGGCGTACCCCCGGTCGAGGGTGGCGGCGGGGGAGAGGGCCCGCAGCCGGGCCAGGGTGTGCCGCAGGTCGTCGTCGGCGGCGGCCAGGCGGTGGCCCAGGTTGCGTTCGGCCCGCTGGCGCAGGGCGGCCAGGTCGGCGGCCCGTTGGTCGACCATCACCTGAGGGCGGGCCAGCACCGGCCGGGAGCGCAGGGCCTCGATCCGGTGGCTCTCCCGATCCAGGAGGTGGTGCACCGCCCGGTGCAGCCGGTGCCGTGCCTGGTTGATCAGGCGGATCTCCTCGGCCAGGTCCGGCACCACCCGCTTGGCGGCGTCGGTGGGGGTCGAGGCGCGTACGTCGGCGACGTAGTCGACGAGCGGGGCGTCCGTCTCGTGGCCGATCGCGCTGACCACCGGGGTACGGCAGGCGAACACGGCCCGGCACAACGCCTCGTCGGAGAAGGGCAGCAGATCCTCGATGCCGCCGCCACCCCGGGCCAGGATGATCACGTCGACGCTCGGGTCGCTGTCCAGCACCTTCAGGGCGTCGATGATCTGGGTGACGGCTCCCGGGCCCTGTACGGCGACGTTCACGGTGCGGAACTCCACGGCCGGCCAGCGGCGGCGGGCGTTGGTGAGCACGTCCCGTTCGGCGGCGCTGGCCCGACCGGTGATCAGCCCGATGCGTTGCGGCAGGAAGGGGAGCCGTCGCTTGCGGGCCCGGTCGAACAGCCCTTCGGCGGCCAGCAGCTTCTTGAGTTTCTCCAGCCGGGCCAGCAGCTCACCCAGGCCGACCTGGCGGATCTCGTCGGCCCGCAGGCTGAGGGTGCCCCGGGCGGCGTAGAACTCCGGCTTGGCGTGCACCACGATCCGGGCACCCTCACGCAGCTCGGGAGCGCCGGAGTCGAGCACGTCCCGGTTGGTGGTGACGGTGAGGCTCAGCTCCGCCGAGGGATCACGCAGGGTCAGAAAAACCGTGCTGGCTCCCGGCCGCCGGCTGATCTGCGCCACCTGCCCGTCGACCCACACCCAGCCCAGCCGCGCCACCCAGGCGCCGATCTTCTGACTGACCACCCGCACCGGCCACGGCTCCTCCGAGCTGCTGGCTCCCGAGCTGCCGGCCCCCGTCCCCCCACCCACCCCATCACCCACCCCCCCACCCTAACCCCCACCCACCCCACCCACCCCACCCCCATCGAGCCCCGTTGATCATGAGGTTGGCGGCAGGGTGGAGATCGAACACTGCCGCCAACCTCATGATCAACAGCTGCAGGCGGTGGGGGAGTGGGGGCGGGCGTAGGATGGGGGGGTGACTGAGGCTGGCATCGGGAAGCGCGTGCTCTTGGCCAAGCCCCGCGGTTACTGCGCGGGCGTCGACCGGGCGGTGCAGACCGTCGAGGAGGCCCTCAAGCTCTACGGTGCGCCGATCTACGTGCGTAAGCAGATCGTGCACAACAAGCATGTGGTGCGGACGCTGGAAGCCAAGGGCGCGATCTTCGTGGAGGAGAACGAGGAGGTTCCCGAGGGCGCCACGGTGATCTTCTCCGCCCACGGGGTGGCACCCGAGGTCTACGAGCAGGCCAAGCAGCGCTCCCTCAAGGCGATCGACGCGACCTGCCCGCTGGTGACCAAGGTGCACCAGGAGGCGAAGCGGTTCGCCGCCGAGGACTACGACATCCTGCTCATCGGTCACGAGGGCCACGAAGAGGTCATCGGCACGGCCGGCGAGGCCCCGGAGCACATCCAGCTGGTGGACGGCCCGGAGGACGCCGACCGGATCACCGTGCGTGACCCGAACAAGGTCGTCTGGTTGTCGCAGACCACCCTGTCGGTGGACGAGACCATGGAGACGGTGGCCCGGCTGAAGAAGCGGCTGCCGATGCTCCAGTCGCCGCCCAGCGACGACATCTGCTACGCCACCAGTAACCGTCAGCATGTGGTCAAGGAGATCGCGGCCGAGTGCGACGTGGTGATCGTGGTCGGCTCGCGTAACTCCTCGAACTCCGTACGCCTGGTGGAGGTGGCCCTGGACGCGGGCGCCCGGGCCGGGCACCTGGTCGACTTCGCCCACGAGATCGACGACGCCTGGCTGGTCGGCGCCCAGACGGTGGGCCTGACCTCGGGAGCCAGCGTCCCGGACGAGTTGGTCCAGGAGGTGCTGACCCATCTCGCCGCGCGCGGCTACACCGACGTGGAGGAGGTGGTGACCGCCAACGAGCGACTCACCTTCTCCCTGCCGCAGGAACTCAAGCGCGACATGAAGGCCGCTGCGGCGGCCCGCGGCTGAGCGGCCCACCCGAGAAGATGGAACGGATCACCCGGCTACCACGTCAAAGACTGGCATGAGGACCCTTCGGATCGCCGCCGCGGCGTTGATCGTCTGCACCGCGCTCGTCGCCTGCGCCGGCCAGGGCGCCGGGGACGGCACCGCCACCCCGACGGGAGCGCCAACCGTGACCGAGCTGCCCACCCCGGACCCGACCGAGCCTCCGGCGGCCGACCCGACGGACACGACCGGCCCGCTGGGCCGACCCGGCAAACGCCCGGGCGGCCCGCCGCAGCCGACCTCCACCGGTGAGATGACCCTGACCGGTCAGATCGAGTCCGGGGTCGAGCCCGGCTGCCTGCTGCTCGACGGCTACCTGCTGCTCGGCGGCCCGCGCGAGGTGCTGACCGCAGGCGCCGCCGTGACGGTCACCGGGCGACCCGAACCGGGCCTGATGACCACCTGCCAGCAGGGCACCCCCTTCAAGGTCGCCTCCGCCAAGCGCGCCTGAGGTAGCCCCGCCGGGGGCGCGAGAATCCTGTCCGGACGGCAGGATGCATCGATGCGTCTACGATCGTTGCTCCTGCCGTCGGCAGGGCTCCTGTTCGCCGTACACCTGGCGGGTGTGCTCACCTCCGCGCCGATCCTGCGTCACGCCGAGGTCCTCGCGGTGGCCCTGATCCTGGCGTACGCGCTGGTAGTCGGTCTGCCGTCGCCGCGCTGGGTGGTGCCGGCCGGGCTCGTCGTGGTGGCCGTCGACGCCTGGTCGACGATGCCGGTCGATCCTGCCGCCGCCGGCTACCGGTGGCACGTCCTCGAGCCCGGTCCGCCTCCGGAGTTCACCGAGGGGCTGTGGACCGGGCTTGAACTGACCTGGGCGGCACTGGTCTTCGTGCTGCTGCTGGCCCTCGTGAACCGGCGGGCAACCGCCGGGGGACGGCCGCGAACCGACTCCCCTGCGAGTGGACGGCTGGTGATCGGGCTGTTGCTGGCCGGCGGGCCGGTGCTGGGGTACGCGGTGTTCCGGGTGGTCGAGGTGCGCCGCAACACGATGGAGGTCGAGCTGGCGGACCAGCACGACGGGCAGCCCGGCACTGAGGTGCTCGCCGCCGCGGTGCTCGCGCCCCTGGCGCTCGCCCTGGCCGCCCTCCTGCTGGCTGCGCTACTGCTGGGTCAGGGTCGGCGGCGGGCCACCGGTGGTGCGGTCCTGCTGGTGGTGGCAGCGCTGTTCCACATCGATGCGGCGCTGGCCCCGTACACACTGCTGCCCTTGTCCCCGACCCGGGGGACTGTGTTCACCGGCGCCATGGTCAGCCCGATCCTGGTCATGGCACCGGCCCTGGCCGTCGCCGCCGAACTGACCGGATACCTGCTGCTGGTGGCGGGGCTGCGCCCCGACCGGCCGGATCGGCATCGGGCGAAGGGTGATCAGCCGAGGCCGGCGATCGGCTAGGCCAGGAGCGAAAGTCCGCAGCCAGAGACATGCCTGAACGGGCGGGAGCCCGCCTCCGGTGGATCCGGAGGCGGGCTCCCTGGGTGGTGCGGTGGTGCTGGGTCAGTTCACCGAGCCGATGTTGACCGAGCCGCGGCCGACGACCGCGCCTTCGCTGGTCACCACGGACAGCTCACCGGAGAGGGTCCGGCCCGCGGGCGGGGCGGACTGGGCGGTCACCGTACCGGTCAGGGTGCCGGTGGCGCCGTGCGCCAGGGTGAGGCTGTTGCTGGACGCCGTCAGGGTGCCCAGCGCCGGGGAGGAGTACGAGTCCCGGTAGTCGTACGCGGTGCTGCCGCCCGCGCCGTCGACCGAGTACGCCTCGACGACGACCGTGTAGGTGCCGGCCGCCGGGTTGTTGAGGGTGACGAACTCCTCCGAGTCGCCGTCGGCGTTGTACGCCACCAGGGTGGCGCCCCGGTAGACGAACAGGTCGAGGTCGGCGCTGGCGTTGGAGACGTTGCCGATGCGGGCGGTGAAGCTGGTGGCCCCCGCCGGAACCTCGACGGTGAACTCCTGCACGGCGAGCTCCACGATGGTCGGGCGCTCGGTGTGGGTGCTGGACAGCGCACCACCCTGACCGGTGACCGTGACCGGGCCGAAGGTGTTCTTCAGCGACCAGGTCACCGGGGTCGGGGTACCGGTGGTGACCGAGGGCAGCTCGACCACGGCCGGCTCGACCGCTACGCCCTGCACCCGGGCCTGGATCTGGTACGGGTTGTTCAGCGACGGCGAGGTACGCCGGGACTCCACCTCGATCTCCCAGATGCCCGGCATCGGGTTGGCGTAGTCACGCTCGAACGGGTTGCAGACCACCGTGCTGACGTGGTTGGTGAAGCAGGCCAGGCTGGAGGTGCTCTCCACCGGGACGCCGTACGGGTTGAACGCGATGAAGCGGGTCTGCGACGCGGTGGCGATGCCGGAGAGGTTCACCTGCAACGCACCGGCACCCGGGGGCACCGTCACGAAGTACGACGTGGTGTGGTTGCGGTCCACCGAGCCCTGCGCCGAGTAGGCGAAGTTGGGCTTCACGACGTCGTTCGAGGCCACCACGACGGCGGAGAACTCGAAGTCGATCGTGTTGGTGGCCTTGTCGTCCACGGTGACGATGGTGCTGTGCGCACCGGCCGTCTTCGGCCTGGCGGTGACCGTGATGGTGACGGTCTGGTTCAGCGGCAGGGTGACGTTCTTCGGCGCCGAGAAGGTGCCGTTGTTGCCACGCAGGCCGATGGAGTGCTTGATGTTGCCGGCCGGGCCGCTGGTCCGGGTCAGCTTCACCTGGTACGACTTCGACTGGTTGATCTTTTGTCCACCGTTGGCCGAGTCGCAGCGGTTGTAGATGCCGGTGCCCTGGTTCGGGGTGGCCAGCTGGCTGGACAGCGGGGTGCAGACCGGGGCGTCAGCGGTGTACGAGCGGGTCTGGACGCCCTTGCGGAGCAGCTTCCAGGCACCCGGCACGTCGAACATGCCGTAGCCCTGAGCGTAGGTGGGGGTGTCGGCGATCGGCTTGGCCGAGGTGTAGATCGCCCGACGCAGCGCCTCCGGGGTGACCCCCAGGTGGTTGGCCTTGGCGGCCGAGAGCAGCAGGGCGGCGGCACCGGCGGCCTGCGGGGAGGCCATCGACGTACCGTTGAACATGGCGTAGCCCGGCGGCAGCGCGTAGCCGGCCTCGGCGACCGGGCTGCCGGCCTGCCAGACCGGGGTGGTGGAGATGGCCGAACCCGGCGCGGCGATGTTCGGCTTGGCGCCGCCGTCCTCACGCGGACCCCGCGAGGAGAAGTTGAACAGGGCGTTCTTCTTCTTGACCACGGAGCCGTAGTTGGCCAGCCAGGTGTCCTTGCTGACGCTGGCGGCCACACTGACCACGTTGCTGGAGGCCGAGGGGTCGCCGATGGTGTTCACACCCGGACCGGAGTTACCGGCCGAGATGAACATCTGCACCCCGTACGTGGTGATCAGGTTGTTGTAGAGGGTGGCGCGGGCGTTGTTGCCGTCGTTGAGCGCCGGCAGACCACCGATCGACATGTTGATGACGTCGACCCCACGGTTGATCACCAGGTCGGCCATGCCGGTGGTGAGGGCGGCGTAGGTGCAGCCACCACCCCAGGAGCAGGCGCGGGAGGAAACGATCTTGGCGCCGGGGGCGGCACCGTTGAACGCGCTGTTGCCCATCATGCTGTTGGCGGCGGTGATGCCGGCGACGTGGGTGCCGTGCGCGCTCTCGATGATGCCGATGTTGACGTAGTCGACCAGACCCGGGCCGCCGACCGGAGTGGTGTCGACGTTCTTGCGGTACTCGACCACGAACGACATCCGCTCCTTGACCGGAGTCGCCGGGTCGTCCGTGCCGAAGTAGCCGACGTCGAACTTCTCCTTGTACGGCCGCATCAGGGCCTCGTCGGTGAAGTCGCCGTCCTGGTCGGTGTCGACCCAGACGTTGTTGGTGGCCGGGTCGTACAGGACACCCCACTGGTCGGTGCGGTCGCCGTCGCGGTTGACGTCACCGGCCGGCTCACTGTTGTTCGTGATCGACTCACTGAACAGGTTGAACCGGTAGGTGCCCGCCGGTGCGGTCCAGGTGCGGCCGGCGAGGGTGAAGGACGGGCCGGTCACCTGGTTGAGCATCGGGCGCCAGCTGGCGTCCTCCAGGGGATCGGTGGCGGTGACCCAGTCGACGATCTTCCGCTCGCCGGTGGTGGTCTGCTGGAGCGCCGGGTGCTCCAGGTCCACACCGGAGTCCATGACGCCGATGGTGACGCCCCGGCCGTCCCACTTCTTGTTGGACTTGACGAACTTGACCGCACCGGTCTCGCCCGTCGGCATGTAGGGGTTGTCGGCGGGGGTGTTGGCGCCCGGGCCGCTGAGGGTGTCGCCCTGCTTGTCGCCCTTCTTGCCGCCCTGGACGACCTCCGGCTTGGGGTCGGGCAGCTGGATCTTCTCGTCCAGGTCGACGGCCGAGACGCCGGGCAGGGTGGCGGCCTTGACCGCCTTGCTGGTCGGCACCTTGGCCAGCACGTAGCCGATGGTGTCGAAACGCTGGGTGACCGCAGCACCCAGGTCCTTGAGGTCGTCGGCGACCTCCTTGGCCTTGCCCTTGTCGGTGGCCACGATCATCGTGATGTTGGGGGCCTTCTTGGCCTCTGCTTCGGCGAGCAGCTTGGCGTCGTGCTCGCCCAGGGCCTCGGCGGGGGTGACCTGGGCCGGGTCGGTTCCGGCAGGAGCGGCGCTCGCGGTGGCGGTACCGCCCACCACGGACACGGCACCCGCCGCCATGACCGAGGCGAAGAGCGCGGCGGAAGTACGCCGGCTCAGGTTTCGGGGTCTGCTCACGTTCTCTTTCCTCCAGAGAACTCAGGCGCCCTCAGATGCAGGGCACGCGTGAGCGAAATCCTTCGTGGTGCCGACCGTCAATGTCACTACCGACAGGTACGTTGTGACCATCTCGTGATACGTGGGACGCCCAATGTCACATCGAAGGTGATAAGACCTCGATTAGGTTGACCGAGTTCGACCCTCCCAGTTGGATTCCTCCAACAGCAGCTCAGGGGCCTGCGGCTGCCGGGGAGCCAACTCCACCTGAGCCGGTGTGGACAGCTCCTGGTCAGAAACTCCCAGCTCAGCCAGCTTGCGGGCGCTGACCAGCACCCGGGCCTCCAGCGACCCCACCGCCCGGTTGTAGGCGGTCACCGCGCCGCCGAGTGAGCTGCCGAGTTTGGCTACATGATCGCCTAGGGTGGAAAGTCGACCATAGAGTTCCCGGGCCAGGGAATGCACCGCTACCGCGTTGCGGGCCAACTGCTCCTGCCGCCAGGACCAGGCCACCGTACGCAGCATTGCTACCAGAGTGGCCGGGGTGGCCAGCACCACGTTGCGGGTGAAGGCGTGCTCCAGAAGGGTCGGATCGCGTTGCAGGGCGACATCGAGGAACGTGTCGGCTGGCACGAACAGCACCACGAACTCCGGGGTCGACTCGAAGGCCGTCCAATACGACTTCGCCGCCAGCGCGTCCACATGGGCCCGCAGATGCCGGGCGTGGGCATCGAGCTGGGTGTCACGACTGCGCTCGTCGCGAGCCTCCATCGCGGTCAGGTACGCGTCGAAGGGGGCCTTGGCGTCCACCACCACTGTCCGGCCGCCGTGCAGCCGGACCACCAGATCGGGGCGTACGGTCTGCTGGTCGGTGGCGGCCGTGACCTGCTCGGAGAAGTCGCAGTGCTCCAACATGCCGGCCGCCTCGACGATCCGACGCAGTTGGTGCTCGCCCCACCGGCCGCGTACCTGCGGGGCCCGCAGCGCCGCGACCAGCTGTTTGGTCTCGGTGCGCAGCTCGCCGGAGACGCTGCTCATCGCCCTGACCTGCTCACGCAGTTCGGCGTACGCGTCCACCCGGTCACGTTCCAGTTCGGCCACCCGCTGCTCGTAGCGGCGCAGGGTGTCGTGCAGGGGTGCCACCGCGCGGGCGACCGCCTCCTGGGACTGGGCCGTCGCCTCGTAGCTCAGCGCCCGCATCGACTGCTCCAGCCGCCCCTCGCCCTCCCGGGTGGCCCGCAGGGTGGCGTCCAACCGGGCGATCTCGGTGGCCGCCCGGGACCGGGCCGCGAACCAGCCCACCGCGCCGCCCGCGCCGAGACAGACGACGACCACCGCCAGGGTCGCTAGCTCCATCCTCACGAGCTTGCCAAAGGTGTGCCGACGGTGCCGCGCTGGGGCCGGAAATGCCGATGGGCCGGGCACAAGGCCCGGCCCATCGCCGGTCACCGCGTCAGAGCGACGCGGTGACCGGGTCGGCTCACCTCAGGTGGTGAGCCAGGCCGAGGGTGGCGCCGCCGCGCTCGTACGAGACGAGCAGCGAGGAGCCGGCCGGCAGAGCACCGTTGAGGGGCAGGACCAGGGTGCGGTCCCTGTTCAGCGAGACCTCGGTCTGCGCCACGACCCGCTCACCGTCCCAGATGAAGACCCGGGCGATGCCGGACTTCTTGACCTTCAACTGCACCGAGACCTTCGAGGAGGACTTGGTGACCTTCTTGATCTTGACGATCTTGTCGTCAAGAGCCGCGTAGCCACCCGGCGCCACCCCGTCCGAGGCGGACTGGAGGATGGTCTGCGGCGACTTGACGCTCTGCGCCGCGGTGTCGGGCATGATCGGCGCCTTCGGCGCCGCCGGCCGCGCCGGCAGGCCCGGCAGGGTGGCGACACCCCAGCGCCACGCGTCGGCCCGCACGCCGCTCCAGGTCGACCAGCCGATCCGGGTCTGCGTGGACAGGTCCTGCGTGTCCGAGTCGTTGACCAGGATGTTCATGCCCATGTTGTTCGGGTCGATGGTGTCCGGCAGCACGCTGAACGGAACCTTGACCTCGATCTGGTACCCGGTGCCGGTGAGAACCGAGGCGACCTCGAGACCCGGTGCGGTCTCCGGGCCACCCTGGTGGTTGTCCCGCTCCCGGGCGAAGCACGGCGGGTTGCCGTTGGCCGGGTCGTTGGTGGCCGGGAAGAGCGCCACGTTGAACACCGTGGAGGTGTTCGCCGAGTTGCCCCGCGGGTCGATACCGAACTCGACGGCGTCGGCACGACGCGGGCGCTTGCAGTCCTCCGGCAGCAGGAACCGGCCGAGCACGTCATCGGTGATGTTGAAGATGGCGTACAGGGCGTCGTCGGTGTGGGTGATCTGGGCGGTGCCGGAGATGTCCGCCGCCGTGGTGGCGGTACCCTCCCAGCGCGTCGAGATGTCGATGACCTCGCCGGTGTACTCGTGGGAGTGGCCGTGGCCGTCGACGGCCGGCGCGGTGGTGGCCTTCGGGATCACCGTGGTCGGCACCAGGTTGAAGGCACCCGGCTCGGTGGCGCTGCCACCGTTGTAGGTGGTCTCGATCTGGAGCCGGTACGCACCGTTGTCCGGCGCCCGGTTGGCGGTCGGCAGCGTGGCGTCGGTGTTGGTCACCGTGAAGGTCACCGAGCTACGGGCACCGGGCTGGAGCCCGCTGTACGGCAGCTGCTGCGGGTTCGCCGAGAAACCGGCCGGCAGGTTCAGCCGGACGGTGCCGGACTGGACGGTGTCGCTGTGGTTGGCCAGGTCCACCCGGACGCTGCGGCTCTTGCCGCTCGGGATGTTGAGCAGCGACTCGATGAGGGCGTCGAGCTGCTTGACCTTCTTCTGCTCGGTCCACGCCCGGAAGTCCGCGATCTCCTCCAGCGGCTCGAGGGTGCCCCGAACCGGAGCGGTCGCCTGCACCCGTCCACTGCTGGTGCCGCTACCATCCTTGCTGCTGGTCATCGTCGCTTCGATCTTGAAGCGGGTACCCACCGGAAGCTGCGCGGGCGGGGTGACCGTGAAGCTCTTCACGACCTCCTTGCCCTTCTTGAGCGTGCCGACGTTGCCGTTGCCGCTGACCCGCCAGCCGGCCGGAACCTGCAGCGCGACCTTGGCGCCCTTGATGTCCTGGGTGGCGTAGAGGACGGTGTCGACCTTGATGGACTTGCCGGCGAGCACCTCCCACTTCTCCGGACGCACGTGGATCTCGGTGCCGAGCGGCAGGCCACCCGGCGCACGGAGGGTGGCGCCCTGGAGCGCACCGGTGCCGGCGCCCACGTTCGGGTCCGGGTACGGGGTGCGGGAGTCGATCAGGGTCAGCCGGTTGCAGCCGATGTTGTCCGGGTTGGTCGTCGGGAAGGAGCTGTTGCCCCAGCCCTGCGACACGTACTCCCGGCGGGCCCAGGTCGTGACCGTGTTCCACCGGTTGCCGTCGTGGCGCGCCGACTCGTAACCCTGCCAGGTGCCGAAGATGACGTTGCTGGCCTCAGTCGGCGTGAAGCTGGTCTCGCAGGACGGACCCAGGTTGCCGGAGCCGCTGCCGCCGGTCTGGAAGATCCGGGAGACCCGCCAGGGCTCCAGGCCCTCCTTGGTGATCTGCTCCGGGAACTTCTTCGGGTCGGCCGCCGCGTAGAAGGCGTCCACGGCCAGCATCGCGGCTTCCTGGTGGTTACCGTGGTTGCCCTGGGTGGCCGAGGGGTTCATCGTCAGGATGACCTCGGGCCTGGTGGTCCGCAGCACCCGCACGATGCGGGACAGCGTCTCGTCGTAACCCCAGACCTCGGCGGTCAGCGGAGCGCTGGCGGTGTACCAGAAGTCGAGGGCGTCGAGGTTGTAGATGTGCTCGATGCCGGCGTAGGCGACCGCCTTGCGCTCCTCGGCCTCCCGGAGGATACCGAGATCCGGGCCCTCCTCGAAGCCGGTGGCGTTACCGCCACCCTCGCCACGGGTGGTGGTGATGACGCCGGCCTTCATGCCGTGATACTCGTTCCAGTATCCCAGCATGCCGAGTTGACCGGCCTCGTCGTCGGGGTGCGCGCCGATGAACATGATGTCCAGGTCGACGGGCTTGTCGGACTTGGACGGGCCCTTCGGCTGGCTCTTCGAAGGTGAGGGGTGCTTGGGCGACGAGCCCTTGGGGTGAGCCTGAACCGGAGCGGCCAGGCCCAGCGTGAGCAGACTGCACATGGCGATCGTCGCCGTGGTGCGCCATCTCATGGGCATACCTCTTCGCGTAAGGGAGCGCGTGCTGCGTCTGGGACGGATGCAGGGCCGGCCGAGGCCCCCTGACACGTGACTCATGCCGGGCCCTGATGGCGGACAGCTGTCCACTGGAGACCGGTGCGGTCTCCGTAGGTGATGGTGCTGTTGTCGGGGGTGGGGGTTGTGCGCACACACCGTCACGGCGTGAGCGGTGCGACGGTGGCGGGGGTAGCTCCACCGGAAGGCCTTCGGGCCGTAACGCTAGGAATCTTGCGCTCCGATAGTCAAGGGTCCGTCAGTACTTTCTTCCTTTTCCGAAGAAACGATGTGCCTGTTCAGGGGGCACCGACCATCGGTGTGGCTAGAGCAATAGTTACCTTCGCCCCAGTTTGGGTGATCAACTTCTCCCCGGGGGTCCGATGTGCGCCTTCGGGGGTGGCCGGACCGGTGGAGATAGCTTGTCGATCTATCGTTTTGCCTGGTCGGAGCTGAGATCATCTCGTTACTTGACGGTCCACTTTTTTCTCAGTAGGAATTAATCGTGTCCGACAGAGCAGCAGCGACCAGCCCGGTCAGCCGTGAGCGGTCCCGAGAGATCAAGCGCCTCTCGGTGATCCTGGCCGCCCGGCAGGCGCGGCTGTTGTCCCGAGTGGACCTGGCGGAGATGACCGGCCTGCCGGCGGCCACGGTGACCGCGCTCGTGCGGGAGCTCATCGCCGAGGGCTACCTCATCGAGCGGGGACCCGGCACCCCCACCACCGGGCGACCTCGGGAGATGCTGGAGTTCAACCCGCGTGCCGAGCTCGTCGCCGCGGTCTCGCTGGAACCACCCCGGATCAGTTGCGAGATCGCCGACAGCGAAGGGGCGCTCATCGCGCACCGCACCGCACGGTTCGGTGGCGACGTGGTCGAGACCGTCTGCGACTTCGTCCTGGACCTGGTCGGCGACAACCTGCCCTCACTGCGCGGGGTGGCGATCGCGGTGCCGGGGGTCTCCACCAACGGTGCCGTACGCCTGGCCCCCTCCGTCGGGCTGGTCGAGGCGTGGCCGATCGGAGAGTCCGTCCAGCAGCGACTCAAAGTGCCCGTAGTCGTCGACAACGACGTCAACCTCATGGCCGCCGGTGAATGCGTGGCCGGTGCTGGAGCCGATGTCGCCAACCTGCTGCTGATCCATGTCGCCGACGGCATCGGCGCCGGGCTGGTGCTCGACGGCAAGGTTCGCCGGGGTGCCAGCGGAGCCGCCGGCGAGGTGGGTTTCCTGCCGGTGGACGCCGCGCCGGTGCGCAGCTACAGCGGCGTCGGTGAGTTCGAGGCCCGCTGGTCGGTCAACGCCATCGCCGAGCGGTTGGTCGCGCTGAACCCGGGGCGACGACCGGAGTCGCCGGTACGGGAACTGATCGAACTCGCCGCCACCTCGAAGCCCGCCCGCGAGTACCTGGACGAGGTGCTCGACGCCTGGGCGCGGCTCATCCTCTCCTGCGTCTGCGTGATCGACCCCGGGCTGGTGCTGCTCAGCGGCGCCGCCGCGGAGCTCGACGACGCCGCGCTGGAGCAGATCCAGAGTCTTCTCGCCGCCAAGACCCCCGCACCCACCGAGGTGCGTCGAGCCACCCTCGGTGACCAGGCCGTACTGCACGGAGCGATCAGCTACGCGCTGTCGGCCGCGGTCCCCCTGCCCTCTCTGCCCTGACCAGAACACCACCCTTCGAGAAACCACCACCCCGACCCTGCTAGAGCCACCACCGCCGTACCCACCACCCCGACCCCCGTTACACCACCACCCCTGAGCACCGACACTCGTCCGCCCTTGCCGCCCCCGCCCCGGGGTGACAGCCGGCAGCGGCGGTGCGTCACGACGTGTCCCGCTCCGGTCCCGTCCGCATCCCTCATCCGCCCGAACCACCCCGTTTTCGGCGGAGTCCGATTTACAGCTGTCTATCGGAAACTTCCCATAGATTCCCCCGTCAAGTGGAGGTACCAATGAGACGTCCTCTGGCCATGGCCATCGCGATCGGCGCGATGCTGGCTGTCACCGCCGGTTGCGGTAGCAGCGACAACAACGAGGGCGAGGCCGGCGCGTCCGGTGCCCCGTCGGCCGAGAAGCTCGTCATCTACAGCGCCCGCGACAAGTCGGTCACCGACTTCGTCGTCGAGCAGTTCACGACCAAGAACCCTGAGTACAAGGGCAAGGTCGAGGTGCTCAACATGGGCGCCCAGGAGGTGCTGGAGCGGGTCCGGGCCGAGAAGGCCAACCCGCAGGCCTCCGTCTGGTGGGGTGGCACCCAGCAGGGTCTGTCCGCCGGTGCCGCGGAGGATCTGCTGGCGCCGTGGCAGCCCACCTTCGCCGCCAAGATGGACGAGCGGTACAAGGACGCGCAGGGCCGCTGGTTCGGCGAGATCCTGCTGCCCGAGGTCATCATGTACAACAACAAGGCGCTGACCCCGCAGACCGCGCCGCAGGACTGGGACGACCTGATCGACCCGAAGTGGAAAGACAAGATCATCATCCGGGACGTGGCCGCCTCCGGCACCATGCGCTCGATCTACGCCTCGATGATCCAGCGGCTCTCGCCGGACGGCTCCAACCCGCAGCCGGGCTACGACTGGCTGCTCAAGCTCGACACCAACACCGTCGAGTACGCCGCCAACCCGGCCGACCTCTACCTGAAGATGTCGCGTGAGCAGGGCGTGGTGAGCGCCTGGAACCTCCAGGACATCCTGCTCCAGGCCAACGAGGGCATGCCGTTCGGCTACATCATGCCGACCGCCGGCGCTCCGGTGCTGGTCGACGGCGTGGCCGCGATCAAGGGCGGCAACACCGCCGGTGCGCAGAAGTTCCTGGAGTTCCTCTTCGACGACTCGCTGCGGGCCACCCTCGCCAAGGACTACTTCCAGATCCCCGCGGTGGAGATCGCCGAGAAGCCGGAGTGGCTGGCTCAGCTCGACCTCCGGCCGATGAACGTCGACTGGGACGTGATCGGTCAGAAGGAGACCGAGTGGATCACGCACTGGAACGCGGAGATCAAGGACAAGGGCTGAGTTGATCGGGGTCCGGGTCGTGCCCCCCCGGCACGACCCGGCTCCGTCCTGGAAGGACCCAGAAATGATCGATGTCCGGCTGACTGCCGTCAGCAAGCGCTTCGACAAGTCGAGCGATAGCGCGGCGGTCGACGATGTCACCGTCACCATCGGCGCCGGCGAGTTCTTCACTCTGCTCGGACCCAGTGGCTGCGGCAAGACGACGACCCTGCGCATGGTGGCGGGCTTCTATTTTCCGACCTCCGGGCAGATCCACTTCGGTGACGACGACGTCACGCACTTGTCGCCGAACAAGCGGGACGCCGGCATGGTGTTCCAGAACTACGCGCTCTTTCCGCACATGACGGTGGCGCAGAATGTCGCGTACGGGCTCAGGGTGCGCCGGGTCTCCCGGACCGAGCGGGACCGCAGGGTCTCCGAGGCCCTGGCCCAGGTGCACCTCTCCGGGTACGGTGCCCGGCGCATCGACGCCCTCTCCGGCGGCCAGCAGCAGCGGGTCGCCCTGGCCCGGGCCCTGGTCATCCGGCCCCGCACCCTGCTGCTCGACGAGCCGCTGTCCAACCTGGACGCCAAGCTGCGCGAGGAGACCCGCACCGAGATCCGGCGCATCCAGCGGGAGAGCGGCAACACCGCCATCTACGTCACCCACGACCAGGCCGAGGCGATGGCCATGTCGGACCGGATCGCCGTCATGCAGTCCGGCAAGGTCCAGCAGGTCGGCTCCCCGCAGGAGATCTACTACCGGCCCGCCAACGCCTTCGTGGCCCGCTTCATCGGGCGCAGCAACGTGCTGAGCCTGCCGGTGGTCGGTGCCGCTGAGAACCGGGTCGAGGTACGCCTGCCCAACGGCACGACCATCGAGGTCGGCGCCGCCACGGGACACGGTCTCACCGAGGGTGACACCGCCCTGGTGTCGGTCCGTCCCGAGCACATCACCCTCGCGAGTGGGGAGGACGAGTCCGCCCTGCGGGGTCGGGTCACCCATGTCGAGTTCACCGGAATGGCCACCAACCTGACCGTGGACGCCGAGGGTACCGAGGTGATGGCGGCCGTCGTCGACGCGCCGTCGAGCATCAACGTCGGTGACCTGGTGGGCCTGCGGCTGGTCCGGGAACGGCTCTGGGTGGTCAAGCCGTGACCGCTCTGCCCGAAACCGCCCCGCCCCGGCTGGCCTGGCTGCGCCAGCGTCTGGCCGGCGGCACCAACTCGCAGTGGTTCCCGTACCTGCTCGTGCTGCCGCTGGTCCTGGTGCTCTACGGCTATGTCGTGCACCCGATGTTCGCCACCTTCTCGGAGAGCGTCAGCGAGAACGGCACCCGCAACTACCTCCAGTTCTTCACCTCCTCCGGGGTGGCCCGGGAGTCGCTGTTCACCTCCCTGTTCATCTCGGCGGCCAGCGTGCTGCTCTGCGGCATCGTCGGCGTGACGATGGCCTTCCTGCTCAAGCGGTTCAGCTTCCGGGGTCGCCGCCTCATCGAGGCGATCATCCTGGTGCCGGCCGCCCTGCCGCCGCTGATCGGCGCGGTCTCCTTCCAGCTGCTCTACAGCAACATCGGCATCCTGCCCCGAGGGCTGCAGGCCCTCTTCGGCACCGAACGGCCGATCCTGGCCTTCGACGGGATCGCCGGGGTGCTGGTGGTGCACACCTTCACCATGTACCCCTTCTTCTACCTGGCCGCCGCCGCCGCGCTGGCCGGGATGGACCCCTCCGTCGAGGAGGCGGCCTACAACCTCGGTGCCGGGCGGGTACGGGTCTGGCGTACCGTCCTGCTGCCGATGCTCACCCCCGCGATGGTCTCGGCCTCCCTGCTGGTCTTCATGACCTCGCTGGCCTCGTACACCGCGCCTCTGCTGTTCAACGTCAGTCAGACCATGACGATGCAGATCTACATCAACCGCACCAACGGCGACCTGCCGATGGCCTCGGCGTACGCCTCCGTGCTGGGCATCGTCTCGATCATCTTCCTGCTGGCGATGCGGTGGTACGAGGGTCGGCGCAGCTACCAGTCGCAGTCGAAGGGCATCTCGGCGAACCGCCGGGAGCTGAACAACCCGATCGGCCGGTGGCTGGCCCCGATCGCCTCGGTGCTGGCCACGATGGTGCTGCTCGCCCCGGTGGCCACGATCGCCCTGGTGGCCTTCTCGGAGAACCGGACCTGGACCACCCAGGTGTTGCCGGAGACGTACACCCTGGACAACTTCGTCACCATCTTCTCCGACCCCAAGGCGTTCGAGCCGATCCTCAACTCGCTGCAGATGAGCCTGCTCGCCGCCGTCGGTTGTGTGGTGATCGGTGTGCTCGTCGCGTACGCCGTGCGGCGCCTGAAGTTCTTCGGCCGTGGGCTGCTCGACGTGGCGGTCATGATCGCCTGGGCCCTGCCCGGAACGGTCGTGGCGATCAACCTGATCTCGGCCTTCAGCACCGGCAACGCCTTCAGCTTCGGGCAGGTGCTGATCGGCACCTTCTGGATCCTGCCGCTGGCCTACTTCGTGCGGTTCCTGCCGATCGTGTTCCGGTCCAGCTCCGCCGCCCTGGCGCTGATCGACCCCTCGCTGGAGGAGGCCGCCCGTAACCTCGGCGCCTCCTGGCTGCGGGCCTTCTACACCATCACCGTACGGCTGATGCTGCCCGGCGTGCTCGCCGGTGCCCTGCTGGCCTTCGTGCACGGTGTCGGCGAGTTCGTCGCCTCGGTGCTGATCTACACCTCCTCGACCGTGCCGATCTCGGTGGCGATCAACAACCGGATGTACTCGTTCGAACTCGGCACCGCCGCGGCCTACGGCATGCTCCAGGTGGCGCTGATCTTCGTGGTGATGTGGTTCTCCGGCCGGCTGGAGAGCAGCCGCACCGCCACCCGGAGGGCCGAGCAGTGGACGAACTGATCGAACGGTGGAAGGCCGAGGGCGGACTGCTGCCGATCACCCGGGTACCCGGCCACGCGTTGGCCGCGGTGGCCGAGGCGGCTGACCTGGCGGTGCTGCCGGTGGGGGCCGTCGAGTGGCACGGTCCGCACCTGCCCCTCGGCACCGACCTGCTGCTCGCCGAGGGGTTCGCCGGGGAACTGGCCACCGGCACCGCCCGGGCGGTGCTCTTTCCGGCCGCACCGTACGCCGCCTGTCCCGGCCAGACCCGTCCCTGGCCGGGCACGGTGGCCCTGCGGCCGGAGATCGCCGTGGGCTATCTCAGCGACGTGCTGGCCGGCATCGTGGAGTCGGGTTTCCCCCGGCTGCTCGTGGTCAACGGTCACGACGCCAACCTCTCCACCGTCCGCGCCGCGATGGAGTGGGTCTCCGGCCGACACCTGGCCAGCCTGCTGCTGGTCAACTGGTTCCAGTTGGTCGGCCCGGAGGAGACCGGCGAGATCTTCGGGGACCTGCCGGCCCGGGGACACGGCGGAGCGTACGAGAGTTCGGCCGTGCTCGCCTTCGATCCGGAGGCGGTGCACCTGGCCGCCACCGGGGACCTACCGCCGAAGCCGAAGCTGCCCACCCCCTACCCGTACGTCCTCATCGAGTCGCGGCCCGACCCCTGGCAGGGCTGGTCGGGGCATGTCTCGCTGGCCACCGAGGCGGCCGGGCAACGCATCCGGCACCTGGCCGGGGCGCGGCTGCGTGAGGTGATCGAGGCGTGGCTGGCGGCACCGTTACCCAGCCCGCCCGGGACGGACCAGCCCGACTGGTCCGACCGACCGGCCTGGTCCGACCGACCCGACGGGACCGGACGGTCGGACCAGGCCCTCGGATGACCAACATGCCGGCTGCGCAGGACGACGGACCACTTGGGAGGCCACGATGACCCCGTCACTGACCACGTATCAACAGCACCACCTTCGCGTCGTGTTCGAGCATCACGTCGCCAACCTGTACCCGGCCATGGTCAAGGCCAGCCAGGCGCACGTCGTCATGCTCGCCGAGCAGGGGCTGATCCCCGCCGACTCCGCCGCGATGATGCTGCGTGGCCTGCTGGTGCTCGCCAAGGACCGGCCCGGCGACCTCGACTACGACGGCAGCGTGGAGGACGTCTACTACACGCTGGAGAAGCGCCTTGCCGCCGCCTGCGGGGTGGAACCCGCCCAGCTCAGCGTGCAACTGGCCCGTAGCCGCAACGACCTCGACGCCGGGGTGTTCCGGATGGTGCTGCGCGACCAGCTGCTCCAGGTGCTCGACGCGGTGCTGACCACCGGCCGGACCGTGCTGGACCGGGCCGACCGGCACGCCGATGTGGTGATCACCGGCTACACCCACCGTCGCCCGGCCCAGCCGACCAGCATCGGGCACGTCTTCGCCGGCTACGCCGAGGCGCTGGCCGGTGAGGGGGTCGCCTACGCCGACCTGCTGGACGAGATGAACCGCTCGCCCCTGGGTTCCTGTGCCTTCGCCGGCACCGACCTGGACATCTCGCCCCGCCGGCTGGCGGACCTGCTCGGCTTCGAGCAGCTCATCGTCAACTCCTACGAGGCGGTGGCCGGGGCGGACCACCTGGTCCGGGTGGCCACCCTCAACGCGCAGTCACTGGCCACCGGGGCCCGGCTGGCCCGTACCCTGATGGACTGGCTGACCTGGGGCTGGGTGGTCACCCCCGGCTCATTCACCCAGGGCAGCAGCATCATGCCGCAGAAGCGCAACCCGGTCGTACTGGAACACCTGGTCTCGATGGCCGGTGCCGCCGCGGCCGACGCCGCCAGCGTGCTCAACAACGTCGGTGCGGCCTGGTGGGAGGACTCCAACAACGCCACCACGGACGTGCAGGCCCGGCTCTGGGACAGCGACGACCGGGCGTACCGCTTCTTCTCCCTGCTCGGCGGGCTGATCGCGGAGCTCGATCCGCTGCGTCCGCCGACCAGCGAGGAGATCGTCGCCGCGGGTGCCACCACGACGGCCGCCGCCGACGCGCTGGCCCGCCACGGCGTACCGTTCCGGGGCGCCCACTCCCTGCTGGGTCGACTGGTACGCGCCGGTGCGCCAGCCACCTGGACCGTCGAGGAGGTCCGGGCGGCGGCGGTCGATCTGGGGCTGGCCGACCAGCTCGGCGAGGCCGCGATCGAGGATCTGCTGGCCGCCGCCGTACGCCCGGAATTCGTGCTGCGACGGGCCCAGGCGGACGGCCCCGGGGAAACCGCGGTACGTCAACAGGTGGCGCAGCTGCGCTCCATCATGGACGATGTGGCGGCCCGGGTGGACACCCTGCGGGACCGGCTGCACCGGGCCGATGCCGCGCTCGCCGAGGCGGTCGCCGCGAGGGTGAGCCCGTGACCGGGCAGCACCGGCAGCACGGTGCGACAGCGGCGGTGCTGCCGCCGCGAGCGCAGAAGTACCTGGACCGACGGCCCGAAGGGCGATCTGACAACACCATGGAACAACCGGCAAACCCGCGACTGCTCGGTATCGATTTCGGCGGCACGAAGATGGCGATCGGCGTGGGCGACGTCAACGGTCGGCTGCTCGTCTCCGAGCGACTGCCGACCAACGCCGAGCAGGGTGCGCGGCAGGCCCTCACCCGGGCCCTCGACCGGGCCCGGGAACTCGCCGACGGGACCGGTGGCACCCTGGTGGCAGCCGGCATCGCCTCCCCCGGGGTGGTCCACGACCACTCCATCGAACTGGCCCCGAACGTCCCCGGGTGGGAGCAGCTGCGGCTGGCCGACGAGGTCCGGGCCCATCTGGGGGTGGCCTCCGTACGGGTGGCCAACGACCTCAACGCCGCCGCCTACGCCGAGCTGCGCCTGGGCGCCCTGCGGGGGGTCGATCCGGGTCTGGTGATAGGGCTGGGGACCGGGGTGGCCGCAGCGGTGACGGTCGGCGGCCAGGTGGTCGCCGGGCACCACGGCGCGGCCGGTGAGATCGCCTACGGCCTGACGGATCACAGCTGGCCCCCGAACCTGGAGCCGATGCTGGAGAGCACCTTCTCCGGTCGGGCCCTGGACGAGTTGGCGCAGCGCCTGGGACTGACCGGCCAGGCCGCCGCCCTCTGCGCCGCCGCGGTGCAACCCGGCCGCTTCCGGGACGAGCTGCGCCAGCGGGTCGACGAACTGGCCCGGCACCTGGTCACCTGCTGTCTGCTGCTGGACCCGCACCGGATCGTGCTGGTCGGCAGCGTCGCCGGCAACGAGGTGGTCCGGGAGCTGCTCATCGCGCGCCTCAGCCACGCCCTGCCGTACCAGCCGGAGATCGTCCTGTCGGCCTTCGCCCAGGACGCCGCCCTACTCGGCTCCCTGGCCATGGCCGTAGAAGCCCTCCCCGCCACCGTCTAACCCCACCCCCCACCCCCCCCACCCCCCCACCCCCACCCCCACAGAGCCCCGTTGATCATGAGGTTGACGGCACGTTGGAGATCAACGAGTGCCGCCAACCTCATGATCAACGCTGAAGGGGCGGGGGTGGGGGTGGGTGGGTGGGTGGGGGTCAGCCGGTGTTGCGCATGCCGGCGGCTATGCCGTTTACGGTGGTCAGGAGGGCGCGTTCCAGGGCGGTGCCGTCGTTGGGGGCTCGGCGGCCACCGGGGGCGGTGATCACCGCGCGGCCGGCGGCACCGGAGTCGCGGTACTGCCGGAGCAGGGCCACCTGGAGGTGGTGCAGGGGCTCCAGGTAGGTGTCCCGCACCGCCAGGGTGCGTTGCAGCACGGGGGAGTTCTCCAGCAGGTCCGGTGAGTCGGTGACGGCCAGCACCTCGCGCCGGGTCAGCTCGTACTCCTGCTCGATCTTGTCGAAGATCGGGTGCAGCTTCTTCGGGACCAGGGTCTCCACGTACCGCCGGGCGATGCCCAGGTCGGTCTTGGTCAGCATCATCTCCACGTTCGACAGGAAGGTGCGGAAGAAGTGCCAGTTGCGGTGCATCTCGGCGAGCACCTCGGAGAGCCCGGCCTCCCGGGCGGCGGCCAGGCCGGAGCCCACCCCGAACCAGCCGGGCACGATCTGCCGGGTCTGGGTCCAGCCGAACACCCACGGGATGGCCCGTAGCCCGGCGAGCCCGGCCCCGGTGTTCGGCCGCTTGGCCGGCCGGGAGCCGATGTTCAACGCACCGAGCAACTCTGTGGGGGTGGAGGCCCAGAAGTACGCCGGCAGATCCGGATCCTCCACCAGGGACCGGTAGGACCGGTAGGCGGACTCGGAGACCACATCCATCGTGGCGTCCCAGCGCTCCAGCATCTCGGCCGGCTGCCGGGGCGCGGTGTGCAGCAGGGTGGCCTGGAGCACGGCGGCCACGGTCAGTTCCAGGTTCTCCCGGGCCAGGGCCGGCAGGGTGTACTTGTCGGAGATGACCTCGCCCTGCTCGGTCACCTTGATCGCGCCGTCCAGGGTGCCGTACGGCTGGGCCAGGATCGCGTCGTGGGTGGGCCCCCCGCCGCGTCCCACCGTGCCGCCCCGGCCGTGGAACAGCCGCAGGTGCACCCCGTGCCGGGCGGCCACGTCCCGCAGGGCCCGCTGGGCCCGGTGGATGGACCACTGGCTGGTGGTGATGCCGGCCTCCTTGTTGGAGTCGGAGTAGCCCAGCATCACCTCCTGCACATCTCCCCGGGCCGCCACCAGGGCCCGGTACGCCGGCAGGGACAACAACTCGTCCAGCAGTTCACCACCGGCGTTCAGCTCGGTGGGGGTCTCCAGCAGCGGCACGATGCCGATCCGGGCCCGGCCGCTGTGCACGTCGATCAGCCCGGCCTCCCGGGCCAGCACCACCGCGGCCAGTACGTCGTCCACCCCCAGGGTCATCGAGATGATGTACGACTCGATGACCTCGCTGCCGAACCGGTCCTGGGCCTCCCGGATGGTGCCGAACACGTCGAAGGTCTTGCGGGCCGACTCGGACAGGGGGGTGTCCGCGGCGGACAGGGGTCGACGGCCGGTCAGCTCGTCGGCGAGCAGCTTGGTGCGCTCCAACCGGGTCAACGAGGGGTAGTCGTCCACCTCGCCGACGGCGGCGTACAACTGGGCCAGCACCTCGTGGTGCTTCTCGGCGTGCTCCCGTACGTCCATGGTCGCCAGGTGCAGGCCGAAGGCGGAGACCGTACGGATGGTCGAGGCCAGCCGTCCGACGGCGGTTAGCTGGCCGGAGTTGCGGGCCAGGGAGGCGCGCAGCAGCTCCAGGTCGGCGATCAGCTCGGCCGAGCCCCGGTAGTCCCGCCCCGGTACGTGGGGGGTGCCCAGGCGCAGCCGGGCCCGGGTGTTGGCCAGCTTGGCGCGTACGCAGCGGGCCTTGAGGCGGTACGGCTCCTCGGCGTTGACCCGGCGGAACCGGGGGGCCACCTCGGGCAGGGCGTCCAGGTCGGCGGCGAGGCTGGCGGACAGGTCCAGCGACACCCCGCGCAGTCGGCGGGACACCGACACTTCGCTGATCAGTTCTTCCATCGCCGCTTCGGTGGCGGTCAGCCCGTGCTCGTGCTGGATGGCCAGCACCTCCCGGGTGACCGTCGGGGTGACGAAGGGGTTGCCGTCGCGGTCGCCGCCGATCCAGGTGCCGAAGGTCAGCGGGCGGGCCGTCGGTGAGGTCTCCACCCCCAGGGTGCGCAGGGTCTCGGCGAGGTCGTCGAGCACCTGCGGGGCGGCCTCGGCGTACAGGTCCCGCAGGTAGTAGATGGCGTTGCGGGCCTCGTCGGTCGGGTCGGGCCGGTCCAGCCGCAGCTCGTCGGTCTGCCACATCAGGTCGAGCAGTTCGGCCAGACGGCGGTTGGCCGGGCCCTCGTCGCTGGCGCCGTAGAGGATCGCGTTGGCGGTCTCGGTGTCCAACTCGTCGGCGATGGCGCGCAGCTTCGACAGGATCGAACGGCGGGCCGCCTCGGTCGGGTGGGCGGTGAAGACCGGGCGGATCGCCAACCGGCGGGCCACTGCGGCGATCTCCTCCGCCGGTACCCCCCGCTCGGAGATCATTTTGGCTGCCTGGTCCAGCCAACCACCGTGCATCGCCCGGCGTCGCCGCAGGTCACGGGCCCGATGCACCTGCTCGGTGATGTTGGCCAGGTGGAAGTAGGTGGAGAAGGCACGGGCCAGCTTGGTGCCCGTGGTGACGTCGAGCCCACCGAGGCGGCGGGCGGCGGCCGGGGCGTCCGTACGGACCTGGGCGCGGATCTCCTCCACCAGGTCGAGCAGGGGCCGACCCTCCTGGCGGGCCAGGGTCTGTCCGAGCAGGGTGCCCAGCCTGCGGATGTCGGCGCGAAGGGCGGCGTCGGGGCCGTCGTGATCGTGCTGGTCGGTCACCATGCGCTCCTCACGTTGGTGCGAAGGACAGCGCTGTCCGACTTCCCCCGATCGTATCCGCGAACGACCGGATGAAAGGAGGGGACCCTTGTTATCGCTTTCTGTATAGGAAGGGCCCCTCCTTAACGTCACGGACTGTCGATCGGCGGATACCAGTGCTGGTCGGGACGGTGATATCGCCCCGAGCAGCGCCGGGGTGCGGGCCGCCGAAACCGGGCTGCGGTGATCAATACCACGCCGTACCGTCGGGGAGTGTTGATCTACCCACCCAAGCCCCGGCCCGGCGACCGCGTCGCGGTGGTCTCGCCCTCGGCCGGTCTGCCGGCCCTCTTCCCCCACGTACACGAGTTGGGGCTGCGTCGGCTGCGCGAGGACTTCGGCCTGGAGCCGGTCGAGTACCCGACCACCCGGGTCATGGGCGCCGACCCGCGTGCCCGGGCCCGCGACCTGACCGCCGCCTTCGCCGACCCGAGCATCACCGCCGTCCTGGCCACCGTCGGCGGCGACGACCTGATCACCGTCACCCCGCACCTGGACGACGAGGTGCTGCGGGCCAACCCCAAGCCCTACTTCGGATACTCGGACAACACCAACCTGCTGAACCACCTGCACCGGCTGGGGGTGGTTAGCTACCACGGCGGGTCGGTGCTGGTGCACCTCGGGCGGCCCGGCGCCCTGCACCCGCTCACGGCCGACTCGCTGCGGGCGGCCCTGTTCCGCTCCGACTGGTACGACCTGTCCCCGGCCCCGCAGTGGGGCGACGAGCCGAGCGACTGGAGCGATCCCGACTGCCTGGCAAAGGAGCCGGTGATGTTCCCCGGCACCGGTTGGCACTGGCAGGGCCCGGCGAAGGTGGTCGAGGGGCCCACCTGGGGCGGCAACCTGGAGATACTGCACTGGCTGCTCGCCGCCGACCGGGTCGCCCCGACGGAGTCGCTGCACGGCTCGGTCTTCCTGATGGAGACCTCCGAGGAGTTGCCGTCGGCCGTCGAGGTCTACCGGATGCTGCGCAACCTGGGCGAGCGAGGCCTGCTGGCCGGCTTCCCCGCCGCCCTGGTCGGTCGCGCCAAGGCGTGGGAGTTCGGCCGCCGGCTCACCCCACCCGAGAAGACGACGTACGCCCAGCAGCAGCGCGCCGCGGTCAGCCGGGCCTTCGCCGAGTACGCCCCGGAGGCGGTGCTGGTCTTCGACGTGGACTTCGGCCACACCGACCCCCAGTTGATCATCCCCTACGGTGGCCAGGTACGCGTCGACCCCCTGGCCCGCCGCATCTCCGTCCGCTACTAACCCACCCCACCCCCCACCCCCGTTGATCATGAGGTTGGCGGCGATCTCGATCTATAAAACTGCCGCCAACCTCATGATCAACGCGGCGGGAGGGGGAGGGGGAGGGGGTGGGGGTGGGGGTGAGGTGGGTGCCGTTAGGTGAGGCGGCAGCGGTTGGCGCTGAAATGGGCGACGGCGGCGAGGATCTCCGCCTCGGACTTGTCGGCGAAGTTGAGGGTGGCCACCAGGCCGGAACCGTGCAGGGCGCTCATTGCCGCACTGTCCAGCGCCGTGTAGAAGCCTGCCTTCGGCAGTATCCGGGGATCGTAGGGCTTGACCACGAGCATCTTCTCGAAGGTCCAGCGGCGGCGGGAGATCTGCGCGATGGCCTCCCAGGGCAACCAGACAGCCTGGCCACGGGTGGGTCGGGTGCGGATCCACAGCCCGGCCGGGCCCAGCGCCAGCACCGGGGCACGCCCGAGCAACCACAACTGGATCCCGATCGGGACGGCGCTCAGCGCGAGCAGGCAGCCCACCAGGCCCAGGATGCTCAAAGCGGCGTTCTCGCGCAGGTCGGGGTCGGCGGAATCCAGGATGCCGAGGCTGGCGCAGGTGGCGAGCGGGGCGACGAGCAGCGGCGTGATGCCGCCGAAGAGCAGCCCTCGCTTGACGAGGTTGGGGCGTACGACGAAGGGCTGGTCCTGCGGAATGCGGGCGACCATGGGCGCTTGTGGTGGGGGAGGACCCGAGGGCTGGCCGTGGTACGGCGCATGGTGTGGGGGCACGGCGGGGGGTTGGCCGCCGTACGGCGGGGGTGGGGGTGGGTAGCCGGGTGGCGGATCGGTCACGGTTCTCCGGTCTCCGGTGGATACGGGCGTCGGGAGGGAAGGTGTCGTCCGCGGGGGACCTGCACTGCGACCGGGGTGTGGGTCGCGGTCGGCGAAAACGCCCGTAACGTCGAACTGCGTACCACATCCCCGTCCAGCGGGGGCAGCCGATCACAGAGCGGTGGCAGCGTCAAGGCCGGTCGGCGGGTGCGGGGTGAACCTGAGCACGGCAACAGCCGTGGACGGCGGTGGATCGTCGGCCCGGAGCGATAGTGTCGACCGGTATGACCCCCCGTCCGGCCGGACGCGGGGTGCTCGTCGTGTCCCCGCCTCGGAAGTGATCATGACTGCGCTCACCGGACTGTTCGCCGCAGCCCTCGCCGACCCCGGTCTGGCCCGGGTTCGTGACCTGGCGCGCTCCGGTGCGGCCCAGGTCGACGGTCTCGACCTGACCGCCCCGCCGGCCCTGCGCCCGTTCGCGGTGGCCGCCGTCGCGGCCGACCCCACCACCGCAGCCGACAAACCGGGCGGCGGCGCGGGGCGGCCGGTGCTGGCGGTGACGGCGACCAGTCGGGAGGCCGAGGACCTGGTCGCCGCGCTGGGCAGCCTGCTGCCGGCCGAGCAGGTGGCGATCTTCCCTAGCTGGGAGACCCTGCCGCACGAGCGGCTCTCCCCCCGCTCGGACACGGTGGGTCGGCGGCTGGCGGTGCTGCGCCGGCTGGCCCATCCGGACTCCACGGACGCGCACGGGCGTACCGGGCCGTTGCGGGTGGTCGTGGCCCCGGTGCGGTCCCTGCTGCAACCGCAGCTCAAGGGGCTCGGTGACCTGGAGCCGGTGCGGCTGTCCGCCGGGGACGAGGCCGACCTGGAGCAGGTCGCCCGCCGGTTGACCGACATGGCGTACGCCCGGGTCGACCTGGTCACCAAGCGGGGTGAGTTCGCCGTACGCGGCGGCATTCTGGACGTCTTCCCGCCCACGGACGAGCACCCCTGTCGGGTCGAGTTCTGGGGCGACGAGGTGGAGGAGATCCGCACCTTCGCGGTCGCCGACCAGCGCACCATCGAGCAGGTTCCCCAGCTCTGGGCACCGCCCTGTCGGGAACTGCTGCTCACCCCGGCGGTACGGGAGCGGGCCGCCGCCCTGGCCGGGCAGCATCCGGAACTGGCCGAGATCCTGGACAAGCTGGCCGGCGGGGTACCGGTGGAGGGGATGGAGTCCCTGGCCCCGGCGCTGATCGGCGCGAACTCCATGGAGCTGCTGCTGGACTGCATGCCCGCCGGCACCCACGTACTGCTCTGCGACCCGGAGCGGATCCGCACCCGCGCCCACGACCTGGTGCGTACCTCGGATGAGTTCCTGGCGGCCAGTTGGGCCGCCGCCGCCGTCGGGGGCCAGGCCCCGATCGACCTGGGCGCCGCCGCCTTCCGGACCCTGGCCGAGGTACGCGCACACGCCGCCACCCTGCGCCAGCCCTGGTGGACCCTGTCCCCCTTCGGGCTGGCCGAGCCGGGTGCGGCGCAACGGCAGCCCTGGGAGGACGAACCGGCCACCGTAGAGGTCACCCCGGACGACGCGATCGCGGTGACCCTGGCCGCCCAGCCGGCGCCCCTCTACCACGGGGAGACCGCCCGGGTGGTCGACGACCTCAAGCGGTGGGCCGGCGAGGGCTGGTCGATCGCGCTGGTCTTCGAGGGGCACGGTCCCGCCCAGCGGGCGGTGCAGGTGCTGCGCGACGGTGGCCTGGGGGCCAGGATGACCGAGCAGGTGCCGGCGGCCCCCACCGCCGGTGAACTGCTGGTCACCTGCGGCAGCCTGACCGGTGGTTTCGTCGACGAGGCGGCCCGGTTCGTGCTGCTGACCGGCAACGACGTCACCGGTGGACGGGGTGCCTCCACCCGGGACATGCGCAAGATGCCGAGCCGTCGGCGCAACACCATCGACCCGTTGGAGCTGCGCGCCGGTGACCATGTGGTGCACGAGCAGCACGGCATCGGCCGGTACGTGGAGTTGGTGCAGCGTACGGTCAACGGGGCCTCCCGGGAGTACCTCGTCATCGAGTACGCCCCGAGCAAGCGCGGCCAGCCGGGCGACCGTCTCTTCGTCCCCACCGACCAGCTCGACCAGCTCAGCCGGTACGTCGGCGGTGAGCAGCCCACCCTGCACAAGATGGGCGGCTCGGACTGGCAGAAGTCCAAGGCCCGGGCCCGCAAGGCGGTCAAGGAGATCGCCGCCCAGCTGATTCAGCTCTACGCCGCCCGCAAGGCCTCCAAGGGCCACAACTTCGGGCCGGACACCCCCTGGCAGCGGGAGTTGGAGGACGCCTTCCCCTGGCAGGAGACCCCCGACCAGCTGGCCGCGATCGAAGAGGTCAAGCGGGACATGGAGCAGAGCGTCCCGATGGACCGGCTGATCTGCGGCGACGTCGGCTACGGCAAGACCGAGATCGCGGTACGCGCGGCCTTCAAGGCGGTGCAGGACGGCAAGCAGGTCGCCGTGCTGGTGCCGACCACCCTGCTGGTGCAGCAGCACTACAACACCTTCGCGGAGCGGATGAGCCAGTTCCCGGTGACCATCCGGCAGCTGTCCCGGTTCCAGACCCCGAAGGAGGCCGAGCAGACCCTGGAGATGGTGGCCAACGGCACGGCCGACATCGTCATCGGCACCCACCGGCTGCTGGCGGCCGCCACCCGGTTCAAGTCGCTGGGGCTGGTGATCGTCGACGAGGAACAGCGTTTCGGGGTGGAGCACAAGGAACACCTGAAGTCGATGCGGGCCGCGGTGGACGTGCTGAGCATGTCGGCCACCCCGATCCCGCGAACCCTGGAGATGGCGATCACCGGCATCCGGGAGATGTCCACCATCGCCACCCCGCCGGAGGAGCGGCACCCGGTGCTCACCGCCGTCGGGGCGTACGACGACCGGCAGGTGGCCGCCGCGATCCACCGTGAGCTGCTCCGCGACGGCCAGGTCTTCTACCTGCACAACCGGGTGGAGTCGATCGAGCGGACCGCCCGCAAGCTGCGGGAACTGGTGCCCGAGGCCCGGGTGGCGGTGGCGCATGGCCAGATGGGCGAGGAGGCCCTGGAGAAGGTCATGGTCGGCTTCTGGGAGAAGGAGTTCGACGTGCTGGTCTGCACCACGATCGTGGAGTCCGGCATCGACATCCCGAACGCCAACACACTCATCGTGGAGCGGGCCGACCTGCTGGGCCTGGCCCAGCTGCACCAGATCCGGGGCCGGGTTGGCCGGGGCCGGGAGCGGGCGTACGCGTACTTCCTCTACCCGCCGGACAAGCCGCTGACCGAACACGCCCACGAGCGGCTGGCCACCATCGCCCAGCACACCGAGTTGGGTGCCGGCATGTACGTGGCGATGAAGGACCTGGAGATCCGGGGGGCCGGCAACCTGCTCGGCGGCGAGCAGTCCGGCCACATCGAGGGCGTCGGGTTCGACCTGTACGTGCGGATGGTCGGTGAGGCGGTGTCCGCCTTCAAGGGCGAGCAGCCCGAGGAGGAGACCGACGTCAAGATCGACCTGCCGGTGGACGCCCACCTGCCGCACGACTACGTCGGTGTGGAGCGGCTGCGTCTGGAGATGTACCGCAAGCTCGCCGAGGCCCGGGACGAGGAGCGGCTGCGCGAGGTGGCCGCCGAGATGACCGACCGGTACGGCGAGCCGCCCGCCCCGGTGCAGAACCTGATCGCGGTGGCGCGGTTCCGGCTGCTGGCCCGCCGCTACGGCCTGACCGACGTCAGTGTGCAGGGCAAGCACCTGCGGTTCAGTCCGCTGCCGCTGCCGGATTCCAAGCAGTTGCGGCTCAAGCGCTACCACCCCGACTCGGTCTACAAGTCCGCGTTGGACCAGGTCAGCGTCCCGCGTCCGACCACCCGCCGGATCGGCGGGGAGCCCCTGCGCGACCAAGCCCTGCTGGACTGGTGCGCCCAGTTGCTCTCCGACGTCCTCGGGGCCCCCACCCCCACCCCCGCCCAACCGGCCACCGCCGCCGCCCGCTGATGCACCTGGCGAGGCTGCGGCGGAACCCTCCCAGCCAGGGCGGGGACCGCTCATGAGAGAGTGACGGAATGCGTGCTCGCCGTCTTGTCGCCGTCGCCAGCATGGCGGTCGGCCTGGTTGCCCTCGCCGGCTGTCGTTCCGAACCCGGTGTCGCCGCCTATGTCGGTGACCATGCGGTCACCGAGGATGCGGTCACCGCGATCATCGACGACGCCCGGGTGAACAACCCGGCGCCGACCGAGGAGGACGCGGCCATGCCGGGGCAGCAGCCCCGGCTGCCCGGGCGCAGCGAGGTGGTCAGCGTCCTGGTGCTCAACGAGGTGTGCGAGCGGGTCTCCGCCGCCGAGAACTACCGGCCGCAGAACGTCGTCGATCCCGCGCAGATCGCCCAGGGTGTCGGGATGAACCCCGAGACCGAGTACGTGCGGCGCACCGCCGAGCTGTACAGCTGCCTGTCCGGTATCCCGGTCGGCGAGCCGGTGGCCCCGACCCAGCAGGAGCTGGCCGACCTGGTCGCGGCCGGCAAACGGGCCGGCGCCGTACCGGCCGAGGTGACTGTGGAGCAGGCGGCCAGCCAGCTCGACGGGGAGCAGCTGCGCTACGCCCTGGCCAACCGCAACTCGCTGGCCGAGGCGGTCAAGGCGTACGACGTGACCGTCAACCCCCGTTACCGTCCGCTGGTGTTCCCGGTGTTGAGCTTCTCGGGTGCGACTCCGATCGTCGCGGTGGGCGTGCCGCTGGGTGAGCCCGCCTCCACGGCGGTCACGGACATCTCCACCCCGAAGCCGATGCCGACGGGTCCCGGGGACGAAGGGGACCCCGCGGGTCACGGGCACGGCTGAGCATGCCCCGGATCGTCCTACTGGTGACCTCACCCCGGTTGCCGGCCGGTCTGCTGACGGCAGCCGCCTGGGATGTCGTACGCACCGCTGTGGTGCTGGCCGGGGCGGAGAGTGAGCTGGCCACGGCGATCCGGTCGGCGGGCGGTCAGGTGCGGGTGCCGGACGGCCCGGTGGTGCCGGCGCTGCTGGACGCCGCGGCGGCCCACGACACCGTGGTCTGGTTGGCCGGCCCGGCCGGTGACGAGACCCTGGCCCGGGAACTCGGCCTGCGCCTGGCCCGGCAGCCGGGGCTGGCCGAGCTGGAGCTGATGTACGGCTCCTGGGATCCCCCGGGGGCTCGGCTGCTCGACGCGGTGGCCGTGCTGGACCGGTTGCTCTCGCCCGGTGGTGATCCCTGGAAGCGGGCCCAGACCCACCAGAGCCTGGCCGGTTTCCTGTTGGAGGAGTGCTACGAGGCGTACGACGCGATCGTCGCCTCGGACACCGACGGGCTCCGCGAGGAGTTGGGCGACGTGCTGCTTCAGGTGGTGCTGCACGCCCGGCTGGCCGAGGAGTTGCCCGAGGACGAGCGGTGGACCATCGACGATGTTGCCGGTGGGCTGGTCGACAAGATGATCCGCCGTAATCCGCATGTCTTCGCCGGGGAAGAGGCGGGCAGCCTGGAGGAGATCACCGCCAACTGGGAGCGGATCAAGCAGTCCGAGAAGGCCCGCAAGTCGGTGCTGGAGGGCATCGCGCTGAGCCAGCCCGCCCTGGCCCTGGCCACGCAGATCCTGGACCGCGCCGCCCGCGCCAACCTGACCGCCCCCCTCCCCACCCCCGAGACCCAACCGACTCCCGAACAGGCCCTGGGCGCCACCCTCCTGTCCACAGTGGCTCAAGCGCAGGCCGCCGGCCTGAACCCCGAATCCGCCCTCCGCCACACCACCCTCGCCTACGCGAAAACCCTCCCCGAACCCCCCACTCCGTCGAGTTGATCAAGAAGTTTGCGTCTGGAATCGCGCCCCGGTAGACGCAAACCTCTTGATCAACCGGATGGCGGCGGGGGGTCGGTTCGGTGGGTAGGGTCGGGGGGTGGAACCGTTTGGGGTGGTGGGGGAGCGGATCGTCGAGGCTCTGCTGGTCAGTCGGCCGGGGATGGCCACTGCGGCGGGGGATCATCGGTTCGACGACCGGTTGCCGGATCTCAGTGCCGAGGCCGTGGCCGGGGACCGGGCCATGCTGGTGGACGCCGCGAGTGTCCTGTGCGAGATCGACCCGGAGGCCCTGGAGGTCGACGAGCAGGTGGACCACGCCCTGCTGTCCACCCTGGTCGACCGGCAGATGTTCGAGCTGACCGAGATCCGTGAGCACGAGTGGAACCCCCTCGTGCACAACCCCGGGCCCCTGCTGTACCAGCTCCTGGCCCGGCCGTACGCCCCGGCCGAGCAGCGGCTTACCGCCCTGGTGGGTCGGCTGACGGCCGTGCCGGATGCCCTGGCCACCGCCCGCGCCACCCTGGGCGACATGCCCCGCATCCATGCCGAGACCGCGGTCGGGCAGTTCACCGGCGCGGCGGCGCTGATCCGCGACCAGGTCCCGGCCCTGGTCGACCAGGCCCCCGCCCTGCTGGACCAGGTAGAGCTGGCGGCCACCGGCGCGATCGCCGCCCTGGAGGAGTTCGTCGCCTGGCTGCGCGCCGGTCTTGCGGTAGACGCGGGACCCGGCCGCGATCCGCGACTGGGCCGCCGTCGGTGGGAGGCGAAACTGTGGTACGCCCTGGACACCGAGCTGAGTGCCGCCGAGATCCAGCGTCGGGCCTGGGAGGCCCTGGACCGGATCGGTGAGGAGATCCGCGCGGCCGCGGTCGACCTGGTCGGCGGCCCGGCTGACGACCAGGCGGTACGCCGAGCCCTGGACCTGCTCGCCGCCGAACATCCCGACGACCAGACCATCGTCGACCTGGCCTCGATCACCATGGACGAGGCCAGCGACTTCGTCCGCGCCCACGACCTGGTCACCGTGCCGGAGGACCCGTGCGTGATCCAGGTGATGCCGGAGTTCGCCCGGGGGGTGGCGGTGGCCTACTGCGACGCCCCCGGTGCCCTGGAGGCGGCCGACCTGCCGACCTTCTACTGCATCGCACCCGCCCCGGCGGACTGGCCGGCCCACAAGGTGGACTCCTTCTACCGCGAGTACAACGACCACATGATCCGCAATCTGACCGTGCACGAGGCGATGCCGGGGCACTTCCTGCAACTCGCCCACGCCCGCCGCCACCTGGGCTCCACCCGGGTACGGGCGCTGACCCGATCCGGTCCGTTCGTGGAGGGCTGGGCGGTCTACGCCGAACAGTTGATGGTCGAGCACGGCTTCGGTGGCCTGCCGGTACGCCTTCAGCAGCTCAAGATGCAGCTCCGGATGACCATCAACGCCCTGCTCGACCAGTTGGTGCACGCCGAGGACCTGCCCGAGGCGGAGGCGATGGCGCTGCTGACCGGGCGCGGTTTCCAGGAGGAGGGCGAGGCGGCGGGCAAGTGGCGGCGTGCCCTGCTCACCTCCACCCAGCTGTCCACCTACTTCGTCGGCTACCACGAGGTGGCGCAGATCGCCGCCGCCCGACCCGCCGGGGTGTCGCTACGCGAGTGGCATGACGAGATGCTGGCCCACAACTGCCCGCCGCCGCGGCATCTGCGGACTCTGCTGGGGGTGTGAGGGTCAGGAGCCGCTCTGCCGACGATCCACGATCCCGGCCCCCTTCGGCAGCTCGAAGGCCGCCCCGTCGACCTGCTCCCGGAAGCGGCTCATCGCCACCTCCACGGGCTCGCCGTCGATCCGGCCGGTGAAGCTGCCCAGCGCGCCCTCACCGGTCACGCAGGCGGAGAAGTCCTCGCTGCTCTGCCGTACCTCGACGCAGGTGGCGAGGAGCCCGGCGATGGTGGTGCTGCTCTGGGTGATGACCGTCCCCGGGTCCAGGGCGGCGGCGGTCAGCAGCCCCATCACCATCGGCGGGGTGACCAGACCCTCCCGCTCGGCGGCGGCGTAGACCACCACGGAGGGCTTGCTGTTGACGGCCGGCGGCGCCTCCAGGGTGCAGACCGGGCGCTTGCCCTCGGTCTCGCAGTGGGTGGTCGCCTCGGCGGTGACCGTCAGCTTCCCGCCGGGCCACTCGTACGCGGACCGGGCCGGGTCCTGGGCCTGGGTGATCAGGGCGGTCCGCCCTCCGCCGAGCTGGTACTCCGCCGAGTAGGTCATCTCCAGGGCCCGGTCGATCCGGGCGGCCAGATCATTGACGATGTCGGACCGTCCCATGGCCCGCCCGGCGTCGTCCAGAGCCTGGCATCCGGTGACGGTGAGCAACACGGCGACCGACGCGGCGAGGGTGCGAAGGGTGGTCGAGGCGGCGGACATGGCGACAAGCCTGATCGATCAGGTCCCGCTCACGCAAACTCGTTGCCGGTTGAGGCACGAGAATCCGGGAATGTCCGACCTGCCCCGGCCGCCCAGGACCCGCCCGGTCGCCATGCGGGCAGGCCGGGACCGATACGCTGCGTTCAACACCTGCCTCAGCCGCACCGTCGCGGCCGATACCGGACGAGACCACACAAAGGGAGCGACTCAGTGGCAACCATCGAGGTAATCGAGGCTCGGGAGATCCTGGACTCGCGGGGTAACCCGACCGTCGAGGTCGAGGTCGGGCTGGACGACGGGACGATCTCCCGGGCGGCCGTGCCCTCCGGCGCCTCGACCGGCGCCTTCGAGGCGATCGAGCTGCGCGACGGTGACAAGAGCCGCTACCTGGGCAAGGGAGTGGAGAAGGCGGTCGCCAACATCGAGGACCGGATCGTCGACCAGCTGATCGGCTACGAGGCCAGCGAGCAGCGGGTCATCGACCAGAAGATGCTCGACATCGACGGCACCGACAACAAGGCCGAGCTGGGCGCCAACGCCATCCTCGGGGTCTCGCTGGCGGTGGCCAAGGCCGCGGCCGGCAGCGCCGAGCTGAGCCTCTTCCGCTACCTGGGCGGCCCGAACGCGCACCTGCTGCCGGTGCCGATGATGAACATCCTCAACGGTGGGGCGCACGCCGACAGCAATGTCGACATCCAGGAGTTCATGATCGCGCCGATCGGGGCCCCCAGCTTCCGGGAGGCGCTGCGCTCCGGTGCGGAGGTCTACCACGCGCTGAAGTCGGTGCTGAAGAAGAAGGACCTGTCGACCGGGCTCGGTGACGAGGGGGGCTTCGCGCCGAACCTGCCCACCAACGCCGCCGCGCTGGACCTGATCGCCGAGGCGGTGGAGAAGGCCGGTTACCGGCTCGGTACGGACATCGTCTTCGCCCTGGACGTGGCGGCCACGGAGTTCTTCGCCGACGGCCGCTACACCTTCGAGGGGGTCGCCAAGACCGCCGAGGAGATGAGCGAGTACTACACCAAGCTCGCCGACGCGTACCCGATCGTGTCGATCGAGGACCCCCTGGCCGAGGACGACTGGACCGGCTGGCAGACCCTGACCGCCGCGATCGGGGACCGGGTCCAGATCGTCGGGGACGACCTGTTCGTCACCAACCCGCAGCGCATCGCCCGGGGCATCGCCGAGAAGGCCGCCAACGCCGTACTGGTGAAGGTCAACCAGATCGGTTCGCTGACCGAGACCCTGGACGCGGTCGACCTGGCCCACCGGGCCGGCTTCAAGTGCATGATGAGCCACCGGTCCGGGGAAACCGAGGACACCACCATCGCCGACCTGGCGGTGGCCACCGGCTGCGGCCAGATCAAGACCGGTGCCCCGGCCCGCTCGGACCGGGTGGCGAAGTACAACCAGCTCCTGCGGATCGAGGAGGAGCTGGCCGACGCGGCGCGGTACGCCGGCGCGGGCGCTTTCCCGCGCTACCGTTCCGCCTGAGCCGAAGCGAGACCTCGGGGGAGGGGTGTGATGCAGCAGCGCCGCACGCCGGGTGGTCAGCGTCCGGCCCGCCGGCCGGTCCGCCCCGGCACCGGGCGAGGCGCGGTCCGTGACAGCGGGGTGCGCGCCCAGTCGCGTACCGCCGGTCGCGCACCGTCGGCCGCCCGCGGTGCCGAGGGCGTACGCTCCGCCAAGCGGCCTGCCGCCAGGCGGGCGGCGGCCGGCGGGGTGACCCGGATGGCTGCCCCCCGACCCCGAGGTCTCACCGGCCGCGCCACCGTGCTGATCGCGGTGTTGATCGCCTTGGCGCTGGCCTACACCTATCCGGTTCGGGTCTACCTGGATCAGCAGGCCGACATCGAACGGATGGAGGCCGCCCAGGCGGCCCAGCGCAGACTGATCGCCGAGCTGACCAGCGAGGCCGAGAAGTGGCAGGACGAGGCGTACATCGAGACGAAGGCCCGGGAACGGTTCTTCATGCACCGGCCCGGCGAGAAGATGGTGATCCTGCTGGAGGACCCGGCCGGGGCGGCCCGGGACGCGGGCCGGAGCGGGGAACCGGAGGTACCGGTCGAGCCGGACCCCTGGTACGACACCCTGTGGTCGAGTGTGCGGGCCGCTGACGCCGCGCAGCTCGACCCGACGACCGACTCGCAGTTGGACGAGTGAGCACCGAACGAGAGATGGCACCGTGACTGTCGTACCACCGCCGGAGCCGGCGGCGGCTTCCGTACCCCCACCGAAGCGTGAGCCGGCCACCGAGGCCGACCTGGCGGCGGTGGCCGCCCAGCTCGGCCGCCCGCCCCGGGGGACCCGTGCGGTGGCCCACCGCTGCCCCTGCGGGCTGCCCGACGTGGTGGAGACGACCCCCCGGCTGGCCGACGGCACCCCGTTTCCCACGCTGTACTACCTGACCTGCCCCCGGGCGACGGCCGCGTGCAGCCGCCTGGAGTCGGCCGGGTTGATGCGGGAGATGGCCGACCGGCTGGCCACCGACCCGGAGTTGGCCGCCCGCTACCGGGCCGCGCACGAGGACTACCTGACCCGCCGGGAGGCCATCGCGGAGGTACCGGAGATCGCCGGGATCTCCGCCGGTGGCATGCCCGGCCGGGTCAAGTGCCTGCATGTGCACCTGGGTCACGCCCTGGGTGCCGGGCCCGGAGTCAACCCCTTCGGGGACGAGACCCTCGACCTGGTCGAGCCCTGGTGGGCGGCCGGGCGCTGCGTCGACCTGCCGGAGACTGAGTGAGCGCCGAGGCGACGGTGCCTGACGACATCGTGATCCGGCGGGCCCGTACTGCCGACGTACGGGCCATCCGGCGGCTGGTCGACACCTACACCGACGACCGGCGGCTGCTCAGCAAGGCCACCGTCACCCTGTACGAGGACGTGCAGGAGTTCCGGGTGGCCAGCCGGCTCAGCGACGGCCAGGTGGTGGGCTGCGGGGCCCTGCACGTCATGTGGGAGGACCTGGCCGAGATCCGTACGGTCGCCGTCGACCCCCGCTTCCGGGGCCATCGGATCGGGCACCGGATCGTCGCCGAGCTGATCGGCGCGGCCCGGGAGCTGGGAGTGGCCCGGATCTTCGTCCTGACCTTCGAGACCAGCTTCTTCGCCTCCTTCGGCTTCACCGAGATCGACGGGGCCCCGGTGCCGCACCCCGTCTACGAGCAGCTGCTGCGCTCCTACGACGAGGGTGTCGCCGAGTTCCTCGACCTGGAACGGGTCAAGCCCAACACCCTGGGCAACACCCGGATGCTGCTGCGCCTCTGACCTCGGCGTAACGGGCTGCCCGCCCGGCGTGGCGGGATGCCTGCGAGCCGGGTGAGGTTGCCGCTTCAGGCCCTGTCGAGCTGAGCCGTCTGCGCTCTCGCGGTTCTTCGGGACACGGGTTCGCCAAGTGGGGGTCGGCCGCTGGGCCGACACACGCCGAAGCCCCGCCCAGTCGGGCTTCGGCTGGTCGGGGCTTCGGCGTCAGCGGGCGGTCAGGGGGTCGGGGCGGTCGTCTTCGCCAGCGCGATGAAGCTCGCCCAGGAGGTCGGGGTGAAGGCGAGGGTGCCGCCGTCCCGGTCCTTGGTGTCGCGGACGAGCACGACCCCGGTCAGGTTGTCGGCCACCTCCACGCACGACCCGCCGTTGGTGCCGGAGTAGGTCGACTTGCGCCACCTGGCATCTGTCATGTCCATGTCTGGGCCGCTTCCTTGATCAGGTCGAGGGACTGCCTGCGGGGGAGCGCCTCGCCCCGGACCGCCTCCCAGGTCCGTTGCAGGGCGGCCAGGTCGTCGGTGTGGTTGACGATCTGCGCCCGGACCTGGTGGTCGAGGTGGGCCACCTCTGAGCCGTCGCCCAGAGTGGCGAGGATGAACCCTCCCTGCAACCCAGGGTAGATCCCGGTCTCCTCCGGCACCACGAGGATCTGTACGTGCGGCAGCTCGGTGATCTTGACCAACTGTTCGAGCTGCTCCCGCATGATGTCGGTACGCCCGTTGATGCCCCGCCGGAGCACCATCGCGTCGAGCACCGCCACCACCGGCACCGGCACGTCCCGGGTGAGGATCGCCTGCCGGTCCAGTCGGGATGCCACCCGCTGGTCGATCTGGTCGGGTAGGAGCAGGCCGTTGTCCATCATTCCCCGGGCATACGCCTCGGTCTGGAAGATGCCGGGCACGAATGCAGGCTCGTACCACCGCAGCAGCACCGCCTCGCGCTCCAGCTCGATCCATTCCCGCAGCCACGACGGCGTCTGCTCCAGCTTCGACAACTCCCGCAGCATCCGGCCGAACCGCCCCTCCGCCGCCTCCACGTCGAAGGCCGGATCGTGGGCGCGGTCGACGGCGAGCATGTAGTCCTTCGTGGGTGGTCGGCCGCCGGTCTCGACCGAGCTGACGTGTGAGCCGGAATAGCCGATGACCCGGCCGAAATCGTCCTGACTCAACCCGAGGTGAGCCCGGAGCAGTCGCAGTTCCTCACGTACGTAGTCGATCGCGTTGCCCATCGATTCCTCACCTCTGCCCAATTCCGCCCGACGTCTTGTCAAACCGGCTCTATCGCCGCTGCCACCTGCGCAGATGTCACGAGCACGTATCGACACCCGTGTGGTCCTAGGCAGACTCCCACACATACGGATCTGCTCCTATCCAAGAAGGGACGGGGTGGATTTCGTGTCGGGGCCGCCCTGGACTTCCCCCGTGCCGGGGCGGCCCCTCCCAATCACCGATCCGATGAAGGTCGATGTGCACACCCGGTGTCTCAGCAGTGGCGAACGAATGGTGAATGACGATGATTACTACTCAACTCCTGGGGCCGGGCCGGGGTCCGCACCCTGTGCGCCCGTACGCCAGCGGGACGAACGCCCCACACACCCCGCTGCGGCCGATGTGGTGCTGTCGGGTCGACGGGCAGCCCTGGCCCTGCGCCGAGGCGCGGCTCCTGCTTCGCGTCGAGTTCGACCGGAACGCCGTCGGCCTGGCGATCTACCTAGCCGGCCTGATGTACGAGGCCATGCGCGATCTCTACCACCTCAACCCACACGACGGGCCCGAGCCGATGGCGCTGTTCCACCGGTTCGTCGGGTGGGCGGGACGGGGACGGAGAGCCCGGCGCGACGGGGACGGCGAGTAGGAGTTCGCGGCGCGGTGGCGCTATAGGGTGACCGACGTGACGACGCGTGTGGCCGCCATCGACTGCGGAACCAACTCCATCCGGTTGCTGGTCGCCGACCTGCCCGACCCCTCGGCGGGTACGACCGCACCCCTGGTCGACCTGACCCGGCGGATGGAGATCGTGCGGCTGGGTCAGGGGGTGGACGCCACCGGCCGGTTGGCCCCGGAGGCGATCGAGCGGACCCGGATCGCCTTGACCGACTTCGCCGCCGACATCGCGAAGCTGGGGGCCGAACGGGTGCGGATGTGCGCCACCTCGGCCAGCCGGGACGCCGAGAACGCCGCCGACTTCCGGGCCATGGTGGAGCAGACCCTGGGGGTGCCGCCCGAGGTGGTCAGCGGCGACGAGGAGGCCCGGCTCTCCTTCACCGGGGCGGTGCGCGGGCTGCCCGCCGAGGCCCGGTCGCCGTACCTGGTGGTGGACATCGGGGGTGGCTCTACGGAGTTCGTCGTCGGCAGCCGGGAGGCGGGGGTGCACGCGGCGATCTCGATGGACATCGGCTGTGTCCGGATGACCGAGCGGCACCTGCACGGCGACCCGCCCGGCCTGGACCAGATCGCCGCCGCCCAGGCGGACATCGCTGTCGCGGTGGACCGGGCGTTGACGGCCGTACCGGGCCGCGAGGCGGCCACCCTGGTCGGGCTGGCCGGTTCGGTCACCACCGTGGTCGCGATAGCCCAGGGCCTCACCGAGTACGACCCGAGCCGCATCCACCACGCCCGGGTGTCGTACGACCGGGTGGCCGAGGTGACCGCACAGTTGCTGGCGATGACCCGCGAGCAGCGGCTGGCCATCCCGGTGATGCACCCCGGCCGGGCCGACGTGATCGGGGCCGGTGCCCTCGTCCTCCGCGTGATCATGGAGCGGGCCGGCCTGGACTCGGTGGTCGCCTCCGAGCACGACATCCTCGACGGCATCGCCTGGAGTCTCGCCGGGACTCCAGGATAGGTGGTTCTTCCTGCTCACAGGCGGCATGATTTCCGCATGGTCACCACGGTCAATCTGCCGGACGGGCTGCACGAGCGGCTTGAACAGTTCGCTGCGCAGGAGCATCGTTCAATGAACGCCATCATCGTCGTGGCGGTCGAGGAGTACGTCTCGGCGCGCAGTCGCCGTGCCCGCGTACGGGACCTTGCGCGGGAGGTGGCCGAGCGCGACGCCGAACTGCTGCGGCGGTTGTCGGAGTGACCAGCTACCTCGAAGGCGACGGCCTCATGGAGATCGTCCTGATCAGGCTGAGACTCGTGATGTCGGTGGTCGGTGGCACTCTGACGGAGGGTCTCCGACATCGCCCGCGAACTCCGCAAGCTGCGCGTCTGACCGCCGCACGACCTTCCTCGCAGCCCATCGACGGCATCGCCTGGAGTCTCGCCGGTTGAGACATCTTCCGCAGCAGCCAGCGCGGATGCGAACAGGAGGTGTATGCCACTGTTCCGGCATCTTCCGGCGGGAGGTGACCGCGTGGCAGGCTACCGGCACGTAGGACCACTGGGCGACCAGCCAACGATGACTGACCGCTAGGAGGACGGGCCGATGGGCGAAATGGTTACCTACCGTGGTGGTGGCGGTACGCATGAGGGTTACCTCGCGATACCGGCCACCGGCACGGCCAGCCCTGCCGTCATCGTCATCCAGGACTGGTGGGGGCTGGCGCCGCACATCCGGTCGGTGGTGGACCGGTTCGCCGAGGCGGGCTTCGTGGCCCTGGCCCCGGACTTCCGGCGCGGGGAACCGGCCGGCAAGCCGAGCGAGCCGCAGCAGATGCTGAACGGGCCGCAGATGGACGAGGCGGCGCGGGAGATCGCCGCGGCCGCCGAGTACCTGGCCGGCCGACACGAGGTGACCGGCAAGATCGGCTGCGCCGGGTTCTGCGCCGGGGCCAGCCTGGCCCTGTGGGCCGGGAACTTCTCCGAGCGGATCGTCGCCACGACGGCCTTCTACCCCCGCCTGCCCTGGGAGGGGATGCGGTCGGAGTGGCCGGACTACGCCGGTAAGGACGCCCTGGTGCACTGCTCCGAGGCGGACGGCACCTCGGCCGACCCGGGGGTGCAGACCGTACGCCGGGCCATCGAAAACGCCGGTGGCACCTGCAACCTGCACGACTACCCGGGCACCGCGCACGCCTTCTTCAACGAGGACCGGCCGGAGCACTTCGACCAGCGGGCCGCCACCAGTGCCTGGGCCCGCAGCCTGAAACTCTTCCGGGCGAAGCTTGGCTGACTCGCGTACCCCCGCCGAGGTGGTCGCCCGCGCCGCGCGGGCGACCGACCTGGCCGACCTCGACGCGGCGGTCAGCGACTGTTACGCCTGCCCCCGGCTGGTCTCCTGGCGGGAGGAGGTGGCGCGCACCAAGCGGGCCGCCTTCCGGGACCAGGAGTACTGGGGCAGGCCGGTGCCCGGGTTCGGTGACCCGATGGCCCGGATCGGCATCCTCGGGCTGGCCCCGGCGGCGCACGGCGGCAACCGCACCGGGCGGATCTTCACCGGTGACCGCTCCGGTGACGTCCTCTTCGCGGCCCTGCACCGCGCCGGCCTGGCCAACCAGCCCACCAGTGTGGCCGCCGACGACGGGCTGGCCCTGCAGCACACCCGGATCTTCGCGGCCGTCCGCTGCGCCCCACCGGACAACAAGCCCACCCCCGCCGAGCGGGACACCTGCGCCCCCTGGCTGCATCGGGAGGTGGCGATGATCCGACCGACCCTGCGGGTGGTGGTCGCCCTGGGTGCCTTCGCCTGGGCCGCGTGGTGGCCGGTGTCCCGGGAGGTCTACGGTGTCGCCGCGCCCAGCCCGCGACCCTCGTTCGGCCATGGGGCACACTGGTCCGGCACGGCCGTACCGGAACTGCTCGGCTGTTACCACGTCAGCCAGCAGAACACCTTCACGGGACGACTGACACCAGGAATGCTGGACGATGTGTTCACCGAGGCGAAACGACTGGCCGAGGTGGACTGAGGCTGCGGGGTGGTGGCGATGACGGACAGGACCCCTGACCTGCCCGGCGTACGCCCCGGTGGCCCGGAGGTGGACCGAATGGACCTCGTACGCAGGTGGTGGCCGGTCGCGGTGGTGGCCGCGTTGCTGGCTGCCGTGGCGCTGGCCGCCACCAATTCCTCCATCGGAGCCAGCCGGATCCCGCCCGCCGTGCAGGACGCTCCCTTCGTGCTGGAGTACCCGACCGGCGATCCCAGACCCTCCATTCCGGCCGAGCCGCGGCAAGCCGCCGAGCAGGCCAGCACGGCCCTGCCCACCTGGCTCGGCACGGTGGCCGTGGTGCTGCTGGGGATGGCGCTGCTGGCCGCCCTCAGCTATCTGGGGTGGAGTGTGATGCGGTCGGTGGCCCGGCGGGTCACCCGACGGCTGCCGGTCGGGGTCGCCCGACGCGACGCCGAGGGCACCGCCCGGGAGGTCGTCGCCGCGGTCGACGCCGGTCTGGTCGAACTGGACGATCGCTCCACCGACCCCCGGACCGCGGTGATCGCCTGCTGGGTACGCCTCGAAGAGGCAGCCGCCGCGGCCGGGGTGCCCCGGCTGGCCGGCGACACCCCGACCGACCTGGTCACCCGACTGCTGCGCGGCGACCCCTCCGCCGGTGTGCCGGCCATCGTCAGCGCCGATGTGCTGGCCGAGTTCGCGAACGTCTACCGGGAGGCCCGGTACGCCACCCGGCCGGTCGACGAACACACCCGCGACCAGGCGCGGGCCGCCCTGCGCCGGTTGCGCGGTGAACTCGCCGCCACGGTCGAACAGGTGACGACATGAGCAGCACCAGCATCGACGACCTGCTCAGCTTCGACGAGGACCGGTCGGTCCAGCCCGAGCAGCGCCCGGCCGGGTGGCTACGGACGGTCGCCACCTTCCTCGGTGTCGCCGCCGCCGGCACGGTGGTGCTCGTCGCCGGGCTCCGCGCGGTCGGCCTGCGGGTGTCGTTGCTGGTGCTGGTGGCTGCGGTGGTCACCCTGCTGCTGGTGCGTCGCATCGTCGTCCTGCTGGCCCCGCCGCCGAGATCCGCGCGGTCCACCTCAGGCTCCGGTGGCGAGGAGGACGGCATGTACAACTGGGACGCCCGGGACGCGTTGCGTAGCGCGATCAACCGTTGGGAAGTGCCGCTGGAGTGGACGAAGTCCCGCCCGGAGCGGTTCACCGGGCTGGTCCTGCCCCGGCTGGCCGAACTGGCCGACGAGCGGCTCCGCCTCAAGCACGGCGTGACCCGTGAGTCGGACCCGACCCGGGCCCGTGCTCTGCTGGGTGATCGCCTGTGGATGTTCCTGGAAACCCCGCCTCGCCGTACCCCCTCACCGCGCGACCTCGCGGTGATCGTCGCCGAACTGGAGAAGATCTGATGAACGACACCGCCCGGACCATGCCCCCCACCGAGGTCGGTCACCTCGCCCGGGCGGTACTGGACGCGGTGGGCCAGGTCGTGGTCGGCAAGCGGGACGCCCTGGAACTGGTGCTCGCCGGCATCCTCGCCGGTGGCCACGTGCTGCTGGAGGACCTGCCCGGCCTGGGCAAGACCCTCACCGCCCGGTGCTTCGCCCAGGCGCTCGGGTTGGACTTCCGGCGCCTGCAGTTCACCCCGGATCTGTTGCCGGCCGATGTCACCGGCTCCTTCCTGTACGACCAGCGCAGCGGGGACTTCGCCTTCCGGGCCGGGCCGGTCTTCACCAACCTGCTGCTCGCCGACGAGATCAACCGGACTCCGCCGAAGACCCAGTCCGCCCTGCTGGAGGCGATGCAGGAGAAGCAGGTCTCGGTGGAGGGGGTGACCTACCGGCTCGACGAGCCCTTCCACGTGCTGGCCACCGCCAACCCCATCGAGTACGAGGGCACCTATCCGCTGCCGGAGGCGCAGCTGGACCGGTTCCTGTTGCGGGTGTCCTTCGGATATCCGCCCCAGGAGGAGGAGTGGGAGGTGCTGCGCCGTCGGATGGCCCGCCGCCGCGAGGAGGCCGAGATCAAGCCGGTGGTCGACGCGGCGACCCTGCGGGCCATGCAGGGGGCGTTGGAGGACGTCACCGTGGAGGATTCGGTGGGCCGCTACATGGTGGCTCTGACCGCGGCCACCCGCGAACATCCCTCGGTGCTGGTCGGCGCCTCGCCGCGCGGCTCGTTGGCGTTGCTGCTGCTGGCCCGGGTACGGGCGGTGCTCTCCGGCCGGGACTTCGTGGTGCCGGAGGACGTCAAGGAGGTGGCGGTGCCGGCCCTGGCCCACCGGATCACCCTGCGGCCGGAGATGTGGCTGCGTCGGGTCGACCCGTCCTTCGTGGTCGGTGAGGTCCTCGACCAGACCCCGGCACCGGCCAGCGGGGCACTGCCCAGCTACGCCGCCGGGCGGCCGGGGGTCTGACCCGACGTGAGGCTCGCGGATCGATCGGCACCGGCCAACTGGGCGCCCACCTCGGCGCTCGGTCGGGCGGTGCTGCTCACCGGCCTGCTGCTGGTCGCGGCGGTGCTGCTGGGCCGGGTGGACCTGATCGTGCTGGCCGCCCCCTTCGCCCTGGGCACGGCGTACGCGCTGCGCCATCGCCCCACCGAGCTGCCCCGGGTGTGGGTCAGTGTCGTCGAGGGACACCTGGTGGAGGGGGGCGAGCTGGTCGGGCGGGTCAGCGTCGGCAACCCGGACGCGACACCGTACGACGTGGCCGTGCTGCGTACCCGGGTCTCGCCCTGGCTGCGCATCGACCAGGCCGCCCTGGCCGGTGGGGCGGTCAGCGGGCGCAGCGGCGACCGCCGTTCGGTGACCGACCGGCCGTTCGTCACCTCGGTGGAGCCGGACACCGCGGTGGACCTGGAACTGACCGGCACCGCCCTGCGCTGGGGGCGGCACCCGTTCGGCCCGGCCGGGGCCCGGGTAGCCGCCGCGCAGGGCCTGCTGGTCTCCCGCGCGGTGATCGCCGAACCGGTCGTCAACCGGGTGTACCCGAAAACCGAGCCCTTCGAGGCGGTCAATGCGATGCCCCGGGCGGCCGGCCTGGTCGGCGCGCACCACTCCCGGCGGGCCGGGGAAGGCGGCGAGTTGGCCGGGGTACGCGTCTTCGCCCCCGGCGACCGGCTCCGCCGCATCGACTGGCGGGTGTCGCTGCGGGCCCGGCAACTGCACGTGGCGGCCACCCTCTCCGACCGGGACGCCGAGGTGATCGTCCTGCTGGACGTGCTGGCCGAGGCGGGCCGCTCCGGCGGCGTCGCCGGCGCGGCCACGGTGCTGGACACCACCGTCCGGGCCGCCGCCGCCATCGCCGAGCACTACCTGCATCGGGGCGACCGGGTGGCCCTGCTGGAGTACGGCCCGAGCGCCCGGCGACTGCGTCCGGCCACCGGGCGGCGGCAGTACCTGACCGTCCTGGAATGGCTGTTGGACGTCAAGGCCCAGCATTCCCCGCACGAGCCGTACGACCAGGTCTTCGGCTCGCAGTTGCTCTCCGCGGACGCCCTGGTGGTGGTGCTCACCCCGCTGCTGGAGGAGCGGTCCGCGCAGATGCTGGCCCGGCTGGCCCGTTCGGGGCGGTTCGTGGTCGCCGTGGACACCCTGCCGGCGGACCTGTCGCCCCCCAAGGACCGGGGCTGGGCCGAGGTGGCGTACCGGCTGTGGCGGCTGGACCGGGACACGATGATCGCGCAACTACGCGAGCACGGGGTGCCGGTCGTACCGTGGGCCGGCGCCGGCAGCCTCGACCAGGTGCTGCGTGATGTGGCCCGCCTGGCCGCCGCCCCCCGGGTAGGTGGCCGGTGAGCGCGAGGAATGCAGCGCAGCGGAGTCCCGCAGTCGCGAACGGAGAGCCAGCTCAGTGATCGGAAGCCTCACTGGTCGGATCCGCACGTTGCAGACGGTGGCGAGCCGGATCGCGCTGGCCCCGGTGCTGATCCGCCTCGGGATCTTCGTCAGCTCGCTGGCGGGGCTGCTGCTGGCGTACCCGGCCGAGGTCGTCGCGGGGCAGGCCCTGCTGCCGTTGCTCGCGGTCGCGGCCCTGCCCGCGCTGGCGCCGCGCCGGTTCTGGCCCACCTTCGCCGCGCTGGTCACCGTCGGAGGCTGGTTGATGGCCACCGACGGGTACGACCGACCGGTCGCCCTGTGGCGGCTGATGGCCGTGGCGGTGCTCCTCTATCTCACCCACACCCTGTGCGCCCTGGTGGCGGTCCTGCCGTACGACGCGGTGGTGGACCCGGACCTGATCGTGCGTTGGCTCACGCGTACCGGCTGGGTGTTGCTCGCCACTGCCGTGCTCGGGGTGCTGCTGCTGGAGGTGGGCCGGATCGGTGCGGGCACGGCCGGCTGGCAGTCCGTCACGATCGCCGGTCTCGTGGTGGCTCTCGGGGTGACCGCGTGGCTGGCCTGGCTGCTGAAACGCCGGTGACCTGAGGGGCTTGAGGGGCCTGTGGGACCGTCCGGCACCCGTGCCCGAAGTGCGGTCGATTGACTGAGTAGCCCAGATCACAGGGAGGTTGTGCTCGGTCACAGAAGGCGGCTGTGAGCGGGATTAGCGCCGTCGCTGGGGGAAAGATGGTAGGCGTGAATCCGAAGCGGATCCTTGTGGTGGGTGCCGGGCATGTCGGTCTCTACGCGGCGCTGCGCCTGTCGAAGAAGCTGAGTTCCCGTGAGGCTGAGGTCGTCGTCGTCGACCCCCAGCCGCACATGACGTACCAACCCTTCCTGCCGGAGGCGTCCGGGGGCAACATCTCTCCGCGACACGCCGTGGTGCCGCTGCGTCGGGAGTTGCGCAAGTGCACGGTAGTGGCCGGTGCGGTCACCCGCATCGAGCACGACCGCAAGATCGCCACCGTCCAGCCGATCGTGGGCCCGCCCCGGGAGATCGCGTACGACCATGTGGTCGTCGCCCCCGGCTCGGTCTCCCGCACCCTGCCGATTCCCGGGCTGCACGAGCACGGCATCGGCTTCAAGACCATCGGTGAGGCCATCTACCTGCGCAACCACGTGCTGGAGCAGTTGGATGTGGCCGCCGCCACCACCGACCCCGAGGTGCGCCGCCGGGCACTGACCTTCGTCTTCGTCGGTGGCGGGTACGCCGGCATCGAGGCCCTGGCCGAGATGGAGGACATGGCCCGCGACGCGCTGCGGTACTACCCGGAGCTGAAGACCTCGGACATGCGGTGGGTGCTGGTCGAAGCCACCCAGCGGGTGCTGCCCGAGGTCGACCGGGACATGGGCGCCTACACGGTGCAGCAGCTGCTGAAGCGGGACATGGACATCCGGCTGGACACCCGCCTGGAGTCCTGCGTCGACGGGGTGGTCAAGCTCTCCGACGGGGACAGCTTCGCATCCGACACCATCGTCTGGACCGCCGGGGTGAAGCCCGCACCGATGCTGGACGCCACCGACTTTCCCCGCGACGAGCGGCGTCGGGTCACCTGCCTGCCGACCCTTCAGGTGGTCGACGGCGACCGGATCGTCGAGGGCGCGTGGAGTGCCGGGGACTGCGCCGCTGTACCGGACCTGACCAAGGCACCGGGCAACTACTGCTCGCCGAGCGCCCAGCACGCCGTACGGCAGGCCCAGCGGATGGCCGACAACATCGTGGCCGTGATCCGGGGGCGGGAGCCGGTCGCCTACAAGCACAAACACGCCGGCAGTGTGGCCAGCCTCGGCCTGCACAAGGGGGTGGCCCAGGTCTACGGCATCAAGATGACCGGTTGGCCGGCCTGGTTCATGCACCGCACGTACCACATGAGCCGGATTCCGTCGTTCAACCGCAAGATCCGAGTCGTGGTCGACTGGACCCTGGCCTTCGTTCTCAAGCGCGAGGTGGTCGCCCTGGGTCAGCTGCACGACCCCCGCGAGGATTTCGCCGAAGCCTCCCGCAAGTAAGGAAGGGCCCCTTCTTAACGTCTCACGTAGAGGAGGGGTCCCCTCTTAACGCCTGCCCCCTGTGCTGCCTCGTTGCGGCCGGGGGCAGCGCGTTGACGTGCGTCGTTCCGAGTTCGGGCCGGAGCGGCCAGCACACGGGACGTCGTACCGGCCGGGAAACCGCTACCGTGGCACTGCACCGCGCGTACTACGCGTCGGGGTCACCCGCCCGGGTGGTGGAACGGCAGACACGGCCGCCTTAAAAGCGGCTGCCGAAAGGCGTGCGGGTTCGACCCCCGCCCCGGGCACCTCGGCACCTGTCGGAGGACGGGTCACCGCGCCGGACGATGCCGGCTGACGGGCACGCGGGAGCACGAGTCGCTTCAACCCCCGCTTCAACCGCGCGGTCCGCTGCTGCGACAGCAGGGCCAGTGCGGTGCCGGCGAGCATGGTGGCGGCGGCGGCGAGCCAACTCGCGCTGTTGCTCGGCAAGATCGGCAAGGCCCACCACTTGGGCTGGTTGGTCACCGCGTCGAAGCCGAACCAGTCGAACGGGAACAGCGCCGCCAGTGGAAACACCCAGGCGAGGCGCCGCCCCAGCAGGCGTCCCGAGACCAGGGCGAGCCCGGTCCAGAACACCAGATTGCGGATGGCCGGCGCCGCTGCCGACTCCGCGGCACCCAGGAAGAGGCCCGTCGCCTGCAATCCGGCTGCCATGAGCAGCGCGCAGGCCAGATAGCACGTCAAGATCATGCGGGACGTACGTGGTGCCGCAATCTCGAAGTCGGACATGTCGGAGGCGAGCCCCGTCGCGATGGCCGCGCCGGCGGGTATGGGAATCAGGACCCAGAGCGGCATCGAGATGGAACCGTCGCCGGAGACCGATGGCAGCGCCACATCCAGGGTGCCCCATACGCCGGCCACCACTGCGCTGGCGACCAGGATGGCGACGACGCCGAAGGGCCGGCGACACTTCAGGAACAGCGCCAGTTCAAGAAGGCTAGGCACAACGTGTCTCCCGGATCTGCTGGACCCGGTCGCTCGCCCAGGCCATCTGCTCGGCCTCAGGAAGTGCGAGCACTCGTTCCAGTTCCGCCTCGTCGAACTCGAAGCCGCCGTGCACGTCGTCAGGCTTCGGGCCGACCGCCCGCGCGACCAGCCACTCCTTCAACTCGATTGTGAGGGTGAGGTTGTGTTCGAGCTGCGGATCGGGCGGAAGTTCGCAGGAGCGCGTCCCGAACGTCTCGTTCAAGATGACGGACGTCATCCCGCGAGCCGCCGCCCATTCGCCCAGCACCAGTGCGAAGTCGCTGTTGGAGCGCATCGGCGCCCGGAGTCCTTCCTCGTAGAAGGTGTCCGGCACCGTCACGGCGCCGCTGAGCGCGCCGAGCCGATCCGCGATTCGCTGCATGGCAGCCAGGTGGATCTGATGTTCGGGCCAGATGCACACCCGGGGCGCGCCCTCCGAGCAGAGCGGTGACGGGGCCGGCCGCTCGGAGCGCAGCGGGCCCGCAGTCAGGACGCTGGCGACCGCGACAACCGCAGCCAGCCCCAGGGTCACAGCCGACCAGCTCTTCTTGATCGTGCCGGAGTTCGTCCCAGCCGTCGTGGTCACCGCGGGCAGAAGCACGGCGGCCAACGCCAGCGCCACCGCCAACGCGGCGCGTGTCACCAGCGGCAGAGGCTCGATCTGGAGCTGCGGGGGACCTGACAGCAGCGACAGTTCGAGCCAGGGGAGGAAGCCGACGAAGATGAAGACGACCACCGGGGCGAGCAGCGCAGCGACGGCCCGATTGCGGACCGTCCGGCCGAGAAGGTGTCCCGTGGCCGTGCTGACGAGAAGGAGAACCAAGCCCAGAAGAAGGTAGCTCGGCCAGAGGAATCCAGGCACGTCGCGTCTGGCCGTGATCACGGCGGCGATCCCGATTCCCAGGGCGAACGGCGCCAGGCCGTATGTGGTCGACGCCGCGAGTTGAGCGGCCTCCCTTTGCCAGGCCGGTCGCGCCGAGGCCGAAAGCTGCTCGGCGGCGCCGCTGCGCCAGATGCGCCCGGCGGCCCAAGCCGCGCCCGCGGCCAGGAACAGGGCAATATAGAAGATCGGCAGTTGCGCGGCGGCGCTGGTCTGGGACCAGACTCCGATCCACTCCGTCGAGCGACCGAACAGCATGGCGGCGTCGACGAAGAGGAGAAACGGCAGCCACCAGCGCAGCGGTGACCTGCGTAGCTCGTACCAGAGGACGGACATCATGCGGCCACCGCCGAACCTTCGAGGACCGCGGTGTAACCACGTTCCAGCGCGGTGTCTCCGGCTGCACCGGGTGTGGCGGCCTCGGCCAAGGCGGTAGGAGTGCCACGGAAGAGGAATCGTCCCTCAGCCATGACGATCGCCTCGTCGCAGACGGCAGCTACATCTTCGACCAAATGTGTGCTCAGGATTACGGTGGCGTCCCTGAGGGAGCGAATGAGTTCCCGGAACTCAAGACGTTGAGCCGGGTCGAGCCCCACGGTCGGCTCGTCGAGCAGCAGAATCGCCGGATTACCTACGATCGCCTGCGCCAGGCCACATCGACGCAGCATCCCACCCGACAATTTCTTGAGCTTGGTTTTCTGGCGGTCCGCCAGATGCACTTGGGTTATCGCACGTACAGTCGCCTCATGCGCCTCCGACGTCGGTAGCTCCCGAAGCCAGGCGCAGTACCGTACGAACTCGTACACCGTGAACTCGCCGAAGTATCCGAAATGCTGTGGCAGATAGCCGATGCTGCGGCGGGTCCGCCGCACGTCGGACGTGCTTCGTACGGGGTTTCCGCAAATCCGAATCTCGCCCTGAAACGGCGGCATCACGGTGGCGAGCGTACGCAGCAGCGTGCTCTTGCCCGCACCGTTGGGACCGAGCAGTCCGTAGATGCCCGAGTCGAGCGAGAAGTCGATGTTGGAAACCACGACCTGACGCCCGTAACCCTGGGTCAGTCCGACGGCCTCGATAGCAGGTGTCATCGTATGATCTCCGAATCCTTAGCGGGGCCAGGCGTCCCTTCGAAGGGAGCCCCCTGGCCCCGCCTGGTGCGAGTTGCTACTTGTATCCGTTCCATGCGCTGTTGGCGCGCTGTTCGCACTCGAACCGATCAATGGGATTGGCCGATCCCTTGACCGTGCGCCACGGCCCGGTGTAATCGAGCTGCCAGCTGCAGTCCACCTGCAAGCGCAGCGTCGCCCCCGGAGAATCGACGCATTCGTTCCATGCCGCGGTGGTACGCCAATGCGCCGCACAACCGAGGGTTCGGCCGCTCGACCCGCTGGCCTGTGCGGATTGGGCGGTGACAGCCATCCCGGTCAGGGCCATCATGGTGACTGCCGTGACCCCGACGGCCCTTTTCACTCCCGTCAACCTTCCGGCAGAGGAAGGCACCTCACCGGTGACGGCGGTCGCGGTATCGGCGACACTAGAGTTGTTGCGGGTGCTCACCGGTAGCCGTTCCATGCGGAGTTGGCCTTCTTGAAGCAGCTGTACGAGTCCAGTGGATCGACGGCTCCCTCCACCCTCTTCCACTTCCCGGTCCAGTCGAGTTGCAGGTCGCAGTCCACCGCTAGGCGGACCTCGACGGGCTGCTGGCTGTCCCGTACGCACTCGTTCCAAGTGGCGGTGGTCCGCCAGTGGGCGGCGCAACCCCGGACCCGGTTGGTGTCCCCCGCCTCGGCCGGCAGGGACCCGATCGTGACGGTTGCCAGGCCGGCGACCAGAGCGACGGCGGCGGGCAACGATTGCTTGAGCTTCAATTTTCCCTCTTATTCTGGATTGCCTGATCTAATTCGGACTAGAAGCGGAACGCGTTGTAGGCCTCGTATGCCTGGTAGCGGCATTCATACCGGCTGACCGGATCCTTAGACGAGTTCACGTAGTTCCAGGGGCCGAAGTACTGATTCTGCCACTTGCATTCGACCTGGAGTTGGAGCGTGACGCCCCGCGGATTGATGCACTCGTTCCACGCGGCGGTCACTCGCCAGTGGGCCGCGCAGCCATGCTCACGCGACGTGTCACCGGATGCCTGTGCAGCACCACCGCTGGCCATCGGGAGGGCAAATGCGGCGGCTAGTCCTGCGACGAGGGCGAGTTTCTTACCCCTTTTCACTGCGTACCTCCAGCAATCAGAATCGGAACGCGACCTCTGCCTTGTTCACGTGGTGCCGGCATTCGTGTCGGTCGGACGGATCGATCGACCCCTTGACCCAACGCCACGGTCCTACGTAGGTGCTGGTCCCGATCGGGAGTTTGCACTCCGCTTGAAGTTGCACGTAGAGACCGGGCGCGTTGATGCACTCGTTCCATGACGCGGTGTTCCGCCAGTGCGCGGCACATCCGTGTTGGCGGGGAGTGTCGCCAGCCGCCTGAGCCGTGGCAGCTGAGGCGACTCCCAGTCCCACCCCTAGCAGCACGGTTGCACCCATCACGAGGGCGGCGCGTTTACGATGCACGAGAAACCTCCACATTTGCGGTTCGACTAGTTGTGCCAGGCACAACGCGAGCGGATAGCGCCTGTTATCTGTAACCGTTCCAGGCAGTCAGTGCCTTGACCTTGCACCGGTACTCGTCCACCGGGTTGATCGTGCCGCGGACGGTTTTCCAGCTTCCGGTGTGGTCGAGCTGCCAGTCGCACTCGACATTCAGCCGGATCTGTGCCCCCGGCGAGTCAACGCACTCGTTCCATGCCGCAGTGACCTTCCAGTGCGCCGCGCATCCGAGTGTGCGCCCGGTTGATCCGGCCTGTGCCGGAGCGCCGGCGATCAGGATCCCGGCCAGTCCGGCGACGGTCATCCCGAGCGCTATGCGGAATGTTGATTTCAAGCGACTACCTCCAACAGAAGCATGAGGGTGCGGCGCGATTAGCCACGACGTAATGCAACAGGGTCAATGCATATTCCCGGCACATCGATGGGGCTTGACACCTTCGTAAAGATCGACTAATATGCCGCCTCATGACGGGGGTTAGTGGATTAACCCCGCTCAAGATAGGCATTCTCGGGCGGGTAGTGGTTTCAATTGATGAACAAGAGCTCGAGTTCAATCAGGCGATGATTCGAGGGTTGGTCGCGGTCCTCGCACGAAACATTGGTCGTACGACATCTATTCGTGGGCTCGTCGGCGCACTGTGGGACGAGCCGCCGCCGTCGGCAGAAGCGAACCTGAGATCCTATGTGGCAAGGTTGAGAGGTAGCTTCCCGGCGGAAAGCCGCAACCTGCTCGTCACACGGCGGGCCTCCGGATATGAATTGCAGGTGCGTGCGGAACAGTCTGATCTGCACCTTTTCCGTGCTCGATTGTCGGCCGGTCGCGAACGCAACGCCTACGGCGACCTGCGCGGGGCCGCGCAGGCCCTACAATCTGCGATCTCGCTGTGGCGTGGACCGGCCGGTGACGATCTGCCCGTCACCTTGAGTCTTCAGACGGCCGCATCTGGCCTCAACGCCGAGCGCCTCGCCGCCATCGAGGAACTTGCCGAAGTCTGTCTGCGGCTGGGAGTCGCCAGTCCGGTTGCGACCTACCTGTCGGACGCGGTGCTGATAGAGCCTGCGCGGGAGCGCTCCTGGGCGCTGCTGGCCAGGGTCCATGCCCTCTTGGGAGGCGTGACCGCAGCCTCTCAGACGCTCGGGCAGGCGCGCCGGGTCCTCGCCGCAGAAATCGGCATCCAGCAGTACCGGCTCCTTGATGAGGTCTCGGTGGAGTTGACTGGCGTCGGCCGGTAGGCGCTTGCATTGCGTCAGGGCGTGTCGTTGATCCCGATGCTGCGGATGAAGCTGCGTACGCGGATCAACGGCACGCCTAATCGGCCGCGACGATTTGCTGCAGGTCCGTCGCTGCCTGTATGGCAGCCCGCCCGCTGCGATGACGTTGTTCGATGTACATAGAATATGCGCTTCGGGACGACGATAGGGGAGACCGGCTCGGCGCTGCCTGTCTCCCGACGGCAGTAGCCACCTGATGCAATGAACTTCGGAGGTTGGCTTTGAAAATGACGAAGAATCGTGCGGCGTCCCTGGCGTTGGCGGCAGGGATCGCTGGTGTGCTAGCGGCGGGCGGAGTAGCCGGCACCGCGCAGGCTGCTGGTGATACCTCGCGTTACAAAGGCTGCGCGGCCCACTGGCGGAACACCGCCACGTGGGGGGAATGCGTCGACTCGCCGGGAGTGACCCTGCAGTTGCAGTCGGAATGCAGTTGGTCCGCGAGCTACCAGGGACTCTGGCGTACGGTAAAGGGTTCGATGAACCCCACCGATTCTTGGGAATGCAGCTGGAAGGCAGTAAAGGCGTTCAACGTCTACCGCTCATAGCAAATCCCTCGCGGCGGGCCGGTGAATTCGTGTGACGGCGGGCTCCGAGGTCGTAGCGTGATGAAGGCCTCCGGCTGCGGGTTGATCCTCGTTGATCCCTCCGCAGGCCAGGGGCCTTCGTGCAGCCCGGGGAGGTACGGTCGGCCAGGTGGTCCCCGGCGACGACCACCGGCGCCCGCAGGTCCACTCTCAGGTTTCCCTCAGCATTCCGATGGCCGTCGGGCTGGTGCGGGCGATTAGTCTTAGTGGCGCGCGTTGACGTGCCACGACCCCCTTAGGGAGGCCAGACAGTGAAGACTTCGAACCCGGTACTCGCGCGGCTCGGCCAGGCGGCCGAGCGCGAGCGTGCCGCCGGGTACGCCCCCACCGGGCCGTACGGGCAGCCCGGTTACCCGCAGCAGCCCGGTTACCCGCAGCAGGCTGGTTACCCGCAGCAGCCCGGTTACCCCCCGCAGGCCGATTATCCCGGCGCGTCGGGCTTCCCGGCCGCGCCCTCAGCGGTCACCCCCATGTCGATCGACGACGTGGTGGTCAAGACGGTCATGCTCCTGGCCATCGTCGGCGTCTCCGCCGCGGCGGCCTGGGCGCTGGTGCCCAACGCCCTGCTCGGTGTCGCCTGGATCGGCGCGGCCATCGTCGGCCTGGTGCTCGGCCTGATCATCTCGTTCTCGAAGATGGCGAACCCGGCGCTGATCGTCGCGTACGCCGTCGTCGAGGGTGTGCTGGTCGGCGCGATCAGCAAGTTCTTCGAAATGCGTTACCCGGGCATCGTCCTGCAGGCGGTAATCGCCACGTTCGGTGTCTTCTTCGTGATGACGATGCTCTACAAGGCACGTGTCATCCGGGCCACGCCGAAGTTCACCAAGGGCTTGGTCGCAGTCATGGCCGGCCTGTTCGCCGTCATGCTGATCAACCTGGTGTTGTCGTTGGTCGGCGTCAACACCGGTTTGCGTGGCGACGGTGAAGGTGGTGCCAACGCACTGGCCATCGGCTTCAGCCTGGTCTGCATCGTGGTGGCCTCGCTGAGCTTCGTGCTCAGCTTCAAGGAGGTCGAGGACGGCGTCCGGATGGGCCTGCCGCAGCGCTACTCCTGGGTGGCCGCGTTCGGCATCCTGGTCAGCCTGATCTGGCTCTACATCGAGATCCTGCGACTGCTGAGCTACTTCCAGGGCGACGACTGACCTCACCGCCTAACGACCGACCGGCGCCCGCTCCCCACCCAGGGGACGGGCGCCGTCGTCACCCCACCCCCTCCCACCTCCCACCCCGCCCCGTTGATTATGAGGTTGGCGGCACCGTGGAGATCAACGGTGCCGCCAACCTCATGATCAACGCGCGTTCTGGGTGGGGTGGGAGGTGGAGGGGGGTGGGTAGGGTTTTGGGGGTGGGGGATGTGGAGTTGGGGCGGGGTGTGGAGTTGCTGGTGCGGCAGGTGGGGCACTGGCAGCAGGGGCGGTGGTCGGTTACCGCCTCGACCGGCAACGTGTCCCGGGCCGAGCTGGTGCATCGACTGATTCAGGACATCGCCGACCTGTGTGCGGACGCGGAGGGGCAGCCACGGCGGGTCGTGCCCCGGCTCGACAACGACCTGGCTTTGGCCGACCAACTGCGGGTGGTCGCGGCCGATCTGCTCGCCGCCGCCCCGTCCGAGGAGGTGCTGGCCCGGGCAACGGCCGAGGTGGCCGCGACCCGAGCCGCACTTTGAGGAACCTGCTGCCGGGCAGCGCAGCTGCCCGTCGCCGTGCGCTTAGCTGAGGCGTTCCAGGACCATGGCCATGCCTTGTCCGCCGCCTACGCACATGGTCTCCAGGCCGATGGTCTTGTCGTGCCACTGGAGGGCGTTGAGCAGGGTGCCGGTGATCCGGGCGCCGGTCATCCCGAAGGGGTGGCCGACGGCGATCGCCCCGCCCATCACGTTCAGCTTCTCCTCGGGGATCCCGAGCTGCCGGTACGAGGGGATGACCTGGGCGGCGAAGGCCTCGTTGATCTCGACCAGGTCCACGTCGTCGATGGTCATGCCGGCCCGCTTGAGTGCCTGCCGGCTCGCCTCGACCGGGCCGAGCCCCATGATCTCCGGGGAGAGGGCGGTGACGCCGGTGGAGATGATCCGGGCCAGCGGGGTGACGCCCAACTCCTGCGCCCGCTGCGCGCTCATGATCACCACGGCGGCGGCGCCGTCGTTGAGGGGGCAGCAGTTGCCGGCGGTGATCCGACCGTCCGGCCGGAAGACCGGCTTGAGGGCGGAGACGGCCTCCAGGGTCACCCCGGCACGCGGCCCGTCGTCCATGCTGACCACCGTGCCGTCCGGGGTGGTCACCGGAGTGATCTCGCGGGCCCAGAAACCGTCCGCGATGGCCTTCTCGGCCAGGTTCTGGCTGCGTACACCGAAGGCGTCCATGTCGGCGCGGGAGATGTCGTACACCTGGGCCAGGTTCTCCGCGGTCTGCCCCATAGCGAGGTAGACGTCCGGGAGGGCGCCCTCTTCGCGGGGGTCGCTCCAGACCGGGGCCTCGGCCTCGGAGCGGTCCTTGGAACGCTGCTGGGCCTCGGCGAAGCGGGGGTTCTCCCAACGGCCCAGCAGGGCCTGCGCCTCCGAGGGCAGGCCGTCGGAGCTACCCCGGGCGTACCGGGAGACGGCCTCGACACCGGCGGAGATGAACACGTCCCCCTCGCCGGCCCGGATCGCGTGCATCGCCATCCGGGTGGTCTGCAGGGAGGAGGCGCAGTACCGGGTCAGGGTCGCACCCGGCAGGCGGTCGAGGCCCATCAGGACGGCGACCACCCGGGCCATGTTGAAGCCCTGCTCGCCGCCGGGCAGGCCGCAACCCAGGTAGAGGTCGTCGATCTCCTGCCGGTCGAGCTGGGGGATCTTGTCCAGGGCCGCCTGCACGATGGTGGCGGCGAGGTCGTCCGGACGAACATCACGGAGGGACCCCTTGTGGGCCCGACCGATGGGTGAGCGGGTGGTGGCGACGATCACGGCATCGCGTGGCGACTCAATCGGCATGACCCAACGTTAACCCGCGAGTAACTTGTCGTGGAAGTCGCCGGCGAGGGTCAGCGGCGTTGGGTGACGGCCGCTGCGGCGGCCACCGCCGGCAGCAGGGCGTGGGCCCAGACGCGGTACCCGTCGGCGGAGGGGTGATAGCCGTCGTGACAGAAGGTGCCGGCATCGGCGCGGAACACCTGCCCGGTCTCGGCGGCCAGGTCGACCACCGCACCCCCGGCGTCGAGGACCGCCTTGGTCTGCGCCCGGCCGACCTGGCGGCCCACCCAGCCGACCACCTGCCGCAGGGGCGGGGCGATGGCCGGCACCGCGCCCAGGTCCGGGCAGGTGCCGACGACGACCTCCACCCCGGCCTGGCGGAGCCGGTGCACGGCCGCACCCAGGTAGGCGGCGGCCTCCGAGGGCCTGCGCAGGGTGGTGGCGTCGTTCGCCCCGATCAGGATGACCGCCACGTCCGGCTGCGCGCCGAGCAACGCCCGGGCGACCTGGGTCGCCAGGTCGGTGGAGCGCGACCCGGAGACACCGACACTGGACAGCCGCACCTGGCGCCCGGCCGGACCCTCCGCCAGCAACTCGGCCAACTGCCCGCCGATGGTGTCGCCGAGACGATCGACACCGACCCCCAGGGCGGAGGAGTCACCGAGCAGCACCAGCCGCAGCGGCGGGGCGTCGACGCGGCCGACCGTGGCCCGCAGTGCGAGACCCAGTTCGGGTTGGGCGTAGCGGCGGCTGCGGGCCACCACGGCCTGACCGGCGAGCACCGCCGCGCCGCCCAGGGTGCCGGCGAGCAGCGAGGCGGCGGCCGTACGGGCCAGCCAGCCGGCCACCCGGCCCCCGGGCACGTTGCTGGTCATCGCGCTGCCCCAGCCCGGGCAGCCCTGGTGTACGCGAGCCTCGTCCGGTCGATCATCTGAGTTCCTCCACTGCGGGTGAGTCGGCACCGGTCGGCGATGACATCGCGCCGATGCCGAACAGCCCCCGGCGACGCAGTTGCGCCCAGCGGCCACCGGGACCGCTCTCACTGCCACGAACCTGCGTGCCGCTGACCTCCGTACCCGGATGCCTCGCCGCTTCGTGAGCGGCCCTCGGCAATGACCGTACGCCTTCGACGCGGGTTGGCGAAGGCCTGCGATCCGCTCCGTGACCGAGTGCGGCGAGCACCGTGGGCAGGATGGCGGCGGCGGCCACGGCGTACCCCTCCGCGGAGGGATGGAACCGGTCCCAGGCGAACATTCGCCCCGGTTCGGCGGTGAAGCGGGGCCCCAGCAGGTTGCCCAAAGAGACCGTCCAGCCACCGGCCGAGACCACGGCCACGGTCTGGGCGGCGGCGAGCTGGCGGCTCCACCGGCGGGCCAGCCAGCGCAGGGGTGGCTTGATGGGACGGATCGTGCCCAGGTCGGGGCAGGTGCCGACGACCACCTCGGCACCGGCCGCGCGCAGTGCCCGAACCCCCTCGACGAGGTGACGCACGGCCAGTCCGAGGGGGGCACGGTTCGTCACGTCGTTGCCGCCGATCAGGATGACGGCGACATCCGGGTCGCACTCCAGAGCCGCCTCGACCTGAAACTTGAGGCTGGCGGAGATGGCACCCACCACCGCGAAGCGGTGCAGGCGTACGGGACGCTGGAGTCGCCGGGACAGGCCGGTGGCCAGCAGGGCGCCGGGGGTCTCTCGGCGGCGGTGCACGCCGTAGCCGGCGGCGATGGAGTCGCCGAGCACGACCATGGTGAGCGGCGGGCCGGGAAACTTGGCCCCGTAGACTCCGTCACAGCGGGGTGGCGGTGCCTCGGCCATCGGAATGATGCGGCGGGCCTGGCGGGCCTGCCCGAGCAGTACGCCGGTCGCCGCCGCCGCAGCCGCCGCGGTGGCGCCGGTGCCGAGCGCGGCCACCCGGGCCACCCGCCAGGCGCGCGGCCAACGCGGACGTTCGGGTAAGACAGAACCAACGGCCCCCATACAGCGACATTAGCGCGGCGGTACGACCTTCTGCGGTGCTCGCGAGCGCACCCCGGTGCCTGGAATCCGACCCGTCTGGGTATTTGATGGCAGGGTGTTGCGTCCAGGCGTCACGCTGCACGTGGAGAGGAGCACGACGATGGCAAGGACGTTGAAGCGGGGTGCCGCCTTCGTGGCCCTGGGCCGGGCCCTGACCGCTGGTGCCCGGGGTGGACCGTCGCTCGGCGCGCGGATCGGCGCGCTGCCCAGGATGATCGCCGCCACCGCCCGCGGCCGGTACGACGGGGGCCTGAGGTTGGCGATGATGACGGCGGCGACGGCGTACATCGTCTCCCCGGTCGACGCGGTCCCGGAGTTGTTCCTGACGGTGTTCGGGTTGATCGACGACGCGGTGATGGTGACCTGGCTGGCCGGGGCCGTGCTGGCCGAGACCGAACGCTTCCTGGAATGGGAGGCGCGCACCAGCACCGTGGTCCCCGGTCACGTGGTGCCCTGACCGACGTACCCTTGGCGCGGGAATTTCACGGCAGACACCCCCCGCCAGGCCTGCGGCGCCGGCGTCGAAGGAGAAGGGCACAACGAGGTGCAGTACTACGACAACGTCGTCGAGCTGATCGGCAACACCCCGCTGGTACGGCTGCGCAATGTGGCCGAGGGCATCCAGGCCACCGTGTTGGCGAAGGTGGAGTACCTCAACCCCGGCGGGTCGGTGAAGGACCGGATCGCCCTGCGCATGGTGGAGGACGCCGAGGCGGCCGGCATCCTCAAGCCCGGCGGCACCATCGTCGAGCCGACCAGTGGCAACACCGGGGTCGGGCTGGCCCTGGTGGCCCAGCTCAAGGGCTACAAGTGTGTCTTCGTCTGCCCCGACAAGGTCAGCCAGGACAAGCAGGACGTGCTGCGGGCGTACGGCGCCGAGGTGGTGGTCTGCCCGACCGCGGTCGCGCCGGAGGACCCCCGCTCGTACTACAACGTCTCCGACCGGCTGGCCCGGGAGATCCCGGGGGCCTGGAAGCCCAACCAGTACGCCAACCCGGCCAACCCCCGTTCGCACTACGAGGTGACCGGCCCGGAGCTGTGGAAGCAGACCGAGGGTCGGATCACCCACTTCGTGGCCGGCGTCGGTACCGGCGGCACCATCTCCGGCATCGGCCGGTACCTCAAGGAGGCCTCCGGCGGGACGGTGAAGGTCATCGGCGCGGACCCGGAGGGCTCGGTCTACTCCGGGGGCACCGGCCGGCCGTACCTGGTCGAGGGGGTCGGTGAGGACTTCTGGCCGGAGACCTACGACCGCAGCGTGGCCGACCAGATCATCGAGGTCTCGGACAAGCAGTCCTTCGAGATGACCCGGCGGCTGGCCCGCGAGGAGGGGCTGCTGGTCGGCGGCTCCTGCGGAATGGCGGCGGTGGCCGCGCTGGAGGTGGCTCGTTCCGCCGGCCCGGACGACGTGATCGTGGTGCTGCTGCCGGACGGCGGCCGGGGCTACCTCTCCAAGATCTTCAACGACACCTGGATGGCCCGGTACGGCTTCCTCGACAACTCCGGCTCCGAGCCGACCGTGGCCGAGGCGCTGGCCGGTAAGCCGGGCGGCCTGCCCGAGCTGGTGCACGTCCACCCGACCGAGACGGTCCGGGACGCGGTCGACTACATGCGGGAGTACGGCGTCTCGCAGTTGCCGGTGCTCAAGGCCGAACCCCCGGTGGTGACCGGCGAGGTGGCCGGTTCGATCGCCGAGCGGGACCTGCTCGACGCTCTGTTCACCGGCCAGGCCCAGCTGCACGACACGATCGAGCGGCACATGGCCCCGCCGCTGCCGATGGTCGGCGGTGGTCAGCCGGTCAGCGAGGCCGTCAACCTGCTGGAGAAGTCCGACGCCGCCCTGGTGTTGATCGACGGCAAGCCCAAGGGCGTTCTCACCCGTCAGGACCTGCTCGCCCACCTCGGCGCCCGCTGAGGTGGAAGGAAGGGCCCCCTTTTAACGCCTCATGCATAGCAGGGGCCCCTTGTTAACACCCGGCCGGCAGTCGCTAGATCGAGTGTTAATAGGGGGCCCTTCCTCTACCGTAGGCGTTAATAAGGGGCCCTTCCTTACCCCAAAGCGCGGGTGTAGCGCAGTTGCCGGACGCTCACGTTGCCGATCATGTCGTCGCGTTCCAGCCCGGTCCGCTGCCAGCCGCCGCGCTCGTAGAAGCGGCGGGCGGGCGCGTTGTCGCTCAGCACCCAGAGCACCGCGCGGCGCCAACCGCGCCGCCCCATGGCGGTCAGGGCGTCGATCATCAGGGCCCGACCGATGCCCCGACCCCGCTCTGCCGGCTCCAGGTGGATGGCGTTGAGCAGGCCGGTGTCCGGGTCCTCCTCGTCGTCCGGCCCGAGGTAACTGAAGCCGACCAGGGTGCCGTCCCGCTCGGCCACGGTCATCCGGTGGTCGGTCAGCTCATAGCTCCACCGGAGCGTCCAGTAGTCGGCCAACGCCTGCGGTGTCGGGTCGGCCAGGGCCTCCGGCGGCAGGATCGAGGAGTACGCGGCGACCCGGGAACGCTGGTGCAGCCGTCCCACCGCCGCGATGTCGTCAGCGGTAGCGGCACGCAGCGTGACAGTCACCCGGCCGAGGGTACCCGCCGGGGCGGGACCTGCACGGTGGTCAGATCCTCGGCGATCACCAGGTCGCCGTCGAAGTGGGCGCGGGCCTCCTCGGCGAAGCGACGCAGGTCGGGGTAGCGCTGGGAGAAGTGGGTGAGCACCAGACGGCGTACCCCGGACTCGGTGGCCACCCGGGCGGCCTGGGCGGCGGTCAGGTGCCCGACCTCGGCGGCCAGGGCCGCCTCCGACTCCAGGAAGGTCGCCTCGATCACCAGCAGGTCGGCGTGCTCGGCCAGGGCGTACACCCCGTCGCAGAGGCCGGTGTCCATCACGAAGGCGAACCGCTGCCCGGGTCGGGGCACGCTAACCTCGTCGCGGGTGACGCGCCGCCCGTCGAGGTCCAGGTGGCCGACGCGCTGCAACTCGCCGACGGCCGGCCCGGCGATGCCGTACGCGGCCAGCCGCTCCGGCAGCATCCGGCAGCCGTCCGGTTCCACCAGCCGATAGCCGTACGTGTCGATCGGGTGCCGCAGTCGGCGGGCCTCCAGGGTGCCGCAGCGCAACGCGATGCGCTGCCCGTCCGCCTCGATCGGGGTCACCGCCAGCTCGGCGGTCTCGTAAAAGGAGCTGGCGTGCCGCAGTCGGGCGAAGTATTCCGCACCCTCGGCCGGGAAGTGCACCGCCACCGGCCGGGAGACCCGGTCCAGGGAGAGCCGCTGGATGGTGCCGGGCAGGCCGAGGCAGTGGTCGCCGTGGAAGTGGGTGATGCAGATCCGGGTCAGGTCGGTGGCGGTGACCGTGGTGTGCAGCAGTTGCCGCTGGCTGCCCTCACCCGGGTCGAAGAGGATCACCTCGTCGTCCCAGCGCAGCACGTACCCGTTGTGGTTGCGGGCCCGGGTCGGGGCCTGGCTGGCCGTACCGAGCACCACCAGCTCACGCATGGACACCCTGGCCTCCGCTGACATGAAGCGACCCCCGGGGCTTCCGCGCTGAGGCGGGCCGACTGGACTGGGTCGGCACCCCGGGGGTCGGGTGGCTTGTCGTGGTTTCGCCGCACCGCTGCCACACGGTCTCGACGACTTCTTACTGCCCGCCTGGATCAGACGGTCACTGTCGAGGACAGCGGCTAGCGGACAGCCACCTCACGAGTCCGATTGCTATACAAGTCTGGACCACCTCCTTTCCCGTGTACCCGTCACGTTATCCACGGCCGGGGTCGGCGGCAACGGATTTCGATCACAGGCCGGCCGGGAATGCCGGGCCACCTCACGAGCCGGGGGCTATGCCGATCGGGCCCTCGCGGGGGCCGTCCTCGTTGGCCGGCTGCACCGACAGGGAGGGGAAGTTCGCCAGGTCACCCTCCGGCTCGGCGTCCCACTCGGGGAAGACCAGGTCGCTCTGGAGGTAGAGACAGAGCAGTTGGGCCAGTTGCCGCAGCCCTTCCAGGTGGGTGCGTTCGTGACCGTGGGTGGCGTCGACACCGAAACCGAGCAGGGCCACCCGGGCGTGGGCCCCGGCCTCCACCGCCGCCGCCACGTCCGAGCGGTAGTAGTCGAAGACGTCGCGGACCAGGTCCACCTCGTGCTCCCGGGCGATGGCGGCCAGGTTGCGGGTCAGGTGATAGTCGAAGGGGCCCACCCCGTCGCCCATGGCCAGGGTGGCGGCGTCCTCCCGGGACTGCTGCCCGGGGGCGACCACCGCGGCGTCCACCGAGACGATCTCGGCGACGTCCGGGTCCAGGCCGTGCGAGGCACCGTGGCCGATCTCCTCGGTCACCGTGATCAGCAGGTGCGCGGTGACGGCCGGCTGCACCCCCGCGTCGACCATCGCCTTGATCGCGGTGAGCACCGCAGCCACCCCGGCCTTGTCGTCCAGGTGGCGGGACTTGACGTACCCGCTGGGGGTGACGGTCGGGTTGGGCAGGAAGGCCACGAAGTCGCCCGCGTCGATGCCGAGTGCCCGCAGGCCGTCGATGTCCTCCACCGGCTCGTCGACGCGTACCTCGACCTGATCCCAGCCGATGCCCTGCTCGTCGACGGCCTCGTTGTAGCGATGGCCGCTGGCCTTCAGGGGGAGCACCTGACCGGTGATCACCCGTTCCAGGTCGTCGGTGAAGATCCGGACGTGGGCTCCCTCGGCGAACCGGGCGCTGTGCGTACCGATCGGCTTGAGTTCCAGCCGGCCGTTCTCCTTGAGCCGCTTGACCATCCCGCCGATGGTGTCGGTGTGCACCACGATCGCCCGGTCCGCCCCGTGCTCCCGAGGGCCGGGCAGGCAGGCGCTGAGCGCCCCTCGGCGGGTCAGCGTCGACGGGATGCCGAGCGCCGACAGACGCTCACCTACGTACTGCTGCACATGGTCGGTACGCCCGGAAGGGCTGGGAATGTCCAGCAGTTCGAGCAGCACCTGGCGCAGGTAGTCCAGGTCTAGGGGGAGCGGGATGGTCTTGCGTACGGTCATGCCCCCGATGGTGCCGCACCCGCCGGAGTCCACAGCCGTTGCGGTGCCCGCGTCCCGGGAAAGAGGAGATCCACGAAGCGCTCCGCGGTGGGCTGCGGCTCATGGTTGGCCAACCCGGGCCGCTCGTTGGCCTCGATGAAGACGTGCTCGGGTCGATCGGGGGCCGGGGTCAGCAGATCCAGACCGGTGACCGGGATGTCCAGGGCCCGGCTGGCGGCCACGCACGCCTCGGCGATCACCGGATGCAGCTCGCCGGTGACGTCGTGGATGGTGCCCCCGGTGTGCAGGTTGGCGGTGCGGCGTACGGCCAGCACCTGCCCCTCGGGCAGGATGTCGTGCAGCTCGTAACCGGCCTCGGCGACCACGTCCCGGGTGATGTCGTCCAGCGGGATGCGGGACTCCCCGCCGGTGGCCGCGGCCCGGCGGCGGCTCTGCCGTTCGATCAGCTCGGCGATGTCGTGCACCCCGTCACCGGTGACGGAGGCCGGCCGGCGTACGGCGGCGGCGACCACCTCGTGATCGATCATGACCACCCGGAGGTCCTCACCGGCGCACAACTCCTCCAGCAGCACCTCCGTGCAGTACCGGGCGGCCAACTCGATCGCGGCGGCCAGGGCCTCCGGGGTCTTGACCCCCACGGTGATGCCGTTGCCCTGCTCGCCCCGGGCCGGCTTGACGACCAGCTCGCCCACCTCGGCCAGGAACTCGACGTCGGCGGCGTCCCCGCTGGCGGTGCGTCCCCGCGGCACGCTGAGCCCGGCCTCGGCCAGGATCCGCCGGGTGACCCGCTTGTCGTCGCAGCGGCTCATCGCCACCGCCGAGGTCAACTCCGACAGCGACTCCCGGGTGAGGATCGTCCGGCCACCGGTGGACAGCCGCAACTCACCCCACTGGGGGTCGGTCACCTCCACCCGAATGCCCCGCCGCATGGCCTCGTCGGCGACGATCTTCGCGTATGGGTTGAGCTGGTCGTACCCGGCCGGCATGGCCGGCAGGAACAGCCGCTCGTTGATCGGGTTCTTGCGCTTCACACAGAGGGTCGAGGTGCGGTAGAAGCCGAGCCGCTCGTAGAGCCGGATCGCGCCGACGTTCTCGGCCAGCACCGACAGGTCCACGTACGCCCGACCCCGGGCGACCAGCCGGGCGGCCAACTCGGTGATCAGGGCCTGCCCGGTGCCCGGCGGGGCCTGGTTGAAGTCGACCGTCAGGCACCACAGGCTGGCGCCGTTGTCCGGGTCGTCGAAGACCGCGACATGGTCCACCCCGGTGATGGTGCCGACGATCTCGCCGGTCGTCGCCTCCGCCACCAGGTGCAGGAAGCGGTCGGTGGCGGCGTTGTCCACCAGGATCTCGACCGGTGCGGTGACCATGCCGTTGGCCGCGTAGATCCGGTTGACCGCCTCCGCGTCGGCGGCGTCGCGCAGCCGGCGGATGCGTACCCCGGGCAGCTCCGCTGCGCCCTCCGGGAGGGTGGGAATCTCGACGGTGCCGCTCTTCCCGGTGGCCTCCGGTCGGGAGCCGGGCAGCGGCAGCCGGTAGGTCAGCGAGGGGTCGATGAACAGCTCATCCGGCAGCCGGGAGACCAGCACATGGGGATCACGCAGGTAGATGCAGATGTCCCGGGCACCGGCCGCCTCGGAGCGCAGTACGTCGGCGACGGCGGCCTGATCGTGGAAGGTCTGGCCGAAGACCAGCCGCCCCCAACCGCAGTCCAGCACGACGCCGTCGTCGCCGCGCGTTCCCTCCTCGTCTTCGCCGGGTTCGGTGCCGGCGGCCACGGCGACCGGGTCGCCACCCGGCCCGACCCGCTCGTACCGCCGTCCCCGGCCCCGGTCGGCCCTAGCCGTTCCGGTGGCCAGTGTGTCCGTCACGGTCAGTCGATTCCGTGGCTCTGGAGCCACATTTCCAGGAGTCCGAGTTGCCACAGCTTGTTTCCGTTCAACGGGGTCAGTTCGGCGTTTGGGGCGTCGAGCAGGGCGTTGACGTAATCGGTGCGGAACAGGTCGCGGCGGCGGGCCTCGGGCGCGTACAGGGCGTCCCGCACCCGGTCCAGGAGCTTGCCCTCCAGGTGGGTCAGCCCCGGCACCGGGAAGTACCCCTTAGGCCGGTCGATCACCTCGTGCGGCAGCACCCGGCGGCCGATCTCCTTGAGGACCCCCTTGCCGCCCTGGGCGAGCTTCAGCTCGGGCGGGCAGGCGGCGGCCAGTTCCACGAACTCGTGATCCAGGAAGGGCACCCGGGCCTCCAGCCCGTGCGCCATGGTCATGTTGTCGACCCGCTTGACCGGGTCATCGGTCAGCATGATCTGGGTGTCGATGCGCAGACCGGCGTCGACGGCGGTCTGCGCGCCGGGGGCGGACAGGTGCACGGCGACGAACTCCCGCGCCGGGTCCCCCTCGGCCAGCCAGTCGGGGTTGAGCACCTGGGCCAGTCCGGCCGCGTCGCGGTCGAAAAACGCCCGGGCGTACGTGTCGAGGGCCTGCTCGCGGTCGACCCGCGCCAGCGGCGGATACCAGTGGTAGCCCCCGAGGATCTCGTCGGCGCCCTGGCCGGACTGCACCACCTTGACGTGCCGGGACACCTCCTGACTGAGCAGGTAGAAGGCCACACAGTCGTGGCTGACCATCGGTTCGCCCATCGCCGCGACGGCGGCCTCCAGGGGCGGCACCAGATCCCGGGCGGCCACCCGGATCTGGTGGTGGTCGGTGTCGAAGGTCTTGGCGACGATGTCGGAGTAGCGGAACTCGTCGCCCTCCCGACCCCCGACCGCGTCGAAGCCGATGGAGAAGGTGGACAGGCCCCGCTGCCCCTCACCGGCCAGCAGCGCCACCACCAGGCTGGAGTCCAGACCACCGGAGAGCAGCACACCTACCGGCACGTCGGCCACCATCCGGCGGCGTACGGCCGTGGTCAGGGATTCGAGCAGGGCGTCCTGCCAGTCCTTCTCGGACCAGTCGGCATGCTCGGCCCGACGCAGGAAGGGCGGGCTCCAGTAGACCCGCTCGTGGCTGCGGCCGTCGGGCTCGTACACCCGGACGGTGGCCGGGGGCAGCTTGCGGACCCCGCGCAGGATGGTGCGCGGCGGCGGCACGATGCTGTGGAAGCTGAGATAGTGGGCCAGGGCCACCGAATCGATCGTGGTGTCCACGTCGCCGCCGGCCAGCAGGGCCGGCAGGGTGCTGGCGAACCGCACCACCCCGGAGGATTCGGCCAGGTAGAGCGGCTTGATGCCGAGCCGGTCCCGGGCCAGCACCAGGCGCCCGCTGTCCCGCTCGGTGATCGCCACGGCGAACATCCCGATCAGGTGGTCGACGAAGTCGAGCCCCCACTCGGCGTACGCCTTGACCACTACCTCGCTGTCCCCGGTCGAGAAGAACCGGTGGCCCTTGGCCGACAGTTCGGCGCGCAGCTCACGGTAGTTGTAGATGCAGCCGTTGAAGACGGCCGACAGCCCGGTGGCCGAGTCCACGATGGGTTGGCCGCTGGCCGCCGACAGGTCGATGATCTTCAGGCGTCGATGACCGAGCGCGACCGGGCCGTTGGACCACACTCCGCTGCCGTCGGGCCCGCGGTCGCACATCGTGGCGGCCATCCGCTCCACCGCGACGACATCGGCGCGCGTCGCGTCCGTTCGGAATTCCCCAGCCAGTCCGCACATGTCAAAACATGCTGCCAGAGGATGTTGCAGTCTGCCTGTTGAGACAATGACAGTCATGTAACAGACTTGCTAGAATCCGCGCCCCGCGTAACCCTGGCTGCCTCATGTTCGAGGCCTGGGGGCCCTCTGCCGAATCGTGCCCGGATGTCCCAGTCGGGAGGGGCCGGGCCCTGTGACGAACGCCCCAAAGATCAGCGGGGCCCGGTTCGCCAGCGAGGGCTCCCACGGCCTCGTTCAGGACCGTTGCGATGATGCGGGCGTGGACATCGACGAGATTCAGGCCGCATTCGACGACATGGCCACAACCTCTCGCTGGTCTTCTCGGACCTGGCCGTCGACACGGTCGACCGCGGGTACGCACCGTTCGTGGTGGCGGGAGGGGATCGTGACGCCACGGTCCCCTCCCGTAGGTCGCGAGACGCGCTCAGTGCGCTTCGGGGACCCTGACGAACAGTGATCTACTGATTCGCGCGCCTTTGAGTCAACGCGACCGGTAGGCGTCGGCGCGGTACTCGATGGCCGTCACGGTCACGAGGCGGTAGTCCTCGTCGATTTCGTAGAGAACGCGGTACGTGCCGCGCCTGGCCGACCAAGTCCCCTCGAACGGCGGCAGAAGCAGCCGTTTGCCGACGCGATGCGGGTTGTCGAGGAGAGCGGTGGTGATGAACTCGTAGACCGCGGCGGCGATTTTCTCTGGCAGCCGTCCGGCCAAGGCGCGTGCGGCCGGGCCGGTGACCTGAAGTCGGTAGCGGTCGGGGGCAGCGCCAGTCACCGTGCCTGCTTCGACCGCTTTGCCATCAGCGCCGCGAGTTCGTCGGCGTCGAGGACGTCACCGGCCTCGACGGCCGCCTTGGATTCGGCAAGTTGCCGCATGGCCTCGGCGCTGGATAGGACTTCCAGAGTCTCCTCCAATGCCGCGAGATCGTCGGCGGAGATGAGCACCGCGGCGGCGTGGCCGTGCTTGGTGATCTCTATCCGCTCGTGGGTCGAGGTCACCTCGTCGATGAGTTCCGAGAGGCGGTTGCGGGCGTCGGTGAACGGCACGACAGTCATGCTCGAAGTATAGGCAGTCACTGGCGCGAAGTCTGTACAGATCTTGAGGGTTGGCGGCGCAGGCCACCGGGCCGTAAGCCCGATGGCCTGCGGTTCTAGGCCGTCTTGGCTACACCAACCGGACAAGTCATGCCATTGGGGCCATGGTTGCAATAACCGTTCGGGTTCTTGGTCGGAGCCAAATACTGTTGGTGGTAATCCTCGGCCAGGTAGTAGTCACCGAGCCGTCCGATCTCCGTGGTGATCTCACCCTTGCCGGCGCGGGCCACGATCGGGGCGAAGGCGTCCCGGGAGGTCTGGGCGGTCGCCAACTGGTCGTCATTGGTGGCGTAGATGGTCGAGCGGTACTGGGTGCCCACATCGTTGCCCTGGCGCATCCCCTGGGTGGGATCGTGGTTCTCCCAGAAGACCTTGAGCAGGTCCTCGAAACTGATCCGGGCCGGGTCGTAGACCACCTGGACCACCTCGGCGTGCCCGGTCATCCCGGAGCAGACCTCCTCGTAGGTCGGATTCGGGGTGTAGCCCCCCGCGTAACCGACCGAGGTGGTGTAAACGCCCGGCAGGGACCAGAACAACCTCTCGGCGCCCCAGAAACACCCCATCCCGAACACCGCGACCTGCAAACCCTCGGGGAACGGACCCTTCAGCGGGGTGCCGAGCACCTCGTGCCGGTCGGCGACCGGCATCGCGATCAGACGGCCGGGCAGGGCCTGGTCGGGGGAGATCATCTCGGCCTTCATGCGGCGGAGGAACACGGTGGAACTCCTTTCGTACCTTCCCCGCCTGCAACACCGGCGGACCCCACTTCCTTACCCGCCCCGCCAACGGTCAGGCCCGCCCCCGCCGCCACCGGGTCCGCGCGTACTCCTGCACCCAGCTCCGGCTGCTCCGCCAGGCACCGTCGTCCCCCTTGACCGCCCGCAGGCGTCCACGGCTCGCCGCAACCCGAAGGGCGGCTTCCGACAGTTCACTGGTGGCGAGAGCCGGCAGTGGCACGAGGTGTGCCGAATCCGCGGCGGCTGGTATCAGGAAGCGGTGGATGTTCCCGGTGACGCTGCGGGCGATCAACTCCCCCAGGGCGCCCGGGTCACCCTGGTCGGCTCGCTGCAAGGCAGTCAGGTACCGGCTGCGGTCGCGCTTGTAGATGATGGCCGGTGGATAGCCGAGCCGGCCGAGCAGAAGGCTCAGGACCAGCCGTCCCGCGCGGCCGTTGCCGTCCAGGAACGGATGAATGACCTCGAAGCGGTGATGAATCACGCCCAAGCGTTCCGCGAGTGGCACCTCGCTGTCGGTGCGCAGTGTTTCGGTGGTGTCCACCCAGCTTCGGAGGAGGGAATCCACCTCGGGCCAGGGCGGGGGCTTCATGCCGCCAGGGAATCTGGCGATTTCGTGCTGCCGGAAGTTGCCTGGGGCCTCGGCGTCGAGGGCGTGTGGATGCGGTGCCACGGTCCATACCGGGGTCATGGCCAGGTAGTGGATGTGTCGGATCTCCTGCATCGACACGAGGGAGCCGTCCTGCCAGTCGCCAGGCTCCAGCGCCTGGCCGTAGACCCACTTAGCGGCCTCCGCGTACCCCTGGACCTCCATGTAGTCGCGCAGCGGTTTGGCGCCGATCGCCCGGCCTTCGTCGAGGAGCTTCTCGACCTCGTGCAGGATCAGGGTGTTGCCCTCGATCGCGGTGCTGTTGTGGGCCTCCTGGTGCCAGATGTCGGACCAGATGTCGGCAGCCTCGCCGGGGCGGGGAAGGCCGCCGAACTGGTCCCGTAGCTCCTGGACCGCCTCTTCCATCCGGCGGTGAACCTCAGCACGGCTCGGGCGTCCTGGGCCTGGCACGGTGACTCCAAGATTTTGTTCGTCAGGGCGGATTTAACTGTACCGAACAAAATCGAATTTGTTCGGTAGCGGGAAAAGAACCTGAACGAACAATTTCGGGTACGAGGTCGGGGATGTCAGGGCAGGGCGGCGTGGATCCGGTCGGCGTACGAGGTGGCCTCGGTGTCGTCGGCGTAGCGGGTACGCGGCCAGAAGAAGCCGCGCAGGCCGTCACCCTTGGTCCGGGGCACCACGTGGGTGTGCAGGTGCGGCACGGACTGGGACACCCTGTTGTTCATCGCCACGAAGGTGCCGCCCGCACCCAGCCCGGCCTCGACCGCGACGGCCAGCCGCTGGACCAGCCCGAAGTAGTCGGGCAGTGACTCCGGCGGCAGGTCGGCCAGGGCTACCAGGTGGGTACGGGGCACCACCAGCACATGCCCCTTGAACACCGGCCGGGTGTCCAGGAAGGCCATCCCGGCCGGCTCGTCCACGACCCGGAAGGCCGGCACCTCGCCCGCCACGATCCCGCAGAACACGCAGCCCGCCATCGCCCCAGGCTAGGGCAACTCTCCGGTCCCGTGGCTCACCACAGGCTGGCGGGCATCGGGATGGCGGTGCCCCCGGCGAAGTTGTCGTGCCAGCGGCGCAGGTCGGTGAAGTAGCCCCCGTTGTGCGACCGGACCACGTGCACGTGGGCCATCGCCCCCCGGCTGAAGGCGACCAGGTCGGCCCGCCCGTCGCCGGTGAAGTCGCCGGCCCCCGGGATCGCGCCGCCGCCCGGGAGGGTCCAGGCCCAGCGGGTACGCGGCAGGAAGTGGTTGCCGGCGGAGAGGGCCACGTCGGCGTACTGCCCGTTGAGGTTGACCGCGGCCAGGTCATCGCGTCCGTCGCCGTCGAAGTCGCCGACCAGCGGCACCTCGCTGCTGCCGAGGTTGAGGAAGTAGTCGAGCCACTGGTACGCCAGCACGAAACCGCTGCCGGTGGAGAGGCCGACGCTCGCCGCCGTACCGGTGAACCGGTCGACCGCGATGATGTCGTCCCGGCCGTCCCCGTTGACGTCCCCGACCAGCGGGACGTCGTCGTCCCCGACGAAGTTGTCGTGCCAGCGCACGCTGGTGCCGACGAACTGGGTGCCGTTGGAGAGGGCGACATAGACGTCCCGGACGTTCTCCCGGACGAAGGTCGCGATGTCGGCCCGCCCGTCACCGTTGAAGTCACCGGCCACCGGGGTCTCCTTGAAGGCGGCGAACCAGGTGTGCCAGAGCTGGGAGGGCCCGAAGGAGGCGCCGGTGGAGAGGGCGACATAGACGTCCGCCGCGGTGCCCCGGGTGAAGGTGATCAGATCGTCGCGGCCGTCGCCGTTGACGTCGGCGAGCATCGGGAACTCCTGCCCGGCGGCGAACCAGGTGTGCCAGCGGGTGGCCGCGCCGAAGCTGGCACCGTTGGACAGTGCCACATGCACCTCGGGCTGGACGCCCCGGGTGAAGCTGACGATGTCGTCGCGGCCGTCGCCGTTGACGTCGGCGTACCGTCCCGAGAAACCGTCGTTGCCCGGCCCGCCCGGGTCGACGTACAGCACCAGGTTGGGCGAGCCGGCCGGGTCGGTGATCCGGTCCCGGGTGGCCTCGTCGGCCAGCCGCGCGGCGACGGTCCGGGGCGAGGCGGTGGGGAAGCGTTGCAGGTAGCGGGCCACCGCCCCGGTGACGAGGGGCGCCGCCGCCGAGGTGCCGCCGAAACCGGTGGTGGTGGAGGTGTCGCTGGCCGCGGTGACGGTGCGGACCTGCTCGCCGAAGGAGAACAGGTCCACGCACGGGCCGAAGTTCGAGTTGGGCAGCCGGTCCCGCAGGGCGTGCACCATACCCACGGTGATCACGTCCGGCACTCGGGCGGGGGAGTAGCCGCAGGCGTTCTGTCCGTGGTTACCGGCGGAGGCGACCACCGGGATGCCGGCGGTGAGCACCGCGTTGACGGCGTCGTCGAGGGCCTGGTTCGCGGTCGTCGCCAGGCTCATGTTCACCACCGCCGGCCGGACCGCGTTGGTGACGATCCAGTCGAGTGCGGAGATGGCCCAGGAGACCTGCCCGGGGGTGCAGCCACCCACCCGGACGGTGTGCAGGCGCACCCCCTTGGCCACCCCGTGCACGGTGCCGCCGATCAGGCCGGCCACCTGGGTGCCGTGCCCGGAGCAGTCGCCGGTGCCCCACTGGTCGATGCCCTGCGGCACGAAGTTGACGTCCCCGGTGGCCCGGCCGCCGAAGTCCGTGTGGGTGTGCCGCATCCCGCTGTCCATGACGTAGACGTGCACCCCCTGGCCGGTGGTGTCGTAGGCGTACGAGCCGTCGAAGGCCCCACCGTGCTGGTCCAGGGCGTCCAGGTGCCAGGGCGGGTTGGTCTGGGTGGCCTGCGGGAGCAGCAAGGCGTCCTGGGCCACGTACGCCACCTGCGGCTCCTGGCTGAGCCGACGGGCGTCCGCGGTGGACATCCGTGCCGTGAAACCCGGCAACGCGGACCGGTAACTGGCGGCCAGCGCGCCGGGGTGCCGGCGCAGCAGCGAACGGGCGCTGCCGTCGACATCCCGGGTGGCGTCGCCCCGCAGCACCACTATCCAGCTGTCGGCCACCGCGGCCCCCGGAGCCGGGGCGAACTTCCCGGCCGCGAACGCCGGACCCGGCGGTGCCAGCAGCCCACCGGCCGTGGTCAGGACACAGACGGCCGCCGCAGCCAGGAAACGGCGGCGCAGGACACGGGCCACGGGCTCTCCTCGGGGTACGGTCGCCGGCCGGGCAAGATCCCGTCGGCGGGTTCCCCGCATGGTGACAAAGCCCCACCATGATCGATATGACCGCCCGGGTGACAGGTTCCGTCCGTTGGGACGGACTGGAGGACTAACGTTCCGGGCATGAGTCACGGTTTTGACACGCTCGCCATCCACGCCGGCCAGGACCCCGAGGCCCGCACCGGCGCGGTGATCCCACCGATCTACCAGACCAGCACCTACGCCCAGGACGCCGTCGGAGCGCCCCGGCAGGGCTACGAATACAGCCGTTCCGGCAACCCGACCCGTGATGCCCTGCAGGAGTGCCTGGCCGCCCTGGAGGGCGGGCCGGTCGGGCTGGCCTTCGCCAGCGGCCTGGCCGCCGAGGACGCCCTGCTGCGTACCGTCTGTGTCCCCGGTGACCACGTGGTCATCCCGGACGACGCCTACGGTGGCACCTACCGGCTGTTCGCCAAGGTGGCGCAGCGGTGGGGGCTGTCGTACACCCCGGCCAAGGTCTCCGACCCGGACGCCGTGCGGGCCGCGATCCGGCCCGGCAGCACCAAGATCGTCTGGTTGGAGACCCCGACCAACCCGCTGCTCGGCATCGCCGACATCGCCACCCTCGCCGGGGTGGCGCACGACGCCGGGGCGCTGCTGGTGGTCGACAACACCTTCGCCTCGCCGTACCTGCAACAGCCGATCGCCCTCGGCGCCGACGTGGTGGTGCACTCCACCACCAAGTACATCGGCGGACACTCCGATGTGGTCGGAGGCGCCCTGGTCGCGGCCGACCCCGCCCTCGGGGAGGAACTGCGCTACCACCAGAACGCGATGGGTGCGGTCAACGGCCCCTTCGACGCCTGGCTGACCCTGCGCGGAATCAAGACCCTGGGCGTACGGATGGATCGGCACTGCGACAACGCCGAGCGGATCGCCGGGTACCTGGAGGGGCACGCCAAGGTCGCCCAGGTGCTCTACCCGGGGCTGCCCAGCCACCCCGGCCACGAGGTGGCGGCCAAGCAGATGCGCCGGTTCGGCGGAATGATCTCCTTCCGGGCCGCCGGGGGCGAGGAGCACGCCGTCGAGATCTGCAACCGGGCGAAGCTTTTCGTGCTCGCCGAGTCCCTCGGCGGGGTGGAATCCCTGATCGAGCACCCGGGCCGGATGACACACGCGAGTGCTGCGGGCTCGCCGCTTGAAGTTCCCGGCGATCTCGTGCGACTGTCTGTCGGCATCGAGACGGTCGAAGACCTGCTCGCCGATCTGGAGCAGGCGCTGGGCTGACCGCTGGCTGGGGAGGGTGGCCGTGCAGGACATCATGCCGACCTGGGTGGGGGCGACCGCCAAACAGATCGCCCGGGGGGTACGCCGGGGAGATGTCTCGGCCACCCAGGTCCTGGCCGACCACCTGGACCACATCGCCAAGGCCGACACCGACCTCGCCGCGTTCCGTACCGTGCGCGGCGGGGAGGCGGTCACCGAGGCGGAGAAGGTCGACGAGCAGGAGGACCTGGCCAACCTGCCGCTGGCCGGGGTGCCGGTGGCGGTCAAGGAGAACACCCCGGTGGCCGGGATGCCCACCTGGAACGGCTCCGCCGCGGTGCGTACCGCCGTCGCCGAGGCCGACCACGAGGTGGTGCGCCGGCTACGTGGCGCCGGGGCGGTGATCCTCGGGGTGACCCGGATGCCCGAGCTGGGCCTGTGGGCGGTGACCGACGACGACAGCGCGGTCACCCGCAACCCCTGGGACCTGGCCCGTACCCCCGGCGGCTCCTCCGGTGGCGCGGCGGCGGCTGTGGCGGCTGGGCTGGTGCCGATCGCCCACGGCAACGACGGGCTCGGCTCCATCCGGATCCCGGCGGCCTGCTGTGGTCTGGTCGGCCTGAAGCCCGGCCGTGGGGTGGTGCCCTGCCAACTCGGTGCGGAGGACTGGTTCGGGCTGACCGAGCACGGCATGCTCAGCACCACGGTCGCCGACGCGGCGGTCGGCTTCCAGGTGCTGGCCGGACGCGCCCAGCAGAAGCTGGTGCCACCGCAGCGGCTGCGGGTCGGTGTCTCGCTGCGCTCACCGGTGCGGGGTGTCTCGCCCGACGCCCCGAACCGGGAGGCGGTCGCCGCCGCCGGGCGGCTGCTGGCCGCCGCCGGTCACGACACCCTCCCCGCCGACCCGGTCTATCCGACCGCCCTGGGGTTGCAGGGCATCGCCACCTGGTTCGCCGCGGCCGCCGCGGACGTGCGGGCCGCCGCAGTCGACCGGCGCAGCCTGCAACCCCGCAGCCGCCGGCATGTAGCCCTCGGCGAGTGGGCCTGGCGGCGGGGGTACGTCCGGGAGGCCGACCGGACGGCCTGGCGGGAACGCTCCATCGGCTTCTTCACCGACCACTCCGTGGACCTGCTGCTCACCCCGGCCCTGGCCGCCGCGCCGCCGCCGGCCACCAGCTGGTCGGCCCGCTCCTGGCAGACCAACATGCTGACCAGCATCCGGTACGCCCCGTACGCCGCGCCCTGGAACGTCGCCGGCCTCCCCGCCCTGGTGGTGCCGGTGGGACGCCGTCCGGACGGGTTGCCGCTGGCCGTGCAGCTGGTCGGCCCCCCCGGCTCGGAGCTGCTCCTGCTAGGGGTCGCCGGCCAGTTCGAGATGGAGGCCCCCTGGCCCCGGCACGCCCCCGGGTACCCCCGGGTCGGGACGGGTGCCGCGGCCAGCGCATAGCGCGGGTTGCGGGTGGGTCCTGGCGCCGCCGTTTCGGCGCAATGGCGGGGTGCGGGGCGGTGGCATACCGCCACTACGGCGTAACGGAGTCGATCACGCGCCAGTCGATCCCGGCATCCGGTACGGCGGGTGGCACGATCAGGGGCATGACGGAACTGGTCACCCTGGACGATGTGCGGGCCGCGCGGGAACTGATCGCCGGGGTCACCCGCACCACCCCGCTGGAGCCGTCCCGTCCGCTGAGCGCCGCGCTCGGCGGGCCGACCTGGCTGAAGTGCGAGAACCTGCAACGGGCCGGGTCGTACAAGGTCCGGGGGGCCTATGTGCGGATCTCGCGGCTGTCCGCGCAGGAGCGGGCCCGGGGGGTGGTAGCGGCCAGCGCCGGCAACCACGCCCAGGGGGTGGCCCTGGCCGCCGGGCTGGTCGGCACCCAGGCCACGGTCTTCATGCCGGTGAACGCGCCGCTGCCGAAGGTCGCCGCCACCAAAGGGTACGGCGCCCGGGTCGAACTGGCCGGGGCCAACGTCGACGAGTCCCTGGTCGCTGCGCAGGCGTACGCCGAACGAACCGGGGCGGTGCTGATCCATCCGTTCGACCACCCGGACGTCATCGCCGGACAGGGCACGGTGGCCCTGGAGATCCTGGAACAGTGCCCCGAGGTGGAGACGATCGTCACCGGGATCGGCGGCGGTGGATTGATCTCCGGCATGGCGGTGGCGGCCAAGGCGCTCCGCCCGCAGGTACGGGTGATCGGGGTGCAGGCGGCCGGAGCCGCGGCCTTCCCGCCGTCCCTGCTGGCCGGCGAGCCGGTCCGCCTGCCCACCTTCGCCACCATCGCCGACGGCATCGCGGTGGGCCGGCCCGGCGAGATCACCTTTGCCCACGTACGCAAGTTGGTCGACGAGGTCGTCACCGTGACCGAGGAGGACATCTCCCGGGCGCTGCTGATGCTGCTGGAGCGCGGCAAGCAGGTGGTGGAACCGGCCGGCGCGGTGGGGGTGGCCGCCCTGCTGGCGGGCGTCGTCCAGGTGCAGGCCCCGGTGGTGGCCGTGCTCTCCGGGGGCAACATCGATCCGCTGCTGATGCTGCGGGTCATCGAGCACGGCCTGGCGGCAGCCGGCCGTTATCTGCGGATCACGGTGCGCTGCTCGGACCGGCCGGGGCAACTGGCTTCGCTGCTCAGTGAGATCGCCGAGCACCGGGCCAACGTGGTCGACGTGGTCCACCAGCGGGCCCACCCGCACCTGGGTCTCGGCGAGGTCGAGGTGGCGTTGTCGGTGGAGACCCGGGGGGTCGAGCACTCCGACACCCTGATCAGTGCCCTGCGGGCCAGCGGCTATCAGGTGACCATGGCCCCGGAGGCCTGACACCTACCGGTGTCAGGCCTCCGGGCGTGGATGCCATCGGTCACGGCGCCAGCCGCCGCCAAGCCAGCGCGGGCCGCCGAGTCAGCGTCGGCTGGCGTCTAGCTGGCGCGGGCGGCTGAGTCAGCCGGAGAACGGCTCGAAGCTGACCACGGTCACCTTGATGTCCGCACCGCTGGGTGCGGTGTAGGTGCAGGTCTGGCCGGCCTTACCGCCCAGGATCGCCTGGCCGAGCGCCGACTCCGGGCTGTAGACCGTGAGGTCGGTGGTCGAGGCGATCTCGCGTGAGCCGAGCAGGAATGTCTCCGTGTCATCGGCGTCGTCGTCGAAGTAGATCGTCACGACCATCCCGGGCGCCACGGCGTCGGCGGTCGGCGCCTCACCGACCTGGGCCGTGCGGAGCAGTTCCTTCAGGTAGAGGATGCGCCCCTCGGCCTTGCCCTGCTCCTCACGGGCGGCGTGGTAGCCGCCGTTCTCGCGCAGGTCGCCTTCCTCACGCCGGGCGTTGATCTCGGCGGCGATGATCGGCCGGTTGGCGATCAACTCGTCGAGCTCGGCCTTCAGGCGGTCGTACGCGTCCTGGGACAGCCAGGTGGCGGGCGCCTCGTTGCCATTGGACACAGGCGGTCCTCCTCGGTTGTGCGTGCTGGCTGACAGGTGAACCTTTAAGTTACCAGTGTCGTACGACAAGGAGTGTCGGTGATCACGTCCGCCGGGCGGGGCCGGCGGCCACCCACCGAGCGGCCGGCGGTCCCAGACCCGGGGGACAGCGGGCTCAGACCCGGAGGCAGCGCGGCCTCAGGCCGGGGGTCGGCAGCGGACGACCTCGCCGATGAAGGGGCGTGCGCTGGTGGCCAGTCGATGCCGAACGGTGACCTGTCGTTCCCCCTGGGCCGCGCTGACCGGGACCTCCTCCCGGGCCACCTCGGCACCGGCGTTGTCCCGGGCCCGCAGCAGGCACACCGCTGACCCGCCCTCCGGCAGGTTCACCCGGAAGTCGATGACCACCTGCCTGTCCGTGATGTCCGTGTAGGTGATCACCTGGGCGCCGTAGGCGGGGTCACCGTACTGCCGGTAGAGCCGGACGGAGACCGCGGTGAGGGCGGCCACCAGGACGACCAGCAGCAGCGCGGTCAGCAGGGGCCGGCGGCGGCGGGGCTCCCGGCGGCGTCCGTACCGGCCGGGGGGGAACACCGGCGCGCCCGGTGGAATTGTGGCGTGCGTCTCGGTCACCGGCGGGTATCTCCTGGCGTTTGTGTCGGCGGTATGGGCAAGAATGGCGGAGGTCCGTCCTTCCTGCCCGACTCGGTGGTGCGGGTACCCACACCGTTGGGCGCCCGGTCCTCTGGGATGCTCGGTCTCTCGCTGCCCGGCGCCAATGATGGCTGGTGTCAAATATGACAGGCCGGCGCGGTGCGGTACCGCGCCGGGCAGGAAATCCGGCAGGCCACGATGGCCCCGGGGGTCAACCGCTGGGCAGAGACGAGGAGCGCCGACGTTGGCAGAGCAACTTCGACTCATGGCCGTCCACGCACATCCCGACGACGAGTCGAGCAAGGGCGCCGCCACCATGGCGAAGTACGTCGCCGAGGGTGTGGACGTGCTTGTCGTGACGTGTACCGGCGGGGAGCGCGGCAGTGTGCTCAACCCCAAGCTGGACCGGCCGGAGGTGTGGGCCAACATCGCCGACATCCGGCGAGCCGAGATGGACGCGGCTCGCGCCATCCTCGGGGTCGAACAGGCCTGGCTGGGCTTCGTCGACTCGGGCCTGCCCGAGGGCGACCCCCTGCCCCCGCTGCCCGAGGGCTGCTTCGCCCTCCAGGACGTCGAGGTGGCCGCCGCCCCACTGGTACGCCTGATGCGTCAGTTCCGGCCCCACGTCGTCACCACCTACGACGAGGACGGCGGCTACCCGCACCCCGACCACATCATGTGCCACAAGATCAGCGTGGCGGCCTTCGAGGCGGCCGGCGACGCGGAGCGCTATCCCGAGCTGGGTGAGCCGTGGCAGCCCCTGAAGCTCTACTACGACATCGGGTTCTCCAAGGGCAAGATCCTGGCGCTGCACGAGGCGATCCTGGCCACCGGAGCCGAGTCCCCGTACGAGGAGTGGCTGACCCGCTGGGAGGACCGCCCCGACAAGGGTCCCCGGATCACCACCCGGGTGGACTGCGCCGAGTACTTCCCGGTCCGGGATGACGCCCTGCGGGCCCACGCCACCCAGGTCGACCCGGACGGTTTCTGGTTCCAGGTGCCGATGGAACTGCAGCGACGCGCCTGGCCGACGGAGGACTTCGAACTGGCCCGGTCCCTGGTCGACAGCCCGCTGCCCGAGTCGGACCTCTTCGCGGGCATCCGGCAGACGGCGCATGCCCGCTGATCCGGCGGCCGGTTACCCTGGTCGGACACCGCATTTCGGAGGAAATCCATGCTGACCGCCGTCCAGGTGCTCGCGCAGAACAACTTCGGGGACACTCGGACCGGTGGCCTGGCCGGGCCGATGGGCCTGTTCCTCATCCTGGTGCTGGGCACCGCGACCGTGCTGTTGATCCGCAACATGAACTCCCGGCTGCGCCGGCTGCCGGACAAATTTCCTGCCCAGCAGCCCAACACCCCTGCGGCAGCCGAGGGCGCGAGGGTCAGTGATCCGACAGATGGGACCGTCACGGCGGATTCATCCACGGACACCGCCAACCGGCACCAGCAGCACCGGGACGGGTGACCGGGGCATGATTCACGTCCAACCGGATGGTCGCCCCCTGTTGCGACCACCGGCTTTGGCTTAGCCTTCCGCCGGGGGGACCAGAAGTCCCCATGCTGCGCGGAAGGGGGCGTCGATGACCATCACGATGATGTCGACCCCTCACGTACCCTGTCGTCGGCTGGCAGGAGGAGGTCGGTGACCTCCGGCAGGGCCGGTCATCCCCTTGACCGGCACCCAGGCCGTGGGACGCCCCTCGGACTGCATCTGCTCACCGCCGCCGTCCTGTGCACCGCCCTGATCGCCGCGGTGGTCGGGCTCAGCCTTCCGGCCCCGCTGCCGGTCGACGACCCGCTCGGCGGGCCGGTCCGCTTCGGCATCGCGGTGGCCGCCTTCGCCCTGTCCCAGTTGGCCCGGCTGCGGTTCCGAGCCGCCGCCGGCATGGTCAGCGTGACCTGGGCCGAGGCGGCACTGATCATCTGCCTCTGTCTGGTGCCGCCCGGTTGGCTGCCCGCCGCGGCCATGCTGGGGGTGTCCCTGGCCTGGACGGCCATGTCGATCGTGGATGAGGGGCGGACGACCTGGGAGGTAGCCCGCATCGCCGGGGCCCAGACCGCCGCGGTGGCGCTGGCGGTCGCGGTCACCACCGCCCTAGGTCAGCCGCTGCTGGCCCCCCTGACACCGGCCCTGGCGCTCACCGTCACCGCCGGGGCGGTCACCTATCTGCTGGCGGCCGCCGCGCTGGGCGGGGTCATGCTGTCGGTACGCCACGGGATGCCGATCGGCCGCCCGCTGCTCGCGGCGCTGCGCGGCAAGCTGCTGATGTTCGTCGGCAACCTCGTGGTCGGCGTACTCGTCGTGGTGCTCATCGAGATCGACCTGCGGTGGCTGTTGCTGCTGCCCCTGCTGCTGTGGCTGCTTCAGCAGACCTACCGGCAGCGACTGCGCGACGCGCGCGAGCGGCGGACCTGGCGGTCCTTGGCCGAGGCCACCTCCGCGCTCAACCAACTCGACGAGCGGGGGGTCGCGGTGGCCGGGGTCACCGGCGCGCTGACCCTGTTCGAGGCGGAGATCGTGGACGTGGAGGTGGCCGGGGCAGACGGCCGGTGGTGGCGCTACCGGGGCGATCCCAGCGGGCAGCTCGTAGACCGGGAGATACCCCCACCGGCCGAGGGCGGATCCGACTCGGAGGAACTGGTCCGTGACCTGTCGGTCGGGGACACCCGGGTGGGGCGGCTGCGGGTGCGGCTGCCGCGAACGGCCCCCTCCACCGGGCGGGAGCGCGACGCCCTGGCCGCCTACGCCGATGCCCTGGCCGGGGCTCTGCACGACGCGGCGACCTACCGGGAGCTGCGACTGGTCACCGCCCGTTCGTCGTACGAGGCGGTGCACGACCCGCTGACCGGGCTGGTCAACCGGGCGGCCCTGCTCAGCCAGGGCGACCAGGCGCTGCGGCGACTCGCGCACGACCGTCCGGTAGCCCTGCTGCTGCTCGACGTGGACCAGTTCAAGGAGGTCAACGACACCCTGGGGCACGCCGCCGGCGACCAGTTGCTGCGGCTGACCGCCGACCGGCTCAGCGGCCTGGCCCGCCCCGGTGACCTGCTGGCCCGCCTCGGCGGAGACGAGTTCGCGCTGCTGCTGACCTCGGTACCGGTGCTCGGGGACCACAGCGCCCCGATGGCGTACGCCCTGCGTCAGGCGCGGGAGGTGGCCGACCGGCTGGCCGCTCCGGCCGAGGTGGCCGGGGTACGGATGTCCGTGGAGGTGTCCGTCGGTGTGGTGGTGGCCACGGCCGGCACCGCCGACCTGACCGAGCTGCTGCGCCGCGCCGACATCGCCATGTACCAGGCCAAGTCCGGCGGCGGCAGTGTGGCCACCTACGACAGCGCGCGGGACGCGGCCAGCACGGACCAACTGGCCCTGCTGGCGGAGCTGCGGGAGGCTTTGCAGGCCGACGACCAACTGGTGCTGGTGTTGCAGCCCGCGGTGGACCTGACCACCGGTGCGCCGACCGGGGTGGAGGCGTTGATCCGCTGGCGGCATCCGCGCCGGGGCCTGCTCAGCCCCGCCGACTTCATCCGGGCGGTGGAGAACAGCGACCAGCTGGGCTGCTTCACCCGGTACGTGCTGGACAAGGCCTTGACGGTGGCCGCCAGCTGGGCCCGCGAGGGTCTGGACATCCCCATCTCGGTCAACCTCTCCGCCCGCAGCCTGCTGGACTCTCGGTTGCCCACCGAGATCGCCGAGGCGCTGCGTAGGCATCAGGTGCCGGCGGACCGGCTGGTCCTGGAGATCACCGAGACGGTGGTGATGAGCGAGCTGGAGGTCATCGACCAGGTGCTCACCGCCCTGCGGTCGATGGGTGTGCAACTGGCGGTCGACGACTTCGGCACCGGTTTCTCCTCCCTCAGCTTCCTCGCCCGGGTGGCCGTGGACGAACTCAAGGTGGACCGCTCGTTCGTGCTGCGGATGGGGGAGTCACCCGAGGCGGCCGCCATCGTGCGCCTCACCGTCGGGATGGCCCACGAGCTGGGCCTACGGGTGGTGGCCGAGGGCGTGGAGACTGCCGCCCAGCGCTCCGCCCTCACCGAGCTGGGCTGCACCGCAGCCCAGGGCTACCACTTCTTCAAGCCCATGCCCGCCGACAAGATCGCCGCCGTCCTGGGCTCCCTGTCCCGCAAGCCCCCCACCAACGTCCTCCCCCTCCGCGCCGACGACGCCTCCTAACCCGCCCCGCCTTACCCCGTTGATCATGAGGTTGGCGGCACTGTGGAGATCAACAAGTGCCGTCAACCTCATGATCAACGCCGTGAGGGGGGTGGGTGGGGGTGGGGGTGGGTAGGGTCGGGGGGTGAATCGACTCGTGGGGGCCACCAGTCCGTATCTGCTTCAGCATGCGGACAATCCGGTGGACTGGTGGCCTTGGTGTGAGGAGGCGTTCGCCGAGGCTCGGCGGCGGGACGTGCCGGTGCTGATCTCGGTTGGTTACTCCGCGTGTCACTGGTGTCATGTGATGGCGCACGAGTCGTTCGAGAACGAGGGCGTCGGTCGGCTGCTGAACGAGGGGTTCGTGTCGATCAAGGTGGATCGGGAGGAGCGGCCCGACGTCGACGCGGTCTACATGACCGCCACCCAGGCGATGACCGGCCAGGGTGGCTGGCCGATGACGGTCTTCGCTACGCCGGACGGCACCCCGTTCTACTGCGGGACGTACTTCCCCCGGGCGAACTTCATCCGCCTGCTCCAGTCGGTCAGCACCGCCTGGCAGGACCAGCGTGAGGCCGTACTGCGGCAGGGGGCCGCGGTGGTGGAGGCGATCGGCGGAGCCCAGGCCGTCGGTGGTCCCACCGCCCCGCTCACCGCCGACCTGCTCGACGCCGCCGCCAAGCAACTGGCCAACGAGTACGACGAGACCAACGGCGGATTCGGCGGGGCACCCAAGTTCCCGCCGCACCTGAACCTGCTCTTCCTGCTCCGCCACCACCAGCGCACCGCCTCGCCGCAGAGCCTGGAAATGGTCCAGCACACCTGCGAGGCGATGGCCCGGGGCGGCATCCACGACCAGCTCGCCGGTGGCTTCGCCCGGTACTCCGTGGACGCACACTGGACCGTGCCGCACTTCGAGAAGATGCTCTACGACAACGCCCTGCTGCTGCGGGTCTACACCCACCTGTGGCGGCTCACCGGCGATGCGCTGGCGCTGCGGGTGGCCCGGGACATCGCCCGCTTCCTCGCCGACGAGCTGCACCGACCCGGCCAGGGGTTCGCCTCCGCACTGGACGCCGACACCGAGGGAGTGGAGGGTCTCACCTACGCCTGGACCCCGGCCCAGCTGATCGAGGTGCTGGGGGAGGAGGACGGCCGCTGGGCCGCCGACCTGTTCGGCGTCACCGAGGCCGGCACCTTCGAACACGGCATGAGCGTGCTCAAGCTGGCCCGCGACGTGGACGACGCCGACCCGGCCGTGCGGCAGCGCTGGCAGGAGGTCGTACGCCGGCTGCTGGCCGCCCGGGACACCCGCCCCCAGCCGGCCCGTGACGACAAGGTGGTGGCCGCCTGGAACGGCCTGGCCGTCACCGCCCTGGCCGAGTTCGTCCGGCTGATGGAGACCTCCGGCCGGATCGGCACCGAGGGGGAGGCCAACCTGCTGGAGGGGGTCACCATCGTCGCCGACGGCGCGATGCGCGACACCGCGGAGTACCTGGCCCGGGTGCATCTGGTGGACGGGCGGCTGCGGCGCGCCTCCCGCGACGGTCAGGTCGGGGAACCGGCCGGGGTGCTGGAGGACTACGGCTGCGTGGCCGAGGCGTTCTGCGCCATGCATCAGGTCACCGGCGAAGGACGCTGGCTGGACTGGGCCGGGCAACTGCTGGACGCCGCGCTGGCCCACTTCGCCGCCCCCGACGGGGCCTTCTACGACACCGCGGACGACGCCGAACAACTCGTGGCCCGCCCCGCCGACCCGACCGACAACGCCACCCCCTCGGGACGTTCCGCGATCGCCGCCGCCCTGGTGGCCTACTCGGCGTTGACCGGGCAGACCCGCTACCGGGAGGCCGCCGAGGCGGCCCTGTCCACCATCGCGCCGATCGTCGGGCGGCACCCACGCTTCACCGGGTACGCGGCGGCCGTGGGGGAGGCGCTGCTCTCCGGGCCGTACGAGATCGCCGTGGTCACCGCCGATCCCGCCGGTGACCCCCTGGTCGCGGCGGCCCACCGGCACGCCCCGCCCGGTGCGGTGATCGTGGCCGGACATCCGGACCAGGTCGGCGTACCCCTGCTGGCCGACCGGGGGTTGCTCGACGGCCGGCCGGCGGCGTACGTCTGCCGGGGTTTCGTCTGCCAACGGCCGGTCGACACGGTCGAGGACCTGGTGGCGCAGCTGGGCTGAGCCGGATCCCCTGGCCGGTGCCTGCGCCGACCCCGATAGGCTGACGCCCGCTATGGATTCCCGTACCGGTCTGCCTGTTGTCGGCATGGTGGGTGGTGGCCAACTGGCCCGGATGACCCATCAGGCCGCGATCTCCCTCGGTCAGTCGCTGCGCGTGCTCGCGCTCACGCCGGACGACGGGGCGGCCCTGGTCGCCGCCGACGTCCAGTACGGCGACCACACCGACCTCGCCGCCCTGCGCACCTTCGCCAAGTCGTGTGACGTGGTCACCTTCGACCACGAGCATGTCCCGACCGAGCACATCCGTGCCCTGGCCGGCGAGGGGGTGAAGCTCTTTCCACCGGCGGAGGCCCTGGTGCACGCCCAGGACAAGCGGGTGATGCGGGAACGGCTCGACACCCTGGCGGCCCCGAATCCGGCCTGGCGGCCGGTCGAGTCGACGGCCGACCTGGTGGCCTTCGGCGACGAGGTGGGCTGGCCGGTCATGGTCAAGGCCGCCCGGGGTGGGTACGACGGCCGGGGAGTCTGGCCGGTCACCGACGCCGCGCACGCCACCGAGCTGGCGCAGACCCTGCTCGCCGGTGGCACGAAGCTGATCGTCGAGGAACGGGTGGCCCTGCGCCGGGAACTGGCCGTGCAGGTGGCCCGGTCCCCGTTCGGGCAGGTCGCCGTCTACCCCGTGGTGGAGACGGTGCAGCGCGACGGGATCTGCGTCGAGGTGCTGGCCCCGGCCCCCGGCCTGCCGGAGGAGTTGGCGGTGGCCGCCCAGCAGCTCGCCATCGACCTGGCCAGCGCCCTCGGCGTGGTCGGGCTGCTGGCGGTGGAGCTGTTCGAGGTCGCCGACGACTCCGCCCCCGCCGGCAGTCGGCTGCTGGTCAACGAGCTGGCCATGCGTCCGCACAACTCCGGCCACTGGACCATCGAAGGGGCCCGCACCTCCCAGTTCGAGCAGCATCTGCGGGCGGTACTGGACTACCCGATGGGCGACACCTCGCTGACCGCGCCGGTCGTGGTGATGGCGAACGTGCTCGGCGGTGAACCCGGCGGCATGCCCGTCGACGAGCGGCTGCACCACCTCTTCGCCGCCGAACCGGGCGCCCGGGTGCACCTCTACGGCAAGCAGGTACGCCCCGGCCGCAAGATCGGGCACGTCACCGTGCTCGGCGACGACCTGGACGAGGTACGCGCCCGCGCCGCGCGGGCGATGCGCTGGCTGCGCGACGGTACGGAGGAGGCAGCATGAGCACGGTCGGTGTGATCATGGGCAGTGACTCGGACTGGCCGACCATGAAGGCGGCCGCCGAGGTGCTCGCCGAGTTCGAGGTGCCGTACGAGGTAGAGGTCGTCTCCGCACACCGCACCCCGGTCAAGATGATCGACTACGGCCGGGCCGCCGCCGGGCGTGGCCTCAAGGTGATCATCGCGGGTGCGGGTGGGGCGGCTCACCTGCCCGGGATGATCGCCTCGGTCACGCCGCTGCCGGTGATCGGGGTGCCGGTGCCGCTGAGGCACCTCGACGGCCTGGACTCGCTGCTGTCCATCGTGCAGATGCCGGCCGGTGTGCCGGTGGCCACCGTGTCGATCGGCAACGCGCGCAACGCCGGACTGCTCGCGGTGCGCATCCTGGGTGCCTCCGACCCGGCCCTGCTCGACCGGATGTCGGCGTACCAGGCCGATCTGGAGCAGTTGGTCGCGGAGAAGGATGCGGCGCTGCGGGCTTCTCTGGCTTAGGTTTTTGCTGGTTGCGGTTGGGGCTGGGGGGCGACCGTCCCCGGCTCCGGGCGGTCAGGCTTGATCCCTGCGCCGGGCACGGTCGCCCCCAGCCCGCCGTGGGCGGGCTATCGGCGGCTGTCCAGGCTTCGTTTCGCCGTGGTGGCGGTTTCTGCTGCTGTGTATCCCGCCGTTTCGCCGGAGTGGCGGGTTCCTGGCCCTGTCTTCCCGCTGTTTCGGCGGGATGGTGGGCTGGCGGTGTTGGGGGTGGGGTTGACCTTGACATTGTGAGAAGGGGTGGACTGGGCGCGGGGGTGATCCGTCGTGGTCGAGTCGGAGCGGGGTATGCAGGCGGGGCGGGTGCGGGCGGGATTGGCGCACGGCAGTTCGTCGGTGCGGTTGCGGGTGGCGTTGGCGGCCGGGACTACTCCGGAGCCGCAGTTCGTGGACGTGCTCGTCGAGCGGTGTGGGGTCGAGCCGGAGTTCTTCGTGCGCGAGATGCTCACCTGGGCGCTCACCCGACAGTCGGCGTCCGTGACGGTCCCCCGGCTGATCGAGGAGCTGGACTCGGGGTCTGGGCAGGCACGCAGTCAGGCGTTGCACACGCTGTCCAAGATCGGGGACCGGCGGGCCTGGCCGGCGATCACGCCAGCGCTGCTGACGGACGCTGACGACGAGGTGGCACGCAGCGCCTGGCGGGCCGCGGTCGTACTCGTGCCGGAAGGTGAGTCATCCGGGTTGGTCCGGGTGCTGGCGTCGCAGCTCGGGCGTGGCGAGCGGGAGACCCAGTTGAGCCTCAGTCGGGCGCTGGTAGCGCTCGGCGAGGCGATCATGCCGGTGCTGCACGCCGCGATGACCGATCCTGACCCGCGGGTACGCCAGCACGCGATCGCCACCGAACGGCTCTGGCACGACCCGGACACCGGCTTCGACTTCGCCGTCGAGGAGGCGAAACGGATTGTGGCACTCGGCCCAGCCCGCCCGGAGACCTCCGACCCGGAGACTGGCAGCGAGGAAGCTGGCGGCAAGGAGACCGGCGGCGAGGAAGCTGGGTAGCCAGGAGGGGTACGGCCAGGAGGGGTGACCGGCGGTGTTGATCGGTGAGGTGGCCGGCAGGTCCGGGGTCAGTGCCCGGATGCTCCGGCACTACGAGGCCCTCGGGCTGCTGCGGCCGACAGGTCGTACCGGGACCGGCTATCGGGAGTACTCCGACGAGGACATCCGGCGGATCTTCCACATCGAGAGCCTGCGTTCACTGGGGCTGTCCCTGCGGGAGGTCCGGCGGGCCCTGGACGAACCCGGCTTCGCGCCCGCGGCACTGGTGGACGACCTCATCCGGCAGACCCGGGCACGCATCGCGGCCGAGACGGAACTGCTCACCCGACTGCGGCGGGTCGGTGCCGTGGAACCCGCCGACTGGGCCGAGGTGCTCCAGATTGTCGCCCTCCTGCAGGGACTGAGGTCGGACAGTCCGGGTGAACGCCAACGCGCGGCCCTGTCGTCGCGGCGAGCCACCCCGGTGCCGGTGGAGGCCCTGGTCGAGGCGGTGCTGAGCGAGGAGGACCCGAACGTCGCCGGAGCCCTGCGCTGGGCGTTGGCGCAGTCGAGCGACGGGGGACTGGCCCTGCTGGCGGAGGGCCTCGACGCACCGGGCGTCGAGGTACGCAGACGTGCCGTCGAAGCCATCGCCGAGATCCCGAGCGCTGCGGCGACCGTACTGTTGCGGGAGGCCCTGGCCAACGCGGACCTCGGGGTCGGCCGGTACGCGGCCCTGGCGCTCGGGGCCCGTGGGGTCGCCGAGGCGGTCCCCACCCTCGTCGACATGGTCGTCGAGGCGGTCGATGACGTCGAGGCCGCCGATGCTCTGAGCGTGTTGGCGGGGGAGGCGACCCTGGCGGATCAGATCGCCGCCCGGCTGGTCGGCCGCCTGGATGCCGCCGGTGATCCCGCCATCCGTCGACGGCTGGTGGCGGCGCTGGCGGACATCCCGGGGGACACCGCCACCCAGGCACTCACGGGCCTGACAGCAGACCCCGACCCGGTCGTCGCACACACCGCCGCCCACCTCCTCCGGCTGCGCGCCCAGCAGTGAGGCTGCGCGCCCAGCAGTGAGGCTGCGCGCCCAGCAGTGAGGCTGCGCGCCCAGCAGTGAGGCTGCGCGCCCAGCAGTGAGGCTGCGCGTCGAAGCGGTCAGGCTACAAGCAGGGCAGCGAGGCTGAGCGCGGAGCGAGTCATCAGGGCAGCGGGCAGGTCAGCGCATCCCTCGCAGGGCGGTCTGGAGGCGTTCCTGGGCGCGGCGACGGCGTTCGTTGCTGGCACCGAGGATCAGCAGCAGGAAGCCGACCGGGATCAACGCCAGCCACGGCCCGAGACTGAACAGGGCGTGCACCGCCGCGATGGCGGTCACCACCGCGCCCACGATCACTGGGGCCTGCTGCTGGCTCATCGACCCGAAGACCAGCACGGCTACCGCACCGAGCAGCAGCAGCACCTGGCGCAGGGTGCTCGAATCGGTCGCCAGCACGATCGCCAGGGTGGGTACGAAGGCGGCCACCAGCGCCGGCCCGTACGCCACCCAACTGCTCATGTCCGGTCGCTGCCGCAACTCCAGCACGCCGACCAGCAGGGCCAGGGCGGCGAAGGGCAGGGTGTACGCCTCGGGCAGGGCCACCTCGGCGACCCACATCAGGATCCACCAGGCGGTGATCTCGCAGATCACCACCGCCCAGAACAGGATCCGACGTTCCACCGGTCGACGCCCCGGCCGCATGGCCGCGATGCCGAGCATGGCACCCCAGCCGGCCAGCAGGGCGGCGATGTGCCGTGGTGAGTCGAAGGCCAGGGCCAGCGCGATCAGGGCGGCGGCATGGCCGCTCCATTCCACCGTGGCGGCCTCCACCCGTGCCTCGGGTCGACGCAGCCGGGGCAGTCGGGTGGCGAAGACCTGTAGGGCGGCACCCACCGCGAGCACCCCGAAGGCGGACCACACCGCCGCGAGCCCGGCCACCAGACCCGCCGTGAGCACGAAGAGTTGCGCCATCAGGGAGGCGAACAACCAGCCGAGGATCCGGGCCCGGGAGGTGGTGCCGAACAGGGCCGCCACCACGCCGACCCCGACGGCACCCCCGAGGCTCAGCAGGGTCAGGTCCCGGGTGGCTAGGCTGCCGGCCAGGCCCGCCCCGCCGGCCGCCAGGCCGATCAGGAAGACGAGTACCCGGGCCAGCCGCAACGAGCGGGCCCGCTCCACGAGGGAGGGTGGTGGGGTCAGGGCCAGCCCCAGCATCGAGATGGTGAACACCACCAGTGCGGCACGGGTGCTCGTCGGCCAGCCGCTGCCCAACGCGATCGGGGCGATCAACAGGGTGATCGCGGCACCGGGCAGCACCACCGGCACCGCCCGGGAGCGCCGACCCGCGCTGAAGCCGCTGGCCGCCAGCGCGGCCGTCATGGTCAGCAGCAGCGCGGTCAGCACATGGGTCGGGTTGACGGCCGCCGCCGGTGGGTCGAGCAACTCCGGCGGAGGGCCCTGCCAGACCTGACGGAGGGTACGGATCGGGTCCACCAGGGCGGCGATCAGCGCCGGAGCGATGGAGATCAGCGCCAGCAGGGTAGGCAGGGCGGCAGCGGCCAGGGCCCCCGCAGCCGGGCTGACCCGCCACCGACGGCGCAGCCCGTCATCCGGTGGCCGTCGGATCGCCCCGTCGAGCAGCACCGTCCAGCGGCGGACCGGCTGCATCGGATCGGCGGGCGGATCGGTGGCCTCCCGGACCAGTTCGGCGAGCACCCCCAGCAGAGCGGCCGCGGCGGCGTAGACACCGACCGGCAGACCAAGGGGTACGGCGGCCAGCGCGGTCACCACCGCACCGCCGACCACCCCGGCGCTGGCCCAGGGCAGATACTGCGGAACCTGCCAGCGGACTCCGGCGATCAGGGCCAGACCCAGGCTGGTGGCGGCCAGGCTGGCGGTGAGGATCGTCTGCGGGGCGTGCCCGAACTCGGCGGCCAACGCGGCCGTGGCACCCGGCAGGGCCAGCAGGGCCGCCCCCACGGCCGCCCCACCGATCTGCGCCAGATGCGGGGGCATCCCCTCGGTCCGGATGTCCTCGATGAGGGACCCAGCGGTCGTACGGGCCAGCCCGGCCACCGCCACACCGATCACCACGATGCTGGTCAAGGCCAGCGCCGTGGTCCAGGGCCGGACCAGGCCGGCACCGGCGGCATGCAGGGCGATCACCCCGGCGACGGTGATCCTGGACAGGGCCGCCCGGGGGTCGATGGCGGGGACGGCGGCCATCGCGTACACGGCGGCGACCATGCCTCCGATCAGGACCGGCGACCACCAGGACAGGTCGAAGGCGGCCGGTGCCCCGATGGTGGCGAGCACCACGGCCGCCCCGGACACGTCGTAGCGCCAGGGCGACGGCAGCAGGATGGCCGCGGCGAGCGCCAGCAGGGCCAGGGCGATCGGGCCCTGCCAGGTGGTGCCGCCGGTCGGAGCGGCCGGCCATCCACTGAGGTCGCCGTTCCAGATCGGGCCGGGGGTCGCCAGGACACCGACCCCACCCCGGAGGGCCATCCAGCCGGCCAGCAGGCCGATCAGCACCCCGCCGAGAGCCAGGCCGAGCACCGGACCGCGTCGCCACTGTTCCGGCATCGCCCGAGCGGCCACCGCGACGACCAGGACCAGCGCGGCGGCGACCGCCAGCTGCCCGCCGGGGGCGAGCACCGTGCCGATCCGCAGCAGGGTGGCGACCAGGGCCGCGGTCACCGCGGCGGCGGCCAGGTCGGAGCCGTCCATCGTCAGGTCGGCGCGTCGGCCGGCGTCGATCGACGGGGCCAGGAACAGCAGGACGGCGGAGACCAACAGCAAGGCGCTGACCCAGGCGTCGGCCACGGTGGCACCGGGTGAACCGAATCCGGCCGCCGCGACCACCAGGGCGCCCAGGCCGGTGCCGACCGACAGGGGCACCGGAATATTCCGCTGGGACACCTGCACGATCGCGGTGTAGCCGAGGGTGACGCAGACGGCCAGGAAGCTGGCAGCCAGCACCGGTACAGTCGCCGCCTGGAGACTGGCCGGGGTCAGGGCCGGTTCGTCGGGGGCCAGGGTGGCGACGAAGGCGGCCACCGCCCCGGGCAGGGCGAACGCCGCCCCGCCGGCCGCCCAGGCCGAGATCTCGTCGGCGGCGGCCGGTGCCACCCTGATCCGGGGGGCCACCGCGATCAGCACCCCGGCCAGGACGAGGGTGAGCAGTACGGCGGCGGTCAGAGCGGGTCGGGCCAGTGCCGCCCCGGCGCCGACCAGACCGACCCCGGCAGCCGCCACCGCGTGCGCCAGGGCGGCCCGATTCGTCCGGGCCGACAACCCGATCGCCCCGATGGCGATCGCGGTGAGCACCATCGGCCAGGGCGCCATCGCCCAGCTCAACCCGAAGGATGCGGGTACGGCCAGGGCGGTCAGCGCGGCACCGGTCACCGCGAACTCGCGGCGGATCTCCGGGGGCAGGGCCACCACGGCCGCCACGGTCAGCAGGAAGGCGCTGGCGGCCAACTGCCAGGCGGCCGGTCCCACCGCGGCGGCCAACTCGGCCGGGTACCGGTCGAGGTCCGCCGCCCAGGCCGGTAGGGCGGCCTGCACGGGCGCGATCCCGGCGCGCAGGGCGCTGCCGGCGACCACCACTCCGCTGACGGTCAGCGCCACCGCGCTGGCCAGTTGTGGCCCGCGTCGGGCGGACTCCGGCACCGCCCGTACCACCAGGCCGGTGGCGGCGATGACGGCCGCGATCAGCAGCAGGGAACGGCCCGGCAGCGCCACCGAGGCGATCCGGCCGAGGGCGCCGATGACGGCCAGGGTGAGCACCCCCGCGCCGATGTCGGGCAGCGGTGGACGCCGCAGCAGCAGGGTGCCGACCAGGCACACGGCGGCGGCCAGCAGCAGCACCAGACCGGCGCCGGTGGCGCCCGGCACGGTGTCGGTGCGCAGCAGGGCGGTCACCGCGTACCCGAGGGCCAGTACGACGGCGACCCCGTGCAGGGCCCAGGTCAGCTCCCGCAGCCCCGGCACCGGTCGTACCGACGGGGCGACCGGGGTGCCGGCGGTGGGGTCGATCACCTCACCGGCTTCCTCCGGCGCACCCTCGGGACGCCCGTCGGCCTGCCGCTGGCGGGGGGTGCTCGCCTGATCCGGGGCCGTCTCCGGCACCGGTTCGACGACCGGCTGTTGCACCGTGATCGGGGACCGGGCCAACCAGAGGTCCAGCACGGCCACCACGGTCAACACCAGGGCCCAGCCGGCCGGGCCGCTGACCTGCTCGTACGCCAACAGCGGGACCACCGGCTGGGCGGCCAGCACGGCGGCGAAGCGGGGGGCGCGCAGCCGGGTCAGTCCGGCGTATCCGACGGAGACCGCGGCGGTCACCGCGAAGATCACCCCGGCGAAGATCGCCCCGGAGCCGTCGCCGCCGATCCGGTCCACCGCCCACAGCGCGTACCCGGCTAGCGGAACCAGCAGCAGCCCCACCGCGGCGATGGTCTCCGCGGTGGAGGTCAGCCCGCGCCGGGTCAGCACCGGCGGGGCGAGCAGCATGAGGATGGTGGCCAGCAGCAGGATGCCCAGGCGGGTCAGGGCGTCCATCGAGCTGGTAGCGAGCACGGCGAAGACCACCGCAGCCACACCGAGCAGCAGGGCACCCAGGCCCAGGGGAATGTTCTGGACCTCCCGCGAGGAGGCCTCCGGGGGGTGCTCCGGGTCGTCGGCGTCAAGCCACACCGGGGTGGTCGGCGGCAGATCCTCCGTACCGGCGGAGGGGCCCTGCCGGGGCACCCGTGGTGGCGGTGGATCGCCCCCGGCCGGCTTGCCGCGTACCGGTGGGACCGTGGCGCCCCCCGGCGACTTGTACGCCGGTCGACGGCGCAGCACCCGACGCGGGCGGTTGGTCTGCTTGACCCGGCCCTCACCTACGCTGCCGGCGTGGGCCAGGGTGTCCCGCTGGAAGATCGCGGCCTGCATCTTGGAGGCCAGTTGCCGTTGTTCGCTGGCGATGGCGGCCTCACGGGCCTTCATCTCCGCGATGGACCGCTCGATCTCCGCCAGATGCTCGGCCCACTGTGGCTGGTGGGCACCGCAGCGCGGGCAGCGGACCGCTGGCTTGATCTCCCGGCCGCACGAGGAGCACTGAAAGGTCGCCACGACACCCCTCCACCCACACTGTGGATTCCCACTGTCGCAGCATGCCCAATGCGCGCCCGGAATTCGACACTTGTCGGCGGGTCACCCCCACCCGACAACCGCACCCACCCCCGAATCGCCCCCAAAACTGCCACCCCACACCCCTGGCCAAGGGGCCGTGGAAGTCAGGTTTTCCGGGGGAGCCCACCCGCGCAGGGATCAAGCCTGACCGCCCGGAGCGGGTGGGCTCCCTCGGAAAACCCACCCGACAACCAAGATCAGGGCCGACCCAACCCCCGGTACTCCCAGCCAGCCTGCGTCCACAGTGTCGAGTCCAGGCAGTTGCGGGCGTCGATCACCCGTCGTCCGGTGACCAGTTCACCCAGGGCGTTCGGGTCGGCGTTGCGGAAGTCGGCCCATTCGGTGAGTACGCAGACCAGGTCGGCGTCGGTCACCGCCTCGGCCATGCCGGCTTCGTAGGTGAGTTCGGGTGCGGCTCGGCGGGCGTTGTCGACGCCTTGGGGGTCGTAGACGTGGACGTCGGCTCCGGCTTTGTGTAGCAGGGCGGCGACGGCGAGGGCGGGGGCGTCGCGTACGTCGTCGGTGTTGGGTTTGAAGGTGGCGCCGAGCACGGCGATGCGGGTGCCGGACAGGTCGGGGCCGGCGGGGCCGTAGCGGCGGTCGAGGAGTTCGGCGGCGAGGTGCAGCACCCGGGTACGGCGGCGCAGGTTGATCAGGTCTACTTCGTGCAGGAAGCGCAGTGCCTCGCCGGCGCCGAGTTCCTGGGCGCGGGCCTGGAAGGCGCGGATGTCCTTGGGTAGGCAGGCGCCGCCGAAGCCGAGGCCGGCTTGGAGGAACCGGTTGCCGATGCGGGGGTCGTAGCCGATGGCTCGGGCCAGTTGGGTGACGTCGCCGCCGGCCACCTCGCAGACCTCGGCCATCGCGTTGATGAAGGAGATCTTGGTGGCCAGGAAGGCGTTCGCGGCTACCTTGACCAGCTCGGCGGTGGCGAAGTCGGTGACCACCAGGGGGACCTCACGGTCCTCGGTGGCGGCCAGGTCGAAGACCCCCTTGTGGGCGGCGTAGAGCATGCTGTTGGCCCACTCGCTCTTGACGCCGACCACGATCCGGTTCGGGCGCAGTACGTCGTCGACCGCGAAGCCCTCCTGGAGGAACTCCGGGCTCCAGGCGACCTCGATCCCCAGGTCGGCGGAGGCGTGCTTGTCGACCAGTTGCTCTACCCAGTCGGCGGTGCCCACCGGGACGGTGGACTTGCCGACGATCAACGCCTTGCGGGTCAGGTGCCGGGCCAGGTTGGTCACCGACGCCTCGACGTACGACAGGTCGGCGCCCATGCCGTCGGCGCGCTGGGGGGTGCCCACGCAGATGAAGTGCACGTCACCGAAGTCGGCGGTCTCGGCGATGTCCGTGCTGAACCGCAGGCGTCCGGCGGCCAGGTTGCGTCGCAGCAGCTCGTCCAGGCCGGGTTCGTGGATCGGCACCTCGCCGGCGTTCAGCTTGGCGATCTTGTCCGGGTCGACGTCGTACCCGAGCACCTCGTAGCCGAGTTCCGCGTAGCAGATGGCGTACGTCGCACCGAGATAACCGGTGCCGAGGAAGGTCACCCGAGGGCGGGGAGCACCCGAGGGGGGCGTCACCGCGGCGAAGGCGGGCATCGGCTGAGTGGTCGGATACGGGATGGTCACGCCTGTCTCTCCGCTCGCACTGGCGGCGCGCAATCGCGTCGCGTTCCGCAGCGGCGCCTGGCCCGGCACCGGAGGGGAAATTCCTATGGTTCTGTCATCCATCATCGCCGAGCGGCGTCGTGCTTCGGGAAGACCAAGCCTACGCGCCGGTAACATCGGCTGAGCTGTAGTCGCTATCCTTCAGTCTGCGCGGTGGGCGTCTCTGTGACGCTACAGACAGCGCATGATAGCCGTGAAGGGGAGGGGCCGACATGGCCGCAGATCAGTCGTTCGACGCATATCGGTTGCCCGAGGAGCATGAGGCGATCCGGGAGGCGGTCCGTGAGGTCTGCGCGGCGAAGGTGGCACCACACGCCGCTGAGGCGGACGAGACCGGAGAGTTCCCGAAGGCCTCGTATGACGCCCTACGTGCCGCAGACTTCCACGCCCCGCACATCCCGGTCGAATACGGCGGCGCCGGGGCGGACGCCCTGGCCACCGCCATCGTGATCGAGGAGGTGGCGCGGGCCTGTGCCTCGTCCTCCCTCATCCCGGCGGTGAACAAGCTGGGCACCATGCCCCTGCTGCTGGCCGGTTCTGAGGAGTTGAAGCGCCGGTACCTGACCCCGGTCGCGGCCGGCGAGGCGATGTTCTCGTACTGCCTGTCCGAGCCGGAGGCCGGCAGCGACGCGGTGTCGATGACCACTCGGGCGGTCCGTGACGGTGATCACTGGGTGCTCAACGGCGTGAAGCGGTGGATCACCAACGCCGGTGTCTCCGAGTTCTACACCGTCTTCGCGGTCACCGACCCGGGCGCCCGCTCCCGGGGCATCTCCGCCTTCGTGGTCGAGAAGTCCGACCCGGGGGTCAGCTTCGGGGCCCCGGAGAAGAAGCTCGGCATCAAGGGCTCCCCGACCCGCGAGGTCTACCTGGACAACGTGCGGATTCCGGCGGACCGGATGATCGGCGCCGAGGGCACCGGCTTCGCCACCGCGATGCAGACCCTGGACCACACCCGGGTCACCATCGCCGCCCAGGCTGTCGGCATCGCCCAGGGCGCGCTCGACTACGCCAAGGGATACGTGGCCGAGCGCAAGCAGTTCGGCAAGGCGGTCGCGGAGTTCCAGGGAGTGCAGTTCATGCTCGCCGACATGGGCATGAAGCTGGAGGCCGCTCGGCAGCTCACCTACGCCGCCGCCGGTCGCTCCGAGCGCGGCGACGCCGACCTTACCTACTTCGGCGCGGCAGCCAAGTGCTTCGCCTCAGACGCCGCCATGGAGATCACCACCGACGCGGTACAACTGCTCGGCGGCTACGGCTACACCCGGGACTACCCGGTCGAGCGGATGATGCGCGACGCCAAGATCACCCAGATCTACGAAGGCACCAACCAGGTCCAGCGCATCGTAATGGCCCGCCAACTCCTGAAGCCCTAACCCGCAACCCTCCCTCCCCACCCACCCCGGTTACCCCCGTTGATCATGAGGTTAGCGGCAGATGTCGATCTCCAGAGTGCCACCAACCTCATGATCAACCCGGGCTGGGGTGGGGGTGGGGGCGGGGGTGGGGTTAGTGGGGGGTGTTGTCTTGGCGGGGGAGGTTGCCGGGTGGGGCTGACCAGGGGGAGGTGTGGCCGGTGCGGCGGGGGAGTGGTTCGGTCGGGGTGGGGTCCGGGTAGCCGAGGCTGAGGGGGCCGGTGTCCTGGTCGTTCGGCTCCGGCGACCAGTCGGTCAGGGTCTGCTCGGGGTCCGGGGTGGCCGGGGGTGGGGTCGAGGTCGGCGCCGGTGCGGCGGTGGTTGGCTGTGGCCAGCGGCGCCAGCGTTGGCCGCTGAAGGTCGCCACCAGCAGCAGCATGCCGATCAGGAACAGGGTGCCGTTCTCCACCGGTAGCCGCAGCGGCAGCGGGTCGCCGAGAAACTCCCAGTCCGCCGGGATGCGGTCCCGCACCCGGAACGGCGTGACGAACATCCCGATGTACGGGGTGACCAGCAGCAGCCCGGCCACCAGCGCGCCGAGCGGTGAGATGCGCAACGTGCCCAGCAGGCCCAGCACGATGCCGCCGACGGCCAGGTAGACGGCTGGCTCGATGAGATTGGCCGTGTTCGCGGTGCCGATCTCCACCCACCGGTTCACCGTGCCGGCCGACCCGTCCTGTCCGAGAGTGACCAACACCCAGGTGACCGGCGCCACCACCAGACCGGCGAGGAAGCTCCACAGATGTCGCATCCGCGCACCGTACCGTTTTCGACATGACCGAGCACCCCTCCGCCATGCCAGGTAAACCGACGTCGTACTCCCGGGTCACGCTCAGTCGGATCATGACCGCGATCGACGTGAACCTCTACGGAACCGTGCACGGCGGCGTGTTGATGAAGTTCGTCGACGACGTGGCCGGCGCGGCGGCAGCCCGGCACAGCGGTGGTACGGCGGTCACCGCCGCCATCGACGAGATCGTCTTCTCCGAGGCGGTCCGGGTGGGGGACCTGGTGCACGCGTACGCCCAGGTGAACTGGACCGGGCAGACCTCGATGGAGATCGGCGTACGGGTGATGGCCGAGCGCTGGGACTCGGCCGAGCAGGAGCCGGTGCGGGTGGCCACCGCGTACCTCGTCTTCGTCGGCGTCGAGGTCGACGGGGCGCCACGGCCGGTCCGGCCGGTGCTGCCGGAGACCCCGGAGGACCAGCGGCGCTGGCGGGAGGCGGAGATCCGCCGGGAGCACCGCCTGGCCCGCCGTCGCGCCATCCAGGCCCATCGGGCCGGGTGAGGCCTTAGCTGGGTGAGCGGCCTCGGCCCGGCTGCGTCCCACCCGGGCGGGGCTGCTCGTGTGGTGCGGGCACATGCGTCCGGCGGGCCCGGCTGCGGAGAATGGCGCTTCGGGTAGGGCAAGATGGCGCCACGGCCCATGGCACAGCGCCGTGCCGGGCCAGGGGAGGAGTGAGCAGTGACTGACGTGCTGTGGACGCCGCCGGCGGACGTGCTTCAACGGTCACGCATCGGGGCTTACCTGCGCTGGCTGGCCGAGCACCGTGGGTTGGAGTTCGCCGACTACGAGGCACTCTGGCAGTGGTCGGTGACCGATCTGGACGCCTTCTGGCGCTCGATCTGGGACCACTTCGAGGTCATCGCGCACACCCCGCCGACGGCCACAATGTCCGGTCGGGAGATGCCCGGCACCCGCTGGTTCCCCGGCGCCACCCTCAACTACGCCGAGAACGTGCTGCGGATGCCCGGTCGGGCCGACGAGGATCCGATCGTGCTCGCGTACGGGCAGACCCGGGAGCCGGAGGTGTTGACCGCCGGACAACTGCGCGACCAGGTCCGCCGGGTGGCCGCCGGGCTGCGCCGCCTCGGCGTCAGCACCGGCGACCGGGTGGCGGCGTACGCACCGAACATCCCCGAGACGTACGTGCTGATGTTGGCCACCGCGAGCCTGGGGGCGATCTTCTCCTCCTGCGCGCCGGAGTTCGGTACCCGCAGCGTCACCGACCGCTGGCAGCAGATCGAACCCAAGGTGCTGGTGGCGGTGGACGGCTACCGCTACGGCGACAAGCCGGTGGACCGGTCGGCGGAGGTGGCCGCGATCCGGGCGGCCCTGCCGTCGCTGCGGCACACCGTCGGCATCTCCTACCTGGACCCGGCGGCGGCCCCGCCGGACGGTGCCCTGTCCTGGGCCGAGTTGGCGGCGGCCACCGACGAGCCGTTGACCTTCACCCCGGTGCCCTTCGACCATCCGCTGTACGTGCTCTACTCCTCCGGCACCACCGGCCTGCCCAAGCCGATCGTGCACGGGCATGGCGGCATCCTGCTGGAGCACCTGAAGATGCTCGCCCTGCATCACGACCTGGGCCCGGCGGACCGGTTCTTCTGGTTCACCACCACCGGCTGGATGATGTGGAACTTCCTGGTCTCCGCCCCGGCGGTGGGTGCGGCGATCGTGCTGTTCGACGGCAACCCGGGCCACCCCGATCTGGGCGCCCTGTGGCGGCTGGCGCAGGAGTCCGGCACCACCTACTTCGGCACCTCCGCGCCGTTCCTGCTGGCCTGCCGCAAGGCCGGCCTGGTGCCCCGCGAGATCGCCGACCTGTCCGCGCTGCGCGGGGTCGGCTCCACCGGTGCGCCCCTGCCCGCGGAGGGCTTCACCTGGGTGTACGACACCGTCGGCAGCGACCTGCAACTCCAGTCCCTGTCCGGGGGCACGGACGTGTGCACCGGCTTCGTCGGCGGGGTGCCGCTGCTGCCGGTGTACGCCGGTGAGATCACCTGCCGGGCCCTGGGTGCCAAGGTCGAGGCCCGCTCGGCCGACGGCACTCCGGTGCTCGGTGAACTCGGCGAGCTGGTGATCACCGAGCCGATGCCGAGCATGCCGGTGGGCTTCTGGAACGACCCGGACGGGGTCCGCTACCGGGAGGCGTACTTCGACGTGTACCCGGGGGTGTGGCGGCACGGCGACTGGATCACCGTCAACTCGCGCGGCGGTTGTGTGATCACCGGCCGCTCGGACGCCACCCTGAACCGGGGCGGGGTACGGCTGGGTACCGCCGAGTTCTACTCCGTGGTGGAGGCCCTGGACGAGGTCGTCGACTCGGTGGTGGTGCACCTGGAGGACGACGAGGGCGGCGCCGGTGAACTGCTGCTGTTCGTCGTACTCGCCGACGGGCTGACCCTGGACGACGAGCTGCGCAAGAAGATCTGCCGGGAGCTGCGTACCGCCCTGTCCCCCCGGCACGTCCCCGACGAGATCCACCAGGTCCGCGCGGTCCCCCGCACCCTGTCCGCCAAGAAGCTAGAGGTCCCGGTCAAGAAGATCCTCACCGGCACCCCGGTGGACCAGGCCGCCGCCAAGGGCGCCCTGGCCAACCCCGAGTCCCTCACCGCCTTCGCCACCCTCGCCCACCACCGCACCCCCTAACCCCTCCACCCCACCCCCACCCCAGTCCGGGTTGATCATGAGGTTAGCGGCACTCTAAAGATCGACAACTGCCGCTAACCTCATGATCAACGGGGTCGGGCCGAGCGGGAGGTGGGGCGGGGTGGGGTGGGTGGGGTTAGGGGAGGGTGTGGGTGGTGTGTTCGGTGGACCGGCGGGTGGGGAGGAGGGTGGGGTCGGGGTGGGCGCAGAGGACGAGGGTGGCGTTGGCGGTCAGAGGGGCCAGTAGCCAGTCGAGGGGGTCCGGGTAGCGGTCCACGTCGATCAGGACCCGATCGGCCGGGGAGATGCCCAACTCGGCGGCGCGCGCCGTCGCCCGGTCGATGAGCGCGGTGTGCGCCGGGCCACCCGGGGGGTACGCCCCGAAGTGGTCGCCGTGCACCCGTACCTCGGTCACGTAGTCGGCGAAGCCGGCCGGCACCTCCCGCAGCGGCAGGGCGAACGGATGCAACCCCAGGGCGTACCGGTCGCCGGCCGACCAGGCTTCCGCCTCGACGATCCGGTCCGTGGCGGCGAAGAGCACCTCCGCCGCACCCGGCTGATCCGCCACGGTCAGTCCGGCAGCCCAGCAACCCAGAAGTACGGCGGCGGTCTGCCAGTGCGGCGGAAGCAGTACGGCGGCGGTGTCACCGGGCCCCAGCCCCACCTCGTCGGTGAGCAGGTTGGCCGTCTTGGCCACCCAGTTCGCCAGGGTCGCGCCGGACAGCTCGGTGCGCTCGCCGGTGGCGTCGTCGTACCAGGTCAGCAGGGGTCGATTCGGGTCGGTCGCGATCGCGTCGGCGAACACCCGGGCAATGTTGTCGGCCATCGGGGCGAACGATACGCGGCCGGCGACCGTACCCGATGGCAGCGACAAGTCGGCGTACGGTCGGGTCGCAGTCAACGTCCACACCCGGCTCCGGCGTAGGCTTGCCGGAAAGTGTTGTATCCCACAATCCCGCCATCGCAAGGAGTCGCCCCGTGACCGCCGGCCGCCCGCCCCGCGTGCTCATCGACGCCACGAGTGTCCCCGCCGACCGTGGCGGCGTCGGTAGATACGTCGATGGCCTGCTCGGCGCCCTCGGCAAGGTGTGCGGGTCGGCGGTGGACCTGGTCGTGGTCAGCCTCCGTACCGACCTGGAGCGCTATCGCCGGATGCTGCTCGGTGCCGAGATCGTTCCCGCCCCCGCCGCCGTCGCGCACCGTCCCGCCCGGCTGGCCTGGGAGCAGACCGGCCTGCCGCTGCTCGCCCAGCAGGTGGGTGCGGAGGTGCTGCACGCGCCCTTCTACACCTGCCCGTTGCGGGCCGGATGTCCGGTCACCGTCACTGTGCACGACGCGACGTTCTTCACCGAGCCGGAGCACTACGACAAGTCCCGCCGGACCTTCTTCCGTAGTGCGATCAAGACCTCGCTGCGCCGCGCCGACCGGGTGATCGTGCCGAGCAAGGCCACCCGGGACGAGTTGATCCGGCTGCTGGACGCCGACCCGACCCGCATCGACGTGGCGTACCACGGGGTCGACCAGGCGGCCTTCCACGCCCCCGGCGACGAGGAGAAGGCCCGGGTACGCGCCCGACTCGGCCTGGGCAGCAGCAGCTATGTCGCCTTCCTCGGGGCCAAGGAGCCGCGCAAGAACGTACCTAACCTGATTCGGGGCTGGGCCCGGGCGGTGGCCGACCGGCAGGACCCACCCGCCCTGGTGGTGGCCGGTGGCCAGGGGCACGACGACGACATCGATCGGGCGGTGGCCGAGGTGCCCTCGCATCTGCGGCTGCTGCGTCCCGGCTATCTGCGCTACGCCGACCTGCCCGGCTTCCTCGGCGGTGCCCTGGTCGCCGCCTACCCCTCGTACGGTGAGGGTTTCGGGTTGCCGATTCTGGAGGCGATGGCCTGCGCCGCTCCGGTGCTCACCACCCCCCGGCTGTCGCTGCCCGAGGTCGGTGGCGACGCGGTGGCCTACACCAGCGAGGACCCGGACCAGATCGCGGTCGACCTGGCCGCTCTGCTCGACGACGAGCCGCGTCGGCTGTCACTGGCGAAGGCCGGCTTCGACCGGGCGAAGGAGTTCACCTGGGAGTCCAGCGCCGAGGTGCACATCGCCGCCTGGTCCCGGGCCCGGTCCTGAGGTCGGCAACCCCGACGCCCGCTGCGGGCGGTTCGGGCATGATGTCCTGGTGATCTATGTCGTCATTCCGGCGGGTGGCAGCGGCACAAGGTTGTGGCCGCTGTCCCGGGCCGGGCACCCCAAGTTTCTCCACCCCTTCACCGGTACGTCCGCCTCGCTGCTCCAGGCGACGGTGCAGCGGGCCGCGCCGCTGACCACCCCGGAGCGGACCATGGTGGTCACCGGGGCGGCCCACGCCGCGGCCGTGGCCCGCCAGCTGACCGGTCTGCCGGAGGAGAACATCCTGGTCGAGCCCTCGCCCCGGGACTCCTGCGCGGCCATCGCGTTGGCCGCGGCGGTGATCGCCGTACGGGATCCGGACGCGGTGATGGGCTCCTTCGCCGCCGATCACCTGATCGGTGACCCGCAGAGCTGGGTGCAGACCGTCGAGGCGGCGATCCGCGGCGCCGAGCAGGGGCTGCTGATGACGGTCGGGATCACCCCGACCCGGCCGGAGACCGGCTACGGCTACCTGCAGACCGGCGAACCGGTCGGTGAGGGTCCGATGCGGCCGGTCACCGAGTTCAAGGAGAAGCCGAACGCCGAGGTGGCCGAGGCGTACCTGCGCTCCGGTCGTTACCTGTGGAACGCCGGCATGTTCGTCTGGCGGGTGTCGGCGTTCCTGGCCGAACTGGCTCGCCAGCAGCCCGCCCTGCACGCCGGGGTGACCAGCATCGCGGCGGCCTGGGGCAGCGAGCAGCAGGACGAGGTACTCGGTGCGATCTGGCCGACCTTGCCGAAGATCTCCGTCGACTACGCGGTGATGGAGGGCGCGGCCGGGGCGGGCCGAGTGGCGACCGTACCGGGTGACTTCCGGTGGAACGACGTCGGTGACTTCCACACCCTCGGTGAGGTGCTGCCGGCCGACGCCGACGGCAATGTGGTGCTCGGGATGGACGACAATGCCGAGGTGCTGCTGCGCGACAGCAGCGGCATGGTGGTGGTGCCGCAGTCCGGCCGGCTGGTGGCCGGCATCGGGGTGCACGACCTCATCGTGGTCGACACCGCCGACGCCCTGCTCGTCTGCCCGCGCGACCGGGCCCAGGACGTCAAGGGGATCGTGGACGAACTCAAGGAGCGGGGCGAGGAGAAGCTCGTCTGAACGCGGCCCGGCCCGGTGCCACCAGCCGGGCCGTCCCGCCGGCCAGCGGATCTGGCAGCTGGTCCGGCGGGAACCAGCCGAGGGCCTCGGACTCCGTGCTGACCTGGGCCACCGCCCCCGGCGGGGCGAACACCGCGAAGCGTACGTCGTGGTGCAGTGACCCGCCCTGGCAGCTGATCGGGTGCACGTCCACGTCGATCGGCACCGGGTCAATCCACAGTCCGGTGATGCCGGACTCCTCGGTGGCCTCCCGCAACGCGGCACCGGCCAGGGTCCGGTCGCCCGGCTCGCAGTGCCCGCCGAGCTGCACCCACATGCTCAGCTTGCCGTGCAGGCAGAGCAGCACCTCGGTACCGGTCGAGTCGAAGACCAGGGCGCTGGCGGTGAGATGCCCGGCCTTGTGCGTCCGCTGCATGGCGACCGCCCCGACACCCAGCAACCCCAGGGTCAGATCCCGAGCCTGCGCCGCCTCCGCCGAAGTCGGCTCCCACCCACGAAGCACAGCCACCGCATCCCCATGCAACGCCCCCCACCCATCCACACCCCCACCCTAACCACCCCCTCCTGACCCGCGCTGACCCGCGCTGACCCGCGCTGACCCGCGCTGACCCGCGCTGACCCGCGCTGACCCGCGCTGACCCGCGCTGATCATGAGGCTGGCGGCACTCGTCGATCTTCGAGGTGCCGCCAACCTCATGATCAACGGGCTGAGGAACGGGTGAGGGCTGGTTAGAGGGCGAGGGTGGCGGCGGCGGTGGTGTGGGCGGGGGGTGGGAGGAGTTGGGAGGGGACGCCCTCGGCGGCCAGGGCGGTGCGGAGGCGTTGTACGTCGGTGCCGAAGCGGACCAGTTGGACCGGGCCTACCGGGGTGGGTGGGGAGCAGAGCACCAGCGCGGTGGCCTCGGCGGGCCACCCGGGCACGGTGGCGACCAGGCTGGTGCGTACGTCGTGGTCGGTGACCTGGGTGAAGACCGTGCCGGGAGCGACCACCCCGGCGACCGCGGCGATCGCCCGGTCGACCGCTGAGGGATCGGGTGGGGTCTCGCCCGGACGGTCGGCCAGGAGGGCGGCGGCGGCCAGCCCGGCTGCCTTCGCCTCGGCGGTGCCGAGCGCGAACAGGTCCATCTCGGCGTCCCGGACCAGCACCTTGGCCCCTGCGCCGTCGTCGGGCAACGGCGCAGTCAGGTAGCCCCGGATCACCGCCACCGGCATCTGGTCACACTTGCCCTTGATCAGCTCGCCGGCCGCGGCCAGTTCGTCGGCCACCGCCATCTGGGTCAGCACCAACTCGTTGCCGTACGGGTCGACCTCGCCCCGGTGATCGCGGATGGCCGCCATCCCGGCCACCCCCAGGGCCACGTCGGTCAGCCCGTTGCGCCAGGGTCGGCCCGAGGTGTCACTGATGATCACGGCCACTTGGACGCCGTACCGGTCCCGCAGGGCGGCCCGCAGCGCCCGGGCCGAGGCGTCCGGATCCTCGGGGAGCAGCACCAGTCGTGTCTTGTCGACGTTGGAGGCGTCGATGCCGGCCGAGGCCATCACGAAGCCGTGCTGGGTCTGCACGATCCGGGTGGCTCCCCGGGTGGCCACCACCCGTACGGTCTCGGCCGCCAGGATCTCGTCCCGGGCGGCCTGCCGCTCCGGCCCGTCGGCCGGGACGTCCACCAGCCGTCCCTCGGCCTTGGAGACGATCTTGCTGGTCACCACGAGCACATCGCCGTCGCGCAGCCAGGGCGCCGCCGTCGCGATCAAAGCGGCCAGGTCGTCACCCTCAGCCACATGGCCGATGCCGGGCACCGGCAGGATCTCCAGTTTCATGCCATCTCCACTGCGGCGCGCACCATCGCCACCGTCGCCGCCTCGTCGATCATCCGCAATGGTGCCGCGCGTACGGTCACCTGCGGCACCACTGTCTGCGCATCCTCTTCGGCCACCAGCCAGCCGTCGAGCAGCCCACCTGCCGTCCGGGCGCCGTACAACTGCCCGACCCCGGCCGCGCTGCACTCCACCCCGACCACCGCCAGGCACCGATCGGCCATGCCCCGCACCGGCGCGCCACCAATGATCGGTGACACCCCCACCACGGGCGCCGGCCCGGTCGTGACCGCCTCCCGTACGCCCGCCACGGCCAGAATCGGCGTGATGCTGACCACCGGATTGCTCGGCGCGATCAGCACCACATCCGCCTCGGCGATCGCCTCGGCCACGCCGGGCGCCGGCTTCGCCGCCTCGGCCCCGACGAAGACGAACCGGTGGGTCGGCAACTGCGCCCGATGCCGTACCCACCACTCCTGGAAATGGATCGCCTGCTGCCCCCCACCGAAGCCGTTCGTGACTGCGGCGTCGTTCGTGACTGCGGGGCTCGCAAGCTCACTCCTCGCACTCACGATCACATGGGTTTCGAGGCGGTCGTTGGTCGCCGGGAGCAGCCGTACGCCGGGTTGCCAGCGGGTCGCCAGCGCCTCGGTCACCTGGTGCAGGGGGTAGCCCGCGTCCAGCATGGTGGTGCGGACCAGATGGGTGGCGAGGTCCTTGTCGCCCAGCCCGAACCAACCGGGCTCGGCGCCGTACGCGGCCAACTCGTCCTTGACCGTCCAGGTCTCCCCGGTCCGGCCCCAGCCCCGCTCCGGGTCGGCGCCCCCGCCCAGGGTGTACATGACACTGTCCAGATCCGGGCAGACCCGCAGCCCGTGCAGGCGGAGATCGTCACCGACGTTGACTACCGCGGTGACCTCCGCTCCCACCTCCTGGGCATAGGCCCGCACCCCGAGTAGGAAGCGGGCTCCGCCGATGCCCCCGGTCAGAACCACGATGCGCATCCGACCATCCTCGCTTACCCGACACCTGCAACGCGGCGTCGCCCGGGGAGACTAGGCTCACGTCGCCATCTGTCCGCTTTCGCCCCAGGGAGAGTTCGTGACCAGCCCTGCCGAGCCGCCCTCGCCCAACGCCCCGACGCCGGCTGATCAGGTGACCCGGCCGCTGCGGGAACTCGCCGCCCTGGTGCTTCTCGGCGCCAACGCGGTATTCCTCTTCGTCGGCCTGATCCGGCTGCTGGCCCCGCAGGGGGCCTACAGCACGGTGACCGGCCGTGCGGGCAGCGCCTTCTTCGCCTTCATCGGGCTGGAGGCGGTCGTGCTGCCGGTGCTGGCCGTGCTGCTGGCCACCCACATCGCCCCGGCGGTGCCGAAAGCGAAGTTGATCACCCAGGTGGCCCTGATCGAGTACGCGATCAGCGCCGTGCTCGGCGGGCTGACCCTGCTGGTCTGGCTGGTCGGTCGGCTGGCCGAGGCGCAGATCTTCGACGCCCTCACCGGTCTGCTGACCCGGGTGGCCTGGGTGGCGTTGTTCGGTGTGGCCGCGTACGTGGTGTGGAGTGTCTGGCGGCGGCTCTACCACGTGCCCCGCCCCAAGGCGGAGCCCGGCCTGTACGGCACCCCGCACCCCGGCTGGCCCGGCCAGCCCGGCGACGGCAGCGCCCAGTCCTGGTACCAGGGCCAGTCCGGATACCCCAACCAGTCCGGTTACCAGGGTCAGTCCGGCTACCCGGGCCAGAGCGGATACGAGGGCCAGTCCGGATACCCCGGTCAACCTGGTTACCAGGGCCAGACCGGGTACCCCGGTCAGTCCGATCAGGCGGGATATCCGGGTCAGCCCGGCCCCGGCCACCCCGGCGGCGGATGGTCGACCGGTGACCAGTCGGGTCGTCCCGGTGCAGGCCAGGAAACCGGCGCGGGCCAGGGGCGCCGCCCTGACCAGGGCACCTACGCAAGCCAGGCGGGCCAGGGGACCGGCGGGAGCCAGGAGACGGGTTACTCCCAAGGGCGGCAGCCCGCGTCATCCCCGGAGTCCGCCTCGCCGCACACCTGGCCGCCGCACGGTCAGCCGGCCGTCCCCCCGCAGGCACCGCCGTCAGCCGCGCCGACTTCAGCAGCCCCCGCGTCCGCACCGCCCGCGTCCGCACCGCCCGCGTCCGCGCCGCTTGCGCCCGCGTCCGCGCCGCCGTTCGGGCAGCCGGCGTCAGCCGACCCCACCCAGACCATGCCTCGGCAGAGCGCCGAGCCGACCGAGGAGGTCACGCGCCAAAGCCCGGAGCAGACCGAGGAGGTACGGGGTCAGGGTGCCGAGTCGACCCAGGCGCTGCCCCGGTCGGACGGTGACGGGGATCGTACCCAGCGCATCGATCCGGGCGGGCGATCCGCCTGATCTCCTGATGCCCCGGTGTGGTTCCCCACGCCGGGGCGGTGGGCGGGGTGGCAGCGAATAGGCTGAGCGGATGGTTGACGGGAGCGGGCCCGTGTCGAGTGAGGCCGGGATTCGGCGGGCGTTGCGTCGGGCCGCCGCCGGCCGGGCACTCGATGTCGAGGAGGCCTCGGCGCTGCTGGCCGCGCGCGGTACGGCCCTCGACGAACTGCTCGACATCGCCGGGGCGATCCGCGACGCCGGTCTGCGGGAGGCCGGCCGACCGGGGGTGGTGACCTACTCCAAGAAGGTCTTCATCCCGCTGACCCGGCTGTGTCGGGACCGCTGCCACTACTGCACCTTCGCCACCGTGCCGCACCGGTTGCCGGCCGCCTTCCTCGACCGCGAGGAGGTGTTGGAGATCGCCCGGGCGGGTGCCGCGCAGGGCTGCAAGGAGGCGCTGTTCACGCTGGGCGACCGGCCGGAGGAGCGTTGGCCGGCGGCCCGGCAGTGGCTGGACGAACGGGGCTACGAGTCGACCCTGGACTACCTGCGGGCCTGCGCGGTGGCGGTGCTGGAGGAGACCGGCCTGCTGCCGCACCTGAACCCGGGGGTGCTCTCCTGGTCGGAGCTGCAACGGCTCAAGCCGGTCGCGCCCAGCATGGGCATGATGCTGGAGACCACGGCCACCCGGCTCTGGTCGGAGCCCGGCGGCCCGCACTACGGCTCACCGGACAAGGAACCGGCGGTACGGCTGCGGGTGCTCGACGACGCCGGGCGGGTCGGGGTCCCCTTCACCACCGGCATCCTGATCGGCATCGGCGAGACCCACCCCGAGCGGGTGGAGGCGATCTTCGCGATCCGCCGGGCGCACCGGGAGTACGGCCATCTCCAGGAGGTGATCGTGCAGAACTTCCGTGCCAAGCCGGACACCGCCATGCGGGCCATGCCGGACGCGGAACTGCACGATCTCGCGGCTACCGTGGCGGTGACCCGGGTGCTGCTCGGGCCCAAGGCCCGCATCCAGGCACCCCCCAACCTGATCGCCGGGGAGTACGACCTGTTGCTGCGGGCCGGCATCGACGACTGGGGCGGGGTCTCCCCGGTGACCCCGGATCATGTGAATCCGGAGCGTCCCTGGCCGCAGCTCGACGAGTTGGCGGCGCGGACGGCCGCTGCCGGGTTCACCCTGCGTGAGCGGCTGACGATTTACCCGGAGTATGTGCGGGCGGGCGAGCCGTGGCTGGATCCGCGCCTGCTGCCGCACGTCGGGGCGCTGGCCGATCCGGCCACCGGGCTGGCCGTGGAGGCGGCCCGGCCGGTGGGTCGGCCGTGGCAGGAGCCCGATGAGGCGTACGGCGGTCGTACCGACCTGCACCTCACCATCGACACCACCGGGCGTACCGACGACCGGCGGGGCGACTTCGACCACGTCTACGGTGACTGGTCCGAGGTGGCCGCCAAGGCGGTCGTACCCCCGACCCAGGTCGGCGGCCCCGGTCGAGCGGCCACGGCCGGTTTCGGCGACGCCGACCTGAGAGCCGGGCTGCGGTTGGCCGGGCAGGATCCGGCGGCGCTGCTGGAGCCCCGGCACGCCGAGGCGGCCCTGGCCCTGTTCGGCGCGGACGGTGCGGCGCTGGACGAGCTCTGCCGTACCGCGGACGATCTGCGCCGCGAGGCGGTCGGTGACGATGTCACCTACGTCGTCAACCGCAACATCAACTTCACGAATGTCTGTTACGTGGGCTGCCGGTTCTGCGCCTTCGCCCAGCGGGACCGCGACGCCGACGCGTACCGGCTGTCGGTGGAGCAGGTAGCCGACCGGGCCGAGGAGGCGTGGCAGGCCGGGGCCAGCGAGGTCTGCCTCCAGGGTGGCATCGATCCGAAGCTGCCGGTTACCGGCTACGCCGACCTGATCCGGGCGATCAAGGCGCGGGTACCGCAACTGCACGTGCACGCCTTCTCCCCGATGGAGATCGCCACCGCCGCCGCCAAGGCCGGGGTGTCCGTGCGCGAGTGGCTCAGCGGGCTGCGCGAGGCGGGGCTGGACACCATCCCGGGCACCGCCGCGGAGATCCTCGACGACGAGGTGCGCTGGGTGCTCACCAAGGGCAAACTGCCGACCGCCGCCTGGGTCGAGGTGGTCAGCACCGCCCACGAGCTGGGCATCCGGTCCAGCTCCACGATGATGTACGGACATGTGGATCATCCGGGCCAGTGGCTCACCCACTTCCGGGTGCTGGCCGGGGTGCAGGACCGTACCGGCGGGTTCACGGAGTTCGTGGCGCTGCCGTTCGTGCACACCAACGCGCCGATCTACCTGGCCGGCATCGCCCGGCCGGGGCCGACCTGGCGGGACAACCGGGCGGTGCACGCGATGGCCCGGGTGCTGCTGCACGGCCGTATCGACAGCATCCAGTGCTCCTGGGTCAAGCTCGGTGACGAGGGCAGCGCGGAGTTGCTGCGCAGCGGCTGCAACGACCTGGGCGGCACCCTGATGGAGGAGACCATCTCCCGGATGGCCGGCTCGGACAACGGGTCGGCGCGTACCGAGGAGCAGTTGCGGGCGATCGCGGCGGCGGCGGGCCGACCGGCCCGTAGGCGTACGACTGCGTACGGTCACGTGGAAGCCTGACATCGAACCTTCGCCCGCCGCCGGCCGTACCTGTCATTGCCGGCGGCGGTAGCGGCGAGGCTGTCGCCGCCGGCAACTTCTCACGGAGTTGGCGTGCCTCGACGCGCCGGTCCGTCCGCCATCGCGGGCCGTGTGCGCCGCTGCCGGAAAGGTTGCCATGAGAACTGAGACGATCGTGGTGCACCTGCGCGACGGCCGTTCCGGGATCATGGACGTCTTCGTCGGCGAGTCCCGCATCGAGGTGCGGGACCGGGGCCTGGCTGACCGGTTGCGGCGCGCCGCCCGGCGCTGATCTCCCGGCGCGGGCGCCGTACGCCTGGCCGATTCTCAAGCAATTCCTTCTCTCACCCAGTGAGGTGGCTGCGCCATGTCTTCACACCGTGAGGCGCCGGAGATCGCCAAGGATCCGGTCGCCGACTCCAGCGACCTGTACGCCTTCGTCACCCCGGACCGTCCAGACACGGTGACCCTGATCGCCAACTACGTGCCGCTGCAACTGCCCTCCGGGGGACCGAACTTCTTCGAGTTCGGTGACGACGTGCGGTACGAGATCCATGTGGACAACGACGGCGACGGTCGCCCGGACATCACCTACCGCTTCGAATTCAGCACCGAGATCACCAACCCGAACAGTTTTCTCTACAACACCGGCCCGATCGAGGCCCTGGACAGCGAGAACTGGAACCGGCGGCAGTTCTACCGGCTGACCCGGATCGCCGGTGGCAAGGAGCAGATGCTGGCCCGCAAGCTGCCCTGCCCGCCGAGCAACGTGGGCCCGCTGTCCATCCCGAACTACGGCGAACTGGTGCGCCAGGCCACCTTTAACCTCTCCACCGGGGAAAAGGTCTTCGCCGGGCAGCGGGCGGACGGCTTCTACGTGGATCTGGGGGCGATCTTCGACCTCGGTACCCTGCGCCCGTTCCAGCAACTGCATGTCGCCGGTAAGAACGTCTTCAAGGCACCCGGTGAGGCGGTGAACGCCCTGGACCGGATGAATGTGCACAGCATCGCCATCCAGGTGCCGGTGGAGAAGTTGCGTCGACGGGCCAGCCGGTACCACTGGCAGGAGCCGGCCTCGGTGATCGGGGTGTGGACCTCGGCCTCTCGGCGTCAGGTCAGGGTGCTCGGGGAACGCGCCGCCGCCGACACCAACGCCGGCCCGTTCACCCAGGTGTCCAGGTTGGGCAACCCGTTGTTCAACGAGGTCATCGTGCCGATGGCGCAGAAGGACCTGTGGAACACCCTGCCGCCCTCGGAGGACAAGCGGTTCGCGCAGTTCGTCGAGCAACCCGAACTGGCTGCCCTGCTGCCGGTGCTCTACCCGGATGTCTTTCCGAACCTGGAGCGGCTGAACAAGTCGAAGAAGGCGCGGGCGGACCTGGTAGCCATCCTGCTGACCGGCATACCGGAGGGGTTGATCAAGGGCTTCGCCAACGCCACCGGCGACACCCGGGCCGACCTGCTGCGGCTGAACACCGCGATCGCGCCGGCCCGCCGACCTAACCGGTTGGGGGTGCTCGGCGGCGATCTGGCGGGTTACCCGAACGGCCGGCGGGTCACCGACGACGTGGTGACCATCGCCCTGCGGGCCATCGCCGGGCTGACCGTGCCGCTGGTGGACCGGAAGTTCACCCCGGACGAGGCGGCGGCCGCGGTGACTCCGGGGCTCACCGAGGCCGACGTGACCGCACCCTTCCTGCGCAAATTCCCATTCCTCGGTACGCCGTACGACGGGTTCAACAACCCGCTGGTACGAGCCTGATTCGGGGTGGGTGTCGGATGACCGATCATGTTCACGCGTACGGGCCGACCGGCAGTGGAACGGTGATGCTCAACCTCGGCGGGGACACCGGTGCCCTGATCATTCACACCGGACGTGGACTGCTCGGCCGGGAGATCGAGATCAGCCTGGCCGACGGGGGTGGTCAGCGGCGGACCCATGCGGCCGTACGGGAGCGGCAGGTCCTGGACGGCACCTTCCACAGTGCGGTCTACCCGGATCTTCCCTCCGGTCTGTATACCGTCTGGTGGGACGAAACGAAGCCGGCCGGTGCGGTCACCGTTACCGGTGGGGCGGTGGCCGAGTTCGTCTGGCCCACCAGCATTTCTCCTCCCGCTGACTGATTCTGTACGCCCAGCCGGCGGCCGCGTTGGTCCACGATGTGGACTCAGCGCGGCCGTCGCGCTTGTGGTCGACGGGCAGGGTGGACGAAGTCGGGATAACCTTGCTTCCCAAGATCAATCGTTGTCGTGGCTGGTCTGCCGGAAGCGCTCGCAGATGGCCGGAGGGGGTCGACCGTGGGGCGGACGCCACGGGAGAAAACTCGGGCAACTCGCCGGGAGGGGCGTTACTCGGCCGGGGTCTGAATCGATAGGGCAGGGCGAGGCCGGGTGGTCCGCAGGGCCGTCCGGGAGCGTGTCGGGAGGGCGACTCCATTATCAAGTTTGGCTTGACGGCGCACGCATTACACGCGTGTAATTTGAATGGGGTTGTTCACTCGGAACGCAACAAAACGGGGCCGGACGGACAAACACGCCTTTCGCGTGGGGGGTTGCAGCGGCGATGACGCCGGTGCGCGACAAGGAGGCAACTGATGGACGGCCAACTCGAGGCGGCCGACCTGCTCGGAAACGCGCCGGAGTGGCAGGAGCGGGCGTTGTGCTCGCAGACCGACCCGGAGGCGTTCTTCCCCGAGAAGGGCGGCTCGACCCGCGAGGCGAAGCGGATCTGCTCGCGGTGCGAGGTCAAGACCGAGTGCCTCGAATACGCTCTCGGGCACGACGAGCGGTTCGGGATCTGGGGCGGACTCTCCGAGCGGGAGCGTCGCAAGCTCAAGCGACGCGCCGCCTGATCCGTGCTCGGGCCGGGGCGGTTGGGGACCGCCCCGCCCGGAGGCTTGGTCGTCCCGGACGGCCTGTCGCGGTGGGGGCCGCGACAGGGTGAGCGTCAGGCCAGCTCGTCCGGGTCGACACCGAGCAGGTTAGCCACCTGCTCGATGATCACATCGTGGACCAGGTCGGCCAGGTCCTCCCGGTCCATCGCCCGGAACTCCAGCGGACGTCGGTACAACACGATCCGGGGTGGCACCTCCTGGCGACCGGGCCGTCCCGGCAACAGCCGAGCCAGCGGGACCTCGCCATCCTCCAGCACATCGGAGTCGTAGACGTTGAGCTCGGGTGGGACGTCCTCCACGGCGAACTCGACCCCGGCCAGTTCCTTGGCGAACCGGCGTTCCAGGGTCTCGACCGTGTCCAGCACCAGTTCGTCGAAGATCTCCGCCTTGGTACGGGCCAGCGGCACGGTGGCCGGCACGAGCCGTCCGCGCAGGCCACGACCGTGCCGGTCGCGGTGGCCCCGCCGGCTGGCGCCGGGGCGGCGGTTCTCCGGGCTCGTCATGAGCCAAAGGGTAGCCCCCGCCCCTGGCCGGCCACAGCTACGCCGACACCGTGGCGTGCCGGGTCGATGTGTGGGAAATGTGATCACCAAGTCGGGCGTGTCGTAACGCGAAGCAGTGCGCCGGACCCGGTAATGGAGATACCCTGCGCCGGTGAGGTCACCACGGCGCTGCTCCCGCAACGGCTGCCCCCGGCAAGCAGTCGCCACGCTGACCTATGTCTATAACGAGTCGACAGCCGTGGTCGGCCCCCTGGCCGCGTTCGCCGAGCCGCACACCTACGACCTCTGCGAGCCGCACGCCCGCAGCCTCACCGCCCCCCGGGGCTGGGAGGTGGTCCGGCACGAGGGCGAGTTCGAGCCCCCGCCGCCCACCACAGACGACCTGGTCGCCCTGGCCGAGGCGGTACGCGAAGCCGCCCGCCCCGCCCCCCGCCCCCCGGCCGAGGACCAGAACACCCACCCGACCCCACCCTCCACCTCCCGCCGCGGCCACCTCCGCGTAATCCCCCCCACCCACTAACCACCCCACCCGCGCCCGCACCCCCACCCCCTGCCAGGCGCGTTGATCATGAGGTTAGCGGCGGTCGTCGATCTCCAAACCGCCGCTAACCTCATGATCAACGCGGCAGGAGCGGGTGGGGAGGGGGAGTGGCCAGGGGAGGGGGTTAGTTGCCCAGGAGGCGGGAGAAGGATTGGGCTCGGCGGGAGGGGTGGCCGGTGCGGAACTCGGCTTCGTCGGCGGAGAACATGATCCGCAGGGCGGCGTTGACGGCCAGCCAGCGTAGGGGCTCGGGCTCCCAGTGGGGGGAACGGTGGTTGACCCAGGGTAGGGCGGTCAGGTCGGTTCGCTCTCCGCGGATCAGATCGGCCAGGGTGCGTCCGGCCAGGTTGCTGGTGCCGACCCCGTCGCCCACGTACCCACCGGCCCAGGCCAGCCCGTCGGCCGGCTGGTAACCGACCGAGGCGGCCCAGTCCCGGGCCACCCCCAGCGGCCCACCCCAGGTGTGTGACACCGGCACCTCGGGGCCCAGCACCGGGAACAGGTCGCCGAGGGTACGACGCAGCGCCGCGAAGACCCGTGGCTCCCGGTCGTACGCGGTCCGGACCCGGGAGCCGAAATGGTACGGGGCACCCCGCCCGCCGAAGGCGAGTCGACCGTCGGCGGTGCGTTGGCCGTAGACGATGACATGCCGAAAATCGGTGAAGGTCTCCCGCTCGGCCAGGCCGATCCGGGCCCAGGTGGCCGGTGACAGGGGTTCGGTGGCGAGCATCAGTGAGTAGACCGGAGCGATGGCCCGCCGCTGACCGGGCAACCCCGGGGTGTACCCCTCGGTGGCCCGCACCACCACCGGTGCCCGTACGGTCCCGTGCGGGGTCACCGCCGCACCCCGACGGATCCGGGTGACCGGGGTCCGTTCGTGGATCGTCACCCCGCGTCGCTCCACCGCCCTGGCCAGCCCTCGGACCAGCCGGGCCGGATGCACGGTCGCGCAGTGCGGGGTGTACGTGCCACCCCGTACCCCCTCGGCGGCGCATCGGGCCTCGGCCTCGTCCGGACCGAGCAGGGCTAGATCCTCGGCGCCGAACCCGAACTCCCGGGCCTCCAGGACGCTCGCGTGGGCCCGCTGAAGTTGCGGTGCGCTGCGGGCCAGCGTGACCGTGCCCGCGTACGACCAGTGGCAGTCGATGCCCTCGGCCGCGACCACCCGACCGACCTCGCGCACGGTGTCGTACATGGCCCGTTGCATGGCGATCGCGGGGTCCCGACCGTGCCGCCGGGCCAGCCCGGTCAGTGAGGTGGGCAGCAGGGCCGAGCACCAGCCCCCGTTGCGCCCGGAGGCGCCGAAACCGGCCACCTGACGCTCCAGCACCACGATGCGCAGACTCGGGTCGGCCTGCGCCAGGTAGTACGCCGTCCACAACCCGGTGTAGCCCGCCCCGACGATCACCACATCGGCATCGGTGTCACCGCCCAACGCCGCACGCGGAGTCAGCGGCTCGTCGACTGTGGACAGCCAGTACGACAGGTCGTGGTAGGACACGGCGCCTCCTGATGCTGCCGGCGTCGTCAGAGGCGGGACCAGGCCTCGGTGAGCACGGTGCGCAGGATCTGCTCGATCTCGTCGAACTGCTGCTGTCCGGCGATCAGCGGCGGAGCCAGCTGCACCACCGGGTCACCCCGGTCGTCGGCACGGCAGTAGAGCCCGGCGTCGAACAAGGCGGTGGAGAGGAAGCCCCGCAGCAGCCGCTCCGACTCGGCCTCGTTGAAGGTCTCCCGGGTCGCCTTGTCCTTGACCAGCTCGATGCCGTAGAAGTAGCCGTCGCCCCGCACGTCGCCGACGATCGGCAGGTCGTGCAGCTTCTCCAGGGTGGCGCGGAAGGCGCCCTCGTTGGCCCGTACGTGCCCGATGAGATCCTCCCGGGCGAAGACCTCCAGGTTGGCCAGGGCGACCGCGCAGGAGACCGGGTGACCGCCGAAGGTCACCCCGTGGGCGAACATGCCGGTCTCGGTCAGGAAGGGCTCCATCAGCCGGTCGCTGGCGATCATCGCACCGAGGGGGGCGTACCCGGAGGTGATGCCCTTGGCGGTGGTGATGATGTCCGGCTGGTAGCCGTAGCGGACCGCACCGAAGTACTCGCCGAGCCGCCCCCACGAGCAGATCACCTCGTCGCTGACCAGCAACACGTCGTAGGCGTCGCAGATCTCCCGGACCCGCTCGAAGTAGCCCGGCGGCGGGGGGAAGCACCCCCCGGAGTTCTGCACCGGCTCCAGGAAGACCGCCGCCACCGTGTCCGGCCCCTCCCGTTCGATGGCCCGACCGATCTCCTCGGCGGCCCACCGGCCGAACGCCACCGGATCGTCGCCGTGCTCCGGCGCCCGGTAGAAGTTCGTGTTCGGCACCTTGATGCCGCCGGGCACCAGGGGCTCGAAGTCGGTCTTGATGCCGGGCAGGCCGGTGATCGACAGGGCGCCCATGGAGGTGCCGTGATAGGCGATGTACCGGCTGACCACCTTGTGCTTGGTCGGCTTGCCGACCCGCTTGAAGTACGCCCGAGCCAGCTTCCAGGCCGCCTCGACCGCCTCCGAGCCGCCGGTGGTGAAGAAGACCCGGTTCAGGTCGCCCGGGGTCAGGGTGGAGATCCGCTCCGCCAGCTCCACCGCGGTCGGATGCGCGTACGACCAGAGCGGGAAGTAGGCCAGCTCCCCGGCCTGCTTCGCGGCGGCCTCCGCCAACTCGGTGCGCCCGTGGCCGGCGTTGACGACGAAGAGGCCCGCGAGCCCGTCCAGGTAGCGGCGGCCCTGCGCATCCCAGACGTACGCTCCCTCGCCGCGAACGATGGTCGGCACCTCGCCGGCGGAGTAGCTCGCCATCCGGGTGAAATGCATCCAGAGGTGGTCGGTGGCGTTGGCCATGTCAGCCCCATCGGTCTCGGGCCGGTCAGGGGTCACCGGCCGCTCTGCCCACGGTTATCCCATAGTTTCGCGCCGAAAGGCAAGTGCAATCGGTTGACCAGGCGGCCCATAGCAACGAATTCAGCGAGTCAGAGTGAGATGGGCAACGGAATCCGCATCTCCGCCGGGCGGCGGGCGAGGTGGCGGGGGCGGGTTGGCGGGAGATGGTCGGCGGGACTCTTCTGGGGCGTTTGGGGGACGGTTCGGTGGTGGGTGAGATGCGCCGAAACAGTCCTGCGCAACACGCCGGGAGCGGGCGGACAGCGCCACTCAGGGTGGTTAGCGTGCAGCGCAACGTGACGGTCGGGTGGGAGGTCGGGAGATGAACGAGACGCTGAGGTTGGCGATGGCCAACAAGGGCGAGACGGCGGAGTCGTTGGCCGGGAAGGTCGGCGTCGACCCGAAGACGGCGGTTCGGTGGGTCGCGGACGGGCGGATTCCGCATCCACGGACCAGGGTCGCCGTCGCCACCGTGCTCGGGCGCCAGGCCGAGGAACTCTGGCCGGAGCCGTTTCGCCGCCGCGATCTGCCCTGGTTCCGGGAGTGGGCGGAACTGGAGCAGCGGGCCAGCTCACTGCGGTCGTACCAGCCGCTGTTGGTGCCGGGGCTGCTGCAGACCGAGGCGTACGCCCGAGGGGTGCTGGCCACCGGGAGCCTGTTGCCGCCGACGGAGGTGGAGGAGATCGTCGCCGGGCGGTTGGCGCGGCAGCGGGTGCTGGAGCGGGAGAGTCCGCTCCAACTGGTCGCGGTGATCGATGAGGTGGTGTTGCGCCGGCAGGTGGGCGGCGATCGGGGGGTGATGGTCGGGCAGCTTGCCCACCTGGCCGAGTTGGGTGAGCGGGAGCATGTGCAGGTGCGGGTGATTCCGGCGGAGAATCCGTGGCACACCGGCCTGGCCGGGCCGTTCGTGTTGGCCCGCACCCCGGACGGCAACGAGGCGGCCTATCTGGACAATCAGCTGCGCGGTCAGGTGGTGACCGAGCGTGCCGACCTTGCTAGCCTGGGCGCTAGATGGGAGAGCGTCACCGGTGAGGCGCTGCCCCGTCGCCAGTCCATCGAGCTGATCAGGGAAGTGGCGACGACATGGAGATGACCGGCGCCCGCTGGCGCACCGCCACCCGCAGCAGCAACAACGGCGGCGACTGTGTCGAGGTGGCCGACAACCTGCCCGGCCGGATCCTGGTACGCGACAGCAAGGATCGGGCCGGTGGCCTGCTGACCTTCACTCCCGACGCCTGGCGCACCTTCGTCGCGGCCACCCCGCGCCAAGCTGGCCGCTGACTGTCGCGGTTCGCCGTGTCGATCAAGCAGGGTGGGTCAGGCGGTGCCCCAGGTGTAGGTCTGTTTGCGGAGTTTGAGGTAGACGAAGGCTTCGGTGGAGACCACGCCGGGGACGGCGCGTAGGCGTTGCAGGATCTCCAGCAGGTGCTCGTCGTTGCGGCAGACCACCTCGGCCAGCAGGTCGAAGGAGCCGGCGGTGATCACCACGTAGTCGACCTCGTCGATATCGGCGATCCGGTCGGCTACGGATTCCAGGTCTCCGTCGGTACGTAGGCCGATCATGGCCTGTCGGGGGAAGCCGAGTTGGAGGGGGTCGGTCACCGCGACGATCTGCATCACCCCGGCGTCCAGCAGGCGCTGCACCCGCTGGCGTACGGCTGCCTCGGAGAGCCCCACGGCCTTGCCGATGGTGGCGTACGGCCGACGGCCGTCTTCCTGTAGCTGCTCGATGATCTGCTTGGCCACGTCGTCGAGCAGGGCGTGACTCGCGCCCTCGCGCACACTGACCCGGCGCCCGCCGCTGCCGTTGTCGTGCTGCCGGTTCGTCATCGACCGCTCCCCATGTCCATCACCGACTGAGCCTAACGTTATCGGCGGTTCTGGCGTAATCCGTCGTCCGAAGCTATAGCGACAACGGAATCCCTTGTACGGGAGGGTTCCTCATGTCAGGATCAGTCGTCCATCGCCATTGACCCTCCCGCCGGCGTGTCACCCCCGTCCTACCGCCGAACGAGCAATAGGAGTCGTCACATGCGTAGTACCTTCCGGCCCCTCACCCGGCGTGGTCTGCTCACTGGCACCCTCGGTTCGGCTGCCCTGCTCGCCGCCGGTGGCACCCTCGCCGGTTGTGGCACCCCGGGTGCCCAACAGACCGAGGCCGGCTGCGTCAGCGAGGACCTGTCCGGCACGGAGAAGAAGCTGGCCTTCTCCAACTGGCCGCAGTACATGGACGTCGACGACGATGACACCGCCAAGCGGCCCTCGCTGGACGGGTTCGTCAGCAAGAGCGGCATCCAGGTGAGCTACACCGAGGATGTCAACGACAACAACGAGTTCTTCGGCAAGGTGCAGAACCAGCTCGCGGCCTGCCAGGGCACCGGGCGGGACATCATGGTGCTCACCGACTGGATGGCGGCCCGGATGATCCGGCTGGGCTGGATCCAGAAGCTGGACAAGGCGAACCTGCCCAACGTCGAGGCGAACCTGCTGCCCTCGCTGCGCAACCGTCCCTTCGACGCGGACAATCAGCTGGCCGTGCCGTGGCAGTCCGGCCTGGCCGGGTTGGCCTACAACGGACGGGTCACCGGCGAGCTTCGTACCCTGGACGAACTGCTGACCCGCCCGGACCTCAAGGGCAAGGTGACCGCGTTGACCGAGATGCGCGACACCATGGGGCTGATGTTGATGTCCAACGGTCACAACCCCTCCGACTTCACCAGCGCCCAGTTCGACGACGCCCTCAACAAGCTCAAGAAGGCCGTCGACTCCGGACAGATCCGCCGTTTCACCGGTAACGACTACGCCCCCGACCTGGCCAAGGGGGACATCGCGGCCTGCATCGGCTGGTCCGGCGACATCATTCAACTCGGCTTCGACGACGAGAAGATCAAGTTCGTCGTACCGGAATCCGGGGTGATGCTCTGGTCGGACAACATGCTCGTACCGAACAAGGCGACCCACAAGGCCAACGCCGAAGCGTTGATGAACCACTACTACGAGCCCGCGGTCGCCGCCCAACTGGCCGCCTACGTCAACTACATCTGCCCGGTGCAGGGGGCGCAGGCGGAGATGGAGAAGATCGACCCGAAGCTGGCCGCGAACCCGCTGATCTTCCCCGACCAGGACATTCTGGCCAACTCCCGGGTCTTCATGGCCTTGGATGAGAAGCAGGAGCGCGAGTACGAGACCAAGTTCCAGCAGGTTATCGGAGCGTGACGATGGCCCGGGAGACACCGGCCGGCGACCTGCGCCTGGCCAACCTCACCAAGACCTTCGGTGCCTTCACCGCCGTCGACGATCTCAGCCTGACCATCGCCCAGGGCTCCTTCTTCGCCCTGCTCGGTGCCTCCGGCTGCGGCAAGACGACCACCCTGCGGATGGTCGCCGGGCTGGAGGAGCCGACCAGCGGGCAGGTGCTGCTCGGTGATCGGGACATCGCCGGGCTGCGCCCGTACAAGCGGCCGGTCAACACGGTGTTCCAGAGCTACGCCCTCTTCCCGCACCTGGACATCTTCGAGAACGTGGCCTTCGGGCTGCGCAGACGTGGCATCCGTTCGGTGGACGAGCAGGTGCGGCAGATGCTGTCCCTGGTGCAACTCGACGGGTACGAGCGACGTCGCCCGGCCCAGCTCTCCGGCGGCCAGCAGCAACGGGTCGCACTGGCCCGAGCGTTGATCAACCACCCCCAGGTGCTGCTGCTCGACGAGCCGCTGGGCGCGCTGGACCTCAAACTGCGTCGCCAGATGCAGATCGAACTCAAGCGGATCCAGACCGAGGTCGGCATCACCTTCGTGCATGTCACCCACGACCAGGAGGAGGCCATGACGATGGCCGACACGGTCGCGGTGATGAACGCCGGACGGATCGAGCAACTCGGCGCACCGGCCGACATCTACGAGTTCCCGGCCACCGCCTTCGTGGCCAACTTTCTGGGCCAGTCCAACCTGATCGCCGGTGAGGTCTCCGGCAGCAACGGCGAGGACACCCTGGTCACCGCGCGGGGGGCACGGTTCTCCGTGCCGTCGGCCCGGGCCCGCACCGACCAGGGCCCGGTCTATCTAGGCGTACGCCCGGAGAAGCTGCACCTGGCCGCGGCGGCCGTGCAGGTGCCCGCCGGCAGCCAGCACCTGGACGGGACCATCTCGGACGCCTCGTACGTCGGGGTGAGCACCCAGTATCTGCTGCGTACCAGTTGGGGCACCGAGCTGAGCGTCTTCGTCGCCAACAGTGGGACCCAAGAGCGCTTCGCCGTCGGGGAACGGGCGGTGGCCTACTGGGATCCCCGGCACGCCTTCCTGCTCGACCGTCGGGCCGGGGAGGACGACCGCACCTCGCCCGTACTCGACCAGCCGGTGGGTGCGTCCTCGTGAGCGTCTTCGCTCACGTACCCACGGGTTCCGGGCAGCCGGTGACGCCGCCGCCGGCCGCCCGCTCGGCGCGGTACCGGTTCCTGCCGTACCTGCTGTTGCTGCCCGGCGCGGCCTGGCTGCTGCTGTTCTTCGCCGTGCCGCTGGTGCAACTGGCCTCGGCCAGCCTCTACGACCCGGAGGGTTCCCTCTCCACCGGGTACGCGCTGACCTGGGCCTTCGGCAACTATCCGACCGCCCTGCAGCAGTACTGGCCGCAGTTCAGCCGGTCCTTCCTGTACGCCGGTATCGCCCTGGTCCTGGCCCTGCTGATGGGCTACCCCCTGGCGTACGCGATCGCGCAGAAGGCCGGGCGCTGGAAGAACCTGCTGCTGGTCTGCGTGGTGGCCCCCATGTTCACCAGCTTCCTGGTGCGCACCCTGGCCTGGAAGACCATCCTGTCGGACAACGGTTGGCTGGTCGGGCTGCTGCGCGACGTACACCTGCTAGGCCCGGACGGGCGGCTGCTGGCCACCCCGATCGCGGTGGTGCTCGGCCTGACGTACAACTTCCTGCCGTTTCTGGTGCTGCCGCTGTACGCGAGCCTGGAGCGGCTGGACCCCCGGCTGCTGGAAGCCTCCAGTGACCTGTACGCCAGCCCGCTGAAAACCTTCCGCCGGGTCACCCTGCCGTTGTCGATGCCCGGGCTGATCGCCGGCACCCTGCTGTTCTTCATCCCGGCGACCGGTGACTACATCAACGCCGAACTGCTGGGCACCCCGAACCAGTACATGATCGGCAACGTCATCGACTCGGCTTTCCTGGTCCGGCTGGACTACCCCCAGGGGGCGGCCCTGTCGTTCCTGCTGATGTCGACGGTCCTGGCGGTGGTCTTCGTCTACCTCCGTCGGGCGGGCACGGAGGATGTCCTGTGAGCGCGAGGAGTGCAGCGCAGCGGAGCCCCGCAGTCGCGAACGAAAGGTGGGCTCGGTGAGTCGGGTCTCCCGCTGGTTCGCCCAGCACTGGGTGATGGGGGTCGCCCTGCTGGTGCTCGGCTACCTGTTCCTGCCGATCGCCGTGGTCGCCGCCCTGTCGTTCAACCGCCCGTCGAGCCGACTGTCGTACGACTTCAACGAGTTCACCCTCGACAACTGGCGTAACCCGTGCGCCACCTCGGACATGTGCGACGCCGTGCTGCGCAGCGCCCAGATCGGGTTCCTCGCCACGGTGGCGGCCACCGTCCTCGGCACCCTGATGGCCTTCGCCCTGGTCCGGCACCGGTTCCGGGGCCGCTCCGGGCTCAACGTGCTGATCTTCCTGCCGATGGCCACTCCGGAACTGGTGATGGGCACCTCCCTGCTGGCCCTGTTCGTCGCCGGTGGGGTGCCGCTGGGCTTCTGGACCATCGTCATCGCGCACGTCATGTTCTGCCTGTCGTTCGTGGTGGTGACGGTCAAGGCGCGGCTGGCCGGGATGGACCGGCGGCTGGAGGAGGCCGCGATGGACCTGTACGCCAGCGAGTGGCAGACCTTCCGCCGGATCACCCTGCCGCTGGTGCTGCCCGGCATCGTGGCCGCCGCCCTGCTGGCCTTCTCCCTGAGCTTCGACGACTTCATCATCACGAACTTCAACTCCGGCACCACGGTCACCTTCCCGATGTACGTCTGGGGTGCCGCCCAGCGGGGCATCCCCCCGCAGGTCAACGTGATCGGTACGGCCATGTTCGCGATCGCCCTGCTGCTGGTGCTGGCCACCATGGCGCGAGGGCGGCGGGCCCGCCGGGCGGCCCTCATCGCGGCCGTGCCGGCCCCCCGGGCGGGCGACCGGCCATGAACGGGCCGCCCCCCGACCGGGCCCTAGCCGAGGCGGTACGCGCACCGTACTGGCTGGACCGGCCGGAGCGGCCCGATCCGCTGCCGCCGCTGGCCGGGCCGACCAGCGCCGATCTGCTGGTGATCGGTGGTGGGTACGGCGGGTTGTGGTCCGCCCTGCTGGCCAAGCAGGCCGACCCGGGGCGGGACGTGCTGCTGGTGGAGGCGGGCACCTGCGGCTGGGCGGCCTCCGGACGCAACGGTGGTTTCTGTGCCGCCTCGCTGACCCACGGGCTGGCCAACGGGGTGCAGCGGTTCCCGGACGAGATCGACGAGTTGGAGCGGCTGGGCCGGGAGAACCTGGACGCCATCGCCGCGACCGTGGCCGGGTACGGCATCGACTGCGACTTCGAGCGCACCGGCGAGTTGTCCGTGGCGGTCGAGCCGTACCAACTCGACGGGTTGGCCGAGGAGGCCGCCCTGGCCCGGCGGTACGGCCACCAGGTCAGCCTGCTCGACGCCGACCAGGTACGGGCCGAGGTGAACTCCCCGACGTACCTGGGCGGGTTGTGGGACCGGGACCGGGTGGCGATGCTGGACCCGGCGCGACTGGCCTGGGGGCTGCGCCGGGCCTGCCTGGACCTCGGGGTACGCATCCACGAGCACACCCGGGTGACCGGGCTGCGCCGGGCCGGCGGGGCCCTGCTGGCCCGGACCACCGGCGCCGACGGCCTCCCCGGCGCCGACGGCCTCCCCGGCGCCGACGGCCTCCCCGGCGCCGACGGCCTCCCCGGCGCCGACGGCCTCCCCGGGGCGGTGTGCGCCGACCGGGTGGTGCTGGCCACGAACGCCTTCCCGCCCCTGCTGCGCCGACTGCGCGCCTGGGTGGTGCCGGTGTACGACTACGCGCTGATGACCGAACCGCTGACCACGGCCCAGCGGGATGCCATCGGCTGGCGTAACCGGCAGGGGTTGGCGGACACCGGCAACCAGTTCCACTACTACCGGATCACCGGCGAGGGTCGGATCCTGTTCGGCGGGTACGACGCGGTCTACCACTACGGCAACCGGGTGGCCCCCGCCCTGGAACAGCGCGAGGCCACCTTCACCGCCCTGGCCAGCCACTTCTTCACCACCTTCCCGCAACTGGCCGAGGTGCGGTTCAGCCACCGGTGGGGTGGGGTGATCGACACCTGCACCCGGTTCTGCGCCTTCTTCGGCACCGCCTACGACGGCCGACTGGCGTACGTGGCCGGCTACACCGGGCTGGGGGTAGGGGCCACCCGCTTCGGCGCCCGGGTCCTGCTCGACCTGGTCGCCGGGGCGGACACCCCGCTGACCCGACTCGCCCTGGTGCGCGACAAGCCCCTGCCCTTCCCACCCGAACCGGCCCGCGCGATCGGTATCGGACTGACCCGCTGGTCCCTGGCCCGCGCCGACGCCCGACAGGGCCACCGCAACCTCTGGCTCCGCACCCTGGACCGCGTCGGCCTGGGCTTCGACTCCTGACCCCCGTCCCCGCCGCGCCCTTTCGCCCCTCGCCCCCTCGCGCCCTCGCGCCTCACCCCACCGCGCCCTCTCCCCGCCGATCTTGCACTTTTGGTCGGGGCATAACGGGATGAAAGCCTCAAACTGGCGACCGAAAGTGCAAGATCGACGGGGTGGGTGGGGGTGCCTAGCACGAAAGAGGGGGTGGGTGGGGGTTATCCACAGGGCGGTTGGTTGTCCACAGGGGAGGGGTGTGGGGCGGGGGTGAAGGGTGGAGGCGGGGCAGGGTGCGGGGGTGACTGCTCAACTGTGGCGAGTGGAAAGCTTGATGCGTACCCTGACCGCCCGTCGGCTGCGCACCCGGCTCAGTCGGGAGGAGTTGCGTCGGGTGCGCCGGGGTGTCTACGCCGAACAGCCTGTCGATGACGAGGACGAACTACGGGCTCTCCTGATGTGTCTGCCGGCGGGCGCCATGTTCGCCAGGCAGACGGCGGCGCGGCGGCACGGGTTCGGGGTACTGCGCGACGATCTCGTGCATGTCCAGGTGCCGCCCAGCGTGCCGAAACCCCGGCTGCCCGGGCTGATGGTGCACCACAGCGTGTTACCGGTGCAGCCGGTGCTGGTACGCGGGCTGCCGTGCGTGCCTGCGGCACGTTGCGCGGTCGACCTGGCGCGTACGGTGCCTCGGTTCGATGCACTTCCCGTGCTGGACTCGGCGCTGCGATCCGAGGCGGTGACCCCGGACGATCTGCTCGCCGAGGTGGGCGCACATCGGGCGCTACGCGGCGTACGCCAAGCGCGAGAGCTGGTGCCGCTGGCCGACGGTCGGGCGGAATGCCGCCAGGAGAGCCAACTACGGTTGGTGCTGTTGGACGGGCGACTGCCGCCACCCGAGCCGCAACTGTGGGTCCCGGACCGCTACGGCACCCTGCGGTACCGCCTCGACCTGGGCTACCGGGAGCGCAGGGTCGGCATCGAGTACGACGGCCTCTCCCACCTGGACCGGGATGCCCTGAGGTACGATCGGGAGCGGGTCAACTGGCTAGACGCGCAGGGCTGGCGGATGCGCTACTTCACCGACCGCGACCTGTACCGCCGCCCCGCCCACATCATCGCCACCATCCGAGCAGCCCTCTCCTAACCACCCCACCCCACCCGCGCACGCCCGCCCCCACTGGCCCGCCCTCCCCGACCCGCGATCTTGCACTTTCTGCCGGTGCAAAGAGTGCATAGCGGGACGAATGAGCGACCGAAAGTGCAAGATCGCGGAGGGCTGGGGGCCTTTTCACCGAAGCGAGGGCCTGGCGGCAGTTTCGGGGAAAGTGCTGCCTCGTCAGGTGGCGAGGCAGCACTTTCCCCGATGTTGTAGGGATGGTCCGGGTCATCCGAAGGCGGCGTCGAGGATGTCCATGGCACGGGACAGGTCCTCGTCGGAGATGACCAACGGGGGCAGGAAACGCAGCACGTTGCCGTAGGTGCCGCAGGTCAGGATGAGCAGGCCGGCGGCGTGGCAGGCCGCCGAGACCGCTGCCGTGGCGACCGGGTCGGGGGTCAGGGTGCCCGGCTGCACGATCTCCACGGCGAGCATCGCGCCGCGACCGCGTACCTCGGCGATCGTCGGATCCCGTTCGGCGATCGCCCGCAGCCGGGCACCCAGTACGGCCTCGATCCGCCGGGCCGCACCCGCCAGGTCCAGCTCGTGCATGGTGTCGATCGAGGCCAGGGCGGCGGCGCAGGCGATCGGGTTGCCCCCGTAGGTGCCGCCCAGCCCGCCGACGTGCACCGCGTCCATCAGCTCCGCCCGGCCGGTCACCGCGGCCAGCGGCAACCCACCGGCGATGCCCTTGGCCAGGGTGATCAGATCCGGCTCGACCCCTTCGTGCTGGCAGGCGAACCAGTCGCCGGTGCGGCAGAAGCCGGTCTGGATCTCGTCGGCGATGAAGACCACCCCGGCCGCCGTCGCCCACTCGCGCAACGCCGGTAGGAAACCCGCCGCCGGTACGACGAAACCCCCCTCGCCCTGGATCGGCTCGATCAGCAGCGCGGCCACGTTCTCCGCGCCGACCTGCTTCTCCACCAACTCGATCGCGCGGGCCGCGGCGGTGGCGCCGTCCAGGCCACCGTCGCGCAGGGGGTACGACATCGGCACCCGGTAGATCTCCCCGGCGAAGGGCCCGAACCGGTGCTTGTACGGCATGTTCTTCGCGGTCAACGCCATGGTCAGGTTGGTCCGGCCGTGGTATGCGTGGTCGAAGACCACCACCGCCGGTCGACCGGTGGCGTGGCGGGCGATCTTGACGGCGTTCTCCACCGCCTCGGCACCGGAGTTGAACAACGCCGAACGCTTCTCGAAGCCGCCCGGGGTCAGCTCGTTGAGCTGCTCGCAGACCGCCACGTACGACTCGTACGGCGCGACCATGAAGCAGGTGTGGGTGAAGCGCTCGACCTGGGCGCGCACCGCCTCGACCACCTTGGGGGCGCTGTTGCCCACGTTGGTGACCGCGATGCCGGCGGCGAAGTCGATCCACTGGCGGCCCTCGACATCGGTGAGGGTGCCGCCGGAGGCGGTGTCGACATAGGAGGCGATGACGCTGCCGACACCTCGCGCGACGGCCGAACCCCGCCGCTTGTGCAGCTCCGCTGAAGAGGTCATGAGATGGCTGTGCCTTCTTTCGTTCGCGACTGCGGGGCTCGCAACCCCGGCTCACTCCTCGCGCTCACTAGCCCTCGATGTTGTGCATGACGTGCTTGATCCGGGTGTAGTCCTCCAGGCTGTAGATCGAGAGATCCTTGCCGTGCCCGGAGTGCTTGAACCCGCCGTGCGGCATCTCGGAGATGAACGGGATGTGGGTGTTCACCCAGACACAGCCGAAGTCGAGTCGGCGGGTCATCCGCATCGCCCGGCCGTGGTCACGGGTCCAGACCGAGGCGGACAGGCCGTAGTCGACCCCGTTGGCCCAGCGCACCGCCTCGTCCTCGTCGGAGAACCGCTGCACCGTGATGACCGGGCCGAAGACCTCCTGCTGAATGATCTCGTCGGCCTGCTGCAGGCCGGAGACGACCGTGGGGGCGTAGAAGAAGCCGCGCTCGCCCACCTGGGAACCGCCGGTCTGCAGGTTCGCGTGGTCCGGCAGCCGGTCCACGAAGCCGCGTACCCGGGCCAGTTGGTTGGCGTTGTTCAGCGGGCCGTAGAGCACGTCCTCCTCGTCCGGCAGGCCGGTCCTGGTGTTGCGGGCCTGCTCGGTGAGGGCGGCGACGAAGTCCTCGTGGACCCCGGGGGCGGTCAGCACCCGGGTGGCGGCGGTGCAGTCCTGGCCGGCGTTGAAGTAGCCACCCATCGCGATCGCCTCGGCCGCTGCCGCGATGTCCGCGTCGTCGAAGATCACCACCGGGGCCTTGCCGCCCAGTTCCAGGTGGGTGCGCTTGAGGTCGGGCGCGGCGGCGGCGGCGACCTCCATGCCGGCCCGGGTGGACCCGGTGATCGACACCAGTTGCGGGGTGGGGTGCGCGACCAGGGCCCGGCCGGTGTCCCGGTCACCACAGACCACGTTGAACACCCCCGGCGGCAGGACCTCGGCGGCGATCTCGGCCAGCAGCAGGGTCGACACCGGGGTGGTGTCCGAGGGCTTCAGCACCACGGTGTTCCCGGCCGCCAACGCGGGCGCGATCTTCCAGACCGCCATCATCAACGGGTAGTTCCAGGGGGTGACCTGGGCGCAGACCCCGATCGGCTCGCGCCGCACGTAGGAGGTGTGCCCGGCCATGTACTCACCGGCCGAGCGGCCCTCCAGCAGCCGGGCGGCACCGGCGAAGAACCGGAACTCGTCCACCGCGGGCGGCAACTCCTCATCCGCGGTGAGCTGTCGGGGCTTGCCGGTGTTGCGGACCTCGGCGTCGACCAGGTCGGCGGCCCGGGCCTCTACCGCGTCGGCGAGCTTGAGCAGGGCCTTCTGCCGCTCCGCCGGAGTGCTGTCCCGCCAACTGTCGAAGGCGGTGGCGGCGGCCCGCATCGCCGCGTCGACATCGGCGGCCCCGGAGACCGGGGCCTGGGCGAAGACCTCCCCGGTGCAGGGGTCGATCAGGTCGGCATAGCCACCGTCGACCGGCTCGACGTACTCGCCGTTGACGAAGTTGCGCAGCTTCTGCTGGTCACTCATGACAGGATCACTCCGAAGGGGTCCGGGGGCGCGCTGCGGCGGTTATCGCAACCTTCGTGCCATCTTGGCTACTGAATTCGCGGCAGACAAGGGTCAAGGCGACCGTTTCCGTCGGCCTGTCTCTGGATTAGGCTGCGGAACGTGGAGCTCACACCGTTCTTCGTCGCCGGTCGACCCAGCCACGGCACTGAGGAGGTGACCCTCCACCACCCGTACGACGGGCGCCCGGTGGGGCGTACCACCCTCGCCACCGCCGACCAGGTCGAGGCGGCCGTGGCGGCGGCGGCCGAGGTGGCGGCGACGGCCGCCGCGCTGCCCGCGTACGCCCGGGCGGCGGCCCTGGACCACGTCTCACGCCGACTGGCCGAACGGGCCGGGGAGATCGCCGACCTGATCACCGCCGAGAACGGCAAGCCGGTCAAGTGGGCCCGGGCCGAGGTGGGTCGGGCGGTCTCCACCTTCCGCTGGGCGGCCGAGGAGGCCCGGCGCTACACCGGGGAACTGCAACGACTCGACACCGACCCGGCCGCCACCGGCCGCATCGCCCTGGTCCGGCGGGTGCCCAAGGGGCCGGTGCTGGGTATCACCCCGTTCAACTTCCCGCTGAACCTGGTGGCCCACAAGGTGGCTCCGGCCATCGCGGTCGGCGCACCCATCGTCGTCAAGCCGGCCCCGGCCACCCCGCTTACGGCGCTGCTGCTCGGCGAGATCCTGGCCGAGACCGAACTACCCGCCGGAATGTTCTCCGTGCTGCCGCTGCCCAACGAACGCGCCGCCGACCTGGTCACCGACCCTCGGCTGCCGGTCGTGTCGTTCACCGGCTCCGGGCCGGTCGGCGCCACCATCCGCCGGTCCGCACCAGACAAGCATGTGACATTGGAACTGGGCGGCAACGCGGCGGCGTTGATCTGCGAAGACTTCGCCGGCGACGAGGACCTGACCTTCGCGGCCCAGCGGATCGCCACCTTCTCCAACTACCAGGCCGGTCAGTCCTGCATCGCGGTGCAGCGGGTGTACGTGCACGAGTGGCTCTACGACGGCTTCCTGCCCCGCCTGGTGGCGGCCGTACGGGAGTTGCGCACCGGCGACCCCGGCGACCCGCTGACCGACGTCGGCCCGCTGATCTCCGTCGAGGCCGCCCGCCGAGTCGAGGCCTGGGTGGAGGAGGCCGTAGCGGCCGGGGCCACCATCGAAACGGGTGGCCAGCGGGACGGGGCGACCTACCCGCCCACCATCCTCAGTGGAGTGCCGGACGACGCGAAGGTGTGCGCCGAGGAGGTGTTCGGTCCGGTGCTCGTGGTGGCCCGGGTCGAGAACGACGCTGCCGGGTTCGCCGCCGTCAACGATTCGGCGTACGGCCTGCAGGCCGGGGTCTTCACCCGCCGCCTGGATGTCGCCTTCGCGGCGGCCCGCACCCTCGAGGTCGGCGGGGTGATCGTCGGAGACGTCCCCTCGTACCGCGCCGACCAGATGCCGTACGGGGGCGTGAAGGGCAGCGGCGTCGGTCGGGAGGGCCTGCGCAGCGCCATGGACGACTACACCGACCCCCGCGTCACCGTCCTCACCGGCCTGGCGCTGTAAGGAAGGGCACCTTCTTAACGTATGCGGTAGAGGAAGGGCCCCTTGTTAACGCCGAGAGGGATCACCAACTGCCGTCGTCGCGTACCCGGGCGGGGGCGCGACCGAGTAGCAGGGTGACGAGCGCCTGGTCGATGTCCGCGCCGAGGAACCATTCGCCGGCCTGATCGAGGGCGAAGATCCGACCGTGCTCATCGACCGCGATGATGCTGTGCTGGTTCTCCGTACCGATCGGGAACAACCGGGCCCCGATCACCGCCGCGAAATCGGCGAGGGTGTCGGCGGTGTGCGCGACCTGCCGAGGTCGGATGTCGAAACGAGAGATCCAGACTTGCTCCCCTGGCCCGAGTCGAGCTCCGACGAGACTCGGAAATGCGGTCAGGGTCCGCATCGCGGCTGGGAACATGGCGTGTTCATGGGTCCGGCTACGCACTGCTCTGACATCTTGGACGGCTGATGCCGCCACGACCTCGTCGCCGAAGTGAGGGCGCCAGCAGGCGGCGACAAGAGCGTTGGTCACATCTGGCGAGAAACGGCCGGGCTCCGGGTCCACTGCGGGCTCCGGGTACCACGGTGACGTCCAGCCTCGCTCGGACCAGGGGAGGAGGTTGAAGTGGACGAGCATGTCGATACACGAGTCGCAGGGGCGTTCGGCGGGCCCGCCGTGCGGGTCGCCCGGCTCACGGATGCGGAAGACCTCGAAACGGGCGGAAGCCAGCAGGTCTCGTGCGTCATCCAGGGTCAACGGGGCGAGGCCGTCCGCGGCGCGGCGGTGGTCGTACTCGTGCAGGACGTCGGAGACGACGACGAGTTCGGCGTGCCGGTCGCCGCCGCGGACCAGGTGCCCCGCGGGTAGCTGGTCGAGGTAGGCCCGGACCAGCCGATGGTGGTTGAGCTGCACATCGCCCTTGACACCGTGGGCGATGAAGACCCGGCCCTCGATGGTCAGATGTGCCGCCGTCGTCGGCGTGGGCAGCCGATGGATCTCCCGCAGCACCTGGCTGGCCGGATCGACCGTACGGGGCGCCGGTGGCCCGGTGGGTCGACTGCGGCGAAAGAGCTGCTCCACCGTCTCCGGCGGAACCCGGGGCCAGGTGGTCACCTCGCCGGTCTCCTTGTCGACCACAGTGGTCGGCAGGTCGCCGGGCATCGCTCTGACCTCGGTGGACACCGTCGAGGTGATGACGTATCCGAGGTCGAATTCGGTGACCATGGGCCGGCACTCGTGACCCAGACGCTGGGAGTCGCGGCGGGCCCAGGCCGCCGCGATCTGCTCAGCCTGCTCGCGGTCAATCACAACCGTGAACCTACCGGACAACGCGAATCCGTGGCAGCCGGTATGGTTCGGCTTACCTACGGTGACGAGAGGGATGGCGTTGACCGACAGCGCGAACCGTGATGCCAACCGTGCCCTCCGGGCCCGTTTCGACGAGGTGTACGGGCAGTACCAGCAGCTCCGGTCCGGTTTGGACGAACTCCAGACCAGGCTCGCGCAGTTGCGGGTGACTCAGCGCTCCGACGACGGTCAGGTGACCGCGACAGTGGGTGCCCAGGGGGAGCTGATCTCGGTGGAGTTGAGCCCTGCGGTCTATCGCGACCAGGATCCCAAGGCGCTGAGTGCGAAGATCACCGCTACGGTCCGTCGGGCCGCCGCCGCGGCGACCACGGCCACCCAGGATCTCGTGAGCAGCTACCTGCCGGCCCGGTCCGGGACGGCAGACTTCCTGCGTACCGGTGATTTCGACACCCTGCTCGGCCGGGCCGACGCGGTGTTGCGGCGGAGCGAATGATGGCGGGGCAGCTCTGGCTCGACCCGTCACGGGCCCGGCGCGGCGGGGCGGACCTGACCCGGGCGGGCGAGGCGGTGACCGGTCGACACACCGAAGCCGGGGCCGCGATATCGGCGGCCAGCGCCCGGCGTCCCTGGGGCCGTGACGACATCGGCACCGCCTTCGAGCGGCAGTACCGCGGCTACGAGGACATGGTGCTGCGGGTCTGGGCGGGGGTGGGGCGGCGACTGACCGACCTGGGCGCCGACGTGGTCCACTCGGTCGAGGCCAACCAGCAGACCGACACCGCCAACGCCGCCCGGTTCAACCGGATCTCCGACCCGCACCCCCGGTCCTGAACCGGGCCGGGAGACCTCCGATGACGGTGTTACCCAGCCCCATCCCGCACCCGTTGAGTTACTCCCCGTGGGACCTGCCCGGTTGGATCTACGAGGCCCTCGACTGGGTGGTCGGCATGGAATGGCCGGAGGGCGACGAGCGCGCCGTCTGGGATCTGGCCGACAAGTGGTACGCCGTGGCTGCCTCCCTCGCCGGGCCACAGACGGACGCGAGCACGGCGGCCGGCGAGGTGCATCAGGGTTACGGCGGGGTCGGCGCGGTCGCGGCGGCCTTCGGCGACGCCTGGCGGCGGGTGGCCGACGGCGAGCAGGCCCCGTTGCCGGTGCTGCTCGCGGTCAGTCACGACCTCGGGCGAGTGGTGGAGGAGTGCGGGTGCGACATCGAGGCAGCCAAGCTCGAAGTCTGGATCGAGCTGGGCATCCTGGTGGTCGAGTTGCTGGTCTTGGCCGTGGCGGCGGTGCTCACCGCCGGGGCGGCCTCCCCGGCCGCCGCCGGGGTGATCGCCGCGACCCGGTTCCTGGTCCAGCAGATCTTCCGGCGCCTACTGGCCCAACTGGCGCGTAAGTCCCTCAAGCCGGGCCTCAAGGAGGTCGGCGAGCGGGCGGCGAAGCAGGTGACCACGAGCGGTGCCCGCAGCCTGACCCGCCACCTGGCCAAGGAGGGGGCGACGGAGGCGGCGCAGGAGGCCGGGATCAACCTGGCCACCCAGGCGTACCAGCAGAGCACCGGCCGTCGGCACGAACTGAACGTCTCCGACCTGGGTGCCGACGCCCTCGGCGGCCTGGCCGGTGGTGCGGCGGCTCCGCTGGCCGGTCTGGGCCGACACGCCACCGGGCGGGGCGCGCGGATGGTCGAACACCTGGGGCGGGAGATGACCGGCGAGGTGATCGCCGACCAGGCCGCCAGCCTCGCCACCGGGCAAGGGCTGACCTCGCTGGAGGACGCCGCCCGGGCGGCCGTCTCGGGGGCCCGTGGCTCGGTCACCGGCCAGGCTGACCACGCCTTGCAGGCCCGCCTGGACGGGCAGTTGGCAGCGCTGTCCGGCTCGCCCCTGCTGCCGCCGGCGATGCCCGGACCGACTACCCCGGGGGTGCCGCAGGGCGGCGGTGCCTCGATGCCTCCGTCGCCGGTGACGGAGGGCATGATCCCGGCCCAGCGGCCCCCGACCGAACCGTTCTTCACCGGGCCGACGGACTCGACCACCCTGGCTGGCACGCCTGCCTCGCCCTCGTCGGCTGGCGACCTGGGCTCGCTCTCGTCGGCTGGCACCTCTGGGTCGCTCTTGTCGGCCGGGACCCCTGGCTCGCTTTCGTCGGCTGGGGAGGGTGGCTCGGGCCGGGTCGAGGCCGTCGACTCGCGGCAGGGCAGCGTGGACCGGCTGGTCGCGGGCAGCCCGGACCGGCTGGTCGCGGGTGGCGAGCCGCCGAATCCTGTCGACCTGGATGCCGCAACGAATCGGCTGACCGAAACGGCCCATTCTGTCCCGCCGAGCCGCGAGGCATCTGTGGGGGAGCGGCACCGTTCGGCCGAGGAAGCGGGCCCGGCTGCGGCCGATGTCCGGCCAGTCGCCGGGTCCGGTGGGCCAGCGGTCGAACCGGGTCCGGCCTTGTCGACGGTCGGTCCGCAGTCGGTCGTGTCGATGCCTCCTCCAGCCGTCCTCACCGGTCTGGAAGGGTCGGGAACGGGCGGTAGCCCGGTCTCGACCGGCCCGGTGAGTCAGTCGGGGACTACCGGCAGTCCGCCTGCGGCGAGCGTGTCGACAGCTACCGGACCGGCTGTGGGCCCGGTGCCGGGTACCCCGGCGGTGGCCAGGCCGGAGACAGGCCCCACCATCGGCGTACCCGGGCGAGCGGAGCCGCCACCCGGACCGCCCCGCTCCACCCTGGTCGACGCGCTCGCCCCGGCCTCTCGGGCGACCAACCCTGCGGAGCGCGCCACCCCGCCGACCCGGCCGCCGGGGCCCGACGATCGGGGACCTGACCGGTTCGCTGCCGAGCGGGAGGCCCTCGAACGACGCCGCTACCAGGGCTACTTTGAGGCGCAGCGGGCGCAACACGAGGAAGCCCGCCGGTCCCGTGAGATTTCTCGACTGCGAGTTCAGGCAGACGAGCACCACCAGCGGGCCAGTGACTTCGCCGCGTATGCACGCCAGTTGCACCACGCAGGCCACCGTGACGCCTCAGCGGGCTGGCAGCGGGCTGCTAATGCGGAGGCCCGGGCGTACGGGCGGTGTCTGGATCTGGCGGATGCGGTGGCCTCGGGTGCGGTCGTGCCCGACGTGGTGGACGTCGAGCGGCCGGAGGACTTCCACCGGATCAACGACGACGTCGGTGAGTTGGCCCCGGGTGCGATCGGCACCGGCGACCGTTCCGCCCTGACCGGCGACGACCACCCGCCGCCGATCGACCGATCCCGCCGGTACGGCCAGCCGGGCGGGCTCCGCCCGCCACTGGCCCTGCACCAGTTGGATGTGGAGCAGCGGGTGCCCCGGGACGAGGCCGGCAAGGTGGTGCGGACTCCCGATCCCCGGGTCGGGGACTGGTTCGGGTTGATGAACGACGGCGGGCCGCGCGCGGATCCGACCCGGGGCATCAACTGCCTGGACTGCACCCTGTCCCTCTACGACACCTGGGTGCACGGCCGCCCCCGGGTCTCCGCGCCCCGTACCTTCGACGCGTACCAGGCCGGTGACGTGACTCGGCCGCTGCACGGTGAGCAGGACGGCACCGGGCGGGTCGAGGATGTCACCGGGGGTCGCTTCCAGCGGCTCTGTGACGGCACCGCGACCACTCCGGCCGAACTGCAACGGGCGCTGGACGCCGGATACCGCAATCTGCGTGACCAACTGGTGCTGGGGGGCCACGGCAGTTTCGCCTTCGTGGTCAACCATCTGGAGCAGGGCGGTTCGCACATCTGGGTGGCCGTTAACCAGAACGGCACCGTGCTCTACCTGGATCCGCAGGTCGGGCTGGTCAGCGACCAGCCGCTGTACCGGCATCACGGGGCCGCGTACCCGTTCAACGCCATCGACGCGGACGTGCTGGTGCTCGACGGCGGGGCCCGGCCGATGCCGTTGGCGGGGTTGCGTCGGGGCATCTACAGCCAGCGACCGGATCTGCCCGCCTACCCGCCCGCCGAGGAGTTCCAGGGGTACGGGGAGCCGTACCTCAACCGGGTGCACCTGCTGGGGGAGAGCAGCTGACGCACCCGGACCGGGTGGGCCGGTGAGGGTCCGAGAAGGTGAGTGACCCAGGCCGGCGATCGGCGCAGGCCAGGGGTGCCGCGTCGACCTGGTCAGTGGCGGGTCGCACATGCGGGCTGCTCGATGACGAGCCGAGGGAGGGCACCGGTAGTAGCCTGACCGGCGATTCCCCGACCGGGGGAGGAACGGTGGGAAGCTCATGTCGGTACCTCGCCGCGTGCTGCGGCTCGCGACGGTCTGCCTGGTCCTCGGCGGGCTGGTGACCCTGGGTGGCGCACCGGCGTACGCCGACGAGGACCGGGTGCGGGTGCGCTCGGCCGGCAGCTTCGCCGCTGGCCGAACGGCTCAGGAGGTCCGGCTGGAGGTACGCAAACGTACCGAGGGCTGTGTCCGGGTACGGGGTGCGCTGGGGCTGAGTCTGCCCGGGGTGCGACCTGAGCAGGTCGCCGTCCAGGCCCAGGTGGACCGCCGGTGGGTGACCGTGCCGGTCTCCGGCGCCGAAGGGCTGGTGACCACCGCGCCGGTCGCCCCGGCCAAGGACGAACTCTGCAAACGCAAGGGTGCGGCGATCCGGTACCGGGTCGCCTTCGGTGCCGATGCTCCCAGCGGGCGGCTGATCGTTACCGGTGAGGCGGTCACGGCCCGGGGGGTCGTGCTGGGTCGGGCGGTGGCGGAGTCGCGGGTGACCGGCGGCCGGGCAGCCCCGTCGCCGTCGCCGTCCCGGTCGCCGTCGCCCAGCCCCACTCCGGACGAGGTCGGTGTGGAGACTCCGCCGGTGGCCACCTCGACGGTGGCTCTGGCGGCGGAGCCCGCCGGTGACCTGGGCCAGACGGCCGGGCAGTCCGGTGGTGTCCCGCCTGTGATGTATGCCGGGGTTGCGATGGTCGCCGCCGGGGGCCTGATCATCGGTCTGCTGGTGTACCGCTCGCGCAAGGATCGGCGAGAGCGTGGCGAGCAGGTCGAGCGTCCGCCGGGTAATCCGGGCGGCACGACCTACCGTTCCAGCCGTTCTCCCGCCCCGAGGTCCGCCGGCCCGCGGGTGGTGCCCCCGGCCGCGCCACCCGGTCAGGTGTACGGCACCGGTAGGCCCCCGGCCCCCCGGGTGTACGGGGCCCCGCCGGCCGCCCGTGGCACCGGGGGCCTGTACGGAGCCGGTTCCGCCGATCAGACCCGGGCCATGCCGACCGGGGCTCCCGAGGGGCGGGCCGCCGATCCCCGGTCGTCCGCTCAGCCCGGCCCCGGGGTGCCGTCGCCACGCCAGGACCCCCTGCCGCCTGCGGCGACGGGTGAGGAGCCGGGGCAGGGCGGTGGGCTGTCCGGCTGAGCCGGGGCGGGGACCTTCCCTCCGATACGCTCAGGTTTGTCGAGGAACTGAAGTCGAGGAGTGGAACCGGTGTCTGATCTGTCCCAGATCGTCAAGGCGTACGACGTCCGTGGGACGGTGCCGCAACAGTGGGACGAGGCGGTAGCCGCCGCCTTGGGCTCGGCCTTCGCGCAGATGCTCGACGCCACCGGCGCGGCGGGCAAGGCCGTGCTGATCGGGCATGACATGCGTGCCTCCGGCCCCGGCCTGGCGGAGGCCTTCGCCACCGGGGTACGCGCCGAGGGGCACCCGGTCATCGAGATCGGGCTCGCCTCGACCGACATGATCTACTACGCCTCCGGTGCGCTGGACCTGCCCGGGGCGATGTTCACCGCCAGCCACAACCCGGCGCAGTACAACGGCATCAAGATGTGCCACGCGGGTGCCCGTCCGGTCGGTCAGGACAGCGGGCTGGCCGAGATCCGGGAGCGGGCCCAGGCCCTGCTGGACAAGGGCGAGCCGGTCGGTGAGCCGACCGCGCCGGTGCACCGGCGGGATCTGCTGGCCGACTACGCGGCGCATCTGCGTACCTTGGTGGACCTGTCCGCCATCCGGCCGCTGACCGTGGTGGTGGACGCGGGCAACGGCATGGCCGGGCACACCGTGCCCAGCGTGCTCGGTGACGCCGCCCTGGCGGCTCTGCCGTTGCGGATCGTGCCGATGTACTTCGAGTTGGACGGCACCTTCCCCAACCACGAGGCCAATCCCCTGGACCCGGCCAACCTGGTCGATCTGCAACGCGCGGTGGTGGCCCACGGTGCGGACATCGGCCTGGCCTTCGACGGGGACGCGGACCGTTGCTTCGTCATCGACGAGCGGGGCGAGCCGGTCTCGCCGTCGGCGATCACCGCCCTGGTGGCGGCCCGGGAGTTGGCCAAGCACCCCGGCTCGACGGTCATCCACAACCTGATCACCTCGCAGGCGGTGCCGGAGATCATCCGGGAGCATGGTGGCACCCCGATGGTGGCCCGGGTGGGGCACTCCTTCATCAAGGCGGAGATGGCCCGTACCAACGCGGTCTTCGGGGGTGAGCACTCCGCCCACTACTACTTCCGGGACTTCTGGTTCGCCGACACCGGCATGTTGGCCGCGATGCACACCCTGGCCGCTCTCGGGGAGCAGCCGCAGCCGCTGTCCGAGTTGGCCGCCGAGTACGAGCGGTACGTGGCCTCCGGCGAGATCAACTCGACCGTGGCGGACCAGGCGGCCAAGGTCGCCGAGGTGCGGGCCGCCTACCCGGAGGCCGAGGCCGACGAGCTGGACGGACTCACCCTGCGCTTCCCGGACGGGGCGTGGTTCAACCTGCGTGCCTCGAACACGGAGCCGTTGCTGCGGCTCAATGTCGAGGCCCCCACGGTGCAGCGGATGACCTCGCTGCGCGACGACGTACTCGACCGGGTGCGCCGTTAAGATCGCTCGCGCCGTTCGGTGCCGCCGATCGGTGAAACCGCATACGTGGAAGGAGCCGCGCCGTGGCCCTCGACCCGCAGTTGCTGGAAATCCTCGCCTGCCCGGACACCCACCATGCCCCGCTGGACTATGACGCGCAGGCGCAGACCTTGACCTGCACGGAGTGCGGCCGGATCTTCGAGGTTCGTGACGACGTACCGGTGCTGCTGCTGGACGAGGCGCGCGGCCCCGCGGAGCAGTCATGATCGACGGGACGGCCGGGGTCAGCGGCCACCGCCACGCCGACGAACAACTGCTCGACGACCCCAAGGCCCTGGCCGAACGGGATCCGGGCGGCATGTTGCGGCACACCGCCTCGGCCGGCGCCCAGGTACGCGAGTCCGCCGCGCTGGCCGCCGAGGCCAATCTGTCCGTGCTGGCCGATGACGGTCGTCCCCGGGCGGTGGTGATCGCCGGCATCGGTACCGCCGGGCGTACCGGTGACGTGTTGGCCACGGTCGCCGGGCCGCGCTGTCCGGTGCCGGTCATCGCGCACCGCAGCGCGGGGGTGCCGGGCTGGGTGGGTGCCGCCGACGTGGTGATCGCGGTCAGCGCCTCCGGCCGCAGTCCGGAAGCCCTCGGTGCCGCCGAGGCGGCGCATCGGCGGGGGGCCCGGCTGGTGGCCGTGGGCCCGGCCGACTCCCAGTTGCAGTCGACGGCCGAGCGGGCCCGTGCCCCGTTCATCCCGGTGCCTCGCCGGGCCCCGGCCCGGGCCAGCCTCTGGGCCCTGACCGTGCCGGTGCTGCTGGCGGCCCGGGCCCTGGGCCTGGTGAAGGTCAACGAGGCGGATCTGGCCGAGACGGCGGCCCGGCTGGACGCCGACGCCGACCGCTGCCGGCCCACCGCGGAGTCCTTCGTCAACCCGGCGAAGTCTCTGGCCCTCGGCCTGGCCGGGTCGATCCCGATCGTGTGGGGCTCCTCGCCGCTGGCCTCGGTGGCGGCTCGCCGGTTCGGCGACACCCTCTCCGCCAACGCCCGCTATCCGGTGGTCACCGGGGCCCTCGGTGAGGCCGGTCGGGGTCGGGTCGGTCTGCTCGACGGTGTGTTCGGCGGTCTGGCCGAGGGGGAGCGGGACATCTTCGCCGATCCGGAGGAGTCCACCGGCGAGGGCACCCGGTTGCGGCTGGTGCTGCTGCGCGACGGCGGCCTGAACCCCGAGGACGACGCCGACGAGCCCCTGGCGGTCGAGGAGCGACGCGCCGACGCGGTGCAGACCCTGGCCGAGCGGCGGGGCGTACGGTGCGATGTGGTGACCGCCGAGGGTGGTTCGGCGTTGGAGCGGCTGGCCTCCCTGGTGGCGGTACCGGACTTCGCCTCGATCTATCTGGCGTTGGCACACCGGCTGGATCCGATGGCGGTGCCGGCGATCACGGAGATGAAGGAGCTGGCCAACCAGTGACCGGCGGAGCGGGGGCATGAGCGCCGAGGGCGGCACCAAGGCGATCGTCGCGGCCTTGCTGGCCAACCTCGGCATCGCGGTGACGAAGTTCGTGGCGTACCTGCTGACGATGTCGTCGTCGATGCTGGCGGAGTCGATCCACTCGGTGGCCGACACCGGAAACCAGGCCCTGCTGCTGCTCGGTGGCAAGCGGGCCCGGCGTGCCCCCACCCCGCAACACCCCTTCGGCTACGGCCGGGAGCGTTACGTCTACGCCTTCATCGTCGCGATCGTGCTGTTCAGCCTGGGCGGGGTCTTCGCGCTGTACGAGGCCTGGCACAAGTGGTCCGATCCACACGGGATCACCAGCTGGCAGTGGGTGCCGGTGGCCGTGCTGCTGGTGGCGATCGTGTTGGAGTCCTTCTCCTTCCGTACCGCGATCCGGGAGTCCAACCTGGTCCGGGGCCGGGAGTCCTGGACCAGGTTCATCCGCCGGTCCAAGGCTCCCGAGTTGCCGGTGGTGCTGTTGGAGGACTTCGGTGCCCTGGTCGGTCTGATCTTCGCCCTGCTGGGGGTGGGGATGACCCTGGCCACCGGCGACGGTCGGTGGGACGCGGCCGGCACCGCGATGATCGGTCTGCTGCTGGTCACGATCGCGGTCGTGCTGGCCCTGGAGACCAAGAGTCTGCTGCTCGGGGAGGGCGCCGAACCGGCGGAGATCTCGGCCATCGAGCGGGCGATAGTCGGCGGGCCGGAGGTGGAGCGGATCATCCACATGAAGACCCTCTACCTCGGCCCGGAGGAACTGATGGTGGCCGCGAAGATCGCGGTGCCGCGTTGGGAGACCGCCGAGGATCTGGCGCGGGACATCGACGCGGTGGAGGCACGGATCCGGGCGGCCGTGCCGGTCGCCCGGGTGATCTATCTGGAACCGGACATCTACCGGGTGAAGACCGGGCCGGCGGAGGCTTCCGGTCGATCGGGGAGCTGACCGGTGGAACTGCTGTACGGGCCGATCAAGGCCTACGCGTGGGGGTCCCGCTGCGCGCTCGCCGAGTTGCAGGGGCGTCCGGTGCCCAGCGAGGGCCCGGAGGCCGAACTGTGGCTGGGGGCGCACCCGGGTGCACCGGCCGCTGTGGAACGTGCCGGTGAGCGGGTGGCCCTGACCGAGGTGCTCGCCGCCGACCCCGCCGGCTGGCTGGGTGAGGGGGTCCTCGACCGGTTCGGCGCCCGGTTGCCCTTCCTGCTGAAGGTGCTGGCCGCGGCGGCTCCGCTGAGCCTGCAGGCCCATCCGGACGCGGAGCAGGCCCGGGCGGGCTACGCCGCGGACGGTGCCCGGGCCGACGGGCACCGCAACTATGTGGACCCCTTCCACAAGCCGGAGCTGCTGGTGGCGCTCGGGCCGATGGAGGCGCTGTGCGGCTTCCGGGATCCGGCGATCTCGGCCGAGGTGCTGGCCGGCCTGGGGGTACCGGAGCTGAAGCCGGTGCTGGACGCGCTGGACGCCGGTGTGGCCGGGCTGGCCGAGGCCGTGCGCCTGCTGCTGACCTGGCCGTCGGCGCAGCGTGCCGGGCTGGTGGCGGCGGTGCGGGCGGCGGCGGTGGCCGGGCCGGACGCGGATCTGGTCGAGCTGTTGGCCGAGGCCTACCCGGCCGATCCGGGGGTGGTGGTGGCCCTGCTGCTCAACCGGGTGCGGTTGGCCCCGGGGGAGGCCATCTGGATGCCGGCCGGAAATCTGCACGCCTACCTGCGCGGTACCGGGGTGGAGGTGATGGCGGCCAGCGACAACGTGTTGCGGGGCGGGCTGACCCCCAAGCCGGTGGACGTGGCCGAACTGCTCCGGGTGCTTCGTTTCGAGGTGCTGGACCAGCCCGTGGTGGCCCCCCGACCGGTCGGGGAGGGGGTGGTGACCTGGCCGGTGCAGGTGCCGGACTTCGCGTTGCACCGGGTGCGGGTGAACGACCGGCGGCCGGAGGTCACTCTGGCGGTGCCGGGGCCCTGGGTGGTGTTGTGCACCTCCGGGCAGGTCACCGCCGCCGACCTCGTCGATACGGTGACCCTTGACGCCGGTGGGGCCGCGGTGGGCGCGGCGGCCGGTCGGGTCCTCACCCTCAGTGGTGTGGGTGAGGTGTACGTAGCCTCGCCCGGCCCCTGCTGACCTGGCAGCTCAAGGCGGAGAGTCCGGCCGACACGAGTCCGACTTTTCCGAAATAGCTTGACTCGGCTTCTGCGTAGTGTGACTCTATGAGTGCGCAGCGTTATCGCGACGAAGGTCCGAGAACGCGCGGGGGAACCAAACCGGGGGGATGTGCGGGGCGGCTGGGGGCGGACGGTGAAACGTTCGTCACTGGCCGCCCCGTGCGCTGTTCGTCATCACGGCAGCCGTCGGCGGGCAGTCGCGCGTAAAGTGAGAGACCGCGCTGCAATCGTCCGACAGGAGCATTTATGACCAGCACCCTCCCGGCGTCCGCCATCGGAACGTCGTCCGAGGTACGGCCGCGCACCCTCGCCGAAGGCGACTACCGGGTGGCGGATCTGTCGCTCGCCGAGTTCGGGCGCAAGGAGATCCGCCTCGCGGAGCACGAGATGCCCGGCCTGATGGCGATCCGTCGCGAGTTCGCCGAGGCGCAGCCTCTGGCGGGGGCGCGGATCACCGGGTCGCTGCACATGACGATTCAGACCGCCGTCCTGATCGAGACCCTGGTCGCGCTCGGCGCCGAGGTCCGCTGGGCCTCCTGCAACATCTTCTCCACCCAGGACCACGCCGCCGCCGCGGTCGTCGTCGGTCCGGAGGGCACCCCCGAGGCCCCCTCCGGAGTGCCGGTGTACGCCTGGAAGGGCGAGAGCCTGGAGGAGTACTGGTGGTGCACCGAGCAGGTGCTGACCTGGCCGGAGCCCTCGGCCGACGGTTCCGTCGTGGGTCCGAACATGATCCTCGACGACGGCGGTGACGCAACCCTGCTGGTGCACAAGGGTGCCGAGTTCGAGAAGACCGGTGCCGTACCCCCGGTGGAGTCCGCCGACTCGGAGGAGTTCGCGGTCATCCTCGGCGTGCTGCACCGCTCGCTGGCCGAGGACAACCAGCGGTGGACCCGGATCGCCGCCGGCATCAAGGGCGTCACCGAGGAGACCACCACCGGTGTGCACCGGCTCTACGAGATGCACCGGGCCGGCACCCTGCTCTTCCCGGCGATCAACGTCAACGACTCGGTCACCAAGAGCAAGTTCGACAACAAGTACGGCTGCCGGCACTCGCTCATCGACGGCATCAACCGGGCCACCGACGTGCTGATCGGCGGCAAGATGGCGGTCGTGCTCGGCTACGGCGACGTGGGCAAGGGCTGCGCCGAGTCGCTGCGTGGCCAGGGCGCCCGGGTCGTGGTGACCGAGGTCGACCCGATCTGCGCCCTCCAGGCCGCGATGGACGGATACCAGGTAGCCACCCTCGAAGACGTGGTCGAGATCGCGGACATCTTCATCACCGCTACCGGCTGCTTCGACGTGATCACCAACGAGCACATGGCCCGGATGAAGCACCAGGCCATCGTCGGCAACATCGGTCACTTCGACAACGAGATCGACATGGCCGGTCTGGCCAAGCGCTCGGACGTCACCCGGGAGAACATCAAGCCGCAGGTCGACCTCTGGAAGTTCGACGACGGCCACGCGATCATCGTGCTCTCCGAGGGGCGTCTGCTGAACCTGGGCAACGCCACCGGGCACCCGAGCTTCGTGATGTCGAACTCGTTCGCCAACCAGACCATCGCCCAGATCGAGCTGTTCACCAAGACCGAGGAGTACCCGATCGGGGTCTACGTGCTGCCGAAGCACCTGGACGAGAAGGTCGCCCGGCTGCACCTGGCCGCCCTGGGTGCCAAGCTCTCGACTCTGACCAAGGAGCAGGCCGCCTACCTCGGCGTCGCCGTCGAGGGCCCCTTCAAGCCGGATCACTACCGCTACTGATCGCCTGTCGAACCGGGTCGACCCCCTGGGTTCGGCCCGGTTCGCCATGTCCGGGCCAGGAAGGCGGGGGTCAGTGGGGGCGACCGCGACGGCTGGGGCGGACCCAGGTCCACACGCAGTAGATCAGCCAGCCCACGGAGACCAGGGCCGCCAGGGTGCGCAGCCGCAGCGCGCTGAGCAGCAGCACCACCGCCAGTACCGCCAGCCACGGCCCGAAACCCCTCACCACTGCCTCCCCGGTCTGCCCTCGACACCGGCGGCGTCGTTTCGCCCGTTCAGTGTCCGGCATCGCGGTCGGCCCCAACCTGGCGGCCCGGTGCTGCGGGGCGTACCCCGACCGGTGGGGGTGACATGCCCGGGGCGGACTCGACCGGCGTCGGGGCCCGAGTGGCCGGAGGGATCGGCACGGGGAGCGGGTCGGCCGTCGGCGAGCCGAGCTGCGGCCACAGCGCGGCGGTCAGGCCCCGTTCAGCGGCCAGCCGGTGGCGGGCCCGCCGGTGCCGCTCGTACAGGACGGCGGCCAGATAGACCGGCTCCGGCAGCCCCGGTGGTGGTGCCGGGGTGATCCGCGCGGAGACCTCCCGCCACAACTGCCGGGCCAGGTCGCTGCGGGCCGGCTCGGCGAACTGGTGACCTCGGGTCAGATACTGCCGGACGGCCAGGGCCAGATCCGGCTCCAGCCGGCTCAGATCCAGGGTGCTCGCCCAGCCGACCAGCACCGGCACGGGTGACGGCACCGGGCGCCACCTGGCCGCGGTCCGGGTGTGCACGACCAGGGTGCCGGCCACCAGGTCACCCAGCCGCCGCCCCCGGGGGTCGGTGAGCATCACCGTGGTACCGGCCACCCAGGACAGCAGCGGCAGCACCAGGCCCGGCCACTCGACGGCCACCCCGACCAGGGCCCGGGTCAGCGACTGCCGTAGCCCCACCGGGGCGCCGTCCAGGCTCACCACCCGCAGCCCGACCGCCGCCTTGCCCGGGGTGCGCCCGTCGTTGAGCCGTTCGAAGCCCACCGGGTAGCCGACCAGCAGCAGCACGACCCCGAGGGTGAACAGGGCCCGTTCCAGGGCCGTGTCCACCATGCCGTACGGCAGGGTGAACACGGCGATCACGGCGAGCACCAGGGCGAACACCAACTGGAGCAGTACGTCGATCAGCAGCGCGAGCACCCGGGAGCCGATCCGGGCGGCCCGTACGTCCAACCCGACTGCCTCACCGCTGACCAGACCGGCGTCACCCCAGGCCGAGGCGGTGCCCCCTGCTGCTGCGCTCACCCGGACAGTGAACACTATGATCGCGCGGACGGGGGTGGCTGGCGGTGGATCTCGACGCGTACGTCGCGGAGCATGGCGGAGAGTGGCGCCGACTGAGCCAGCTCTGCGGCCGGCGGCGGCTGGACCCCACCGAGGTCGACGAGTTGGTGGCGCTCTACCAGCGGGCCAGTACCCACCTGTCGGTGCTGCGCAGCCGCTCTCCCGACCCGGCCCTGCTGGGCGAGCTCTCCCAGGTGGTGCTCCGGGCCCGCGCCCGGCTGACCGGTCGACCCCGGCCCTCCTGGACGGCGGTGGGGGAGTTCCTGCTGGCAGGCTTCCCCGGGGCGGTGTGGCGGGCGGCCCCCTGGTGGTGCGCGGTGGCCACGGTCTTCACCCTGCTCACCTTCACCCTCATCGGTTTCGTCGCGGACAACCCGGAGACGGCGGCGGCCTTCATCGGTGAGGAGGAGGCCGCTCATCTCGTGGAGTCCGGGTTCGCCGGCTACTACACGGAGTTCTCCGCCCCGACCTTCGCCTTCCACCTCTGGACCCACAACGCCTGGCTGGCGGCGCAGTGCCTGGCCGCCGGGGTGCTCATCGTGCCGGTGGCCTACCTGTTGTGGCAGAACGTGGTGAACATCGGGGTGGTCGGTGGGGTGATGGTCTCCTACGATCGGGCGGACGTCTTCTTCGGCCTGATCACCCCGCACGGCCTGCTTGAGCTGACCGGCGTGTTCGTGGCCGCCGGGGTGGGGCTGCGGGTCGGCTGGGCCTGGATCGCCCCGCCGGAGCAGTTGACCCGGGGGCAGGCGGTGGCCCGAGCCGGACGTGACGCCATCCTGGTGGCCCTGGGTCTGGTCGGGTTGTTCGCGGTCTCCGCGGTGATCGAGGCCTTCCTCACCCCCGCGGCCCTGCCGGTGGCCGTACGAGTCGGTCTCGGCGCCGCCGTGTGGCTGGCCTTCCTGGCCTATGTGGTCCTGCTGGGCTCCCGGGCCAGAGCCGAGCCCGACACCTGACCCGCTGCCGCTCAGACGCTCAGAGTCGGCCGGTGGCCTTGAGGGTCAGGTAGGCGTCGGCCAGGGCGGGAGCCAGCCTGGGGGCGGCGACATCGACGACAGTCACCCCGTAGCGGGCCAGCGCAGCCGTCAGGCGGTCACGTTCGGCGAGGGTACGCCAGGCCGCTGCGGCGGCGTAGGCGTCGCGGGGGTGGCGGGGCGGGGTCTCGGTGAGCTGGGCCAGCACCGGGTCCTGGGAGGTCGCCACCAGCACCCGGTGCCGGGCGGCCAGCCGGGGCAGCACCGGCAGCAGCCCCGCGCCGAGGGCACCGGGCTCCAGGGCGGTCAGCAACACCACCAGGCTGCGCGGCCGGTGGCGGCGCAGCAGTTCCCCGGCGATCAGCTGGAAGTCGGTCTCCACCAGGGCCGGTTGCAAGGGGGCCAGGGCATGGGCCAGCCGGGGCCACTGGGCCGGCCGCTCGGCCCCGACGACCGAGGCCCGCAGCACGGCATCGGCGGCCAGCACGTCCACCCGGTCCCCGGCCCGCGCCGCCAGGGCCGTCAGCAGCAGGGCGGCGTCGATCGAGGTGTCCAGGCGGGGTTCGTCCCCCAGGCGTACGGCGGCGGTACGGCCGGTGTCCAGCACGCACACCAGTCGCCGGTCCCGTTCCGGCCGCCAGGTGCGCACCAACACCTCGGCTCGTCGGGCGCTGGCCCGCCAGTCGATGGACCGCACATCGTCACCGGGCACGTACTCGTGCAGGGTGTCGAACTCGGTGCCCGCCCCACGGCCCTGGCCGACCTGGGTCCCGTCGAGCACCCGCAGCCGGGACAGCTTCTCGGGCAGGTGTCGGCGGGACTCGAAGCGGGGCAGTACCCGCAGAGTCCAGGGTGGCGTCGGGGGTAGGCCGGTGCGCTGCCGGAAGGCCAGTCCCAGGGGTCCCAGGGACCGGACCGTCAGGGCCACCGCCGCCCGGTCCCCGCGACGGGTAGGGGTCAGCCGGCTGGGCAGGGCCGCAGTGTCCCCCGGGGGCACCTGCACCATCTGCTCCGGGGGCACCTCCGGTAGGGCTCCGGCCGAGGGCACCCAGGCATCGCGGACCTGGGCGTGCAGGGTCCGGCCGGAGCGGTTGTGCAGGTGCAGGGTGACCGTGGCGGTCTCACCGAGCCGGACACTCCGGTCGCCGTCCCGTTCTACCGTGAGCCCCTTCAGGGGTGCGGCCAGCCTGAGGTCCAGGGCGCACAGCAGCAGGACCAGACCGGTCATCACCGCCACCCCGATGAAGGGCGCGGGCCAGGCGGGCAGGGTGAGCGCACCGGCCGCGAGCAGCGCCGCCGCCCGCCAGGTCATCGTGGTGTCGGCACGGTGGCCAGCACCGTGTCCAGTACGGCGTCCACCCCGACACCCTCCAGTTCCGCCTCCGGGCGTAGCCGCAGGCGGTGTCGCAGGGTGGGTCGGGCCATCACCTTCACGTCGTCGGGCACCACATGGTCGCGCCCGGCCAGCCAGGCCCACGCCTTGGCGGTGCCGAGCAGGGCTGTCGCGCCGCGTGGGGAGGCCCCCAGTTCCAGGGCGGGGGTGGTGCGGGTGGCCCGACACACATCGACGATGTAACCGAACAGCGGCTCGGCCACATGGACCCGGCCGACCGCCGCCCGGGCCACCGCCAGGTCGGTGGCGTCGGCCACCGGGCGTACCCCGGCGGCGGCCAGGTCCCGGGGGTCGAAGCCGGCGTGGTGGGCGCGCAGCACCCCCATCTCCTCCTCCCGGGCGGGCAGCGGCACGGTGAGCTTCAGCAGGAACCGGTCCAGCTGGGCCTCGGGCAGCGGGTAGGTGCCCTCGTACTCCACCGGGTTCTGGGTGGCCGCGACGATGAAGGGGTCGGGCAGCGCATGCTGCTCCCCCTCGATGGTGACCTGCCGTTCCTCCATCACCTCCAGCAGGGCCGACTGGGTCTTCGGGGGAGTCCGGTTGATCTCGTCGGCCAGCAGCAGGTTGGTGAAGACCGGCCCTTGCCGGAAGGTGAAGGCCGCGGTACGCGCGTCGAAGATGGTGGAGCCGGTGACGTCGCCCGGCATCAGGTCGGGGGTGAACTGGACCCGGCGGGTAGACAGATCCAGCGCCGCGCCGAGGGTCCGGACCAGGAGGGTCTTGGCCACCCCCGGCACCCCTTCCAGCAGTACGTGGCCGCGGCAGAGCAGGGCGACGATCAGCCCGGTGACCACGGCCTCCTGCCCGACGACCGCCTTGGCCACCTCGGTACGCAGTCGGTGCAGGGCGGCCCGGCTGGGGTCGGCGGCCAGGGGGTCGCTGAGGGTGGCGGGTCGGGTCACCGGGGGTCTCCTTCGGAGGATCGGGGCAGCGGGGGCCGAACGGTGGGCGGGTGTGGGCCGCGGGCCACCCGGTCCAGTTCGTCGGCCAGGGTCAGCAGTTCGCGGTCGGTCTCCGGGGTGTCGCCATCCAGCAGCTCACGAACGGTGTCCGGGGACTGCCCGGTCTCGGCCGCCACCACGGCGGCGGCCTCGGGGGAGTCGGCCGGCAGGTGCAGTCGGCGTCCCAGCCGGGCCTTGGCGGCGGCCCGGAGCACCTCGGCGCTGCTCTGCTGGGCCTTGGCCCGTTGATAGAGCCGGCCCCGCCCGTACACCGTCTCCGCCCCCGTGACGGCCACCGGCAGGGGTTCCGGGGTGGGCGGACCGAAGCGGCGGGCCCGGGCCGCGGCGACCAGCAGGGCGGCCAGCACCAGCTGTGCCAGCAGGGCCCAGAACCAGGGTGGGAAGGCGGACCAGAGGGGGTTGGGGGATTGTTCCCGGCCCGGTCCCCCCGAGCCGGAGGCGTTGCCCGGGGACGCCTCACCGGCGGGGCTCTGGGTGCTGCCTCCGGCACCCAGGTCCTCCTGATCGTCATCGGGTTCGCCGTAGAGGCTCTCCTCCGGTTCCGGCGGTGGTGAGGCCTGCACGGTACTGGGGGTGGGGGGTGCGGGGGCCGGCCCGTCCAGGTCCAGCCAGACCACCCGCCCGGTGGTGGCCAGCAGAGCGGTGGCGAAGAGTTCGTTGTCCCACTCGTCGATGCGGCTGTTGCGGAAGGGGTCGCTGGCCCCCACCACGACGCTCTCGGCGGAGCCGGGCAGCCGAGCCAGCCCGGCCGAGTAGCAGAGGTCCACTGAGCCGGGTGCCCCGGTGGGGGCGTACCGCTGCCGGGCCACCGCGGCCGTAGCGCCGGTGACCTCGGGCAGCGCGCAGGGGTCGGGGAGGTGGGGGTCGACGGCCCGTGCCGCCCACCGCCGGCCCGCCGGGCGCAGCGGCATCCCGGCGGCGTCCAGCACCCGCCGGGGTGGGTCGACCAGCACCAGCCGGGTGCGTTCCGGCAGCAGGTTCAGATAGTCGAGGGTCTGTGGGTGCAGCAGTTGCGGGGCCGGGATGAACAGGGTGGCCGGACCGGATCGGGTGGCCCGCAACGCCGTCAGGGTGTCGGTCTCCCGCCGCACCTCCACGCCCCGCCCGGCCAGGCTGGCGGCCAACCGGCTGCCCCCGTCCTCCCCGGTCGCCAGGGGGGACAGGAAGCCCGCCTCGTCCGGGTCCGGCTGGTCGACCGCGCGGGTGACCAGGGTGATGGTGATGATCAGCGTGCTCAGCAGCACCGGGATCAGGATGCGGTGACGCCGCCACCGGACCTTCGGGGTGTTCATCGGGCGGACTCTCCCTGGCCCTCGACCGGGCCGCCGCCGGCCGTGGCCGATGCCGCCGCAGGGCGGTCGGCCGATGGATCGGTCAGCAGGCGGCGCAGGGTCACGGCGTGCTCCCGCAACCGGTGGTCCTGCTCGGCCGTGGCGGGGCGTTGGGCGTACCAGACTCTGGTGAAGATGGTGGCGGCGGCGCTCAGCGGCGGGTCCAGCGATGGCCGGCGGGCGGTGGCCGCCGCGACGATCTCGGTGACCGTCATGCCGGGGCGAACCCGCACCACCTCGCGGTCGGACAGGGCGCGGACCATGCCGCGCAGCCGTTCCCGGATGGCCTCGTCGTAGCGTCCCTCCGCGGCCAACCGGTCGGCCAGGGTCAGATGCTGCCCCGGTGTTCCGGTGGGCTGCGGCAACGGCAGGTCGAGGGCGTCGTCCGTGTCGACCGGGGCCGGGCGCCGCGGCCGTCGCCTGAGTCGCCGACGGAGGCGGGGGAGCCGCCAGCGTGGTCGGGGGAGTCGGCGGGGCACCCAGGCGGGGTAGGTGTACCAGCCGACGCAGATCAGCGCCGTCACCAGCACCAGCAGCAACGCGACCAGCGGGAGCGGAATGTGATCACCGAGGGCGGCGGTGGTCTCGGTCCACCAGCGAGAGAAGCTCATCCCCGCACCGCCAGCAGGGTGGCCGGCGACGCCTCGACCGGTGCCCGGGAGAGGTGGATGTCCAGCCCTTCGGTGCGGATCCGGGTCTCCAGGTGCAGGACCGCGTCCAGGCAGGCCAGCGCGGCGTAGGCGACCGTGTTGACCAAGGCCCACAGCAGTACGGCCACGGGTACGGCCCACTCCGCCACGATCAGGTCCAGTGTGGTCAGTCCGGTGAACAGACCCCAGGCCAGGCCGACCCGCAGGATCCACCAGACGAGGTAGCCGAGCAGCCGCAGGCCGGCGGCGCGCCCCTCGACCCGCAGCGCCAGGGTGGCGGATCGGCCCGGCGCCCGCCCCGCCTTGATCCCGTCCAGGGCCAGTGCCGGGGCCATCGCCCCGAGTAGCGCGAAGGCGGCGAACCAGGTCGGGCCGAGCAGGGAGGCGACCAGCATCGTGACGCCGACGACCGGGCAGAGCAGCAGGGTGGCACCCCACCGGGCGTTGCCGGGCCGCAGCAGGTCCCGGGCCCCGATCGGGCGGCCGACCAGGGCGGCACCGGCTGCCCGGGCGGCCGGGTTGCCGAGCAGCATGATGATCATCGCCTCGGTCGCCGCGCCGACCGCCAGCAGGAACAGCATGGGGCCCGGACTGCCGAGGAAAGGTGCCCACCACAGCGGCGGGTGCACACCGACGGCGCTGCGCAGGGGCAGCAGCAGAAGTTGTTCGAGGAGGGCGAGCGCGGCGGCCATGGGAAGCAGGGCCCCGGCGTGGCCGCGGAGCAGCAGCACTGCGGAGTCGAGCAGTTCACCGACGGTGAGCGGTCGTCTGGGGAGTACGGCGATCGAGCCGGCGTAGGGCACGCGCACTCCTGTCGAAGGCGGGGGCGGTGGCGCGCGGGGACGCAGCCAGGGATCATGTTGACACGCGCGGGCCGGACGCGTGGAGCCCCGGCCGGTGGGGCGGCTCGTGCGACTGATGTACCGGCTGATGCGGGGCACGGCGTGGGTGTGGGCAGTAGCGTGCCGGGATGACGCCCGAACCCCCTGAGTTGGACGGGATGGAAACATTAACCCCATGAGAGCCCGGGTACTGGTGGTCGACGACGATCCTGCGCTCGCCGAGATGCTTGGCATCGTGCTGCGTAGCGAGGGATTCATGCCTTCCTTCGTGGCGGACGGGGAGCGCGCTCTGGCCGCATTCCGCGACAATCGTCCCGATATCGTGCTGCTGGACCTGATGCTGCCCGGCATGAGCGGCATCGACGTGGCGCGGGCGATTCGCGCCGAGTCCGGCGTACCGATCGTGATGCTGACCGCCAAGAGCGACACCGTGGATGTGGTGCTCGGCCTGGAGTCGGGCGCGGACGACTACGTGGTCAAGCCGTTCAAGCCCAAGGAACTGGTGGCCCGGATGCGGGCCCGGTTGCGCCGGGGCGAGGACGCGGCACCGGAACTGCTCACCATCGGTCCCCCCGGCAACCAGATCGCCATCGACGTGCCGGCGCACACCGTCAGCCGCAACGGCGAGGAGGTGAAGCTGACCCCGCTGGAGTTCGACCTGCTGGTGGCGCTGGCCCGCAAACCGCGTCAGGTCTTCACCCGGGAGGTCCTGCTGGAGCAGGTCTGGGGCTACCGGCACGCGGCCGACACCCGGCTGGTCAACGTGCACGTGCAGCGCCTACGGGCCAAGATCGAGCCGGATCCGGAGCGACCGGAAATCATCCTCACCGTGCGGGGCGTGGGCTACAAGGCGGGTACGGGATAGCCTGGGTCGCACTGTGACCACCTCCCCGACTCCGGACCCAGACGCCACGTCCCGCCGTTCTGGCGCGGGGCGGGAGGTGTGGCGTCGGCTCAGCGGTCGGGCCGCCCGCGTGTTCGCCGGCCTGCACCACACCTGGCGTCGCTCCCTGCAGGTGCGGGTGGTCACCATCACCCTCGTGGTCTCCAGCCTGCTGGTGGGCGGCTTCGCCTACCTGATCGCCGGCAACATCACCAGCATCCTGCTGGACAACGCCAAGACCGACGTGCGGCTGCGGCTGACCAGCGGAGCGGAGTACGCGGCCAAGCAGTTCAGCCTCTACAGCCAGCCGCAGGAGGCCCAACTCCAGGAGACCATCGACGGCACGGTCAACTACCTGGCCGGGGGTGACCCCCAGCAGACCAGCGGGGTGGTCGTGGCGCTGACCGCGGACAGTGTCGGCGGCATGATCCTGCCGCGCAGCTCACCCGCGGTGGATTTCCGGCCGTTGATCAGCCCTGAGCTGCGGACGGCGGTGGCCGGGGGCAATGTGGCCAACCAGATCCAGACCGGTCGGCTGACCGGCGATCGGAACACCAAGTATCTGGTGTACGGCTCGCCGGTGCCCACCCGTTTCGGCCAGGTGGAGCTCTACTACTTCGTACCGTTGACCTTGCAGGACGCCACCGCCAGCCAGGCGCGGGCCACCGTGGTGGCCACCGGGGTGGCCCTGGTGCTGCTGCTCGGACTGCTGGCCGCGCTGGTGACCCGGCTGGTGGTGACACCGGTACGGGTCGCGGCCCGCACCGCCCAGCGGCTCTCCGCCGGGCTGCTCGACCAGCGGATGGCCGTCAACGGCGAGGACGATCTGGCCCTGCTGGCGGCCTCCTTCAATCAGATGGCCACCAACCTGCAACGGCAGATCCTGCGGTTGGAGGAGATGTCGCGGTTGCAGCGCCGGTTCACCTCGGACGTCTCACACGAGCTGCGTACCCCGCTGACCACGGTACGGATGGCAGCCGATCTGATCTTCGCCGAGCGGGAGGGGTTCGAGCCCTCCGTGGCCCGCAGCGCGGAGTTGTTGCAGGCCGAGTTGGACCGGTTCGAGGAACTGCTGACCGACCTGCTGGAGATCAGCCGGTTCGACGCGGGCTTCGCCGTCCTGGACGCCGAGCCGACCGACCTGGTGCCGGTGGTGCACCGGGTGGTGGACCGCCTCTCCGGCCTGGCCGAACGGGTCGGTGTGGAGATCGAGCTGGACCTGCCGGCGACCCCGGTGATCGCCGAGATCGACCCCCGCCGGGTAGAGCGGGTGCTGCGCAACCTGGTCGGCAACGCGGTCGAACACGGCGAGGGCAGGCCGGTGCACATCACCCTGGGCATGGACGAGACCGCGGTGGCGGTGACCGTCCGGGATCACGGTGTCGGGCTCAAGCCCGGCGAGGAGAAGTTGGTCTTCAACCGGTTCTGGCGGGCCGATCCCTCCCGGGCCCGGCAGACCGGCGGCACCGGGCTGGGGTTGTCGATCAGCCTGGAGGACGCGCGGCTGCACGGCGGCTGGCTGGAGGCGTGGGGGGCACCCGGGCAGGGTGCCCAGTTCCGGCTGACCCTGCCGGCGCGGGCCGGTGACCGGCTGATCACCTCGCCGCTGCGGCTGGTGCCGGCGGACGCCGCCCTGCCGTTCGGTGCCTCGCCCGCGGAGGACCTGCTGGCCATCGGTCCCGGACCGGACGGGGCCCTGACGGTCGGGCCGGCGACTCCGCCGGCCGCCGAGCAGCGCGCGGAGGTGGGGTCGTGAAGCGGCGGGTGCTCAGCGGTGCGCTCGGGGTGGTGCTGGTGCTCACCGGTTGTGGCATTCCGGACCGCTCCGAGGTGCAGACCGAGCAGCGTGGGCCGGCGGCGGAGGCCAGTTGGTCGCTGGGGCGGGGCAGCGAACCGCCGCCCCGGGAGGCCAGCGGAAGCGACGCCGAGGCCTTCGTCCGCAACTTCCTGGCCGCGGCGGCCGGCGAGCCGGACCGGGCCTACGAGCGGGTCAAGCAGTACATCGCGGCCTCCGAACGGGGTGGCCTTCAGGTCAAGCAGGGCAGCGAGGTGGCCCTGTCGGTGGTACGCCTCATCGACGACCCGGTGATCGAGCCGGACGTCGACAGCATGAAGGTCACCATCAGCGTGCAGCAGGTCGGTCTGCTGCGGGCCAACGGCATGCTCGTCCCACCCCTGGCCACCGAGACGACCTACGAGTTCCGCCTGATCAACGCCGGTCCGGCGGGTCAGGACGACGCCGGCTTCTACGTCAGCGAGCCACCGAACATCCTGCTGCTCAGCGACGAGGCCCTGCGCCTGTACTACCAGACCGAATCCATCTACTTCTGGAACTCCGAGCGGACCCGTCTGGTGCCCGACCAGCGGTACCTCTCCTCGGCGGTGCCCGCCGAGCGGCGGGTCAGTGAGGTGGTCCGCTGGTTGACCGCAGGCCCCTCGGACTGGCTGCGGGTCGGCGTCTCCGGGCTGCCCGACCGCACCGAGATGATCAACAATGCCACCGGCTCGGACGGCCGGTGGGAGGTCAATCTCGACATGCCCGGCGCCGACGACGTCCGGTTGGAGCAGTTCGCCACCCAACTGGCCTGGTCGCTGCTGGAGCTGGACGGCATCCTGGAGATCAAGATCCTGAACCAGTCCCGCAAGCTCGTCGACCTGGGCGAGCAGCGCACGGCGAACCAGCTCTACCAGTTGGAGGACAACGGCCGACGCTTCTGCGTGTACGAAGGCGCCGTCCACGCCCTGGCCGTGGCCAACGAGCCGATCGGCCGGGTGCCGGTGGTGGCCGAGGCGAACCGCGGGGTGTTCTCCGCGGGGTTGCGTCGGGCCGGCGACGACGTGCTGGCCGCCCTGGTGGTCGGCGCGTCCGGGGGCCGGCAGCGACTGAGTGTCGGCCGGGGCCGCGAGGTGGTGGAGAGCTTCACGGCCGGCCCCACCCACACCGCGATCGGTCGGCCGGTCTGGTTGCGCACCGACAGCGATCAGCCGGCCGGTCTGGTGGTCGCCGACGGCGAGCTGCACCGCTTCGACGACCGGGCGGTGATGCGCCCGGTGCAGCTCGGCCTGCCGGGTCGGGTCGAGGCGGTGGCCGCCGCCCTGGACGGGCACCGGATCGCCCTGATCGTCGACGGCGCCCTGTACGTGGCCGCCATCAGTTGGGAGGGCGGGGTGCCCACCATCGGGCCGGCCCGACGCCTGACCACCTCCCTGACCCGGTTGACCGCGGTCGACTGGTGGGCCGAAGGCCGGCTGCTGGTGGCCGGGGCCGCCGGTCGGCCGGCGATCTACGACGTCAGTGTCGACGGGGCCCTGGAGACCCGGCTGCGGGACGACGCCGGTGCCGAGGTCACCCACCTGGCCGCCCACCCCGCCACCCCGACCTCCCCGCTGGCCGCCAGCTTCATGTACGAGGCCAACGGGGTCACCTACCGCAACAACCCGTTCGAGCGCATCGTGCGGGAACAGGTCCAGGAGGTCACCGCCCCGCCGACCGGGGTCCGTCCGGGCAATCCCACCGCACCGGTCTTCCTCTACTGAGTCGGCAGTGCTGGGCGGGCTGTGGGCGGATCTGGCCGATCTGGCCCTGCCCACGGAGTGCGCCGGCTGTCGGCAGCGTAGCTCCCGGCTGCGGCAGGGGGTCTGTCCGGAATGTGTGACCGTGTTGCGGGCCCTGCGTCCCGGGGCGGTCCGACCGGTTCCGGCCCCGCTGGGGCTGCCGCCCTGTCACGCCCTGGGCAGCTACGCCGGGCCGTTGCGGGAGACTCTGCTCGCGTACAAGGATCATGGCCGGCACGGTCTGGCCCGGCCCCTGGGAGCGTTGCTGGCCGAGGTCGTGGCCGCCGCGGTCGGATCGGTGCGCCCCCTGGTGCTGGTGCCGGTGCCGGACACCCCGGCGGCGGCCCGGGCCCGCTACGGCGACCATCTGGGGCGGCTGGCCCGGCACTGCGCCCGCAGGCTGGGCGCGGCGGGTTGGCCGGTACGGGTGCAGCGGCCGGTGCAGGCGAGGTCCCGGCCCGATTCGGTCACCCTGGACAGCGCCGGCCGGGCGGCCACCGCTCTGGGGGCCTTCCGGGTCCGGCCGGGTGTCGGCCCCACCCCGCCCGGGGTGACCGTGGTGCTGCTCGACGACATCATCACCACCGGGTCCACCCTCGCCGCGATCAGCCAATTGCTGCGCGTACCAGGAATGTCGCCCTCGGTGGCGGCGGTTCTTGCGGCTACCGAAAAAAGGCACAAGCGGTAACCGATTGTGTTTTCGTTCACCCCTTCGTGTGTGATCTCTGCAAAATTTCCGGCCCGGGTCGGCGGCTGGGGATGACGAGGGAGCAAATAAGAGTTAGCGTTTGCTTGTCGAGGGTAGGAGATCATTAGCCCACCCCGGCGGTGAGAGGAGGCGTAGCCGTATTGACCGGTCGACGCCGAGCGGGACCCCTCCCCGGACGTGCGACCGGAGTTCTCGGAGCAAAGACCGTCCGAACGAGGGAGGTCACGTGGACATCGTGGTCAAGGGCCGTAACGTCGAAGTGCCGGATCATTACCGGGTGCACGTAGCCGAAAAACTGGCGAAGATCGAACGTTACGACCACAAACTTATCCGGGCCGAGGTGGAGCTTTTCCACGAGCGCAATCCGCGCCAGGCCGACCACTGCCAGCGAGTGGAAATCACCTGCTTCTCCCGGGGCCCGGTGATCCGGGCCGAGGCCTGCACGAGCGACTTCTACAGCGCGCTGGACACGGCCATCGCCAAGCTCGACGCCCGCCTGCGCCGCGCCGCTGACCGACGTCGCGTACACCGGGGCCGCCCGCCGGTATCGGTCGCCGCCGCCACCGCCGGCCTGCCGGTCGCCGACATGTTCTCCGCCGCCCTGAGCGCACCGGGGGCCACCGCGGTCGCCGAACGCGCCGAGGAGGACGAGTACGACGACCAGCCGTGGCACATCGCCCGGGAGAAGGTGCACCCGGCCCAGCCGATGACCGTCGACGAAGCGCTGTTCCAGATGGAACTCGTCGGCCACGACTTCTACCTGTTCCAGGACAAGGAATCCGGTCGCCCCAGTGTCGTCTACCGACGGCACGCCTACGACTACGGCATCATCTCGCTCGACATCTGACCGAGGTCGGCGCGGGTCGGGGCAGCGCCCCGGCCCGCGCCGCGCTCAGGCGCTCAGTCCACCAGTTCGCCGGGGAGCAGCCCGTACACGGTCGAGTCCCGCCGGTCGCCCTCCACGCCGGGTAGCAGGGAGCGCAACAGCCCCTCGTAGCGGAAGCCGGCCCGTTCCAGCACCCGCCGGGAGGCCAGGTTCTCCGGCAGGGTGCCGGCCCACACCCGGGCCAGGCCGACCTGCGCGAAACCCCACCGGGCCAGCAGCCGCACCGCCCGGGTGGCGTAGCCGCGTCCCCGCCACTGCGGGAACAGGCTGTAGCCCAGCATCCCCTGCCCGGCGCGCTGGTCGTGCAGCAGCATGCAGGACCCGGCCACCGTCCCGGAGGCCGCGTCGAGGATGGTCATCGCCGCTACCGTGCCGACCAGCCACTGGTGGGCCGCGCCGAGACCACGCCCGGCGATCTCCTCCCGGGTGGGCGGGCCCGGTGGCACCCGGGAGGACACCACCCCCGGGCTGGTGTTCAGACGGTACATCTCGTCGGTGTCCTCGGGCTCCAGCCGTCGGAGCACGACCACCCCGTCGGTGAGTCGCCCCTCGGGCAGGTCGGGCAGCGGACGGGGGTACGGCCCGGGCGGATCGTCGGCCAGCCGCGCCCAGACCGCCAGGTCGGGCCGGCTGCCACCGGGGCTCAGGCCGCCACCCCGGCGTACCCCCTCGGGTCGGAAACCGGTAGCCACCGCGACCCGCTGGCTGGCCACGTTCTCCAGCCTGGTGAGCAGTTCCAGCCGGTCGATGCCGTCGGAGAAGGCATGTTCGGCCAACGCCCGGGTGGCCGCCGTGGCCACCCCGCGACCCCGCACGCCCGGCAGCACCCAGTAGCCGATCTCGGCCTGCCGCCGCTGTGGCAGCGGGTTACTCAGCCCCACGGAGCCGAGCATCCGGTCGGTGGCCGGATCGGCGACGGCGTACGCGGCACCGCCTGAGGCGGCCAGCGCCGGGGCACTCTCGGTGATCCATCGCCGGGCGTCGGCCTCGGTGTACGGGCGGGGCAGACCGTCCAGGAAACGTTGGGTCACCGGGTCGGCGCAGCCGGCTACGACATCGGCCAGGTCGTCCAGACGGTACGGCCGCAGCCGTACCCCGTGCGCCTCGATGGACTCGGCGGTCATGCCGTCACCCGGCCCGGTCGACCGTTGCCGCGTGCCGCACCGCCGGCTGGGCCAGATCCTCGGCCAGCAGGGCACCGATCCAGGCGTCGGCCCGGGTGCCACGGTGGTTCAGAAGACCCCGGGCGGTGCCCTCCATGGTGAAGCCGGCCCGCTCGGCGACCCGGCGGGAGGCCAGGTTGCCGACGTGCGCCCGCCATTCGATGCGGGCCAGCCCGAGGGTGGCGAAACCCCAGGTGGCCAGCGCGGCCAGCGCCGCCGTCTGGTAACCCCGGCCCCGGGCATGTGGCGCGGTCATGAAGCCGACGTCGGCGAGCAGGGGATCGGTGGGGGACAGCCGCAGGTCGATCGAGCCGGCGTAGTGATCCTGTTCGTCGGCGATCACATAGTAGGCCGCGGTGCCGCCCGCCCAGCAGTCCTGGCAGTGGATCAGGAAGGACTCGGCCGCCGACCGGTCGTAGGGATCCGGGACGGTGGTCCACCGCAGGGTCTCCGGGTCCTGGCAGGTGATCACCAATGCCGCCAGGTCACGTTCCTCCATCGGACGGAGCCGCAGCTCGCGCCGTGGGGTGCTGGCGAAGATCGTGGGCTGGGGGCGACCGAAGACGGCGGCCCGGCGGGCCTCCAGGGTGCCCGGGCCGGCCGGACCGATCTCGTCGGGGGCCGGTACCTCGCCGGGCAGCAGCGAGCCGAACCACTCGTAGCTGCCGCGTGCCGGGTCGGCCGCGCGCAGCCGCCCCTCGATCCGGAAACCGCTGCGCAGGGCGACCAGCCGGGCGGGGTAGTTGCCGGCGGGGGAGGTCCAGAGCAGCCGGCGCAGGTTCAGCTCCGTGAAGGACCATCGGGCCAGGGCCCGTACGGCGCGTACGGCCACGCCCTGACCGCGCGCCCACGGGGCGGTCCAGTAGCCGATCTCGCTGAGTTGGTGGTCCTGATCGATTCTCTGCAGGTCGCAGGCGCCCAGGAGTCGATCGGTGGCGGGGTCACAGACCGCGAAGGCGGCTGCCGTGCCCTCCGCCCACTGGCGCGAGCGGCCCGCTATGAACCGTTGCGCGTCCTGCGGCCGGTAGGGTCGGGGGACGTCGATCCAGCGCTGGATCTCCGGATCCTGGCAGGCGCGATACAGGTCGTCGGCGTCGGTAGGCCGCCACGGCCGGAGGGCCAGTCCGGCCTCGGTGATCTCCACGGGGTCCATCTGACCCATCGTGCCGGATCGTTCGCCCACGGCGTAACGGGTAAACCGGGCGCGTAGCCTGGAGCGTCGCGCGTTATGTCGGTTTCGCGATGGCCGAGGGTCGCCACCAGTGACCATTGGCCCGATGAAACGCCTACGATGGTTCGAGACTGTCTAGGGGAGCGTTGATCCGTGTCGATTCTGGAAAAGGTCCTTCGCGCGGGCGAAGGGCGCATGGTGCGCCGGCTGAAGGCGATCGCCGCTGCCGTCAACTCGATCGAGGACGACTACGTCAACCTCACCGACGAAGAGCTGAGCGGCATGACCGAGCAGTTCAGGGAGCGGCTCGCCGAAGGCGAGACCCTGGACGACCTGTTGCCCGAGGCGTTCGCGGTCTGCCGGGAGGCGGCGGCGCGGGTGCTCGGCCAGCGACCGTACGACGTCCAGGTGATGGGCGGCGCGGCGCTGCACTTCGGCAACATCGCCGAGATGAAGACCGGTGAGGGTAAGACCCTGACCTCGGTCATGCCGGTCTACCTCAACGCGCTGTCCGGCAAGGGCGTGCACGTGGTCACGGTCAACGACTACCTGGCCCAGCGTGACGCGGCCTGGATGGGTCGGGTGCACCAGTTCCTCGGCCTGACCGTCGGTGTGGTGCTGCCCAACCGCCCGGCCGCCGAGCACCGCGCGGCGTACGAATGTGACATCACCTACGGCACCAACAACGAGTTCGGCTTCGACTACCTGCGCGACAACATGGCCTGGTCGAAGGAGGAGCTGGTCCAGCGGGGCCACAACTTCGCCGTGGTCGACGAGGTCGACTCCATCCTGATCGACGAGGCCCGGACCCCGCTGATCATCTCCGGCCCGGCCGAGCACTCCGCCCGCTGGTACGGCGAGTTCGCCGCCGTGGTGGCCCGCCTCCAGGCCGGCAAGGACGGCGAGGGCGACTACGAGGTCGACTACGCCAAGCGCACCATCGCGGTCACCGAGCGCGGTGTGGCCAAGGTCGAGGACCGGCTCGGCATCGACAACCTGTACGAGTCGGTGAACACCCCGCTGGTCGGCTACCTGAACAACGCCATCAAGGCCAAGGAGCTGTACAAGCGCGACAAGGACTACATCGTCAGCGACGGTGAGGTCTTGATCGTCGACGAGTTCACCGGCCGCATCCTGCACGGTCGCCGCTACAACGAGGGCATGCACCAGGCGATCGAGGCCAAGGAGGGGGTGGAGATCAAGCAGGAGAACCAGACCCTGGCCACCATCACCCTCCAGAACTACTTCCGCCTCTACGAGAAGCTCTCCGGCATGACCGGTACGGCCCAGACCGAGGCGGGCGAGTTCAACAAGGTCTACAAGGTCGGTGTGGTGACCATCCCGACCCACCGGCCGATGGTCCGGCAGGACCGGGCCGACGTCATCTACAAGACCGAGAAGGCCAAGTTCAACGCGGTCATCGAGGACATCGCCGAGCGCCACCAGGCCGGGCAGCCCGTGCTGGTCGGCACGGTCTCGGTGGAGAACTCCGAGATCCTCTCCCAGCTGCTGCGCCGCCGGGGCATCCCGCACTCCGTGCTGAACGCGAAGTTCCACGCCCGGGAGGCGGAGATCGTCGCCCAGGCCGGTCGCAAGGGCGCGGTCACGGTGGCCACCAACATGGCCGGTCGAGGCACGGACATCCTGCTCGGCGGCAACGCCGAGTTCCTCGCCGCCAGCGAGCTGCGCCAGCGTGGTCTGGACCCGGTGGAGAACGCCGAGGAGTACGACAAGGCGATGGAGGAGGTCCTGCCGAAGTGGAAGCAGGCCTGCGAAGCGGAGGCCGATGAGGTCGCCGCCGCCGGTGGGCTCTACGTGCTGGGCACGGAGCGGCACGAGTCCCGACGCATCGACAACCAGCTGCGTGGTCGGTCCGGCCGGCAGGGTGACCCGGGTGAGTCGCGCTTCTACCTGTCGCTTCAGGACGAGCTGATGAAGCGGTTCCGCTCCGGCGCGGTCGAGGCGGTCATGGAGCGCTTCAACATCCCGGAGGACGTGCCCATCGAGTCGAAGATGGTCACCCGCCAGATCAAGAGCGCCCAGGCCCAGATCGAGGGGCAGAACGCCGAGATCCGGAAGAACGTCCTCAAGTACGACGAGGTCATGAACAAGCAGCGCCAGGTGATCTACGCCGAGCGGCTGCGGGTGCTCAACGGAGAGGACCTCTCCGAGCAGGTCCGCAACATGATCGACGACGTGATCGAGGCGTACGTTCAGGGCGCCACCTCGGAGAACTACGCCGAGGAATGGGATCTCGAGCAGCTCTGGACCAGCCTCAAGCAGCTCTACCCGGTGGGCATCACCATCGAGGAGATGGAGGAGGAGGCCGGCGGCTCCCGGGCCGGCATCGACGCCGACTTCCTGGTCTCCCGACTGCGGGCGGACGCGCACGCCGCGTACGACCGTCGGGAGGAGCAGCTAGGCGCCGAGGGCACCCGGCAGCTGGAGCGGATGGTGCTGCTCCAGGTCATCGACCGCAAGTGGCGTGAGCACCTCTACGAGATGGACTACCTCCAGGAGGGCATCACCCTGCGGGCGTACGCCCAGCGTGACCCGGTGGTGGAGTACCAGCGCGAGGGCTTCGCGATGTTCGCCACCATGATGGACGGCATCAAGGAGGAGACGGTCGGCTTCCTCTTCAACCTCGAGGTGCAGGTCAACGAGCCGGAGCCCGAGGCCGAGGAAGTTCAGCTGCTGGACAAGCCGGTGGAGATCCGCGCCAAGGGTCTGGCTCGCGCCCCGCAGCAGCAGGGCCTGCAGTACTCCGCCCCGACCATCGACGGTGAGGCCGGTGCCGGTGGGGTGGCCGTGCAGCGCGACGACCAGCGGGCCCCGGCCCTGGGCATCGGTGGCCCGGTGCCCGGCGCACCGGCGGCTCCCGGGCAGACCGCCCCGGCGGCTCCCCAGCGTCAGGCCGGCGGCCTGCGGGGTGCCGGGGTGGCCTCCAGCACGGCCCGGCAGACGGCGGCCAACGGGCAGGCCTCGGCCGGCAACGGCCCCTCCCGCAACGCGCCGTGCCCCTGCGGCTCCGGCCGCAAGTACAAGCGCTGCCACGGTGCCCCCGGCGGCTCCGCCGACTGAGAGGCACTGAACGAAGCCCCGGCAACCGCGTCAGCGGTGGCCGGGGCTTCGGCGTGCAGGTGCCCCGGTGGTCCATGCAGGCCCCCGTGGTCCACGCAGGCCCCGGTGGTCAGAGGATCCGCAGGTCGGTGCAGAGCCAGGTGCCGCGGCGGTGCTCCAGCCGCAGGGCCATGGCCCAGCTGGCGTCGACGACCCCGGTGAGCACGGCGGCGGCCTCGATGGCGTTCGGACGGGGTTCGCAGACCCGCAGGCGGCGCAGTCGCAGACCGGGGCGGGGGGTGCGGCGCCGCGTCCCGACCGCCCGGGCGCTGCCGCGGGCCAGTTCGGGCAGCAGGTGGGCGCAGCGCGCGGGATCGAGCTGACGGCGCAACTGCACCGGGGGACGGAAGCCGTTGAACACCTCGATGCAGCTGGCCACGAAGCGGTGGGCCACCCGGGTGGCTCCCGGAGTGGCGGTGGTCAGGGCCCCCGGCGGTAGTTGCCGGACCGGATCGCGGCCGGGCCGGGCCGGGGTCGGGCGGACGGTGACCCGCTGGTGGGGTGGGCGGGCCGGGCCGCTGCCAGGGGACCAGTGCGGGGCGGAGAAGAGGTCCAGGGCCAGTTGACCGTCAGCGGGTCCGGGCCATTCGCTGCCCTCGTCGACGAAGGGTGGGTCGTACGCGGGGGCCGGCCGCAGCCGCACCGGGGGTCGGCTGGGCCCAGGTCGCCGGGGATCGATCATCGCCTGCCCTCTACCTCTCAGCGCCAAAACCCTACGTTTGCCTTCGTTTGCTTTCGATAGGCCTCATTCTTGAGCAAGGCAGAGCCCTCGGTCAATGGCTGGAGGGTGATGTGGTTACTCCGGGTCGCGCTCGGCCAGCGGATTGCCACGCACCCACTCGGCGGTCTCCGCGTACTTCTGCTGGATGTACTCCTCCAGCCGGGAGCGCTCGACCCGCCACTGGCCCCGGCCGCCGATCTTGATCGCGGGCAGCTCGCCGCTGCGCACCATGTGGTAGACCTGCGAGTCCGACACGTTCAGCTCGGCGGCCACGTCGGACAGGAGCAGGAACCTGGGCTCCACGAGAACTCCCCGGGTTGGTGTCGTTTGCTTTAGTTTGCCATCGAGGACTGACTTCGAGGCGACCTCTGAGCATGCCATCGGAGATGCCGACTCCGACACACCGGGCCCCGCCGAGCTTCCACCGGGCGGGTCCGGGGTGTATGACGTTCAGGGCGTACGGGTGATCGTGCGCCCTTCGCGGCGGAGTCGCCGACCGGAGCAGAGCGGGAGACCAACGGTGACTGACGAGCTTGTCCGGGTGTACCTGCCGGCGACCGTACCGATGCTGACCATGCTTCCCGAGCACGGCCTGGCCGTGTCGCAGGCGCACGCCGTGACCCCGATGCTGCGCGAGTGGTACGCCGAGGGCGACGAGGAGGAGTTGGAGTACGTGGCCTTCACCCGCGCCGCCCAGGACGCCCTGCAACTGCTCCGCCACGATCCCGCCGCCCCGCGTCGGCGGGTGGTGGTCTCGGCGGACCTGCCCGCCTCGGCGATCGGCCGTGGCGAGGGTGAACTGGGTTCCAGCGTGGTGGAACTGCACGGGGCGGTGCCGGTCAAGGCCGTGGCGGCCCTGCATGTGGACGGTGCCGACGCCGTACCGGATGTCGCCGCCGCGGTGCAGGTGGTGGAGGAGGCCCTGGCCGGCGATCCGGACGCCCAGTTCACGGTCGACGGGGCCGAGGACCACGAGCTTGAGTGGTACGACCCCAGCGAGTTGGATCTCCTGCTGCGCGACGCCACCGACCAGGGGTGACCCTCAGCGCGCCGCGTCGGCCTCGGCGGGGTCGGTCTCCGGGGTCGGGCTCAGGGTGCGGCCGAAGACGATCATGGCGGTGAGGGCACCCACGAACAGCACCCAGATCCCGTTGTCGACCCGGGAGGTGCCCATGGAGGTCTGGGCCACCGCGTCCGCCTCGCTCAGGGCGGCGGCCAGGTCGATCAGGGAACGCCCACCGACCCGGATGATCACCTCGGCGACCAGCAGCAGCAGGCCGGGGCCGGCCCCGGCGATCAGGTACGCCGGCCAGCGCAGGGCGGTGACGGGGGTGTCGCGGCGGGCGGCACGCCGTCGGGCCCAGGTCAGATAGCCGAAGGCCAGGAACCCGGCGAGCAGACCGGCGAGCAGCGACTCCGTACGCGAGACCCAGGTGGCGGCGGTGATCACCGACTGCTGGCTGTCTCCCGCACCGAACAGGTCGAACAGCGGAGCCCGGGCGACACTGAACCCCACGACGAAGACCAGGGTGCCCAGAGCGGCGGAGGCGACGGCACCGACCACCGCGCCGTTGCGGGCACCGGCCAGCGCGCCGCCGATGACCGCCGCGGCGGCGGTCGTACCGGCGATCGTGCGGGTGGTGGTGTTGTCGGCGTAGCTGAGGCTGATGGCCAGGGCAGCGGCGAGCCCGACCAGCAGGCCGGCGCCGACCGCCACCGCGAAGCGCAGGGTGGCCCGATCCCCCCGGCGGGTGACCGGCTCGCCGGCTGCCAGGCCCACCGCGGCACCGGCCACCAGGGCAGCCGAGATCACCCCGGGCAGGGCGAAGGCGGACAGGCTGATCGCGGTGACCCCGGCGGTGGCCGAGCTGATCGCCTCCCGGGTGGACCAGAGCATCGCGGCCAGCCAGCCGGCCGCCAACAGGGCCAGCACCAGGGTGCCCGGCGCGGAGGGCGGCGATCCGGCGGAGTCGTCGGCGGGAAGGGCCTGCTCCTCGGCCGCCGTGGGGTCGGTGGCCTGCGGTCGTTCGGGCTGCGCGGCGGTCGGCCCACCGGGCTGCTTGCTCATGGTCTCCCCTTCGCCGCCGGACCCGGCGACCTGGCCCGGGCACCTCACCGGCAATCCAGCGTACGCGGCCCGGTGGGGGAGGGAACCGACCCCTGCGAATCGCAGAGATGATCTAGCTTCCTTCGGTCTGCCCGGCCCTGTGGGTACGAATCACTGTCAAATCGTCTCAACAGCCTCCAGATCTATGGTGAGGTGCTGGCCGGGGGAGGATCCGGGACAGCTGGGCGTGGAAAGATGGAATCCAGGTCCCGCCAACCCTGGGACCGGCTTCGTCACCGTCGTCGAGATCGCCAGGAGCCCTGATGGACGCCGTGTTCTCCGTACCCGAGCCGCACAACGAGCCGGTGCGCACCTACGAGCCGGGCAGTGCCGAAACCGAACGGCTCCGCCGGCGCCTCACCGAGCTGGCCGCCGAGCAGATCGAGCTGCCGATGACCATCGCGGGCGAGCAGCGGATGGCCGGCGGCGAGTCGATCCAGGTGGTGCAGCCGCACCGGCACGCCCACGTACTGGGGGTCACCGGGCACGCCACCCACGACGACGCCCAGGCTGCGGTCAAGGCGGCCAAGGACGCGGCACCGGAGTGGCGGGCGCTGCCCTTCGAGGAGCGGGCCGCGGTCTTCCTGCGTGCCGCCGAACTCCTCGCCGGCCCGTGGCGCGACACCCTGAACGCGGCCACCATGCTCGGCCAGTCGAAGACCGTTCAGCAGGCGGAGATCGATGCGGCCTGTGAGTTCATCGACTTCCTGCGGTTCAACGTGCACTTCGCCCGCAAGCTGCTCGCCGAGCAGCCGATCTCCTCCCCCGGGGTGTGGAACCGGTTCGACCACCGCCCCCTGGAGGGCTTCGTCTACGCGATCACCCCGTTCAACTTCACCGCCATCGCGGGCAACCTGCCCGCGGCCCCGGCCCTGATGGGCAACACCGTGGTCTGGAAGCCGGGCCCGACCCAGCAGTTCTCGGCGCACTTCACCATGCGGCTGTTCGAGGCGGCCGGCCTGCCTCCGGGAGTGATCAACATGGTCACCGGGCGGGGCGAGGAGGTCTCCGAGGTGGTCCTGGCCGACCCCGACCTGGCCGGCATCCACTTCACCGGCTCCACCCGGGTCTTCCAGCACCTGTGGCGCACGGTGGGCGAGAACATCGCCCGCTACCGGGGCTACCCCCGGCTGGTCGGGGAGACCGGCGGCAAGGACTTCGTGGTGGCGCACTCCAGCGCCGATGTCGACGCCCTGCACACCGCCCTGATCCGGGGGGCCTTCGAGTACCAGGGGCAGAAGTGCTCCGCGGCCTCCCGGGCGTACATCCCCCGGTCGATCTGGGAGGGGGGCCTGCGGGACCGGCTGGCCGCCACCGCGGACAGCCTGACCTACGGCGACGTGACCGACTTCCGCAACTTCGGCGGGGCGGTCATCGACGACAAGGCCTTCGCCCGGCACACCGCCGCCCTGGACCTGGTCTCGAACGACGACAGTTGCCGGGTCATCGCCGGCGGCACCGCGGACGACTCGGTCGGCTGGTTCGTCCGCCCGACGATCTTCGAATGCGACGATCCGGCCCACGAGACCTTCACCACGGAGTACTTCGGGCCGATCCTCGGCGTGCACGTCTTCGACGACAGCCGCTTCGACGAGGTGATCACCCAGGCCGAGTCGATCGCGCCGTACGCCCTGACCGGGTCGATCTTCGCCACCGACCGCCGGGTGGTCGACGCGGTGGCCGAGAAGATGCGGTACGCGGCCGGCAACTTCTACATCAACGACAAGCCGACCGGCGCGGTGGTCGGGCAGCAGCCCTTCGGTGGATCCCGGGCCAGCGGCACCAACGACAAGGCCGGTTCCTGGCTCAACCTGCTCCGGTGGACCTCCCCCCGGACCATCAAGGAGACCTTCGTACCCCCCACCGACCACACCTACCCCCACATGCACTGAGGTGTAAGGAAGGGCCCCTTCTTAACGCCTGGTGCATAGGAAGGGGCCCTTTTTAACACCGCCGCTGCCGGAATGGGGCTCATGGTGGGGTCCGCGCCCGGACCACCGGTGGACCGTCGCGCACCGACAGTGCACATAGGAAACCCCATTGGGTGGCGAAACGGTGAAATCCTGGACGGCGGCCCGGCAAAGTGGCAGCGTGAAGGGCATGGCGGATTCCGGAGTCAACCCCACGGCGGCGGCCCTGCTCGGGCTGCTCCACGAGGGCCCCATGACAGGTGGCCAGTTGATGGCCGCCGCCGAGCGCCGACTGGCGCCGTACTGGTCGATGACCCGCAGTCAGGTTTACCGCGAGTTGCCGGTGTTGGCCGAGAAGGGCCTGGTCCGGCTGGGTAAACCCGGGCCGCGGATGAGCCAACCGTACGCGATCACGGCAGCGGGAAAGCGGACCTTCTCCCGATGGTTGGCCGAGGACCCGGGGCGGGACACCATCCGCAACCCGATCGCCCTGCGGATCGCCTTCGGGCAGCTGCACTCCGCGACCCAGCTGAAAAGCCTCCAGGTCGCGGCGAACGAATACCACACCGAAGCCCTGGCCCGGGTACGCGAGCAGGTCAAGAACGCGCGCAAGGAAGGCGACATGTACGACGCCAGCGCGCTGGAGTTCGCCGTGGCGTACCACAAGGCCGCCCTCTCCTGGCTCAAGAGCGCACCGGTCGGCAGCTGATCAGTTCCTGTTTTGGCTCGGAGTGCGGGGCTCGCAAGCTCACTCCTCCTCCGAGCAGTACCCTTGTCTGTCGTGACAGCTGCCGATTACGCCGACCAGCTCAAGGATCTCGACGCCACCCTGCGCAACATCGAGGCGGTGCTCGACCTGGACCGCCTGCGGGCGGACAAGGCGCGCCTGGAAGAGCAGGCCTCCGCCCCGGATCTGTGGGACGACCAGGCCCGGGCCCAACAGGTGACCTCGCAGCTGTCGTACGTCAACGGCGAGATCGACAAGCTGGGTAGCCTGCGCGCCCGGCTCGACGACGCCAATGTGCTGCTGGAACTGGCCGAGGCGGAGGCCGACTCGGGAGTGCTCTCCGAGGTCGAGTCCGAGGTCGCCGGGCTGACCAAGGCCATCCAGGAGATGGAGGTCCGCACCCTGCTCTCCGGCGAGTACGACTCCCGGGAGGCCCTGGTGGCCATCCGGGCCGGCGCCGGTGGGGTGGACGCGGCGGACTTCGCGGAGATGCTGCTGCGGATGTACCTGCGCTGGGCGGAGCGGCACGGCTACCCGACCGAGGTCTACGAGACCTCGTACGCCGAGGAGGCGGGCCTGAAGTCGGCCACCTTCACGGTGAAGGTGCCCTACGCCTACGGCACGCTGAGCGTGGAGTCCGGTACCCACCGGCTGGTCCGGATCAGCCCCTTCGACAACCAGGGCCGTCGGCAGACCAGCTTCGCCGGGGTCGAGGTGCTGCCGGTGGTGGAGCAGACCGACCACATCGACATCCCCGAGAACGAGATGCGGATCGACGTCTACCGTTCGTCCGGGCCGGGTGGGCAGAGCGTCAACACCACCGACTCGGCGGTCCGGATCACCCACATCCCCACCGGCATCGTGGTGACCTGCCAGAACGAGAAGTCGCAGCTGCAGAACAAGGCCTCCGCGCTGCGGGTGCTGCAGGCCCGGCTGTTGGAGCGCAAGCGCCAGGAGGAGCAGGCCAAGATGGCCGGCCTGAAGACCGACGCGGCGGGCTCCTGGGGCGACCAGATGCGCTCGTACGTGCTGCACCCGTATCAGATGGTGAAGGATCTGCGTACCGAGCAGGAGACCGGTAACCCCAGTGCGGTCTTCGACGGTGAGCTCGATTCCTTCATCGAGGCCGGTATCCGCTGGCGCAAGCAGCAGCAACTCGCCGGCGACGCTGCGTGACCGATCGTGGGCGGAGTGCGTCATCGATCTCCACATGACGTGCGGGATCAATGACTCACCCCGCAATCGCGGGGCGTAGGACTTGGCACGACAGTTACACGGCGTAGACTCACCACCCGTGATTCAGCTTGAGCAAGTGACGAAGACGTACCCGAAGGCGTCGCGGCCTTCGCTCGACAACGTGTCCGTGTCGATCGACAAGGGCGAGTTCGTCTTCTTCATCGGCCCATCCGGCTCCGGCAAGTCCACGATCATCAAGATGCTGCTGCACGAGGTGACCCCCAACAAGGGTCGAGTCGTCGTCAACGGCAAGGACGTCACCTCGATGCGGTCCTGGAAGCGTCCACACTTCCGCCGCTCGATCGGCTGCGTCTTCCAGGACTTCCGGCTGCTGCCCAACCGCACCGCGTACGAGAATGTGGCTTTCGCGCTCGAGGTGATCGGCAAGACCAAGGCGGTGGCCCGCCGGGTCGTGCCGGAGGTGTTGGAGCTGGTGGGGCTCGGTGGCAAGGAGCACCGCTACCCGCACGAGCTCTCCGGTGGTGAGCAGCAGCGTGTGGCGGTGGCCCGGGCGTTCGTGAACCGTCCCCTGATCCTGTTGGCCGACGAGCCGACCGGAAACCTGGACCCGGACACCTCCATCGAAATCATGCGACTGCTGGACCGGATCAACCGCACCGGCACGACCGTCGTGATGGTCACGCACGACTCCAACATCGTGAACCAGATGCGCCGCCGGGTCATCGAGATCGAGAGCGGCCGCATCGTCCGCGACCAGGCCCGCGGCGTCTACGGGTGACCTGGCGAACCCAGCGCACCCCGATCTGACGACGAACACCTCACGCCGGAGAGCCGGAGGAATATCCCGATGCGGATGAAATACGTCCTGTCCGAGGTACTGGTCGGACTGTGGCGCAACGTGACGATGACCATCGCAATGATCATCACGTTGGGCGTCTCGCTGACCATGCTCGGCGCCAGCGGCCTGATCTACACCAAGGTCGCTGACATGAAGGACCTGTACTTCGAGAACATCCAGGTGTCGATCTTCCTCAAGACCGACATCTCCGAGGAGGAACGCACCTCACTGGGTTCCCGGCTGGAGGCCGACCCGCTGATCTCGCAGGTCACCTACGTCAACAAGGACGAGGCGTACCAGCGCTTCCAGGAGATGTTCCGGGACTCGCCGGACCTGCTCAGCGCGGTCAAGGCGGACCAGTTGCCCGAGTCGTACCGGCTGAACCTGGTGGACCCGGAGCAGTACAAGTCGATCTCGGAGCAGTACTCCTCGGCCGCCGGGGTCGATCAGGTGGTCGACCAGAGTCAGGTCCTCGACAAGATCTTCAACCTGTTCACCGCCGGACAGAACGTCGCACTGGCCGCCGCCATCGCGATGGCGGTGGCAGCGTTGCTGCTGGTGGCCAACACCATCCAGGTCGCCGCCTACAGCAAGCGGCGCGAGGTGGCCGTCATGAAGCTGGTCGGCGCCTCGAACTGGTTCATCCAGGCACCCTTCGTCCTGGAAGCCGTGGTCGCCGGCCTGATCGGCTCGCTGCTCGGCCTCGGGGCCCTGGTGGCGTTGAAGAAGTTCCTCTTCGACGACGCCCTGAGCGCCCTGCAAGGGCTGTTCGCCCCGGTCAGTTGGAGCGAGGTGCTGCTGACCTTCCCGGTGATGGCCGGCGTCGGTGGTCTGATCAGCGCGATTACCGCCTGGGTCACCCTCCGCTTCTACCTGCGGGTCTAGTTTTCGGTACGACCTTCGCGAGGGCCCTTCGGTGCGGGAACAAACCGCGCGGAAGGGCCCTTGTCATTCGGGTAGCATGATCTCCGCTCTCCGGCCGCCAAGGCCGCCGAGGGCAGTGGGCTAGGGGAAAGGAGGTGGCGCGGCGATGCCACGGGAGAAGGGGCGCAAGGTCGTCGCCTCCAACAAGAAGGCCCGTCACGACTACGCCATCCTCGACACGTACGAGGCAGGCATGGCGTTGACCGGCACCGAGGTGAAATCCCTGCGGGCCGGGCGGGCCTCGTTGGTCGACGCCTTCGCCCAGGAACGCGACGGCGAGCTGTATCTGCACGGCATGCACATCCCGGAGTACACCCAGGGCACCTGGACCAACCATGAGCCCCGGCGTACCCGCAAGCTGCTGCTCAAGCGGTTAGAGATCGACCGTCTGATCGGCAAGGCCCGGGAGGGCGGGCTGACCCTGGTGCCGTTGCAGGTCTACTTCTCCGACGGCTGGGCCAAGGTGGAGATCGGCCTGGCCAAGGGCAAGAAGGCGTACGACAAGCGCCAGGACCTGGCCAAGCGGGACGCGGACCGGGAGATCCAACGGGCGGTCGGCCGACGCGGCAAAGGCATGAGTGAGTAGTTTGTCCGGTTCATTCATCCCTGGTGTCGGCGACCTGACCTCGGGATGAATCCGGTTGCGGCAGGCGTTACGCTTGTCAGAGCCGCCGGAAGATGGCGGCCCGTCGAGGGGGTGACTGGTTTCGACTTCGTACGTTGCGGCAGGGGAAGCGAGCCGAGGAAGCCGACGTCGTCTCGAGAATCGTTCGTCGGAAAACAATAAGCGCCAAGAGCAATCGCGCTGACTTCGCTCTCGCCGCCTGAGGCGAGTAGTGAGTCTGTCGGCCTGGGAGTGCCTTCGACCCAGTTAGCCGGCATCAGCTAGAAGGCTGGCCAACCGGACCCGGTCGCGGGGTCCGTGCGGCGAGATTAATCAGCGACTGGGCCCGTCACACCGACTCGCTCGCGTGATCGGAGGGGCCGAGTAGAGGCACAGCGAGCTGCGCTCGGAGAAGCCCTGACAAGGCGGCGAAGGACCCGGGTTCGATTCCCGGCACCTCCACCACCTGAACTGCGCGCCCCGGCCATCCGGCCGGGGCGCGCAGTCGTGTCTCCCCGAAGGAATCGATCTTGTCAGGGAACCTGGTGCCGGGTAGGCCCGTCAGAGCAGGTATGCGTCGTCTCGCCGCCCGGTTGGGCCTGCCCCTGATGATCGTCGTAGCCGGTTGTGCACCGGCAGGCACCGGCCCGACCGGTCCCCTCCCCTCCGCCCAGGACCAGGACCAGGACCCCTTCGACCGGCGGGCCACCGCGGTGGCCGAGGGGTGGCGCCCCGGGCCCGGCTGGAGCACCGGCTACATCCCCCTTCAGGACCCCACCCTGCTGATCGGCGAGGCTGACTTCACCCCCGCCACCCAGACGGCGTTCCAGGCCGGCTGGTACCGCAAGCCGGCCGATCTGCCGGCCCGGCAGCCCGACTCGGGCACCATCCGCTTCCCGGACGGGGAACTGCGGGTACCGCTGGTCGACGCCGACGAAGCCTTCCGGACCCTCACCAACGGCGTCGAGCCGCCCTCCTGCCCGGGGGCGAAGAAGCCCGAGGTTCCGCCGCCGCCCGCCCCTGGTGGCGACCCGGACGGCACGGTCAGCAGCCGCCCCCAGGGCGAGTGTGTAGCACTCACCATCAGCAAGGTCGAACTGGGGACCGCGCCGCTGCGCACCAGCCGTGGCGAGGCACAGGTGCCGGCCTGGCTGTTCACCGTGGAGGAGATCGGTGCCGTGGTGGCCGCCACCGCGGTCGCGCCGCAGGCGGTCGGAAGGGTGCCCGACCCGGTCGTCCCCTCCGACTCCGCCCCGGAGGGGCTGGTGGCCGCGCAGAACATCATCGAGGTCGACGGCACGAGACTGGCCTTCCGGCTGGGGGTCGGCAGTTGCGACTCCGAGATCACCCCGCTGGTGCAGGAGCGGGAGGACCTCGTGGTGGTGGGCGGCTCGGTGGTGCGCTCCACGGACGTCTGCGACGCCATGCTGAAGCTGGAGGAGGTCGAGGTGACCTTGAAGGAGCCGCTGGGCACCCGACCCGTCCTGGACGCCCTCACCGGCGCACCGCTGCGGATCGGCGGCAACTGACCGCTCAGAGCAGCGGGGGGATGTCCGTCCGGATGGGTACCGGCAGCACCGTCGGGCCCTCCGCGCGCAGGGCTAGGTCGAGGGCCTCACCCAGGTGGTCGGGGGTCTCGACGACCGTGGTGGCGCAGCCGTAGCCACGGGCCACCGCGCTGATGTCGATGCCGGGAAGATCCAGCCCGGGTACCCCGGGGGTGTGTTTCAGCTCGGCGAAGGACTTGAGGATGGCGTACTGCTGGTTGACCGGGACGATCACGACCAGCGGCAGCCGCAACTGGGCGGCGGTCCACAGGGCCTGCACGGAGTAGTGGAAGGCCCCGTCCCCGATCACCGCAACGACCGGTCGGTGCCGGCCGGTGTGGCGTTGAGCCAGGGCTATGCCGACCGCCGCCGGCAGGCCGTACCCTAGGCCCCCGCTGGCCATCGTGAAGTACGAGCCGGGTCGGCGCAGCCGCAGGCGCCGGCGCAGCGCGGAGAGGTTCGACGGGGACTCCTGCACCAGCACCCCGTCCTCGGGCCAGTGCCGGGCCAAGGCGGCGAAGAGGGCGTCCGCACTGAGCGGAAGGGAGTCCTCGACCGAGGGTGGGTCGGGTCGGGGAGCCGGTGGGGGCCGGTCCACCGGCGGCAGCAGTTCCACCAGGGCGGCGAGGGTGAGCCCGGCGTCGCCGAGCAGGCTGTCACCGATCGGGGCCCGGGCGGCCTCCTCCGGATCGTCCGTGACGTGCAACAGGCGGGCCCCCTGGGGCACGGTGGCCCCGGGAATGTGCGGGTAGTACCGGAACACCGGGGCGCCGACCACCAGCACGGTGTCGTGCCCCTCCAGCCGCTCGGCCAGTGGCCCGGCGGCGTAGGGCAGCACCCCCTGGAAGTACGGGTGGTCCTCCGGGAAGGCGGTGCGTTCGGGCGCGGGTGCCGACCAGACCGGCGCGACCAGCCGCTCGGCCAGGGCAGTAGCCGCCTCCCAGGCCCCGGCGCGGTCCACGGCCGCACCGAGCACCACCACCGGTGACCGGGCCTCCGTCAGCGCGGCCGCGAACTGCCGCAGCCGCTGCGGGTCGGGCGCGAACCGGGTGGCCACCGTCCGCACCTCCGGCAGGGGGTCGGCGGGTTGGGCCCAGTCGTCCAGGGGCAGGGAGAGGAAGACCGGCCCGGCCGGTGGCTGGACGGCAGTGGCGTACGCCCGCATCAGCGAGGCCGGCACGTCCTGCGCGCGGACCGGTTCGTGGGCCCATTTGACGTACGGCTGGGGCAGCTCGGTGGGACGGCGGGCGGTGAGACGCGGTTCGAGCAGCAGCATCTGCCGGGTCTGCTGCCCGGCGGTGACGATCAGGGGGGTCCGGTTGTGCCAGGCGGTGACGATGTTGCCCATGGCGTTGCCGGTGCCCGGGGCGGTGTGCAGATTGACATGCGCGGGGGCTCCGGTCACCTGGGCGTACCCGTCGGCCATGCCGATCGCCGAGGCCTCGTGCAGCGCGTGCACGTACTGGAAGTCATCGGGGAAGGCCTGCAGGAAGGGCTCCTCGGTCGACCCGGGGTTGCCGAAGACGGTCGTCATGCCCAGCGCGCGGAGCAGCTCGTAGGTGGTGTCGCGGACCGTTGCCATCGCCCCTGAATCTAGCCCGGTCGCTCCGGCTGGCAGGGGCATTCGGGATTGCCGGGAGCCCTTCGGTCGGGGCTGGCTCTGCCCGCTGCGCCGGCCCCGATGTCGATCACTCGGCGATCAGACCGTCGCCACGGCCGGGGTCGCAAGCTATCGTGCCAGACATGGCTACGACAGCGCGGATGGCACCGGTGGGGCCTGTCGTTGGTGTGCCGGACCGGCCCTGCCCGCCGCGACGAGGCTGACGGGTACGCGTGATGCAGGGAGAGGGGCAGGCGATCGGCGGGCGGGCCATGGAGTCGATGATCGGGAAACTGCTGGTGGCGACGCCCGCACTGAAAGATCCGAACTTCGACCGTACGGTGGTCCTGTTGGTCGCCCACGAGCCCGGCGGGGCCCTCGGGGTGGTGCTGAACCGGGCCACCGAGGTGCCGGTGGCCGACGTGCTGCGCGACTGGGGCGACCTGGCCCGGCACCCGGCGGTGTTGTTCGAGGGCGGCCCGGTGCAGCCCGAATCGGCGATCTGCCTGGCCCGGATGCTTCCCCCGGTCCGCCGCCTAAAGGGCTTCCACCAGGTCTCCGGAGCCGTCGGCACCCTGGACCTGTCCGTCGATCCGGAGCGGCTGCGGGAGAACGTGCAGACCATCCGGGTCTTCGCCGGGTACGCCGGTTGGGGCGGCGGGCAACTGGAGCAGGAGATCGAGGAGGGCTCCTGGTTCGTGCTGGACGCCCTGCCCGGCGACGCCTTCGTCGAGCGCCCCGACGACCTGTGGCCCATGGTGCTGCGCCGGCAGGGCGGCATGATGGCCGCGGTGGCACATTTCCCACCCGACGTGGCCCTGAACTGACCCGCCCGAGGGGGGACCCCCGCGAGATGACCATGCAGGGCGGCGTGTGTATAGTTCTTCCAGTGCCCGGGGGAACCGGGCGCGAGGCAAGGGGCCGTGGCGCAGCTGGTAGCGCACCACACTGGCAGTGTGGGGGTCAGGGGTTCGAGTCCCCTCGGCTCCACCCGAGCGAAAAGCCCTGGCGGGAGATCTGATCTCCCGCCAGGGCTTTTATCATTCATCAATCTCTCGGACCGCTATGTGCCAGATCCGTGCCAGATCACGCGCTGATCTTGCCTCGCGCCTCTTCTATCAAGGCATCCAGCGCGGCAGCGATAGCGTGATCGCGGTCACGGGTCGCGTGCTGGTAGATCATCGCTGCGCGGGTGCTCGAATGACCGATGCGCGCCATCAGTTCCTTGAGCGTCGCGCCGCTCTGTGCTGACCACGTGCTGCCGGTGTGCCGCAGGTCGTGTAGGTGTAGGCCGAGGTCGGTCGGGATGCCAGCGGCGGTCAGGGCCTTTCGCCAGATCCGGTTGAAGTTGCGGCGGCGCGGGATGCCACGCTGCGCGCCGAGGAACAGCCGTCCATTGGGGCCGCCCTCGGCGAACTCTGCGAGGTGCGATTCGACGTCGGCACGCAGCCCGGCTGGCAGGCTGACCGGTCGCTTTCCCGCCTCGGATTTCGGGTCGTCGTCTACCTGCGTGCCGTCCTCCATCTCGGCGGTAGCGCGGCGTACCCGTAGCTCCATCGTGTGAAGGTCGATGTCTCGGCGGCGCAGTGCCACCAGTTCACCGAATCGCAGTTGTGCGAACGCGGCGAGCAGAACGAGCAGCCGGTAGCGCGGTTGGATGGCCTCGGCGATCGCGAACACCTGTTGCAGCGTGGCCGTGGGCCGTTCGTCGGCCTTGTCCTGGCCGGCTCCCTTGATGCGGCAGGGGTTCCGGCGTATCAGGTCGTCGTCAACGGCGGTGGCGAAAATCGCGTGAAGGATGCGGTACGTCTTCGCCACTGTCGGTTTCCCCACGCCATCCGCCAGGCGGTCAGCGCGCCATTTGCGGATATGCGGCGCGCTGATTTCGTTGAGCGCGTGGGCGCCGAGCTGCGGCCGGACGTGAAGGCGGATGTGCCGCTCGTACTCTTCCCGCGTCCGTGCCTTGAGATCGCGCTCGCGCATCCACCGATCGGCGTACTCGCTCAGCGTGATTTTTCCTGCGTCGGGGTCGAGCCATTCCCCGCGCAGCATCTCGGCCTCGGTTTCGACCAACCACTGTTCGGCGGCCCGCTTCGTGTCGAAGGTGCTCGGTGCCTTACGCGGCAGGCCGTCCGGCGCGGTGTACCGGGCTTGCCACGCGCCGGACGGCAGCTTTCTGACGCTGCCGAACCGACGCTTACGCCCCTTGGTGTTGCCTGCCATCAGGCGGCCCTCCTTGCCCGGCCGCGTCGCACCGGGGCGACAGTGCAGGAGTCGATGTAGGCGTTCAGGACGCTCTCCGCGATCCGTACGTGTCGACCGAACCGCTTGAACTCGATGCGCCGTTCCTCGATCAACCGGCGCGGGAAGCGGTCGGTGGTGCCGAGGCGGGCAGCTACTTCCGAGATCGTCAGGTACCTCTCCGGCATAGCGGGCCTCCTGTGGTGCGGCGTGCGGGTGGTGGGAAGGGCGTTCGTCGGCAAGCTGGGTGCCTTTCTGGCCGCTCGCAGGGTTCGGGGTGGGTCGATGGCCGGACGTTTCAGGGGGCGTTAGAGCGGCCCGCTGAGAGCGCCGTAGAGCCAAGATCTTTGGGTTGCGAGGGTGATAGGTGGGGTCTGTGCTGAAACATGGCGGATGGCGTGTGTTTCAGCCGATCCGGTCGGGCCGGTCACGGCCGGTCGGCTGTCACCGACCTGTCACCGTGGTCAGGTGGCGTTTCCGCAGGTGACAGCTGGTCGGATGACTGCGGTGACTCGGGTGACACCGGGGACACCTAGGCGGGTAGCCGGTATCGGCCACCGGGGTCACAGGCCACCTGGCCGGCGTCGAGCATCCGGCCGCAGGTCTTCTTGACGTTGTCGACGCTGAGGCCGGTGCCCTCGGCGATGGCTTTCGGCGTACTGCCGGGGAAGGTGCGTAGCCATCGCAGGATCGCCGCACGGGTTTCGCTGACTTCGTGTTCTGCGGCCGGGCCGTCGAGCATGGTCCACGCCCCGTTGGCGGGGTCGAACGCCAGGGCGTATTCCGACTCGTCCACGTCGCGGCCGGTCACGTGCAGCACCCCATCGGCCGAGCCACGCGGCCGGCGCAGCACGAGCGTGGCGTCAGCGGCACCCGCCAGGCCGTTCGTGCCGGACACGGCCTCTAGGAAGTCGTCCGATCCGGCTTTGCGGACGTGATGCACGAGCACCACGGCCACGCCGTAGGCGTCGGCAACCTTCTTCGCCCGACCCACGGCCGCGTAGTCCGCGTCGTAGGCGGACATGCCGGGTGCCGAGGTGCCGCGCAGCTTGGCGAACACGTCGATGATGACCATGCGCGCGTCGCGGTTGCGGTCCAACCATGCGGCGATCGCCTCATCACCACCCTGCGGCAGCGGCGGACACGCGGTGGCGAGAGTCAACCCGGCCGGTGCGGGTCGCCCGGCCAGAACCTTGCCTATGCGCGACTGCAACCGGCGGGGCGTGTCTTCCAACGCCAGGTAGAGCACCGGGCCGGGTTCGGTGTCGATGCTGCCGAACGCTTTGCCGCCGTCGGCGACGGTCAGGCCGAGGCCAAGGGACAGCCACGACTTGCCGACCTTCGGCGGACCGGCCAGCAGGTTCACACCCTCGGACAGCACACCCGGCACTGCCCACCGGGGAGGCGGGAACTCCATCGCCATGAGGTCGGCGGCGGTCCACGCGGTCCGGATGCGGCCGGGCTCGCGGCGAATCGGTGCGATGACCTCGGCGGCGGTGTCGTCGCCGGATTGGACCACGCGCAGGTCGGGACGCTCGGCGGGGGCGCTCATGCTGCCACGCTCCGAGGCCGGCGCGCACCGGCGCGCAGTCCGGATGCGATGGTGCGTGCCGTCTCCGCAGGCCGTAGCCCGGCCGTGTGGGCGGCGTCGGTGAGAACAGCCTCGGCGTCGTCCTGGGCGAGCGCGCCACCGGCGACGAGTTGGCCGAGAGCAACCGCGGAGACGTAGAGCGCCTGATTGCGGCTGCCGGGCGTGGCGGTGGTGACCTCGGCGACCTGGCGGCGGATCGCGGCGTCGACGTAGGCGGCGCGTCGTCCGGTGCCGAGGTCGACCACCACAGGCCGTTGTGGTGGCAGAGGTGGCGGCGCAGTGCCGGCGGCGATCCAGTCGGGCAGTGGTGCCGGGTCGCAGTCGCGCGCCACCGTATAGGGGCGGCCGGCGGCCGTGCTGCCGGCAGCGACGACGTAGCCACCGTGGGCGCGGGTGTCGACTTTCCAGCCGAGGCCGCCCCGGTCGCCGGTGGTGTTGCGTAGCTGCGGCCCGATGTTGGGATGCCGGTAGTACAGGTGGGTACCGCCGCTGCCGGTGAGCACGGTGTAGGTGTGGTCGACGCCGGTCGGCGCGGTGTCGTCCGGGCCGAACCCGGCAATCCAACCGGTGGGGGTGCCGTGCCGGTCGGCGAGGATCGCGAACACGTCGCGGCCATCGCACACACCGGCCCATTCCGGCGGTGGGATGTCGGCGTTGCTCTTGGGTACGTCCAGATCGACCACGACCAGCCCGGACGGGCCACAGGCGATGCCGATGCCGTAGGGACGGGTCGACCAGGCGCGGCGGATGCGGTCCGGGTCGGTGGTGGCCCGGTCCTCCCAACCGACGTGCCCGGCGCGGCAGCGTGGGTCACGGCCGGTGCATTGGTCGGTGGGGTGGTCGGGGAACGCGGGTCGCTTGTCGTTGGGGCGGAGCGGGAAGATGTGCCATCCACGTTCGGCGTGGGCGAGGGCGGTAGCGAGTAGGGCGGACATGTGGTGTCTCCTGATCAGGCGGTCTTACAGCGGGCGGTGTCGAGGTCGAGCAGCGCCGCACGGCCGGTGGCCGGCGTGCGGCCGGACGGGCGAGCGGCGGTGGCGATGGACAGGCGTAGGTAGAGGCGGTGCCGGCCGGCGTCGGTGCCGGTGAGCGGGCGGCGGGTGCCCCGTTGGGTGAGTCGTCCGGCGGCGGCGAGCGCGGTTACTGCGGCGTCCAGCTCGGCGGGGGTGCCGGTGAGCCAGACCTCCAACCCGGACAGCCGGGCATCACGTGGGGAAGCGCCGTCGCGGCGCGGCCCGGCCATCAGGCGGCCCGCCGAGGTCGGGGCCGTGCCGCGATGGCGGCGCGGGTCACGGCCTGGCGCACGTCGTCGAGCAGTCCGACCAACTGACGGCGGGCGGCCAGTTCGGTCGGGGCGAGGGCGACCCGGATGCGGATTTCGGCGTGGTCGCGGCCGGCGGCGGTCCGCACGCGCACGAGCACGGCACGCGCCCGACCGGGGATGTCGACCACGATTTCATCGGAGCGATGTTCGCCGAGGCCGCATCGGTGGTCCCGGCCGCACCATGGCGTGTGCTGGTCGCGGCCGGTCACTGGTGGCCTGCCCGGTACTCGGTGCGGATGTACTCGATCAGCCGGCGGCCGAGGCGCGGCCGGCGGCCGGTGCCGTGGCAGCGGTGGCATTCGTGCGGGGCGCGGATGATGAGTCCGCGTCGTTCGCCGGTGCCGTGGCAGGCGCGGCAGCGTGGCATAGGCGCGGCGTAGCAGAGGATCAGGTGCCACGCTGCGTAACCGGTGGCGGTGAGGCTAGCTAGTAGGGCGAGGGTGACCACAGAACGCCTCCCAAGGCCGTTTCAGGGTGCAGACAGGTCACGCCGCTAGGGACTAGGGCGCTGATCAGGATTCGGATTGGTCGCTAGTGGTGCCGCTAGGTCTAGCGGGGCTGGCCGCTAGACCTAGCGGCGATCGGTGCGGCTAGCTGGCGGCCCGCCCACCCTGCTCGCGATCACGCTTGGTGATCGCGGTGAGGATGTGCGCGCGGTCGATACCGCGCCGGTTGGCTCCTTTGCCGGTGTCGGGGTCGGTGCCCCATACCTGTCCGGTGGTGACGCCGTACGGCTTCAACGCGGCGGTCAGTTGCTCCCGCGTCAAACCCGCGTACACCTCCGGCCGCAGCCCGGCGAGCCGTTCGCAGACCACCTCGGACCACAGCTTGGCCTCGCTGTCGGACATGACGGCGGCGATGTCGTCCAGCAGCGTGTCCCGGCGCACGGCGGTGGTGTCCATGGTCTGCCCGGCCGCGTGGCCGGTGAGGGTGCCAGCCTGCTCCCGTAGGGTGCGGGCGCGGCGGATGACCTGCTCGGCGGTCGGCCCGTCGATGTAGAACGTCCGGGTGATCGTCGGGTCATCACCCTCACCGGCGAGATAGCCGATACCCCGATCCCGCCGAGAGAACATGGTCGCCTTGATACCGGCCTTGTGCATCGACGTGCCCAGCACCATGTCGTTCTCGGTGTGACCCATGACCTTGAGGCAGAACCGCAGCACCGCATTGGCGCTGATGCCGGTCGGCAGACTCTTCGCGTCCGGCCGCTGCGTGGCCAGGATCAGCGTGATCCCGGCGGCCGGGCCACGCTTGATCAGGTCCGTGCAGATCTCCTCGAACTCATCGCCGTACTTCGGGTGTTCGAACCACACCTGACACTCGTCAACGCCGATCACGATCGGCTGCAAGCCCAGCTTGCGGGTGCTGGCCAGGTCGGGGGTGACCTTGTTTTCCGGGCACAGGTCACGCGGCAGTTCCCGAATCACCTTCGTCCGGCGGCGTAGCTCGGTGCGGATTTCGCGCATGGCAGCCAGGCCGTAGGCGATGTCTTCGTCTTCGTCACCGGCGCGGTAGCGGTGGCTGATCGGCTCCAACGGCGACAGGTCACCGGTGCCCTTCAAGTCGAAGGCGAGGATCCAGGCGCGGGGGTCGAGTGCCGCGCCGAGCATGGCCAGACGCAGGGAGAACGTCTTACCCATACGCGGGATGCTGCCCACGATCATCGACGCGAACATCAGCGTTAGCGTGACGGCCCGGCCGCGTGGGTCGGTGCCGAACGGGAACGGCTTGAACAGATCCACCGCACCCGACTTGAGCAGCGGCCAAGGGTTCTGCTTCGACCGGGACAGATCCTTGTCGGCGACGAACAGGACCAGGCGGCCGGGGTGTACCTCGGCGTTGGCCTCGGGCCACACACAGCCGAGCGGGCGGGTGAGCGCGGCGGCCAACTCCTCCCGCTTCTCGACCACCGCCGAGGCCGTCACCCCGCGCGGCAACTCCACGTCGGCACGCCAGCCAGTGCCGTTCTCCCGCTGGATCGGCGCGGGGAACCACCGCTTGCCGGTGTCGCCTCGACGTAGTGCCTGGTTGATGCCGGAGATGTTCAACGCGGCCAAGGCACGCACGACCTCATCCGAGGTCAACGGCGTGACCGGGCTGCGCACCACCGCCGTGTCGAGCAGCGGCCGGTCAGCCGGTGCGCCGAGCACCCCGAACACCACCACCACACCCGCCAGGGTGGCGACCACGGTGGCGGCCGGCGCCGTCACGAGCAGACCAACGCCGACCAGCAGCACGGCCCCGGTGGGAACGGCGGTCAGACCACGCCACCGCACCCGCCGATCCCGCTGCCGGGCAAGGGTTTGATACAGCCGGGCCTCTTCCGGACGGTCGATGGCGGCGCGGACCACGGATTGGCGAACCGGTTCGCCTTCCAGGTCGAACAACCACCGCACGTAGCCACGGGTGACCCGGTAGACGCCGACCGGCGCACGCCACGCCAGCTTGCCGACGTACTTCGGCACCCGAAGCAGGTGGTAGCCGGCGGCGTGCGCGGCCAGCCCGGTGGCCCACGCCAGGTTGCCGGCGAACTCGGTACGGGAGCGTAGCCAGCCGGGCAGGATCGGCCGACGCTGCGCGTCGCGGAACCCGGCCAGAGTGAACCGCGGGCGACGCTGCGCGTCGATGCTGTCGACCAGCATCGGCCCACCCTCGGCGGTGTCGTCGTCGCCGAGGTCGACACCAGCGCGGCGGGAACGGGCCGCGTCCAGGTCGACCACCTCGGCATCCGGCCCGGTGGCGTTCAGATCGGCTTCTGCGGCGTGCCAGTCGAAACGGTCGTCATCGGGGGCAGTCATGATGGGGGTTCCTCCAACGGTCTACGGATCAGCAGGGGGACCGGCGGCACAGCGCGGTTCCTAGGCCAAGGGCTGTGCCGCCGGGCGAAACTAGTCGTGCGAGCGAACGAGGTGCGCCAGCGCGGCACCCATGCCGAGCACCGCCACCGGCAGGCAGGCAACGGCGGTGGTGATCCACCACGGAGCTATCTGCACTCCGGCAGCGACGAGCAGGTGATACGCCACCTGGCCGAGCGCGCCGACCAGCAGTGAGGCGATGGCCGACCACTTCGCGAACTGCCGCGCCCGGTCCGGGACCCGGCCGGACAGCCATACGTAGAGGGCGTAAGCGCCGTAGGTTTCGACGCCGATCGGGAGCGTGATGGCGGTGTTGATGGCGAACCCGTCGGCGATACCGGGTAGCGGGTGCACCACCCCGAATCCGGTGAGTCCGCCGAGTCCGACCCACCCGGACCAGATAGCCACGAACGCCGGCAACGCGAGCAGAATGACCGGCCAGACCACCGCCGGACGGTCCGGCTTGTCGCTGGCCGGTGGGGTGGGTGCGTCCGGGTGACCGACCGGCGTGGCCTCGGCGACCGGCTCGGCGGGTGCGATCTTCGGCGGCTCGGCGGGCAGTGGCGTGTGCACGGGCATGGCCGGTACCGGGGCCGGGTCCGGGCCGATCGGCTCGGCGTAGTCCAACCGAGGCACCACCGGGCTACCGGTGCCGGTGTCGGGTGCCAGTAGGGCACCCCGGACGGCCATCGCCGAGCGGAGGGTATCGGTGCGGGCCCGCTCGGCGTGCTCGGACTTGAGCCGGGCCAACAGCTCATCGGCCTTCGGCGCACCGATGCGGAACTCCCGCATCAACCGGTTACGCGACGGGAACTCCTGCCCGTCCGGCAAATTTAGGGCGCGGGCGGCGGGCAACAGCTTCTCGATGGGCTGCGGGTAGCGGGTGCCGTTGATCGTGGGTGCGGTCATCAGGCCACCGCCAGCGCGGCGAGCCGGTCAACGGTGGCCGGGTCGAGGTCAGGGCCGGCGGTGTACTCCTTGGCGTGGGCGTAGATCTCCCACCCGTGCAAGGTCGGGTAGGCGTACATCACCTGCCAGGGGCGGCCGTCGTCGCTGGCGCCGGTGTGCTCGGCGGTGAGCGTGTCCGGGGTGTTGAGTCCGGCCAGGTGAAGCCAGGACCGTAGTTCGGCGATGCGGTCGAAAGATACCGCCAGGGCTACGCCGTCGGTGTGGGTGCGGATCTCCGTCGGGTCGGCCAACAGCAGGATGTCAGCCATCACGGCACGTCGGGACTTACGGGGGGTGTTCACGCGGACTCTCCTTCGGGGTAGGCGCAGTCGACGCACTCGCCGAGCGAGCGCGGGATGCAGTACGGCCGGACCACGCCGCAGGTCGGGCAGGTACGGCGGGCGATCAGGGCGGCGGCGATGGCGCGCAGTTGGGCGGGGGTGGCGGTGCGCTTAGGCCGGGCCAGGTCGACCCGGTACAGGTAGGCGGTACGGGTGCCACCGACACCGCGCCAGAGAATCTGCGCGGCGACTGGTTGGCCACCGGGGCGTAGGCCGGCGGCACGGAGTTGACGGCGGGTGGCGTAGCCCGGCGGCGCGCCGCGCCACCAGTAGGTAGGGATGCCGTACTTCAAGCCGTCCGGGTCGTAGTAGGCGGCACGGATACGGGACATCAGGCCGCGCGCTGCGGGCCGGTGGTGCGGGTGGCCACCTCGGCGGCGGCACGGGTCACGCGGGCCTCGGCCCGGCGCAGCCTGCGCCAGTCCAGGGCGGTCGGGCCGCCGTGGTCCTCGGCGTAGATCAGGGTGATCTGCGCGTCCAACACGTCCAACTCGGCGGCGATCAACGGCCACTCGGCGTCGATCGCGGCCAGGTCGGCGGCGGTCGGTTCAGCGGTGACGGCAACGAGGCGTTTCCTCACGGGAACCTCCGGCTAGTGGAGCTGATTTAAGCGCTAAAATTAGCGCCGAAGTTGTGCGTTGTCAACAAGGGGAGGGGCTAGGATCGGCGGATCAGTCAGTCAGACAAGGGGGCATCGGGTGGAGGATTGGCAGGCTGTGGCCAGCGCAATCAACGGCCGGATGGCCGAGTTGCCGTTGACTCAGCAGGAACTGGCAGAGAGATCCAAGGTGTCCGTTGCGACCCTGCGCGAGTTGCAGTACGCCAAGGCGAACCGGAAGCGTTCGACCCGCACCCTTGCTGCGATCTCTCAGGCGCTGGACTGGCCGGATGGCTACCTGCAAGCGGTTCTGACAGGTGCCACGCCCTCCGAGAGCCGTAAGGGTGCCGAGATGCCGGACAGTTCCTCGCTCGTGCTTGCCCGACTCGATCAGCTCCATGCCGAGGTACGGCGGTTGGCCGATGCCGTTGAGCGGATCGCGGTCGATGTCGGTCATGCGGACAAGGACACCAGTTCCCGGCGCGCACCCAAACGCCGTGCTGACGGCAGCTAGGGCGCATCCGCTAGGCATCGACTAGGCACGCTGGGCCTGACCGAGCGTTGCCGAAGCCGGAGGGAAGGAAAGAGTTGCCTGCTCGGGCCAGAGACGCCACGCCCAATCTCGCGCTCTACAACTTGCGTGATGCGGCGGGTGAGACGCAACAGGACGTGGCCGATGCCGTAAACCGCCTCGGCGCGGGACGCGGAAAGAGGTTGGCCGTCACAGCCAACCAGGTCAGCCGATGGGAACGCGGCATCACTTTTCCGTCTGCCCTCTACCGGCAGCTGCTCGCCGAGCACTTCGGCGTCAGCGTGCAAGACCTTGGCCTGACCAGGCAGCGCATCGTGCCGCAGCAGGAAGAGAATCCTGAGACCGACGCGGGAGGCTTTGCCATCCATCCAGAGCCCGCATCTCATCCCCATGTCGAGGGAAGCCAGGAAGAGTGGCGGGCCGTCCGGCGGACGCTGAACGCTTACCGCGTCCAGCTCGCCCGCGAGGCGGCCCGGCTGTACGAGCCAGAGCATCGGGTAGGGGATAGCGGACTGATCGCAGCACCGGCTTGGCTGCCGGCGGTACCGATCGAGCTGGGGCAGTTCGGGATCGCGCACGCGGCGGATGGAGCCTCGCCGGTGGTTGCTGGCACCGAGGATGCAGCGGCAGCCGTTCGCCCGCTAGCTGTCGACGGTCGGCGACACCAGCGCTACAGCCTCGCCCTCCGGGATGTCGAACAGCCTCGGCTCTTTGAGAACCGACTTGCGTGGCACCTCACCGACGTTGATTGGAGTCAACCCGAGCGAGCGCTGACATTCTCGACCGGCACCTACTTCGGTGCCGTCGATGTCGCCGAGGCGCTGGCTCATGAGATGGCCATGTTTCATGTGGCTGGCGATGGAAGTGGAATCCTTCCGGCGTCCTGGCGCAACTTGGCGTTCCGGAGGCTGGTCGGCGATCCGTTCACGCCTAGCCGTCGGGCAACGGCGTCGTCAACCGACACGTTGACGCTTCGAGTAGATGAAGACGGGGTTTCTTTCGTTCTGCATAACCGCGCTGCCGGGAACGTCGCAGTGGCTGGCGGGATGTTGCATATCATGCCCGCCGGAGTCTTTCAGCCGTCGAGTATCCTTCCTGCTGCACAGGATGCCGATTTCACCCTGTGGCGCAACATGATGCGGGAGTACAGCGAGGAATTTCTAGGCAACCCTGAGCATGGCGGTGAGGGAGAGCCGGCGGACTACGCTGCTGAACCGTTGGCCTCCTTTGACCGCGCGTACGCTGCTGGCGGGGTCCGTGTCTACTGCCTCGGCGTGGCGCTTGATGCACTCACGCTGTGGGGCGAGATCCTGACCGTAGCGGTCTTCGACGGCCCGACCTACGACCGGCTATTCGCCGATATGGTCAGCGCCAACGCCGAAGGGACCGTGGTCGTGACTGGCCGAGCAAAGCCTACGTCCGCGCTGCCGTTCACCCGTCACACCATTGACGAACTCACAGCCAGCGGCCGGCTAGCTCCGGCAGCCGCCGGATGCATTCAACTCGCGTGGGAGCATCGTCGCACCATTCTAGGGAGAGGCTGACATGCACGTACTGGTTACCGGTGGCCTCGGATTCCTGGGACACGCTGTCACACTCGACTTGCTTGCAGCCGGACACCGGGTCACTGTGATGAGTCGGGGTCGGACAGAGGCCAAGCCACCTGCCGGCGGTGAGTTGGTGATTGGGGATATCCGAGATCGCGAGCGTGTTGCCGAGATCGTCAAGGAGAACGAATACGACGGGGTGGTGCACCTCGCTGCCCTGACCAGCGGCCGAGACTCCCTGACTGATCCGCTCAGCTACTTCGACGTGAACACAGCAGGGACTCTTAACCTGCTTGTGGCGCTGGACGCAATGCGGGAGACACGCGCCCCCGCTTCCCTGGTCTTCGCCTCCACCAATATCGTTTACGGATCGCAGTACAGCGGCGGACTTTCGGAAGATCTCGATGTGCGTCCCGAAAGCCCATACGCCGCGTCAAAGGTTGCGGCGGAACAGATGGTGTCAGCCTACGCAGCGACTGGCGCAATTGGCGCAGTTATTGTCCGGCCCTTCAACATCGCGGGTTCCGTGGACGGGGTAGGGGATACCGATCCGGCTCGCATCATCCCCAACGTCTTTCGGGCCATCACCGGTCAGCGTGATCACGTCACGCTCAACGGCGACGGGTCAGCGGTCCGTGACTTCGTGCACCTAGCCGATGTAGCAAGCGGTATTCGGCTCGCTCTGTTGGCCTGTACGCCAGGCCGCAACCGGACCATCAATCTTGGATCAGGCATCGGGACGAGCATGGCCGCAGTGGTCGCCACCGCCGAGCAGGTCACCGGCCACCCGGTAGCGGTACGGCACATGCCGCCCAAGCCTGAGCCGCCGAAGCTGGTGGCTGACATCAGCCGCGCACGCGCCGATCTCAACTGGCGACCGACTAGATCTGGCCTGAGCGAGATGCTCGCCGACGCCTGGGAGGCGTGGCACCGCTGATTCGTAGGTTCACGGGTTCTGGTCCAGACAGGACGTCGGATGGTATCGGTCCCAGTGCCGTTTGGACTTCAAGTGCTCGGGATGTCACCCGCGTCACTAGTGTCACCGGGCGTGCTTTGAGCTGCGGAGACGCTTCGGGGACTCCGGTGACGCCTCGGTGACACGCCTGCGACGGCCGCGGAGGCAACCAGAGGGTGGGCCGAGGCAGGCGGGATAGCACAGTCGGTGGCCTTCAGTCATCATGGAGTTCCATTCACTTGAGACGTGTCGGGAGAGCGCCGGTGGTCATTGCTGTGGAGTGGTACGAGGCGGCAGGATTTTGGGTGACCACTGCCGGTGTTTTGCTCGCTACGACAATCGGAACTATTTCCATATCGGCCACCTATCGGGCGGCGGTCCCGAAGCGTCGACTGGTTTACGGAGTAACGACCAATATTCCCATGCTGCGAGTGTCTGATCAGGAATTGGATGGAGAAGATATTCGAGTAATGATCGGCGACGAGGTTCTAAAGAACCCGACGTTTGTTGAGGTTCGCATCGCGAATTATGGTCGACGTGACATCCCCAGTCAACTTTTTGATAAGGGAGAGCCGCTGCAGATCCACCTGAAATCTGTGCTAGTTCGGCCCGTGGGGTATGTCTGCAACCTGCCGAATGTGCCAACTCCGACGCTGACTGCAGACGAGAGAAGCGTATGTATTGGTCCCTCCCTGCTTGCAGCGGGCCAGATCATCGTTTTGCGAATGATGGTCGACGGTGCACCGAACCCGACGCTGTCAAGTCCGCTGATTGACACCAAGATCGACGAGATTCACGCCCTGCGTGGCAAGTGGAGGCGCCTGCGCTTTCGAATTCTTGTCAGTGCATTGCTTGTCGGTATTGTTGGCTCGTCGGCTAATGCTGTGCAACTCATGCGATCCATTGAGGATTCAGTCGAAGAGCTGAACGCTTCCCTCTTGATCGTGCCTGCGACTACCGCGATCCTTTTGTTCTGTCTAATTCTGTTGGCGAGGATCGTATCCCGAATAAGTGACCGGCTTTGGTTGAAGTTCGATATTGATTCATCGTCGATTATCTCCGACTATGACGAGGAAGACCTCTTCATCCCTATTTCCGAAGGTTCAAATAGTTCGGTTAATCGAAGCTGACGATAGCGTGAAATGTCGACAACCGGCCATCAACGACGTGAGGCCAAGAGTCAGCGTGGCCAAGCCCGGGAGTCGGAGTCGGTGGACCGTTTAGACAGATTAGCCCAGCTGCTGGCTTGGCTCTCACTGACGGCTGGTGGTTCCTTCAGAACAGGGATCGGGCACCGCCATCGAGCCTTCGACTGCCGGCACCCCTCGATATATGTCACCCGCTGCATGGGTGCCGCCCCTTGCTAGATTCTCCTTCGCCCGTCTAGCTACATTCCGAAGCTTCACTCTGGAGCGAACTTGATCCTCTTCCCAGCTATCCCAGTCGGTTAGCCCGTCGTCGTTCGGGTCATCGATATATGCCAACTCAATAAGTAATGCCACGGTACGTCGAATGCGGCGAAGTTGCTGCCGTCTTAAGAGTGCGCTTCTAACAGGATGCCATATGGCGTCCGTGAGAAGCTCATGACTCCCTTCGACAACAGCGGCCGTGTCGGAATCTAGTGCGCCGCCCCGTAGCGGCTGGCCCTCCATGTCGACGTACTTTTCTACGCTCCGCTGGGTAGAATAGAACGCAACCCCCGCCAAGTTGATATACGTCCGCACTACCTCCTTATGGATGCCGGCACTAAGGGCTACAGCTTCAAGTCGTTCGGTTGCTCTTATGAACTGCCTTTCCGCCTCCGCGTCCTTCGTCGTGCACCAGCGTTGTTGTTCAACCTGCGAGAGGTGTTCACGAACGGCACTGCGAGCAATCCGCTTCTCTTTAGCATGGGTCAGTAGGGGGATAATGGCACCGCCAAGAGCTCCGCCAATGAGAGTTTGGAGGATCCCAGTGAAGTCCACTGCAAGTTCTCCCTTGCGCCGTTCTCGCCTAGTGCAGTATGGCAGGCACTGCCACGCACCAAGCCTCACGGCTGCATGCCTGCCCTCACCTCAAGGAACGACCTTGCTGGGTGCTCGATGCGGCAAGATCCGAAGCGTGCACGGAGTTGGCGGGCTTGCTATCTGATCGTCTGCCGGACGTAAGCCTCGGTAGGGCAGGGGATGCCAGTAGGAGCAGGCTTCTTCCTAAGCCGTGTGTTTGTGCGGCCGGGGCGACGTCCTGGAGGTGTGCCAGATTCGTGCCAGAAAGAAAGGTCACGGCGGGGGGTGACGGGCGCTAGCAGGGACAGTGAGTTCGGTGCTGCAGGTCAAATCGCTAGCAGGCTGAGGCGGCTTGAGAGATCCCCCCTGGCAGTGTGGGGGTCAGGGGTTCGAGTCCCCTCGGCTCCACCCGAGCGAAAGCCCTGGTGGGAGACAGTGTCTCCCACCAGGGCTTTTGTCATTCGGGGCGGCCCCGAGCAGCTGACTCCACCATCGGCTATTCCGTCGGTGTCCTGCGGAGGGCGGGCGACATCAGGCCCATGGCGACGGCAGCCGTGCCCGCCACCAGCCAGATCCGGTAGGGGTCGAGCGGCCAATCGGCCCGATCGATGCTGAACGACACGAGCAGCCCGCCGACGAAGAGCCCGACCTGAAGCGACGTAGATGCCACGACGTCGAGCAACGTCAGGGCCCGGACCGAGGTGGTTTCGTCGACGTCCCGGTGTGCCCGTTCGAGCATGGCCAGAAGGATCGTGAGGTTGGCTGCCGACGCCACGGCCAGGGCCGCGACGGTGATCACCTGCTCGGCGGTCCCGTCGACCGGTGCCCGCACGACGGCGAGGGCGACGGTGGCGGTCAGCAGCACCAGACCGGCTTGCCAGGCATAGCGGCCGAGGTTCGTGTGGCGGGACCGCCAGGAGGCGGCGGCGAGGAGTGCTCCACCGAGCTGCACCGCCCCGAGCAGCCCGAGGTTGGCGCCGGGCCACAGGACCTTGTCGGCGTAGACGAGGAAGAGCGGCCAGGCGGCGGCCAGCCCGGCGACGGCGAGGATCAGGTAGATCCGCCGCATGGTGGGTGAGAGCGTGGGCCGGTTTCCGCGAAGGGGCGTGTCGAGGTCGCGCTCCACCGGTCGGTTCGGAGCCGGGATGCCGCGGGCGGCGACAGCTAGCAGCAGGGCGACGGCGCCGATGACCGCGAACATCGCCGTACGCAGCACGGGGCCGCCCGAGCCGTACAGCAGGACCGCACCGGCCACGATCAGGCCGCCGGCGGCCCTGCCCCAGGAGTTCACCCGCTGGCGTTCCTGGCTGACGAGGCCGTAGTTCAGCAGTGGCTGCCACGAGGGGGCGTAGAGCACCGACAAGTTGATCTCCGCCGTGACCGTGACGGCGAGGGCGATGAGGGCGAAACCTCCGCCGACCACGTCCAGACCCACGAGCACCGCCAAAACTGCGCATTCGACGGCGGCGACGAGGAAGAAGAGTTGGAGGTTGCGGCCGGCCCGCCACAACGGCAGGCGAGCGGCGAGCATCTGGATGGGCACGGAGAGCAGGCCCATGGCGAAGGCCAGACCGATGGTCCCGGGATCGAGGCCGAGGTCCTCGACAGCGGCGATCTGGAAGATGGCGCCGCCGTCGAGCCCGAGCGCGGAGCCGAGGGTCGGCATCGTCAGGGCGACGGCGAAGAACCGCCAGAGCCGTCCGCGCCCGGGTACGTCGCCGGTGTCTTCGGGCGCGTTCTTGAGCCCGGTTCGGCGTCGCCGAGCGGTGGTGCGGCCGTTCAACGGTCTCCTCCCACCCCATTCGCGATGAGCAGATTGGGGACAGGCGACGTCGGGCCGAAGTAGCGGTGTGCCAACGCAGATCATCCTCTGGTGTGGTCGGAGGCTTCCCATCGATCGGCTCGACGATTCTTCCAGACTCCGCCTCCTCCTGCCCGCCCTCTCCGGAACGGTCCTGGAGGCGCTGGGCCTCACCGGGCGCTGCGGCATCCGACGAGCAGGCGGGCCACCATGTCCTGCGCCTGGGCCCGCTCGTAGCCCGGGCCGAGGATGCACAGGTTCCCCACCGCGCGCATGAGGGTGTACGCGGTCACGCCGGGGTCGATCTCGCCTGCGGAGACACCTGCGGCGATCAACGACGCGCAGGCCGGGACGAGCTCGTCGAGCATCAGCGAATGCAGGGTGAGCAGGCTCGGGTCGTCGGACTGCAGGGCGACCCCCAGCCCGTGCTTGGTCACCAGGAACTCCACGAAGGCCCCGATCCAGCGCGTCAGGGCCTCGCCGGGCGCGATGTCCTCTCGCTGCAGTGCCGAGGCCAGCGCCACGCACTCCTCGATCTGGTGGCGGTACACCGCGGTGACCAGTTCGGCGCGGTTCGGGAAGTGGCGGTAGACCGTGCCGAGACCCACTCCGGCCCGTCCGGCGATGTCCCGGATGGGTGCCTGCACTCCCTGCTCCACGAAGACCGCCGCAGCGGCGGCGAGAAGTGTCTCGCGGGTGCGGCGTACGCCTGCCTCGCGTGCCCCGGGCGACTCGGTCACGGTTCCTCCTTGTTGGCGGAACATTGTTCCGCTAGCTTTGACGGAACGGTGTTCCGCCAATTGTGGCAGGCGCCCTCCCCACGGCAGAGGAAGCAGCGACATCATGCACCTGCACCAACTCGCCCAGCAGATCATGGCGATCAAGCCCGTCCCCGTGCCCACCACCGGACGTGACTTCGACCTGGCGGTCAAGGTCACCGCCCCGGTTTCCGGCCACGACCTCCCAGTGCTCGTGTTCTCGCACGGCAACGCCTGGTCCATGGACGCCTACGAGCCGCTCGTCGACCGGTGGGCCGCCACCGGCTTCGTCGTCGTCCAGCCGACCCACCTCGACTCCCGCCGCCACGGCCTGGGGTTCGACGACCCGCGATTCGGCACCATCTGGCGAGTCCGAATCGCCGACCTGCACGCCGTCCTGGACAACCTCGACGACATCCTCGGCCGAGCGGGGCTGGCCGGCCGCACCGACCGGGAGCGTGTCGCCGCCGTCGGGCACTCCTGGGGTGGTCAGAGCGTCGGCACCCTCCTCGGTGCCCGGGTGCTCGACGCCGACGGCACGCCCGGGGAGGATTTCTCCCATCCCTTGGTCAAGGCCGGGGCGCTGCTCACCGCGACCGGTACCGGCGACTCGCTGACCCCCTTCGCGGTGGAGCATCTGCCGTTCATGCGGCCGGACTTCTCCACCATGACCACGCCGGCCCTCGTCGTCGCGGGCGGCAAGGACCAGTCGGCGATGTCCACCCGTGGGCCGGACTGGTTCACCGACGCCTACCACCTCAGCCCCACGCCCAAGAGCCTGTTCACCATCACCGACGGTGAACACACCCTCGGTGGGGTGGCCGGCGAGCAGGTAGCCGAGACCAGCGACGAGGATCCCGCCCGCGTGGCCCTGGTAGCCGAGGCGGTCGCCGGCTACATCCTGGACACCTTCGGCCTTGACGGTACGACCTGGAAAGCCCTCACCGAAGGCGCTGCGGCCGGCGGCGGCGCCTACCACGTCGAGCGCAAGTGAGCCCTGGTGCCACCCGGCCGCAGTGTGCCGACCCCGTTGCGTTGGGCTGATCCGTGTTGGGGTCGGGTGGTGACGGGTACCGTTCCAGCCATGCGCTACGTGCGGCTCGACACCCCGAAACCCCTGTCCAAGATCGGCCTAGGCACCTGGCAGTTCGGGTCGCGGGAGTGGGGGTACGGCCCGGACTACGAGAAGTTGGCGGGGGCCATCGTCCGGCGGGCGGTCGAGTTGGGCGTCACCCTCTTCGACACCGCAGAGCTGTACGGTTTCGGCCGCAGCGAGCGGATTCTCGGTGCCGCCCTGACCGAGGCCCGGGACAAGGTCACCGTCGCTACCAAGATATTTCCGGTGCTGCCGGTGGCCGCCGTGGTGCAGCAGCGGGCGGTAGCCTCGGCGGCCCGGCTAGGGACCACCAGCATCGATCTCTACCAGGTGCATCAGCCCAACCCGGTGGTCAGCGATCAGAACACCATGCGGGGGATGCGGGCCCTGCAGGAGGTCGGCCTGGTCGCCGAGGTGGGGGTGAGCAACTACAGCCTGCGTCGCTGGCAGGTCGCCGAGGCCGCGCTGGGCCGTCGGGTGTTGAGCAACCAGGTGCGCTACAGCCTGATCGACCGCAAGCCGGAGGACGACCTCCTGCCGTACGCGGAGCAGGCCGGTCGCCTGGTCATCGCGTACAGCCCGTTGGCGCAGGGGTTCCTCTCCGGGCGGTACGACGCGAATCATCCGCCGGTCGGGGCGGTGCGCCGGGCCAACCCGTACTTTCTGCCGGAGAACCTGGAGCGCGGCACCGCCCTGATCGAGACCCTGCGTCAGGTGGCCGCCGCGCACGACGCCACCCCCAGCCAGATCGCCCTGGCGTACGTGTTGCGGCACCCCAACGTGGTGGCGATTCCGGGGGCCTCCACGGTGGAGCAGGTGGAACGCAACGCCGCCGCCGCGGAGATCGACCTGGCCGAGGACGAGTACGCCGCTCTGGTCAACGCGGCGCGGGCGTTCCGCCCGGTCACCGGGCTGGCCGCCGTACCGGGAATGCTCCGGGCCCGCGCCGGACGCTGACCAGCAGCCAGCGACGAGGGCCGGTCAGGGTAGGTCGCGGGCGTAGCAGAGGGACAACGGCGCTCCCCGGTACGGGCCGAAGTTGTCGATGCGGTGGTAGCCCTCCCGCTCGTAGAAGCGCATGGCCTCGGGCTGGGCGGTGCCGGTCTCCAGCAGCAGGGTGCGTACGCCCAGCTCGCGGGCCCGCTGCTCCAGGGCGCGCAGGATGGCGACGGCGACCCCGGTGCCCCGGGCGGCCGGGACGACGTACATCCGTTTGATCTCGGCGGAGTCGGGGGTCAGCAGTCGTAGGCCGCCGCAGCCCACGGCGGTGCCGTCGGCGTCGCGGGCGACCAGGAAGACCGGGACGCTGGCGGCGGTGGGTTCCTCGCCCGGTTCGTGGTTGTCGTTGCCGTAGCGGGCGTCGAGTTCGACGCGCTGCGCCTCGCGCAGCCGGACCGCGTCGGTGGACTCCCACGGCTCCTGGTCGACGAGGACCATGACGACCTTCCTTCCGCCCAGACTCCGTAACAAGCGTTACCGTAACGTACGCTACGGATCGGCTCTCCCGGAAGGGGTACGGATGGCCAGACGACGTGACCTGGTCGACCAGCAGCAACGGCTGTCGGCCGCCACCTGGTCGGTGCTGGCCGAGCGGGGTCTGCCCGGCCTGACCCTGCGGGCGGTAGCCGAGCGGGCCGGCTGCACCACCGGGATGGTCCTGCACACCTTCGCCGACAAGCAGGCTCTGCTGGTGCACGCCCGGGAACTGCTGCACCGGCGTACCGGCCAGCAGGCCGACGCGGCGCAGGCGGCCGCGGACAGCCCTCGGGCGGCGCTACGGGCCGTGCTGTGGCAGGCGGCCTCGCCGACCGAGGAGAAGCGGGAGCAGGCACGGGTGTGGGTGGGTTTCCTGGCCGCAGCCCTGGCCGACCCGGTCCTGGCCGAGCTGCACCGCTCCTACAACCGCCGGTTCGTCGACCGGATCGCCGCTCTGGTCGCCGAGGCACGGCCGGACCGGTCGCCGACCGACTGTACGGCCACCGCGACCAGTCTGGTGGCCCTGGTCGAGGGGCTGAACGTGCTGGCGGCCGTCGATCCGGCCGTCTACTCCGACCAGGCCCAGCGCGAGGCCATCGACACCGCCCTGGCCACCCTCTGATCCCCTGCTCAGGGGAGGGTGAAGTCCAGCCGGACCACTCCACCGGCGGTGACGGTAGCGGTCTGCGGATCGCTGTCCTGCTCGTCCCTGCTGATCACGATCTCGTAGCGGCCCGGCAGGAGTCGCCACTCGTACTGCCCGGTGTCCCCGGTGAGCACCCCGATCTCCGGGATCGCCGGCGCCGGGTCGTCCAGGGGTTTGACCTGGACGGCGGCTCTCTCGACGGGGGCGCCGGCGGCGGTGGTGACGGTGCCGGTCACGATGCCGGTCGTCTCGTCCATGGTCGAGGGCGGTGCCGGGCCGTCGTCCGAGACCGGGCGATCACCGCCGACCATCAGCAGGCTCGCCCCGATCAACAGCGGCGTGGCGATCAGGAGTATGAGCACCCCGAGGCGCTTCCTGCTCATGACTGCTCCCCTCCAGACATCCACGACGATAGCTGAATGCGCCGCCCGGGTCACCGGTTCCACACCGGTCGATGTCGATCCCTGTCTCATGCGCCGCTACGTTCGGTTTCGGACAGATCGCGTACCGCATTGATCGTCTTTGTGGTCCGCGCCGCCACCCGGGGCTTGCGATATCGACAATCCGACCCCGCTTCGGTGAGCGGACCTGATCGCGGTGAGTGCGAGCTAGCGTGGTCTGGTGAGCAGCTTTCCGGCAACTCCGATCCCGTCGCCCGATCTACCCGCCACCCTCGGCGCGTTACGCGCCGCCGGATGGCGATACCGCACCGTCAAGCAGGAGTTGCGGGACAACCTGCTGGCCCGGATGCGGGAAGGTGCGCCACGCTTCGCCGGCATCGTCGGGTACGACGACACCGTGCTGCCCGAGGTGGAACGGGCGCTGCTGGCCGGACACGACATGGTGCTGCTCGGCGAACGTGGACAGGGCAAGACCCGGCTGATCCGGTCCCTGGTGGAGCTGCTGGACGAGTGGACCCCGGTGATCGCCGGATCGGTGCTCAACGAGCACCCCCTGCACCCGGTCACCCCGTCATCCCGGGCGCTGGTCGCCGAGGCCGGCGACGACCTGCCGGTCGGCTGGCTGCACCGCTCGATGCGCTACGGCGAGAAGCTGGCCACCCCGGACACCAGCGTCGGCGACCTGATCGGCGACGTAGACCCCATCCGGCTGGCGCAGGGGCGCACCCTAGGCGACCCGGAGACGATCCACTTCGGTCTGGTGCCGCGTACCAACCGGGGCATCTTCGCGGTCAACGAGCTGCCCGACCTGGCCGAGCGGATCCAGGTGGCGTTGCTCAACGTGCTGGAGGAACGGGACATCCAGGTACGCGGCTACCAGCTGCGGCTGCCGCTGGACCTGCTCCTGGTGGCCAGCGCCAACCCGGAGGACTACACCAACCGGGGGCGGATCATCACCCCGCTCAAGGACCGGTTCGGCGCCGAGATCCGTACCCACTATCCGACCGACCTGGAGTTGGAGCTGGCGCTGATCCGGCAGGAGGCCGACCTGGTCGCCGAGGTGCCGGAGCACGTACTGGAGGTGCTGGCCCGGTTCGCCCGGGCGGTACGCGACTCGCCCTCGGTGGATCCCCGCTCGGGGGTCTCCGCCCGGTTCGCCATCGCCGCCGCGGAGACGGTCGCCGCCGCCGCGTTGCGCCGCGCCAGCCTGCTGGCCTCCGATGCCGAGGCGGTCGCGCGGGTGGGGGATGCGGTGTCGGTGACCTCCACCCTGCGCGGCAAGGTGGAGTTCGAGAGCGGGGAGGAGGGCCGGGAGGCCGAGATCCTCGGGCATCTGCTGCGTATCGCCACCGCGGAGACCTTCCGGGCCCGGCTGGCCGGGCTGGACCTGTCCGGATTCACCGCCCTGGTCGAGGACGGCAAGGCCATCGAGACCGGGGAGTTGGTCTCCGCGACCGACCTGCTGAGCCAGGTGGGCACGGTACCCGGCCTGGCCAAGGTGCTGGACCGGCTCGGTGTCGGGGACGCCCCGAGCCCCGGGCAGGCCGCCGCCGCGGTCGAGTTCGTCTTGGAAGGACTGCACCTGAGCCGTCGGCTGGGCAAGGACGTCACCGACTCGGGGCGGACCCGCTACGGCAGCCGGGACTGATCATGGCCGGCAACCGGTTCCGGTACGGGCAGTGGCGCGGCGGCCCCGACCCCCTGGCCCCGCCGTACGACGTGCAGGCCGCGGTGGATCAGGTGGGCCAGGAGGTGCTGGCCGGGGGCAGCCTGCGTCAGGCACTGCGTGACCTGCTGCGCCGAGGCCCCAAGGGGTCCCGCGGGCTGGACGAGTTGACCGCCCGGGCCCGCCGACTGCGGCGGGAAATGCTGCGTCGGGGCGAGCTGGACGGGGCGGTGACCCGGGCCCGGGGCCTGCTCGACCAGGCCCTGGCGGCCGAGCGGGACGAGTTGGCCAACCGGCAGGACGAGCAGGCCCGGTTCGCCGAGACCATGCTGGGCAACCTGCCCCGCTCCACCGCCCAGGCCGTACGGGAGCTGGCCGGCTACCAGTGGGCCAGCGACGAGGCCCGCCAGCTCTACCAGCGGATCCTCGACGGGCTGCGGGAGGAGGTGCTCGGCCAGCGGTTCGCGGGGCTGCGCGAGTCGGCGCAGTTGGCGGCCGACCCGGCCGTGCAGGAGCGGCTGGCCGAGATGATGCGGGACCTGAACGCCCTGCTGGCCCGGCACGCCCGCGCCGAGGACACCACGGACGCCTTCGCCGAGTTCATGCGCCGGCACGGCGAGTTCTTCCCGGAACGACCCGGGAACGTAGACGAACTGATCGAGCTGCTGGCCCGCCGGGCGGCGGCCGGGCAGCGGCTGATGAACTCGCTGTCCGAGCGGCAGCGTACGGAGCTGGCCGAGCTGATGCGGCAGTCCCTCGGTGACCGGCTGGCCGGGGAGTTGGCCGCGCTGGAGCAGAACCTGCGCTCCCTGCGACCGGACCTGCGCTGGGGGCGCGGCGAGCGGACCCAGGGCGGTCAACCCCTGGGGTACGGCGAGGCTACCGGGGTGCTCGACGAGGTGGCCGACCTGGATGACCTGCTGGACCAACTGGGCCAGGGGCACCCCGGGGCTACCCTCGACGACATCGACGTCGAGGCGGTCGCCCGGACGTTGGGTCGCGACGCCGCCGAGGACGTACGCCAGTTGCGGGAGTTGGAGCGTGAGCTGCGCCGGCAGGGGTGGGTGACCCGGGACGCCGAGGGGCTGACCCTCAGCCCGAAGGCGTTGCGCCGGCTAGGGGGCACCGCCCTGCGTCAGGTCTTCGCCGAGCTGACCGCCGGCCCGCGCGGGCGACACGACCTGCGTTCGGCGGGAGCCGCCGGGGAGGTCAGTGGGGCCTCCCGCCCCTGGGAGTACGGCGACGAGCAGCCCCTGGACGTGGTGCGTACCCTCACCCGGGCGGTGGCCCGGTCCGGCCCGGGGGTGCCGGTGCGGCTGGCGGTGTCGGACTTCGAGGTGGTCGAGACCGAGCGGCGGGCCGCCGCGGCGGTGGCCCTCTGCGTGGACCTGTCGTACTCGATGATCTCGCAGGGCCGGTGGGGGCCGATGAAGCAGACCGCGCTGGCCCTGGCCCACCTGATGGCCACCCGGTTCCCGCAGGACGCCCTGCAGATCATCGGATTCGGTCGAGAGGCGGCGACCCTGAGCCAACAGGAGTTGGCCGCGGTGGAGCCGGACCGGGCCCAGGGTACGAACCTTCAACACGCGCTGCGGTTGGCCGGTCGGCACCTGAGTCGTCATCCGGACGCCGAGCCGGTGGTGCTGGTGGTCACCGACGGGGAGCCCACCGCCCATCTGGATCCCGAGGACGGGGAGGCGGTGTTCTGCTGGCCGCCGCTACCGGAGACGATCGATGCGACGATCCGGGAGGTGGACCGGCTGGGTCGGCGCGGGGCTACCCTGAACCTGTTCATGCTCGGCGACGACCCCGGGCTGCGTCGGTTCGTCGACGCGGTGGCCCGCCGCAGCGGTGGCCGGGTCTTCACCCCGGACACCGAGGACCTGGGCGAGTACGTGGTCAGCGACTATCTGCGGGCCCGTCGAGGTCGGCGCTAGCTCCTTCTCCGGTTTACTGGAGGGTCCAGCGCTGGGCGGGGTTGCCGTCGCAGGGGGCCTGGACGAGGTCGTCGCCGGCCGCCGCGCCACCGCCGTTGACCTGGGCGCACTTGCCGCTGTGCACGGCGACCAGCAGGGCCGCGCCGCCGTCGACCGGCTGCAGGCGCCACTGCTGGTTGGCCTCACCGTGGCAGCGGAACTGCAACACCCGGGCGCCGTCGTCGCCGCTGCCGCCCTCGACGTCCAGGCACTGGTTGTACGCGGCGTTGGTCAGGGTGACCGTGTCCGGGCCGAACCGGTTGACCACCCACTGCTGTTCCGGCCCGCCGGTGCATCCGGCCAACTCGGCCAGGGCCATCTCCCCGGCACCGTCTAGCCCCAGGCACAGGCCCGAGCCGACACCCCGGACCACCCGCGTGCCGACCACCGGGTCCGGGGCGGGGGTGGGGGTGGGGCTCGCCGAAGGCGTGGCCTTGGGCTCCTCGACGGGGGTCAGGGTCGGTTCCGTCTCGGTCGGGCTGGGCGCTACCGGGCTGCTCAGCACCGTGGGGGAGGGCGGCGGATCACCGCCGAGCACCCCGGTGGCGAACAGCACCCCGACCAGGACGCCGACGAGTCCGACCCCCAGGGCCGTGCTCAGCAGCGGATCGCGGAGCAGACCCCGGCGCTGGGTGCCGTAGACCCGGCCCGATCCCTCGGTTTCCGACATGCCGGCATCCTGGTCCACGCCGGCCGGGCCGGGCCGACCACCCCCTGCCGCGGTGACTCAGTCGACGACCCGTACGTCCTTCCAGAAGGCCACCCGGTCGCGGACCATCTCCGCCTCCGGCAGCGGTTGTGGGTAGTACCAGACCGCGTCGGCGCTGGTCCGGCCCGCGTGTTCCAGGGTGTAGTAGGAGGCGGTGCCCTTCCATGGGCAGAAGGTGTGGGTGTCGGAGGCGCGGAGCAGGTCCTCCCGCAGGGCCGAGCGGGGGAAGTAGTGGTTGCCCTCCACCACCACGGTGTCCTCGCTCTCGGCGATGATCAGGTCGTTCCAGACAGCTTTCGGCATGACTCCAACGCTAGGTCGCCGCACCGTCGGCGGATACCGCAGACACGGCGAATCCGAAATGCCCTCAGGGACATCCCCACGCATCGTCGGCGCGTAAAGTGATCCCATGCACGCTGTGCGTGATCACGACTGGGCGGTTGCCCAGCTGCGACGGTCGTACCATGCGGTGCCACCGGGTCAACCGGTTCGGCTGGCCAAGCGCACCTCCAACCTGTTCCGTCCACGTAACGCACCCCGCACCACCGGGTTGGACGTCAGTGGGCTGGACGGGGTCCTGGGGGTCGACCCGGTCGCCCGCACCGCCGAGGTGCAGGGCATGTGCACCTACGAACGGCTGGTCGAGGCGACCCTGGCGTACGGGCTGATGCCCTTGGTGGTGCCCCAGTTGCGCACCATCACCCTGGGTGGGGCGGTGACCGGGCTGGGCATCGAGTCGACCTCCTTCCGCAACGGCCTGCCGCACGAGTCCGTCATCGAGCTGGACGTGCTGACCGGTGCCGGGGAGGTGATCAGTGCCCGGCCTGAGGGGGAGCACGCCGACCTGTTCGCGGCCTTCCCCAACTCGCTGGGCAGCCTCGGCTACGCCACCCGACTGCGCATCGAGCTCCAGCCGGTCCGCCGCTTCGTCGCCCTGCGCAATGTGCGCTTCACCGACCTGGCCGAGCTGACCGACGCGATCGGCCAGATCACGGCCGATCGCAGTTGGGAAGGGCAGCCGGTGGACGCCCTGGACGGGGTGATGTTCAGCCCCGAGGAGGCGTACCTGGTGCTGGGCACCTTCACCGACGAGGTGCCGGCGGTGTCCGACTACACCGGGCAGGAGATCTACTACCGCTCGTTGCGGCGACGCCGGGACGATGCGTTGACCACCCACGACTACCTGTGGCGCTGGGACACGGACTGGTTCTGGTGCTCGGCCGCCTTCGGGGTGCAGCATCCGGTGGTACGACGGCTGTGGCCGGCGCGGTGGCGGCGCAGCGACGTCTACCACCGCATCGTGCGCCTGGAGCACCGGCATCAGGTGGCCGCCCGGATCGACCGCTGGCGCGGCCAGCCGGCCCGGGAGCGAGTGGTGCAGGACGTGGAGATTCCGCTGGAGCGTACGGCGGAATTCCTGCACTGGTTCGCCGACCGGGTGCGGATGACCCCGGTGTGGTTGTGCCCGCTGCGGCTGCGTGAGCCGACGGGCGCCGGATCGGCCCGGTCCTGGCCCCTGTATCCACTACGGCCGGCGCAGGACTACGTCAACATCGGGTTCTGGGGAACTGTGCCGATCGCCGAGGGCGCCGCCGACGGCGACGTCAACCGGGAGATCGAGCGCGCGGTGTCGGAGGTGGGCGGGCACAAGTCGCTCTACTCCGACGCGTACTACGACCGGGATGCGTTCGACCGGCTCTACGGCGGCGACACATGGCGTGCCGTGCGGGACCGGTACGACCCGGAGCATCGCCTCACCGGACTGTACGAAAAGGCGGTAGCACGAGCATGAGCGAGCGAATCATCAGGCTCGGCGTGGATGCGGCGCGGAACGGAGTGCCGGCATGAGCCTGACGGACCGAGACCAGGGAACAGCCGGCGCCGCCGCCACCCCGCCGCCGGGGTCCGGGCGGCGCGGACCGACCGTGGCGGACGTCGTCCGGGCGGTCACCGCAGGACCCCTGCCGGTGCGGGTCACCGGCTACGACGGCAGCGCCATCGGGCCCACCGATTCCGGCATCACCCTGTCGATCCGCACCGAGCGAGGGCTGTCGTACCTGCTCACCGCTCCGGGTGACCTGGGCATGGCGCGGGCGTACGTCAGCGGGGATCTGGCCATCCAGGGGGTGCACCCGGGCGATCCCTACGAGGCGTTGCGGGTGTTCAAGGACGAGTTGCGGCTGCGCCCACCGGCCCTGGCCGAGGGGCTGGCCCTGGTACGCGAGCTGGGCTGGGAGCGCCTGCTGCCGCCGCCGCCCCCGCCGCAGGAGGCGGTGCCGCGCTGGAAGCGGGTGATGAGTGGGCTGCGGCATTCGCGCCTGCGCGACAGCAGCGCCATCTCCCACCACTACGACGTGTCCAACGCCTTCTACGAGAAGGTGTTGGGACCCTCGATGACCTACACCTGCGCGGTGTACCGCAGCCCCGACGACACCCTGGAACAGGCCCAGGCCAGCAAGTACGACCTGGTGGCGGGCAAGCTGGCGCTGCGCCCGGGGATGCGGCTGCTGGATGTGGGGTGCGGGTGGGGCGGCATGGTCCGGCACGCGGCCCGGGAGTACGGGGTCAAGGCCCTGGGGGTGACGTTGTCCCGGGCGCAGGCGCAGTGGGCCCAGGCCGCGATCGAGCGGGAGGGCTTGACCGGGCTGGCCGAGGTGCGGCACCTGGACTACCGGGACGCCCCACCCGAGCAGTTCGACGCGGTCTCCTCGATCGGCCTGACCGAGCACATCGGGGTCCGCAACTATCCGGCGTACTTCGGTGCCCTGGCCGACCGGCTGCGGCCGGAGGGGCGTCTGCTCAACCACTGCATCACCCGGGCGGACAACCGGGCGCCGCACCGCTCCGGAGCCTTCATCGACCGGTACGTCTTCCCGGACGGCGAGTTGGCCGGCCCGGGTCGGCTGATCAGCGAGATCCACGATGTCGGGCTGGAGGTGCACCATGAGGAGAACCTGCGCCAGCACTATGCCCTGACCCTGGCGGCCTGGTGCCGCAACCTGGTCGAGCACTGGGATTTCTGCGTCGGCGAGGTGGGCACCGGCACGGCCCGGGTGTGGGGGCTCTACATGGCCGGTTCGCGGTTGGCCTTCGAACGCAACGGCATCCAACTGCACCAGGTCGTGGCCACCCGCAACGGCCCCGACGGGGTGAACGGCTACCCGCTGCGCCCGGACTGGCTGGCCTGACCCACTGATCTCCTGACCTCCTGATCGATGAAGGCCGCGTCGGAATCGCCCGGCGCGGCCTTCGTCGAATCGATTGACAAACAGATTTTGTACGTACAAGCTGATTTTTGCCATGAGAGACGTCCTGTACCTGGAGCAGATCGAGCAGGCCGAGACCCTGCTCAAGCCGCAGCGTGTCGAGGTGCTGCGGCAGTTGGCCGAGCCGCGCACCTGCACCGAGGTGGCCGCCCGACTGGAGCAGACCCCGCAGCGGGTCTACTACCACGTCAAGCAGCTGGTCGGGGCCGGGCTGGTGGAGCAGGTCGACCAGCGCAAGGTCCGCGGCATCACCGAGGGCATCTACCAGGCCGCCGCCCGGTCGTACTGGCTCTCGCCCCGGGTGGTGGGGCGGATCGGGCTGCGTCGCACCCGCGACGAGTTGAGCCTGGGCTACCTGCTGGACCTGATGGAAGAGGTCCAGGCCGACGTCGCCGCCCTCGACCGCAGCGCACCCGAACTGCCCTCGATCGGCGTCTCCGGCGAGATCCGGGTGCCGGCCGAGCGCCGGCAGGAATTCCTGCACGACCTCCAGTCCGCGTTACAGGAGTTGTTCACCCGCTACGGCGGCGCCGAAGGTGACGCCTTCAAACTCGCCGTGGCCTGCTACCCGAAGGAGACCGACCGTGACTGAACCGATGACCTTCGCCGTACGCCTGACCGCACCGATCGCGCGGGTGCACCAAGCCCTGACCGATCCGGCCGAGTTGCGGATCTGGCTGGCCGAGCATGTTGAGGTCGACCTGCCGAAGCGGTACGAGTTCTGGGGCCGCTACACCCCCGAGGGCGAGGCCCCGCACCAGCGACTGCTGCACGTCGACGACGAGCGGCTGCGCTTCGCCTGGTTACTCGACGGTGAGGAGACCACCACCGAGATCACCCTGAGTCCGGACGGGCCGGACGTCACCGTGCTGCACCTGTCGCAGACCCACTACGACTTCAACGACGTCGTCAACGGCACCAGCATCCGGGGGGTGCTCCTGACCTACTGGGCGCTGGCGACCGCCAACCTGGGCGCCCACCTGGAAGGCAGCCCACTGCTGCCGAAGACGGACTTCACCAGCGCCGATTTCCGCGCCGAAATGGTCATCAACGCCCCGGCCGACAAGGTCTGGGAGTCGCTTACCGACTCGGAGCAGGTGACCGCCTGGTTCGGCTACCCGATCGGCATCGAGCCCTGGGTCGGTGGCCGGTACGCCATGGGCGGCCTCGAGCACGGTGACGCCGCCAAGATCGTCGACCTGGAGCCGGGCCGGCGGATGTCCGTCGACTGGGGAGCACCCGGCGTGACGACCTTTGAACTGGCCGAGTCCGACGGCAAGACCAGGCTCACCTTCGTGCAGAGCGGCTTCGACGAGCAGAACCCTCCGTACGCCGCCTGGTCCGGCTCCGTCTCCGGCCTAGCCGAACTACGCCGCTTCCACGAGATCCCCAACTGGCAACCCATCTGGCTCCCCACCCCCTAACCCGCTCTCTCCCCCCACCCCACCCCCACCCTCCCGCGCCGATTCGCCCCGTTGATCATGAGGTTGGCGGCAGTCGTTGATCTCCACACTGCCGTCAACCTCATGATCAACGGGGTGTTTCGGGCGTGAGCGTGTATTGGCGACCGGAAGTGCTAGATCGGCGGGGTGAGGGCGGGGGGTGGGGCGCGGGGGAGGGGTGGCGGGGAGGGTGGGGATTGACAACTGCGGTGATGTCAGCAGTCTTTGGCGCTCTATGAACCCGGCACGACACCAGTCGGTCAGACCGGGACCGTCCCACCGCAAGGCGGGACTACCAATCATGTGCTCACCAAAACGCACTGAGAGGTAACGGCTAGGGTGGCGTGTCGTGACGAGCAGCGAGCAGCGGTTGGCGGCGATTCGGGGTGGATTGCCGCCGCGGCGGCACAACGCCCGGACGATCGCGGCGTTGACCGGTAACCCGGGTTGCAACCGCCGGGCGATCCTGGACGGGGCTGGGGTGGACAAGCCGTCGGTGGCCGAGCGGATTGGCTTTCCCGCCCGGTTCGGCCAATCCCGGTTCGCCATCACCCGGGGTAACGCGTTCGAGGCGCAGGTGAAGGCCGACGGGGGTGCCGAGTTGCTGCGCCTGGTGGCCGAGCGGCTCGGGGTCGCGGTGCCGGCGGTGGCTAGCTGGACCGATCTCGGTGCCGGCGAGGAGGTGGCCGATCGGGCGCAGCGCTCCGCCGCCCTGCTCACCGCAGCCGTGACACCGCAGGTGCACGAGCCGGAAGTGCCGGTCCCGGGCCAGGCGCAGGGCATCGACCCGGCATCGACGCCCGGCCAGGCGGACCCGGACCAGGCCCAGGCTGCGGCGTTGTTCGATCATCCGTTGTTGGGGTTGGAGGTCGCCGGGCGGCGGGTGCATCTGGAACCGGACCTGGTGGCCGCGCGGCTGGGCGGCCGGTTCCACGTGGTCGAGATCAAGTCTTTCCCGGTCGTCGACGGGCAGGCCGACGGGGCCAAGCTGGCCGCCGCGGCGATCCAGTCGGCGGTGTACGTGCTGGCCCTGCGGGAGCTGCTCGCCGCGCGGGGGCACGATCCGCAGCTGGTGTCGCACGAGGTGGTGCTGATCTGCCCGCGCGACTTCACCAACCAGCCGGTGGCCCACCTGCTGGACGTCCGCAAGCAACTGCTGGTGGTACGCCGACAACTGGACCGGATGGATCAGCTCGACGAGTTGCTGGCTGCCGTACCCGCCGATTTCACCGCCGATCCGGCCGCTGACCCGGCGGCCCTGGTAGCGGCGCTGTCCCAGGTGCCGGCCCGCTACGCCCCGGATTGCCTGGCCGCCTGCGAGTTGGCGTACTTCTGTCGGCACGAGGCGCGCGGGCAGACCGGGGCGCTGGGCCGTCCGGTCCGCGAGGCCCTCGGCGGCATCGACCGGGTGGAGGAGGTTCTGGCGCTGGCCGCCGGTGACCCGGTGGCCGACCCCCAGCGGGCCGAGGCCGCGACCCTGCTCCGCACCGCCGCCCGCCTGCGCACCGAAGCCCTCGGTGGGGCGGCATGAGTAGCTTGCGGGCGTTGGCGGCGGCGCAGGCGGTGGCCGCCGGGGTGGCCCAGCCGGTCGCCACCGTCCGGCACCTGCATCTGTCGCGGCGGCCCCTGGTGTTGGTGCCCCTGGCCATGGCGGGGGAGGCGAACGCCCCGCTGGCGGCGATGGTCGGCGCGGCACCGGGCGAGGGGCGGCTGCTGATCGTGCCGCAGCCGCGTAACCGGGATCAGCGGTTCGCCTTCGTGGCCGAGTTGGCGGCCACTGTACTGCCCTATGTGGACTCTCATCAGGGCGCCAACGAGGCGGTGTCGGTCGACCGGGGACGGGAGGTGCGGTACCGCTACCTGGACGCACCCCAGGTGCTGGTGCCGAATCCGGCCGGGGTTACCTTCCTGCGGCTGCTGGGTCGGGCCACCCGGTTCCGGCGGGTCGACGGGGAGTATCCGGTGCCGCCGCAGGTGCCGTTGCTGGGGCGGTGGCTGACCTTCTTCGCCGAGCGGGCCGAGCATCCGGGCTCGGCGACCCTGGTGGCGATGACCCAGGCGTTGAGTCTGCACTGGGCTACCGGGCAGAGCGCGGTGGAGGACCTGCACCTGCCGGCCCTGCTCGGGTGGATCGCCCCGCCGTCCGGGATGACCGGTGCCGAGGCGGCGGCGTACGCCGAGGATCCGGTCCGGTGTCCGCCCGCCGGTCCGGCCACCGACCCGGGTTTCGACAACGAGCGGCTGGCCCCGGCCATCGAGGCGTACGCGGCCGCCGAGGCGGACGAGGTGGCCCGGGGTGAGGCGTACGCGGAGCTGGAGAAGTTGCTGCGCGACCAGTTGACGCCCACCTGGGAGCTGATGTGGCGCGGGGTGGGGTTGTTGCGGGCGCTGCCGCCCGGCGCCCGGGTGCCCGCCCGGTGGGAGGGTGACCGGGACGCCTTCACCGCCTACGCCGAGCATGTCGACGCCGAGGGTGCACCCCAACCGCGCCGCGACGGTGCGGTGGCGGCGGCCGCCCGGCTGCATCGGCTGGAACGGGCCGCAGCCCGGTACGCGGTGCAGCGCGCCTACGACGATCCGTTGGTGATGGCCGAGTACCGGTTGACCGGGGAGGCCTTCGTCGGGGAGGTGGTGTTGGCCGATCCGGGGCGGGTCGACGACAGTGGTCGACGGCCGGTGTTGCGTCCTCGGATCCAGGTGGTCACCACCGATCCGGTGCTGGTGGGGGTCGGTGCGGCGCTGTCCAGCCCGACTCGGCCGGGGCAGAAGGCGCGGGTGGTCTTCGTGACTCCGGGGGCCGAGGGCAGGACCGAGGTGGTGTTGGAGCTCTCCGGCGGGATGGGTCGCGGGTTGACCGCCACCCCGGGCAGCGTGCCTGAGGTGGGGGAGCGGCTGTGCTACACCACCCTCAGTGAGGCGTACGTACCGGCCGGGACCTTCCCGGCGGTGGAGGAGACCCCCTGGACCCACGGGGGTCCTCCCGGCCCGACCGGCGAAGGGTGGTCGGAACATCTGCCGCGCCCCGAGGAGGAGTGGAGATAGACCCCGGGGGCAGGTGATCGTCGCCCAGCGTGGCCTCCCGCTAACCGATGACGATGATCAATTGATCGCAGGGTCCGTCGGGTTGCGGACTCCGCCCGGCTGGATCTGGCGGCGCGGTCGTCGGCATGGCTAGTCTTTTCCGGATTTGCCAGGACCGGTCCTCGCCGTCGAGGGTGCGCGATCGAGAGAAAGCCGGAGCCACGACGTGTCGCGGATGGACATCGAGCAGGCACCTGCGGGGTCGGCCGGGCAGTCCCGGTCAGCCCGCGTCGGGGTGCTCGCCGCAGGCGCGGTCGTGGCCGTCGAGACCATCTGGTTGGCCCTGGCCCTGCCGGGTGCGGCCCTGGTCAGTGACCTCGGTGCGCTCATCGTGGCCGGCTGGGCGGCACTGGCCTGTGTGGGGGCCGCCCGCCGGCATCCGCGGCCGTTGCGTCGGTTCTGGCTGCTGCTGGCCGCCACCATGCTGCTCTCGGTGGCCGGCCGGGCACTGTGGACCGTCCAACGGCTGGCCGGTCAGGAACTGCCGCACACCCTGCCGGTCGGGCTGATCTTCACGGCGAGTCTGCTGACCGGGACGGTAGCGGTGCTGTGTGCGCTGACCGCGCCGCGTACCTCCCTGGGGCGGGCGTTGGCCCTGCTCGACGGGTTGATCGTCGGGCTGGCGTTGATTCCGATCGGCTGGCTGCTGCTGTTCCGCAACGTGGCCCTGGTGGCCGACGCCATGTACGTGTCCTGGATGGCCGCCGGCACCTACCAGACCGGCACCCTGGTCGACGTGCTCTGGCCGCTGAGCTACCTGCTGATCGGGGCGGCCACCCTGCTTCCCGCCCCGCAGCGGTGTGATCAGGGCGAGGAGGCCAGCGAGGCGCCGCTGCCGCCGTGGTGGCGGGTGACCCTGCCGTACCTGCCGGTGGGTGGGGTGATCGTGGCGGCCCTGCTGGCCCGGGACGTCTCCGGGCACAGCCCGCTGCCGGTCTTCCTGGCCCTGCTGGCCCTGCTGGCGGCGTTGGCGGTGCGACAGATCCTGGCGGCCAACGAGAACCTGCGTCTGGTGGGGCGGCTGCGGCAACTCGCCTATGTCGACCAGCTCACCGGGTTGCCCAACCGGTTGGCCTTCATCCGCCGGCTGCGGTCCGCCCTGGGTGGTGCCCAGCCGGTCGCCGTCCTGCTGCTCGACCTGGACGGCTTCAAGCAGGTCAACGACCGGTTCGGGCACACCACCGGGGACAACCTGCTGACCGGCCTGTCGAGCCGGATGCGGGGGGCGGTGGCCGACGACGGGCTGATCGCCCGGATCGGTGGGGACGAGTTCGCGGTGCTGGTCACCGGTCGCGCGGCCACCCCGGAGGGGTTGGCGGAGCGGTTGTTGGCCTCCCTGCACCCCTCGGCCGGGGAGGAGGTGGTCGGGGTCCACCCCTCGGCCAGCATCGGCATCGCCGAGTACGGGCCGCAGCACGAGTCGTACACGGATCTGCTGCGTGATGCCGACATCGCGATGTACGCGGCCAAGGCGGCCGGCAAGTCGGCGTACCGGCGGTGCACCCCGGCCCTGCGGGAGTCCGCGGTCAGCCGGGCGGAGCTGATCGCCGACCTGCGGCGGGCGGTCGACGAGCAGCAGTTGCACCTGGAGTTCCAGCCGATCGTGGACCTGGCCACCGGCACGGTACGCAGCGCCGAGGCGTTGGTGCGGTGGCGTCATCCCCGGCTGGGCACCCTGAGCCCGGGGCGGTTCCTGCCGCTGGCCGAGGAGACCGGGCTGATCCTGCCGATCGACCGGTGGGTGATCCAGGAGGCGTGTCGGGCGGCGGCCACCTGGCAGGACCGGGTTCCGGCGGCCACCGTGGCGGTGAACATCGCGGCCTCCCACCTGCGCCGACCGGATCTCATCGCCACCGTCACCGAGGCCACCGCGGGGGCCGGACTGGCCCCGCGGGCCCTGACCCTGGAGCTGACCGAGTCGGCGTTGATCGAGGGCAGCGAGGCGGTGCTCGACCGGCTGAGTCAACTCCGTGAGCTGGGCATCCGGATCGCCATCGACGACTTCGGCACCGGCTACTCCTCGCTGAGCTACCTGCACCGGATCCCGGCCACCGAGTTGAAGATCGACAGGTCCTTCGTGGCCCGGCTCTCCGAGGACACCCGGGCGTACGCCACGGTGGAGATGGTCACCCGGTTGGCCGGGGCGTACGGCCTGGGGGTGGTGGCCGAGGGGGTGGAGACCGAGCGGCAGCACGACGCGGTGGCCGCGATCGGCTGCGTGCAGGGGCAGGGCTACCGGTACGGGCGGCCCGCCGCCCTGGACGAGTTGCGTACCGTCCTGGCCCGCTGCGGCCCCGCCCCCGTGGCCGATGTCGCAGAATCGGACTTGACCCTCACGTAACGGCAGGCGGGACCGTGGTTGCCGAAGGGAGGGAACCATGGCGTACACCGTGGGTCAGGTCGCCAAGCTGGCCGGGGTGACCGTGCGGGCGCTGCACCACTACGACCAGATCGGGTTGCTGTCGCCCAGCGGGCGCACCGCCGCCGGCTACCGCCGCTACAGCGAGGCGGACCTGGAGCGGCTGCAACTGGTCCGGTACTACCGCGAGCTGGGGTTCCCGCTGGAGCAGATCGCCGAGATCCTCGCCGACCCGGCCGGTGACCGGGACGCGCATCTGCGCCGTCAGCACGAGCTGCTGACGGTACGGATCAAGCGGTTGCAGGAGATGGTCACGGCGATCGAGTTTGCGATGGAGGCGAGCAAGTTGAACATTCCACTGACCCCGCAGGAGCGTTTCGAGGTGTTCGGTGACTTCGAGCCGGAGGCGCATGCCGAGGAGGCGGAGCAGCGCTGGGGCGGCACGCAGGAGTTCCGGGAGTCGAATCGTCGGGTGTCCGGCTACGCCAAGGCGGACTGGCTGCGGATCAAGGAGGAGTCCGAGGACTGGGGGCGGCGGATGGTCGCGCTGATGGCCTCCGGGGCCCCGGCGGACAGCCCGGCGGCGATGGAGTTGGCCGAGGAGCACCGGCAGCACATCAGCCGATGGTTCTACGAGTGCTCGTACGAGATTCACACCGGGCTGGCCGACATGTATGTCGCCGACGAGCGGTTCCTGGCCCATTACGAGGCCATGGCGCCGGGGTTGGGGGCGTACCTGAACGAGGCGATCCACGCCAACGCGATCACCCGGGCGTGACCTGGGGGTGGCTGATCGCCGGTTCGAGGGCCGGGAGATGTCGGGGCGGGGGAGTATGACTGGCGTGGTCGATGTCCCGATCCGCGGAGGTCCGAAGGTGTTGATAGTCGCCGGCACGTTGTATGTCGATCCCGTCGAGCGGGACGACTACCTGGCCACCTGTGTCGAGATCGTCAAGCAGGCCAGGTCGGCACCCGGCTGTGTGGATTTCGCCATCAGCGCCGATCTGGTGGAGCCGGGACGGATCAACGTCTACGAGCGGTGGGAGTCCGAGGAGCAACTGTTGGACTTCCGCGCTTCCGGCCCGGAACCGGAGCAGCAGGTCGCCATCGTCGGCGCCGAGGTGCACCGGTTCCGCATCATCGAGGTCGAGTCACCCTGACCCCTGCCGTCGGTCTGCGGCGGGGGTCACGGGGGACGCCGCCGGGTCAGCCGGGCCAGGAAGGCGGCCACCGCGGCGGGTTCCCCGGCGAGTTCGTGGGGACGGGCGGGCCCGCACAGCGCCCGCAGCAGGGCGGCTAGCCGTCCGGCCCGGTTGAGGGCGTTCGAATCGCCGTCGAGGAGCAGGTCGGCGGTGTCCCGGTCGAGCCGGCGGGTCGGGATGCTCATCTCGTGGCGCCGTTCGTCATGCACCCGTCCGCCCTCGGCGACGGGTCCGTCCACTCGTTCGCTTGATTGGCGCTACCGCTGCTGGATGCGTCACACCCGGCCTTGTCCGAAGGCGGACAGGAGGAGTTAAACCACCAACTCGTCCTTGTTAATCCCCCGATCGGGTAATTCGTCCCAGGTCAGCCGTGTCCATGGTGGTGACCTGCGCCGTTAATCACTGTGACACCCCCTCTGCTGGCCTGCGGTTGCCTACATGCGCGGCGAAGGAGTCGGCGTGGCGAGGACTGATTCGACGGGTTCGACCTGGCGGTACCGGTGGGCGCGCCGGCAGAACGAGCGCCGACGGCGGCTGTTCCGCAGCGCCGAGGGGGCCTGGCGGCGACGGGACGAGGAACTGCGCCGGCTGCGTACGCTGGCCGAACAGTGCCACGGTTCCGCCGCAGCGGGTGCCGGGCTGCCGCTGGAACTGGGCCCCGACGAGATCGTGCTCCGGGTGGTGCCGGCGGCCCGCCTGGTGGAGGTACGGCACATCGCCGTGCTGCCCGCCCCGGAGTTGACCGTCGGAGAGGTGCCCCGGCGGATGCACCGCCGGCTGCCCGAGGGGGTACGAGCCACCGACGCCGGCATAGCGGTGATCACCAACCGGCGGCTGGTGCTGCTAGGTGGGCGCGGCCGGCGGGACTGGGCGTACGGGCGGATCTCCGGCCTGGCCCACGACCCGCAGGCCCCGGTCACCCTGATCCAGGTGCTCGACCGGCGGCGTACCTCCGGGGTGTTGCTGCCCGCCGACGCGGCGGCCGAGTTCCGGTTCCTGCTGACCCTGGCCTTCGCCGACGCCATCGAGCAGCGCGAGGCGGTGATCGCCCAGCTCGACGAACTGATCGCCGAGCACGCCAAGGCCCGTCCGTGCCGACCGGGCATCGCCACCCCCGCCCAGGCCCGGCTCTCGGCCCTGCTGCCGGGCGGTAGGCGGACCGCGGTGGTGGCGGTCGCCCTGGCCGTGCTGGTGCCGCTGGCCCTGGCCAACTCCGGCCCCTCGGGCCCGACCGGCCGGGAGCGGGCGGTGGCCGCCACCCCGGCCCCGGCCGCCACCTCGAAGGCGCCCCGGCTCTCCGGCTCACCGCCGGCCCGCCGCGCCAGCCCCACCCCCCAGGGACGCTGCGGCGCCCCGGTCAACCCGATGGGGTACGACTTCTGCGCCGGTGAGCGGATCCGCAAGCCGGACCCCGAGGTGTGCGAGCACTTCGACTGTGTGCCCGGGTTCTGGCAGGGACGGGGTCACCTGGTGCAGTGCGCCAACGGCAAGATCAGCCTGGCCGGTGGCAGCCCCAAGGCGTGCGGCCTGCACGGCGGGGTCCGCCGTACCGTCTTCACCTGACCCAAGTTCGGCGAAACGGGCCTCCTTGCGGCGGATGGTTGCCCGGGGCTGACCGGTTTGGTCTGATGCGGCCATGGGAGTCACCGAGGTCAATCGGACCATCGACGCGGTGTGGCGGATCGAGTCCGCACGGGTGATCGCCGCCCTGGCCGGGTTGGTACGCGACATCTCCTGGGCCGAGGAGTTGGCCCAGGACGCGTTGGTCGCCGCCCTGGAGCAGTGGCCGCGCGACGGCATACCGAACAATCCGGGTGCCTGGCTGACCGCGGTCGGCAAGCGGCGGGCCATCGACGGTCTGCGGCGTCGGCAGGTACGCGATCGCAAGGTCGCCGAACTCGGCCGCGACCTCGGCGCGGAGACCTTCACCCCGGACTTCGACGCGGCCTTCGAGGAGACCATCGACGACGACCTGCTCCGACTGATCTTCACCGCCTGCCATCCGGTGCTGACCCCCCAGGCCCGCGCCGCCCTGACCCTGCGGATGGTCGGCGGCCTGAAGACCGAGGAGATCGCCCGGGCCTTCCTGGTGCCGGAGTCCACCATGGCCCAGCGGATCACCCGGGCCAAGAAGACCCTGGCCGAGGCCAAGGTGCCCTTCGAGGTGCCCGGGGTGGCCGAACGCCCGCAGCGCCTGGCCAGCGTCCTGGAGGTCACCTATCTGATCTTCAATGAGGGGTACGCCGCTACCGCCGGGCAGGACTGGATGCGTCCGGCCCTCTGCGAGGACGCCCTGCGGCTGGCCCGGATGCTCCAGGCCCTGATGCCGAACGAGCCGGAGGTGCACGGGCTGGCCGCCCTGCTGGAGATCCAGGCCTCCCGGACCGGGGCGCGCACCGACGCAGCCGGGGAACCGGTGCTGTTGTTGGAGCAGGACCGCCGACGCTGGGACCGGCTGCTCATCCGCCGGGGCCTGGCGGCGCTGGAGCGGGCCCGGGCGAGCGGGGACCAGCCTGGGCCGTACACCCTTCAGGCGGAGATCGTGGCCTGCCACGCCCGGGCGGGCACCCCCCAGGAGACCGACTGGGGACGGATCGCGGCGACCTACGCCGCGCTGGCACGGGTGGCACCCTCGCCGGTGGTGGAACTGAACCGGGCGGTCGCGGTCTCCTTCGCGCAAGGGCCGGCCGCCGGCCTGGCCCTGGCCCGCACCCTGGTCGAGGACCCGGTGCTGGCCCGCTACCACCTGTTGCCGGCCGTGCTCGGTGACCTGTTGGCCAAGCTCGGCCGCTACGCGGAGGCCGCCGCGGAGTTCACCCGGGCGGCCGAGCTGACCGGCAATGCCCGGGAACAGCGGCTGCTGCGTGACCGGGCGGCGGACTGTGCCGCCGGAGGGCCGCCGAGGCGCTGAGAAGACTCCGGAAGAAATTCCGGCGGCGATGTCGAATCCCGGTCGGGCCGCCCGACGCGTCAGTGACAGCCCGCCTGACAGGCCCCACCGATCGACGAGAACCAGAAGAGGGACGACCGATGCGTTACATGATCATGCACAAGCTGGACGAGCAGACCCCCGAGCTGTGGCAGCCGGACGAGGCTTTCATCGCCCGGATGGGGGCCTTCATGGGGGAGGCCAACCAGGCCGGTGTCCTGCTCGCCGCCGAAGGGCTGCGGCCCAGCAGTGTGGACTCCGGCCGGATCACCGTCACCGGGGGCAAGGCGACCGTGACCGACGGACCGTTCACCGAGACCAAGGAACTGATCGCCGGGTTCGCCCTGCTCCAGGTGCGGGACAAGGCCGAGGCGATGCAGTGGGCTCAGCGGTTCACGGACATCTTCATCGCCGCCGGTGCCGAGGTCGAGGTGGATGTCCGCCGGGTCACCGAGTTCGAGGATCTGGCCCCGCCGGCCTGACCGCCGTCGCAGGGGACCGGCTCGGCCCACCGAGCCGGTCCTCAGCGGTGCTCGGCCACCTGGTCGGCCAGTCGGGACAGCGCCGGTGCGGCGGCCAGCAGCCGCTCCCGGTCATCGGGGTCCAACTGCGCCAGGGCGTCGGCCAGCAGGTCGCTGCGGTGCTGGCTGTAGGCGGCCATCCGCTCCCGCGCCGCCTCGGTCAGGCCCAGCCGGACGGTACGCCGATCGCCGGGATCCCGCTCCCGGCTCAGCAGCCCCGCCGAGGTCAGCCCACTGATTAGGGTGCTCACCGTGTTGGCGGCCGTGCCCAGGCGCTCGGCGGCCTCCCGGACACTGATCCCGGGCTGGCGCTGCACCAGGCGCAGCACCTCCACCTGCGCGTCCGGCAGCACCCGCCGACCGGTGCGCTGACTGGCCGTGCGGCGCAGCACCCGGTGCAGGTCACCCAGGGCCACGCCGAGTTCGGCGAGGGTCTCCTCCGTCACAGTGCGCCCCCGTCTCCGGCAAATGCCTCTGTAGGCAGAGCTATCGTAGCCGCCATGCCGCAGACCGTCATGCCCACCGCCCCCGCGCCGGACCGAGTCGCCGTACCCACCGGCCGGGCCGCCCTCGGGCTGCTGGTGCTGCTCGGCAGCCTCACCGCCATCGGGCCCCTGACGCTGGACACCTACCTGCCGGCCCTGCCCGAGATGACCCGCGACCTGTCCACCAGCCAGGCGACCATCCAGCTCTCCCTGACCACCTGCCTGATCGGCATGGCCGTCGGTCAACTCGTCACCGGTCCCCTCAGCGACCGCTGGGGGCGGCGCCGACCGGTGCTGGTCGGGGTGGCCGCGTACACCCTGGTGTCGCTGCTGTGCACCCTCGCGCCGACCGCGGAGACCTTCGCCGCGGCCCGCTTCCTCCAGGGCTTCGCCGGCGGGATGGGCACGGTCGTGGCCCGCGCCATCGTCCGTGACCTCTACACCGGCCGCGCCGCCGCCAAGTACTTCTCCCGCCTCACCCTGATCTTCGGCCTGGCCCCGATGGCCGCCCCCGCCTTCGGTGGGCTGCTGCTCGGCCTCGGCAACTGGCGGATCATCTTCGTCGCCCTGACCATCATCGGGGTCCTGCTCGGCACGGTCGTCATCTGGCGGCTACCGGAGACCCTGCCGGTCACCCGGCGGAACGCCGGGGGCCTGGCCGCGATCGCCCGGGCCGCCCGCACCCTGCTCACCGACCGCATCTACCTGGGATACACCGTGACCCAGGGCCTGGCCTTCGCCGGACTCTTCGCCTACCTCTCCGGGTCCTCCTTCGTCCTCCAGGACGTCTTCGGCCTGTCCACCGGTGCCTACAGCCTGATCTTCGGCCTCAACGCCCTGGCCATGCTCGCCACCGGCCAACTCAACGCCCGACTACTCGACCGGCGTAACCCCCGCCCACTGCTGATCACCGGCCTGAGCCTCGGCCTGCTGGCCGCCCTCGGTCTGCTGGCCGGAGTGCTGCTGGACTCCCGGCCGCTGGTCCTGGCCGCCCTCTTCCTCTTCCTGGGCTCGCTCGGCATGGTGATGCCCAACGGCACCGCCCTGGCCCTGGACCGGCACGGCAGCCACGCCGGCACCGCCGCCGCCCTGCTCGGCGGCATCCAGGCCGTGATCGCCGCCGCCGCCGCGCCGCTGGTCGGTCTGGGTGGGGAGGGCACCGCCCTGCCGATGGCCGTGGTGGTCCTCGGCGGCGCCGCCGGATCGCTGCTGATGGTGCTCACCCTGGCCCGCCGCCGCTGACCGCACCTGCCCGGCTCAGCCGGCATCGACCCACAGCATCCCATCACGGCCTCAGCCCAGGGGGACCTGCACCGCCACGTCGTGCTTGGGGTAGAGGGAGTCGAACTCGTCGGAGCCGTACTTGTCGCGGAACATGGCCACGATGTCCTCGACCTGCCGGCTGTCCGTGATCGGGGTGGCGCTGGAACTCAACGAGGCACCGTCGACCGCCAGTTCGACCATCGGGATCTGCTGGACGTTCTTGTACCACTGGGTGTCCGAGCCGGTCACCGGCACCAGGAAGACGTTGTCGTCGTGCTGCACGAACCACACCGGGCGGGGAATCTGCCGTCCGGTCCTGCGGCCGGTCACGGTCAGCTCGACCTCGCGTACCCCCGACAGTGCCTCACCGATCGCGTTGGTCATGGTGTCCTCCGGCAGCTTGCCCTGCGACGATGCCCTCGCCCGTCAGGGTAGGCAGCGTGGGAGGGGCGCGCCGCCGGTTCGGGCCCCGGTCCCCGGAACGGAAACGCCCGGCGCCGCAGGTCGCGGCACCGGGCGTTCCCTCTCGGCTGGATCAGCTCAGCGGGCCGCCGCCGGGCTGGACCACGTTGTTCACCGTCAGCTTGTACGGCGCGTACTGGGTGACCTGCTCGGTCGGGTCGTCGTAGGCGACGATCGCGACCACCTTCGGGAAGGCCAGCAGGGCCAGGGTCGGCACCGCACCGAGGGTGAAGCTCGACTTGCCGTTCACCTCGTGCTGGTAGGCGATCTTGTTCTTCTCGTCTAGACCGATGAACCGCACGTTCCAGTTCGCCACCGGGGTCGGGTAGATCTCCGAGGGCGAGTCGAACGGTGCCAGGCTCGACCCGTCGCTGACCAGGGTGCCGCCCACGGTGATGTCGTCGATCAGCACACCACCCTCGTTGACCCCACCGTCGCTGACGTACCGGAAGCTCAGCAGGATCTGCTGATCGGCGTACGCCGACAGGTCGAACGAGTGCGGCTCGAACCCGTCGGTGGTGCCGTTGAGCGCCGGGCCCAGCGGACCGCTGACGGTCTTGTCCCCGGCGATCGGGGTGTACGACTTGCCGCCGTCGGTGGAGACGCTGACGTAGCCGTAGTCGTAGCCGATCTCCGCGCCGTACTTCGCCAGGAAGGTCAGGGTCGGGTTGGCGGCCGGCACGGTGACCGGGGTGACGGCGGCGGCGTCCGTGCTGTTGCCGTTGCCGGACCAGATCACCGAGTTGCCCGGACGATCCGGGTCATTGTTCACCGTCGTCCAGGCCAGCGGGATCGCCGGCAGGGTCTTAGCGCCCTGGAACTTGATCGAACGCAGGTCGCCCCGGCCCAGCGGCTTGCCGTTGGCCTTGCGCAACTGCACGTAGTCGGCACCGTTGGGCGCGGCTCCCGGAGTCGCGTACGAGGCCGGGTTGTCCAGGTTCACGGTGGCGTTCAGGCTGGCCGTGGTCACCCGCCGCTTGTCGACGCCGAGCATGATGCCCAGCTTCGAGTTGCCCACGACCCGGTCCACCAGGTTCATCGTCTGGTAGTCGTGCAGCACCTTGTACATGTCCTTGACGCCCTCGTCGGCCAGCGCCGCCTTCAGGCTGGCCAATCCCTGAAGCTCGCCGTCCTGGTGCAGCCGGGAGATGAAGTCCAGGCCGTAGCGGTCGTACAGGAAGAGGATCAAGGAGTACGCGTTGCCGTAGTCGGCCAGCACCCCACTGCTGGTGCTGCCCTCGTTCCACAGATTGATCGAGTTCTCCGGGCCACCACAGTCCCGAGGGTTGGTGTTGTACGGCGTCTGGACCGTACCGAAGCCCTGGAAGCAGTAGATGTGGCTGTCCGTGCCGGGCTGGTCGATCCGGGCCCGGGCGTCCACATAGCCGGCGAGCGTCTGGGCGAAGTCCGCCAGTCCCTCGTTCAGCCAGACCGACTCGAAGGGGTCGGCGTGGTAGTGCGCCAGGTGCTGCCACTCGTGGATGAAGACGCCCTCGTAGAGGTTCGGCCGGGCCGGCCGGGAGGTGCACAGGTCGTCCGTGGGCTCGTCCGGCGGGTTCTCGCCGGTGCGGTGCGCCCAGTCGAAGGCGTCCACCGTCATGATGTTGCGGTCGAGCAGCTCGTCGAAGAGCGAGAAGTGGAACCCGGCGATGTAGCTGGGGGCGGCCGGGAAGTCATAGAAGTTGTCGTCCCGGACGTTGTCGATGAGGGTGACCGTACGGTTGCCGGCCCCGGTGAAGTCACCGGCCAACTGCGCGTTGCTGCCGTCGCGCTCCGGCGGGGTGCTGAAGGCCGCGATCGACTTCGGGTACATGTTCGTGTCGAACTCGCTGACCAGGCGGTTCACCTGGGCATCGGTGATCACCGTGGAGTTCGGGATCTGCCGACGGCAGTCGCCCTCCGGGAACTCGGTGTCGTTGGCGACCCACACCTCGATGTTGTCACCCACCCCACGCAGGGTGTACGGCTTGAGGTACATGACACCCTGGTAGTCGTCGAGAGCCAACCAGTTGCGTACGGTCCCGACCGGCGGGGTCTCGGCCGCGGCCTGCGTCCGGCGAGACTGGGCCGGCGGCTGGTACTGGGTCGGCACCTCCACCGGCTTGCCGTTGAAGGTGAAGTCCTTGCGGGTCAGTTCGCGGATGTCACTGACGAGCCCGCCGGTGTCGGCGGCGGCGCTGGGCGCCACCTGCGGGCCGGGAGCGGCCGACGCGGTCGCCGGTGCGGCGATGACATAGAGAAACGGTAGGACAATGGCGCTTGCTGCTATCCCCGCAAAGCGGCGACGTGCCATGGAACCTCCTCATCGATGGAAGATCCAACCGATCCCTACGCTGGGTCGCGAACGGGATCAGTTGATCTACGTACGCTGATTGAGCGTCTTCGTGACCTCAACACAAGGAGATCGATCAGGCAAGGGGCTCCCGTCCCGGCACCGTCGGGTTTGACGACGGAAAAGACACCGCCGGCCCGGGAGGCCAAGGTCCCGGGCCGGCGGCGCGCCGAATGTATCGGCCATTGTGGATTAGACGAAGTTTACGTCACTGCACCACATGTACGCCTGGTCGAGGTGGGACGCCTGCCAGATGACGAACAGAATGTGGTGTCCGGTGTAGCCGGAGGTCGAGACGTTGAACGAGATGTTCTGCGCCGGTGCGTACCGTCCGGTCTGGGTGATGAAATCGAGGTTTCCCCACCCGAGTTGCTGGGTAGCGGGGTTGAAGCCCTGCTTGCTCACGTAGACCCGGAAGTAGTCAGCGCCGTGGCTAGCCTGGTCGTGCAGTTGGACGGTGAAGTTACGGCTGATGTTCGTGGTCTTCCACGCCCCAGGCCGGTTCAGGCTGTTGTTGCGCGACAGCGCGTTGCTGCACAACTGGCCGTCCGGCGTACGGGCCTGGAACTGCCCACCGAGACCGTCACGCAACGCGCTCATCCAGTTCCACATGGTGTCCGGGTTGGCCTGGAAGGCCTGCCAGCACATCGGGTCCTGCTGCTGCATCTGCGGGCTCATGTGGTTGTTGCCCCAGGTCTTCCAACACTGGTACGCACGAGAGGCCGGGTTGACGATGGTGCCGTGGGCCTGGGCCGTACCGGCCCAGGGCAGCATCCCCACCACCAGGGCGAGCAGCAGGACGAGCGCTCGTGCGGGCCGGCGAGCAGCGGACCGGGACGGCCGGCCGGACTGTTCGGATTCGAGTGATCGCACTTGCATCCTCCGTTCTAGACATCCATGGACGTCGATGGGAGCGCTTGCGCTGAGTCTGCCACCCATCGCCCGATTTGGCAACGATCGTCTATTGACGTTGGTCTGGGGAGCTTTGGTCCGTCTCCTCCTTCGGCGTGGCCCCGCACTGTCGACCTCGGCCATGACTTGAGGCGTTGGCAGGTGGTGACTGGCGGGGTGAGTCCGACCGGCCGACGCTTCAGGCCGCGAGAGCCCGGACGCCCGCACGGGTCCAACAGATCCGCAAGATCGAAAGCCCTGCGGTCGTTTCGAACCGGGCCGCCCACCCTGCCGAGTTGGTGGTTCGCCGCCGTGGATTCTGCTGAGCTCAACGCCTGCTTCGCGGTGTTCAGCCACTCGCCGCGCAACTGGTCCACGGCTACAACGAGGCCGGGCCGTATGTGGGGTTGAACCGGCGTCGGTGCACCGGCTGGCGAATGCAGCGCCCTTGGCGTAGCTGAACGGCTGAGGCTTTCTAGCGGTCGGAAGGAGGCCGAACCCCTACTGTGGCTTCATCCAGAACCTGGTCGCGGCGCTCCAGAGATCAGCTATGCCCACCGCCGAACCGCAGCAGTTGAAGCAGGCGCGCGGCAGCCTGCTCCGATTCATATGATTTCTGACATATGGCGCGATGCTGACTTTTTAGCTGCTGAAACCACGTCATCCGTAAAGGATTTCCTCTGGACGGCGGTAGGTGATGGCCAGGTCGTAGCTACCCGTTATCGAGCTGAGGAGCCGGTCGAGGTCTCCGTTGTGATCAGCCGCCGCCATGCGCAGTACCTCCTCGCCGAGCGTCTTTCCGTCAATCAAAACCAGTGGGTACTGATCGTCGATTACTTCGACTTGAGCCTGCCGGGAGAAGACCCCGGTGGTGACAAAGACTCCGATCCAGCCACGCCGCAGGCGGGCAACAACACGCGCGACCTGGTCGGGACTAATCGACGAGGACGGGGACACGCATTTAGCTTGTCCGAGGACCACCAAGGGAACGTTGTTGGTGGCCGTGCCGACGTCAAGTCGTCCGACAAAGTCGACGCCGCCGTCGCCGCCCGGCCGTGTTAGCCAGCCGTCGTGATAGCGGGCGCCGGATCGGCCCAAGACTTGCGCGGAAACCCGGGCTGCCAGTAGCTCGAAGGCATGTTTGCGACCCTCGAAGTGCATGTAAAGAGGGTCTGCTGCACCGATAGGTGACATCTGAGTTGGCTTGCCTTGTTGGCGGGCTGGAAGGATGTCGCTGTGCCCAAGCCCTACCCCCGAGAGTTCCGTGACGACGTCGTGCGGGTTGCTCGTGACCGTGACCCGGGCGTGACGGTGGAGCAGATCGCGAAGGACTTCGGGGTCCATCCGATGACGTTGTTCAAGTGGCTGCGCCAGGCCGACATCGACGAGGGCGTCAAGCCGGGTGTGAGCAGCAGCGATTCGGCCGAGCTGCGGGAGGCCCGTAAGCGGATCAAGCTCCTCGAACAGGAGAACGAGGTCCTGCGCCGGGCGGCGGCCTACTTGTCGCAGGCGAACCTGCCGGGAAAAGGCTCTACCCGCTCGTGAACGAGCTGGCCGCCGACGGGATCCCCGTGGCGGTGACGTGCCGGGTACTGAACATCGCTCGACAGCCCTACTACCGGTGGCTTGCCCGCCCGGTCACCGACGCCGAACTGGCCGAGGCATACCGGGCGGACGCGTTGTTCGACGCCCATCGTGATGACCCGGAGTTCGGCTATCGGTTCCTGGCCGATGAAGCCCGCGCTGCCGGACGACCGATGACCGAGCGCACCGCGTGGAAGATCTGCTCCGGCATGGGCTGGTGGAGCGTGTACAGCCGCAAGCGGCGGCGGGGCAAGGGCGGCAGGCCGGGCCCACCGGTGCACGACGACCTCGTGAAGCGTGACTTCACCGCCAGCGGCCCGAACCAGCTCTGGTTGGCGGACATCACCGAACACCGCACCGGTGAGGGCAAGCTCTACCTGTGCGCGATCAAGGACATGTGGTCGAACCGGATCGTCGGCTACTCCATCGACTCGACAATGAAGTCGCGGCTGGCCGTGACCGCCCTGCACAACGCCGCCGCCCGCCGCGGTGACCTGGCCGGCTGCGTGCTGCACACCGACCGCGGGTCGCAGTTTCGCAGCCGGAAGTTCGTCCGCGCCCTCCACCGCCACCAGATGCTCGGGTCGATGGGCAGAGTCGGCGCCGCCGGCGACAACGCCGCCATGGAATCGTTCTTCGGCCTGCTGCAGAACAACGTCCTCGACCGGCGATCATGGGCCACCCGCGAGCAACTACGGATCGCGATCGTGACCTGGATCGAACGGACCTACCACCGCCGCCGACGCCAACGATCCCTGTCCCGGTTGACCCCCATCGAGTACGAGACCATCATGACCCCACCGGCCAGTCAGGCCGCGTGACTACACCTGTCACCTATCGGTGCAGCAGACCCAGACGCTGAAGCAGAGCTGCTTCTGCAGACCCGGGAGTTGGGCGCTGGTCTTCTGCCGACCGAACGCGCGAGGAGGTGACGCGGCGCCGTGAGCGAGGGATTGCGGCTCGGCCCTCTCTGATCCAGCGCCGCCAGGACATGGGCGCATGACGGGCGGCCCGCTCGGCGTCAAGCTTCACGTTACGGCGGTCATCGATCCAACGCATGTCGAGCGCATCACCGGTGTCCGCGAGGTCGACCACTGCCACGTCAAGCACGAGGTTGGGGAAGCTGCGTCCGGTCTCGGGGTCACGTTGCACAACGTGTTCGAGTCGTTCAATGATCGCTGCACCGCAGAACTCGACGTGACCCTTGACAAGGTTGCGGCCACCCCTGCTGACCGTGACAGACCGATAGATCAGCAACGGCGGAGCTTGAAGCCGTGCAGATGGGTCGGATGCGGCGTGAAGTGCCCACGCGTCCAGCAACGCGCGGTTGCCAGCTGTGACGCCGGGAAGGCCGGTCTTGGTCGGCTTGTGGTCTCCGTAATAACGGACGTAGCCGTGGTCGAGGTCGAACTCGTCATGCCATGGGTTTGTGACGTGCCCAGCTTTCCAAGGGCTCGACCGTAAGCTGATCACCGGCCGACGTCGTCCGTCAGGCGTATCCACCATGGCGGTCGCGTTGATACCCGCTTCGAGCATCAACCGTGGAGCATCACTGGCTTCCACTGATGCGGTCACGAAGTGATAATTGAGATAGCCGTCCAGCTCAACGTCAACTCGGCTGGCGCCCTGCGCATAGCGCATGATCTCGAGCATCGGGAGTAAGCGCGCGTGATCCACGTTCACATCGTGCCGGTTGGCGACCGTGGGCGGTACTACCCCTCTGGCGGAGCCTCCGCGGACCGAGGGCGGACGCCGGATGGCTAGGTTGCTGTAACGCCTTGGCTTGGCCACCAGAGGACCTCCAGCTAGCCCGGCAGCCGTCGGCCTCGATGTAGATCCTAGAGCCTCTCATGCTCTGGCCCGTCCTGGAAGTCGGCCGAAGCAGCCGTCGAGAGGTTCGGTACGTTCTGGCTGAACTCCTCGTGAGCCAGATCGCACCGGCCCGCCCGCTAGCTAGGATCGGCGGAGCCGGCTAGGGTACAGCCCATGCCGAAGATCCTCCGTGTCGTTGACCTCTTCGCCGGATGTGGGGGACTTACGGAGGGCCTTCGGAAAACCGGGCGATACCTTCCTGTTGGGGCAGTCGAAATCGATCTGGCTGCGGCCGCTACCTACGCCGAGAACTTTGGCCGGGAGCATATCCACGCGGGCGGCATCGCAGAGTGGCTGGACGAAGGGCAATTTCCGGATGCGGACGTAGTCGTCGGCGGACCTCCATGCCAGGGCTTCTCCAATCTAGGTAAACGGCTCGACGATGACCCCCGCAACGAACTCTGGCGTGAGTACTGGCGGGCGCTCACCCTGATCAAGCCGAAGGTGTTCGTGCTTGAGAATGTCGAAAGGTTCCTCCGCAGCCACCAGTACCAGCAGATGAAGGCCGCCGCGGGTAGTGAGTCGCTTCGCGACTACGAACTCCGCGAAGACGTCGTCGTAGCTGCCGCCTTTGGCTCGTCGCAAATACGCCGTCGGGCGATTGTCATCGGCACTCATCGCGATCTGAAACCCATCGACGTTCCGATTTCTGGGCTGGGTCGGGAGTGTTGGAAGACCGTCGGTGAAGCCCTTGCCGGCGTGCCGCTGCATGTGCCTAGGGGCCGACAGAATTTGCCGGAGGGTGCTGTATCATATTGGAACAAAAAGATACCGGGACCTTTTACTAGCCGTTCACTTCACATCACTCGCCGCTATGAGGAAATCTCTCTGGAGCGATTCCAGTGCATCCCCGCCGGTGGAAACCGTTTCGATCTTCCTGACCGACTCAAGTCGCCCTGTTGGCTAAAGCATACGAAGGGAGCCTCGGACGTGATGGGCCGCCTTAGTTGGGATCGGCCTTCGGTCACCATTCGGACGGAGTTTTTCAAACCAGAGAAGGGTCGTTACCTGCATCCGTCGGAGGATAGGGCGCTGACCCATTACGAGGCCGCGAGACTTCAGGGCTTCGATGATGAGTTCAAGTGGTGCGGTAGCAAGGTGCAGATTGCCCGCCAGATAGGCAACGCAGTTCCTGTCGAGCTCGCCACGGCCATCGGACAGCACGTCGCAGTCGCCCTGGACGAACAGCTCTGAGTCGCCGAAGTCAGCTGAGAACGCTTGGCGGGCTGGGGTGCTGATTTTTTGGACCGAGTGCGGCGCGCCGCTCACTCAGTAACTCAACGATACGCGTGACCGCATCAGCGGGAATCTCATGTTCCCAAATTCGTAATACAGACCAACCTAATGCCTCGAGGTGCGCCGTCGTCGCGGCGTCACGCAACTGATTCGCCCGGAGTTTCTCGGACCACCATTCGCCATTAGCGCTGGGGCTGGTCTTGTGCTGGGGGCACGAATGCCAAAAGCAACCGTCGATGAAAACGGCTACTCGTGAACGAGTAAATGCGACGTCGACGGTACGTCGGGGTAAACCGGGTATCGGCCATGTAACTCGGTAGCGATGCCCCCGGGCATGCAGCAACTTCCGTATAGACAACTCTGGCGCCGTGTCACGGCACCGCTGCCGGCTCATGCGTCTAGAAACGCCGGATGAGCTTGGGGCGGGCAGTTGCGACACCATGGGATAAGCGTACCCGGGTTGAGCGGAGAGACGCAGCTTCAGAGGTCGGCTACGTTGACGCCGGTTTCGGCGAGTAGGCGCCTCGACTCACGGCGCTGTTCCCGTACAAGCTCCAAGAGCTCTTGCTCGGACATCCAATCCAGGTTGAGGAACGCTGTCAGTCGAAGAAGGCGCCGCAACGTGTCCCGATGTACGGCCCTCGCGGGAATCCCGTCATTCGTCCGGCTGTCCTCCGTATGTGCCCGAACGATGGCACGCACCAACGCCGGCGTTGCCGCCACCGAACGTCGACGTGCCATGACATGATCCAGATCAGCCTCTCCGAGCCCGGCCAACAGCTCGTATGGGTCCGGCAGTGACGGGTCATAGAGAACGTGGGCACGAGTCCAAAGCCTTGCAAGAGTGTGCCTGGTAAGGTCCGTTCCTTTGAATCGGTCGGCGAGGTAGACCCCCTCTCGCATCGGGAAGCGCCAGGCACAAACATGAGGAATCAACACCAGTGCGAGAAAGGCCCATACTTGGCGTTGCGATGCCTCACCCGGAAGCATCCCGGACCGTTCGTGCAGATGACGTGCCGCAATTCGGTCGAAGTCATTCCTGCCTGCCGTAGTAAGCGAACGGGGGAAACCGTTGGCTACGGCGAATTTTTCTAGGTCGGCCGCGAGAAGACGCAACTCGTCGCGGGTGACCCGGGTTCCGCCTGTTGCAGCAAAGATCGCTCGATCCGATGTGACATCTGCAAAACGGGCTAGTTCCTCAGGCTGCCGACCGTGCAGGCTCGCAAACAACCGCTCAGACTCGCCGGGGAGCAGCCGCGGGTACAAAAGGCTCATTACGTTCTGCCCCCCGGGAACATTAAGCTGCTCTGTACGGTGGCGCGTAGCCGCGACGGGTCGCGCCGGCGTTCTTCCCGGAGGCGTTCGATGGCATCCGTGAGCCCTTCACTCGGCAGCCTCAGAAACGCCCTGATCAGTCCATGTACCAGGGCCGCGGTCGTCACCTCCCCATCGGGGGCAGTCGGCTCCTCCTCTGAAGGAAACTCTTCGTCCTCCAAAGCCCGACCGACCAAGTCGTACACCACATCGACCGTTAGAGCATCCCACAAGACCGCCGCTCGCGATTCCTTCGGGTTACGCAAGGCCGCACTGACCTGCTCGTTGTCCTCGTTTAGCAGGACGAGCAGATTACCCATAGCGGCGCTACTCCACTCCGCGGAGTCGACGCTCACGTACCAGGCAGCCCGCTCCGGAAGGCCCTGATTTATGAAGCTAACCGGCGCCACAGGAAGGAGCCCTGCATTGCCCTCCAACCGGATCGAGGTTTGGTCACGCCATAGAATGCTGCCTGATCTATGTGCGATGAATGAATCCGAGCAGCCAGCTCCTGCCGTCAGTACGACTGACGTCTCCAAGATAAGCGCGTTGGCGAGATCGGCGCTGGAGATATCGACTTCGACGATGGCTTCGACCTTCTCTTGCATCCCGGAATGTAGCAGCGGAACTTGCGCAGCAGTGCGGCGCAGCAGCGAAGACGAGGGCCAGTACCGTACATTCACGGCAAGCGAGACCGTACTGTCGAAGCCACATACGCTTACGAGGTCGGGCATATCGACGACGATCTCGCGGCGCAGGCGTATCGGTGCGCAATAGTCCCAACCTAGTAGATGCTCACCTACGGTGGCCCCATCGTCTGTCTGGACCCACGGCGCTGCCAAGACGTGATCGCCAGCCGTCCGATAGGGGTACGCTCGTCCTCTCATCGCGACACGGACTCCACGGCGATGTCCAAGGCGGCGTCGACGACAGGCGTCACCAACAGCTCGTACTCACCGCCTTCGGTGACCTCGACCTGTTCGCCGAGCGTAAGGTTCCCAGCCACCCGCCATCCCAATATTTGCGGGACCGCACTGCCAGCTGGCCTAGCGGTTTCCAAGGACCCCTCCCCCGTCAGAACGGAAGCAGTGCCGCGGAGCGCAGCCGGGCCAGACACCCGCACCTTCTGCACCAGGACCGCGCGGCCTGCATGCGACGCGAAGAAGGGAGCGCCGACGAGGACCGGCCTGGTTCGACGCCATGGACTCGAAGTCCTACCGCGTCCGTGTTTCGGAGGCTCAGCGCCTGAGCTTCCCCCGGTCGGAGCACCGAAGCCATGCCCGATCCTGCCGACATCCTCATCCGACTCGGACGCGCCGGTGCCGCCGACACCTGAGAGGAGGAATCCCAATTTCTGAGCGATGGCGCCGATCGGAACGGCGATGGTCTGTGAGCTCTGCATCTTCGGCCCGGCGATTGCAGTGCACTGCTCGAGGATCCGTCTGCGTGCCACCCTGACGAATGTTGCATCGCGTCCGGTCAGTTGGGCGTCGATCCAACCATCGTGTGTAGGGGGCTCCGACTTAGAAAATGTTCGGTCCAAGTCGTCGTTCACCTTGAAGACCGCGGCGTACCCGACATCGGGGTGAGGCTTGGAGGGGCCCGGCAGGTATTGCACGACTAGATCCGGTGACCGCATCAGGCACACGTGATGAGGTGAACCGGCCAAACCCAGCTCGGCTGCGGCTGGCGAGGTCACCTTAGCTCCGAACGTATCCGCGTGACTGAAGCGACCGAGTTCCTGTCTCGGTCTCATACACGACAGCGGGGTGCCATTTTCGCCGAGTGCTGCCCGGTATGCGGTGGCGAAGTTGGCCAGAACTGCGTCATCGTGCTCCGAGGGGACAGGGTAACGGACACCGTGTGCAGAGACGGAGACGTGCAGGCGAACGGCCCGGTCAGCAAGCGTGACAGGCCACAGGTTCCATGCGGACGCGTCCGCCAGATAGCGCCCCGCTGCCTCGACGGACATGTCGACGTGATCTTCATCGGGCATCGTCGGATCGGAGAGATCGGGATCGAGTACAACAACTGTCGTTCCAGTCTCTTCCTCCTCAAAGCCAGGAAGACCCAGGCGATGCGCCGTGACTTCGGCATCTCGGTCAGTGATCGGTTCGCAGTGGTCTCGGCTCGGCAGGCCCCACCAGTGCCTACCGGTGTACGGTACGCCGTTCATTGCGGTTGAGCTGAGTAGAGCGGATGCGATCAGCCGGGAGCGTAGCTGCCTGCCTTCGCGGTAGCGTGTGTAGATAAGAACCGTGCCTACCCTAGAGGCGAGGAAGAACGCACCCTTTCCGTAACCGTAGGTACCGCCGCCGCCGTCCACGTCCTGTCTCTCACCGCTGTTCAGAACGAACGACAACCATCCGCGTTGGTTAGGTTCCGCGTAGACGTCCGAGCGCGTTGGTCCGCCAAGTCCACTTGTTCCGCGATCTGAGATTGCGAGATAACGAATGGTGGGGCTCCGGAGGAGAGCCGGCAAGCTCCTGGCGGCTGTGGGATCATTCGGCGCACCTGGTGCAAGTAGCTCCACCCAGGTCACCCGGTGCGCCGGTGACACGGTCACCAGATCCAGTTTGAAGCTGACATCTTTCGACGTCTTCGCGTCCCAGCTGTTCTGCGCCGATTCGCGAACCAGTACAGACAGCACTGAGAAGGCTGGCCTTCCTAACTGGTTCCGGAGGCCCTCCGCTGTGATGCCACCGTCTGGCCGGAACGGCTGGGAATACCAGCAGGGCTTCGTCATCGTTCCTCCAGAAAGCTTCTTGCGGCACAACTCAGGTCGTCGCCGGTCGACGCGACAGTGTCGAGATCGACAAGGTATTCGACACCACTGACGCCAGCCGGAATCACTCCTGCAGCGAATCTGGCCGGAGTGATGCTAGGGAAACCGTCATCGACTAGGTAGATCCGTTGCTCCACCGACGTGTAGCTCGCCGTCCGGAGCTCGGACGAGGACAGGGGCGGAAGCCCCAGGCGATCGAGGCGCGAAAGGATCGCGTTTGGTTCTCCTGCCGCTAAACAACGCTCAACGATTGACGGGATGTCGTCCCCTTCGCCGGGGGCCGACACTGCCAACCGAAGCCAGACGATTCGCAACGATCCCGCTAGCGGACGGACAAGTTGCTCAAGTCCGTGGACGCGGATCATGCGCCCCTGTACTGAGGTCGTGGTCTTTACCTCGATCGCGTCAAAGCCATTGCGGTAGTCCTGAGCAGCCCCATTTGGGCCGTTCCAGGTGTCCGCAGCGCCTTGAGAGACAGCGAGAAGGTGCTCCAACACGAGAAGCTCGCCGTACAGACCGGCAAGCCGCTGCAAGGTCCACTTCGGCCGGCCACCCAAAAGTTCTCGCCATGCCGCCAGCGTTTCTGGTACAGCGCGCGCCGGCATGGTCTTCGGCTGAACGAGGACCATGCAGATGTCGGCCACGAGGCCCGTGAAAACACCGACCAAAGTCGTTCTCATGCATTGCAGGTCGAGGAATCGGACCGGATCTTCACCTACGAGCAACGTGCGTGTCGTAAGATGTACGCCAGAGCTGATCTTATCCTCTACATCCTCTGCATCCGCTTCAAGCGGCACTAGCAAATGCGGAAGACCGTACGAATCCGACGCCAATCGCAACGCGCCAGCTGGACACGATAGCGCCAGCTCGGCGCTTTGCAGCGTCGTGCCGACGTTGTCGAATTGATTTTCGGCGAGCTTCCGCCAAAGATTCTCTAAGGTGCGCCGGAGTGCTGCATCCTGCCTGCTGCGTTCGTGCTTCACGGCCTCACCGGAATCTCGCCGTCGAGATCCTGACCGAGGACGGAAACGTCTTCCGGATCCTCGTCTGTTGCCGCAGGGAAGACTCGTGAAAGATCGGCGGCCACGTAGTCGTACTCGACCTCGACGTCCTGCCCCTTACTCGGCTTCGGAAACACCAGTGCTGCCCCCCAGACAATGGGAACCCCGGGGATGTTGAGGTCTGCCCGCTCCCGGGGCTTAGTCGCCTTCGATTCAGCGTCAATTGGGTAGAGGAGGACCAAACCCTTCTCGGGCTGTTGCCTCGAGCGCTCATTCTGCAGCACGGTCCTATTGATCGCACGCAGCTTGTCCAAGCTGAGGTCGAGACCCTCATCGCGGGAACCGGTCAGCGTTTTGATATCCGCAACCCTATCGCTACGGTTCGCGATTAGCCGCGTCCGTACCACGGTCCCTACGACGCCACCTCCAGGAAGCTCTACTACTTTGGAGTGATGAACCGCCTTAGAGGTACTCGGCTGGGGAGCGGTGCCGATGACACCGACGTTCCAACTCGTTAGGCCGCCCGTGTCCATGCGCTTCTCGATGTACGCCGCCATTAGCTCCGCTGAGGCGTCAGTGGACTTTTCGTGGAACCGGTATTCGGTCACGAACCGAAGAATGCGGTCGGCCGGCACATTGCGCCATAAGGGCTTGGTGGAAGGTGCTGAGTCATCACGCCGACCGTCTACGTCGCTAGCTCTTAAAAGGCTCATGACCGCGGCGGCGTTCTCAGAGTGCCACTTCATAGCTTTGTCATCGCCCGTAGCGGGGAAGTACCTGCTCTCCACCAGAGCGCCGCCGTACGCGGCGGCAGCCCGAACTGCTGCCTTCTGCTTGCTCGGCGCAGTCACGCGCATCTTTGGGTGACACCGGATGCGGACCGCCATCTCGAGAGGTGTCTTGTGCTCAACCAGCAAGCGGTCAATCTCGCCTCGCATTTCGGCCTCGACCGTTGCTAGATGGGTAAACCATCGGCGCATTTCGGCGGGCATGTAAATGCGTGGCAGATCCTTGTAGCGAGGGCGGTAGCCAAACCATCGCCCCATCTGCAGCAGCGTGTCGTAGACATCGGAAGACCTCACGAAGACGCTGACGACAAGTCCCTCAAGCGTGAGGCCCCGCGAAAGCGTATTGCCGCCGACTGCGATGACTGTGACTGCTCCTGACTCATAGTCCAGCCGGTTGGTGCTTCTGTAATGGTCCATAACAATCATGGTGTCCGCGATGACCTGTGGTAATAGGCTGAGTGCAGCCTCGTAAGCCACGGGACTCTCGCCCAGGGAATCGGCGGGCACACGAGAAGTTTCAATGCTCCAGAGAGTGTGCAATTCTGCGAGCAGATTGGGGTCTTCGGCGGCGAGTTGCTTGCTTGTTGCTGACTTGAGCTGCTCTAAAGGTAGCTTGTACGAGTCATGCACTCTTGTGTCGGAGTGCGCGTGGACAAGCATCGACGAATGTTCGGCTTTGTGGGAGCGTAGTCGGCGTGCAGCTGTTGATAGCCAGAACCAAAAGACGGATTTTCGAAGTGAGGGTGTTACCTCCGGTGTGAACGTCGGTATATCTGATTTCTTTGCGGGGCGCATAGCGGCGACCTCGTCATCGGGTATCTCCCGAATCATGTCCAGCCCGCCCGGCACGTCGGCAGGATCTTCGCCGTCTAGCGGCGAACGGCCGAACAAGGTCTCCGGTCCCTGATAGTCCTCACTTCTGGGAAGGCTGAGGATGAAGTCACGGGGGTAGAAGCTCTGGTGTCCTATCGGGTCGGCGAGCAAGTTTGCGAATGGGGTCGCGGTATAGCCCACGTAGCAAACGCGCGGCAGCTGGCGGAGTACGCCTGCAATCAAAGGATTGATGGTCTTGGTCGCGATTGTAGCTTGGTCGGCTTCGTCGTCGATCAGTATAGTGGGGCAGTTTTGTAGGTGGGCGGGAGCGCTGGCTAGCCACTTTCGTAGCTTGCGCAGCACGACAGCGTTTTTTTTCACCACGAGCAACAGGTGCTGATCCTTCGCGGCGAGAAGGGCCGCGGGGTTCGGTGGCGGAGTGAAGTCGCGCTCGGGTGTTGTAATCTGGTGCCAGAGGGTGGGATTCAATTTGACCACGTCGCGAATGAGCCTGGTCTGCGTCTGGCGTCGTAGGGCGTTATGAATACCCGACAGTACGATGAACATTCGATATCCACGATCTGCCGCTTTGCAGATGACTGCCGTGAAGTTGCTGGTCTTTCCGGACTGGACATGACCGACCACGAGACCGCGGGAATCGAACCTGGGGGTCGCTGGGTGATCTAGCATCGCGACTACCTTGTCCGAGGCCTCGTCAATCTTATTGACTGCGTCCTCGTCCAGGATTTTCTGCAAATGCGCCTCGAACGCTGGCCAGTTGCGGTCACCCTTGCGTGGTCCTGCGTACCAGGGCGTCGCGTCCTCCCGGCCGAGCCCCAGGGGCTCCTTCAGCTCAAGAATCTTGGTCGTTTCTTCCTCGTGCCGCTTGATGAGTTCAGCGATGAGGTCCTCGGGAACCGAAAGGCTGCGGAGCTGCTGAGTAACCTGATGCGGTGGCGCGTTGTCGAGGAAGGTGCGGTAGGTGTTCCACGCGGCGCTGAGGTGAGGATCGTTTCCGGACATCAGACACCCCGACCTGACGACGGTCCCAGCTCATAGGCTGTTTGCCGAACACGTTGGCATGCGTGCTCGAGAGGGCGAGGTAGGCAATCCTTCGCTTCCCTGAAACTCGTCGCTGGCCACGTAGGAGTCTTCACGTGACTCTTACTAGCACCTGATCCACCATCGCGAAAGACGGCGCTCGCTGACTGCCTGACTCGGCGACTGACGTTGTCCGGGTGTCTTGCCGGTTCGGCACACCGGTTGAATCAACACGACCGAGTTGTCAGCTACGCTGCCCGGCTCGACCCGTCGATCCGAGATCGGCTCCGTGGATGGCTGGAAGGCTGTCGCTGCGCCCCTGCCTTGGGGAGTTCCGCGACGATGCCGCTGGCGAGGCTGGGACTCCCGCACTCCCACCTTTGCCGGAGCCAATGACGAGGCTTTCACCGACGCTCTGGTCCGCCTCCGGAATGGGGTGCGCAACCCTGCATCGCGGGCCACTCCTCGATCCGCCGCCGGCGGCGGCACGTCCATCGCCTGAATCGGCAGCCCTACACGGAGGCATCAAGCCGGTCCACGACCACCCGCCAGTCCAACTCCGCAGGCAGCGGTGATGCGATGACGCCCCCGCCGCGAAGTAGCCGCAGGTGCCGGTCGTAGTTGGGATGAGCGGCAAGCTGGGCCTTGACGTTCGGAAATGCGTACACCGGGATGCCCGCGCCGAGTGCTTCGTTGAGGATGCCGAGCGCGAGTGTGTCGTTGATCCCCTGAGCCCACTTGTTGATCACGTTGAACGTCGCCGGAACGACAGCAACAGCGGTCGCCGGCGGATGCGGCTCCGGATTGCCAGGCATCCGCCACTCGACCCGAACCGGATACCCCGTCTGCTGCGCCAGCGCCTCCCGGTCGATCCAGGTGGCAGCGGTCGGCGTAGCGGTGAGGCAGACGGTCCAGCCATCCTCTTGAAGCAGTTTGATGAGCTCGCCGATCCGCAGCACCGGGGGAGCGGCGCAGACGACCAGAGCCAGCACACCCCGTCGAGTCATACGAGCAGCCCGGCCCGCTCTGCCAGTGGCCGCAGCCCTGGCGTCGCCACTCGCCGCTCCTTCGCCAATAGGTCGAGCAGAAGCGTGCGCGCCTGGATGTTGGCGTGAACTACCTCGGCGGCCACGCGCTCGGCTTCCAACAGGTGCAACACCGATGCGGACCTGTCGGAGGCTGACATCATCGCCGCTGCTGCCAGGTCAACGTGCACCTGTGCCCTACGGCCAACCAGCACCGGCGGCAGCCGCGAGGTGTCGAGGCGTGTTCCGATCTCCAGGGCTTGGTCTGCGTTGCCGGCCCGAACCGCAGCGGAGACTGCATGGATGATGACGTTCGTTGGACCGAAGCCGGTCCAGATCCGGTTGCGGTCACCGCCGAGCGTCGACGCCAACCTCTCTGCCTGCGCCAGGAACTGGGCGACCTCCTTCGGGTTGCCCTGCCCGGCCGCCATCACCGCAGCCAGAAGCACCAATGCTCCCCGAGCGGAGAGCAGGTCGGGATCGCCAGCAGAGCCAGTAGAGGTCAAGCGCTCAAGGCTGCTCCGTATGACCTGCTCGGCTTCGCTCGCTCGCCCCGGCAGCCGCAAGAGGCCGCAGGCTGCCTGGTAGGCCGCGACGGCCGCTAATGCCTGGTCGTCAGCCAGCCTCGCGGCGGTGGAAGCCCGATCGGCGGTCAGCAGGGCGGTGTCGCCGTCACCGACTTTGGCGGCAACCTTCGACGCCGCGATGTATGCGGCGGCGAGCAGCCGAAACGCAGTGCTGCGATGCAGCCCGGTCGACCGGCTGGATAGCTCCGTTGCTTGGCTGAGCACGTCCGGCAGTAGTCGAGCAGCGGACGTATAACTCGCTCGCTGGTAGAGGTTGTGCACCCGGCCCACAGAACGCCGCACCTCGACAGTCGACTGAGCTGGCCGAGCCGGGGCCGCCAGGTAGCTGGTGAGGAACATCCGGAGGCCGCTCAGCAACTCGGGGCGAGCAGCAGCGGAAGCGGGATCCCTAGTGTCACCCTCCATAGCCTGCCTTCGATGCGCTGTCATTGACACGTCAATGAGCATGTCGTCGAGCTGTTCGAGCGTAACCCCCAGCGCGGAGGCGATCCGGGCCCGATGCCATGGTTGTGGATCAGTCTCGGCGTTCTCCCAGCGCACCACGGTTGACCGTTCCACGCCGAGGGCTTCGGCCAAGCGCTCCTGGCTGTAGCCGAGGGCCTTGCGCCGCTGACAGAGCCGGTGTCGCTTCAGGGCCACGCCTGATCTCCCTCCGTCCTGCCGCCACTCTAGTAACACTCCGTCGAACACGCGGGTACGCAGATGCCTCATTTCTGCGTCACGCAGGCTCCTTCGGCGCTGTAGTGCCTGGTCAGCTACTCGCGAAGGCTGGGTACATGGCCCGGGGCGGGTGCTGGCTCCGGCGTACCGCGTCCCCCGATCGCGGATTCGCCGCTCCCGCCCGCCCCGGTGCCGCTCCACGCAGCACACAACCGGAGGCGCCCACCGATGTCCGCCGTACTCGCCGACTTTCCCGTCCTCACCCCGGTCACCGACGAGGATCTGGCCCTCGCCGCGCTGGCGGTTCGCGTGCACGCGCCCGAGCCTTGGCCGCACGGTCTGCTCTGCCGCAGCGAACGTGTCCCGTATCCGTGCCGCCTGGCCCGTTGGGGCCACACCACCATCGAAGCCGCCGGCCTCACCGTCGATCAGATGATCGGGAAGCAACGCGAAGCCGAGGACCGGAGCAAGGCCGAGGGCCGGACACGATGACTGAGGCGGAGGCACGCGAGGCGGTCGGCCGCTGGCTGAGTCTGGTGGCGGCGGACGTGGAGCTGTCCGCGTACCTGATCGGGGTGGACTGGGATCGGCTGAAGGCGCACCTGGCGCGGTCGCTGACCAGCGGGACCGGCGACGAGCCCGAGGTTCCGAGCCTGGGCTGGTCGGAGGCGCAGCACCGGCGCGCGGTCGACTACCTGATGGGGGTCCTGAAGACGCACCGGGAGCCGAGCGTCGCGCGCTTCTGGGAGGCGGTGGAGGATCGCTGGCCGGGTCTGCTGCCGGAGCGGGCGGCCCCGCTGCTGTACGCCGCGTTGCAGCAGCTGAAAACCAGTGGCGACGGCCCGAACGGGTCGGCGCTGCTGGCGGTGCTCGGCCGGGCGTACCGTCGCTATGGTCTGCATCCAGCGCACGCCGCGGTCATCGAGGATGCGCTTCAGACCCGCGTGCCCTGGTCGGAGGTCGAGCGGGCTGCCGCGCGGGCGGGCGACGGCCCGGCCTGGTGGCCGGCCGAGGTGATCGGCCACGACCGGCTCTGCGACGGGGTCGCCATCCTGACGGTACGGCCGTGGCGGCGGCTGCCGTACCGGTGTGGCCAGGCGGTGCCGGTGTGCACGCCGCGTCGGCCCGGCCGGTGGCGCTGGCTCTGCCCGGCGAACGCGCCGCGCCCGGACGGCACCGTCGAGCTGCACGTCCGCGCGGTCCCCGGCGGCGCCGTCTCCGCCAGCCTGGCCCATGAGGTACGCCCCGGAGAGCTGCTCCACCTCGGCCCGCCCACGGATACCGGGCTGAGCCTGGGCGACGGGCGTGACTTGCTGCTGGTGGCCGGCGGCACCGGGCTGGCGCCGCTGCGCGCCTTGGTCGAGCAGGTCGCCACCGACCCGGACGGTCGGCGGGTGATCCTGGTCGTCGGAGCCCGCTCGGTGGAGGCGTTGTATGACGCCATCACCCTCGACAAGCTGCGCCACGACTGGCTGACGATCGTGCCGACCTTCTCCCACGACGAGCTGGCCGAGCCGGGGGAGCGGGGCGATGCGCTCACCGTCGCCCTCGACCATTTGCGCCCCGAGCACGAGGTGTACGTGTGCGGACCGCCGGCGATGCTGGCCGGGTCACGGTTGCGGCTGCTCGCCGCCGGGGTGCCGGGCGAGCGGATCCACCTGCCGGAACGGATCCCGTGGCGATGACGGTCTACCGCAGCCACAACGCCCTGCGCGGCCAGCTGACCCCGGACGGGATCACCGAACTCGCCCTGCCCCGCACCCGGCTGGCCCGGCGCGGCTACCAGGTCGACGAGGTCGATGCCCTGCTGCACCGGCTCGCGTACGAGTTGGGGGAGCGGTCGCGCCAGCTCGCCGAGGTACGCGCCGAGAACCGGCGGATCAAGAACGCGCTGCGGAGCTGGCAGTCGGCCGAGACGGCCCGAAGACTCAGCCCCTGATCAGTGGGTTCGTACGGTCGCCGTGAGCGCCAGTCGACGCTCGATCAGCTGATCTGCAACCTGCCCTGGCAGTACCAGGTAAACACGTCCACTGCGGTTGCCTCCGGCCCGAAGTCGGCCGTGTCCTGAGCGACCTCGATGAGCTGCTCACGGAAGTCCTCATGGGCTCCCCTGCCGGGATCCTCTGCGGTATTCGTGACGTAGAGGACAAGGAAGGTTGCCGCGCGCCTGTCCTGCTTCGGGCGCTGTCACCGGAATCCGCTTCTGACGCGCAGATCTTGGTACGAGACGGCCCTCGGAAGGGCGGTCCCGTACCAAGATCTACAGCGGGTGGGGGAGAGAGTCAGTTGGTGGGTGCCGCGATCAGCGCGACGGACTGTGCGGCTTACGCGTTGGTGTCGCCGTACTCGCGGATGCCGTTGACGTCGAGGGTGATCCGGCTGTTCTCGGTCCAGCCGCCGGTGGCCTGCTGCCAGCTGCGGTCGTCGCGCTCGTCGATTGCCGTCCAGTTCGACCGGTGGTGGCGTAGCTGGATGGGGCCGGTCGAGGCGCCAGGCTCCAGGGTCCCGCCGGCGAAGGTCAGCTCGATCCAGCCGGGGATCGACGTACCGTGCGGCGGCAGGACCGTCCGAGTCGGAGTCGGGGTCGGAGTGGCGGTCGACGGCGGCGGCGGTGGCGGTTGGGGCAGCGGGAAGAACTGGAGGTGGCGTTGTACGTTGGCGCAGCCGATCGCGGCCCAGTCGCAGTTGGTGACCAGCGAGGTGTTCCCGCCCTCGAACGTCACGTGGTAACGCACCCGTACCTCGGTCAGGTCCAGCGGGGTGGTGCCCGTGTTGACGATCTGGAGGGCGTGCTGGATCTGGCTGTCGGTGGGTGACCAGTCCATGTTCTGGTAACTGACTCTGGCCTTCCCGTACGCGGTGCGCACCGGGACCTGCGGTGAGTCGAGGGAGTATCCGCCGTTGGTGGAGGCCCAGACGGTGAGTCGGTACTCGGTGCCCGGTGCCAGGTCGGTCAGGGTGAGGTCGGTGCCGGTGGTGGTGCCGAGGCTGCGGTAGGTGTTGGGGCCGAGCCACGCCCGGACCTCGTGCCGGATGGGCGTCCCGCCGGGCTCGCCGACCCAGGTCGAGGGTGCCCAGGTCAGGGTGAGCAGGTGCGGCTCGTTGGCCACCACCACCGGTGCACCGGGGGTGGTCAGGATGACCGGGTCGTCGGCCGCGTACGCGATGGCCGTGCCGGAGAGCCCCAGCGCGGCGGCGAGGAGTGCGACGAGGGTGAAGCGGCGAGCACGCATGGTGAGAATGCTAAAGAGTTACATGCATGTTTATCAATGATTAAGTTCTCGGGGCAGGTGTCGCGCTGGTTGTCGACCGGCTGTGATGGCGGCAGCTGCCCAGGCGAGCAGTAGGCCCATGGTCAGGCCGGGTGGCAGGTACCAGAAGGTGAGGAAGCCGGCCGGCGGCGTCAGCGGCAGCGCGGCGACTAGCGTCCATGCCACCCGGCGTGGCAGCATCCCGTGACGCAGACCCTGTAGTCCGCACCACACGGTGCCCACCAGCGCCGTCAACAGGGCCACGAGGTCGAACACCCACCCGTACCCGGGGCTGTTGTATTCGAGGCCGATCGCGACGGTCGCGGCGAGGAGTCCGTACCTGGTGAGGCGTCGAGGTGCCGCGGTGGCGCGGCCGGTGACCGTCCAGACGAGCGGCAGTGCCAGCAGCACCGAGACGAAGAAGGGTCCGCGCCAGATCCACGCCGGTTCCGAACCCACGAACAGCGGGAGGTTCTCGGCCATCCACCGCGCCGGAGCGGGTAGCGACCAGACGGCTCGGCCGCCGCCGACCTCCCACTGCACGGCCATGGCGGCGCCGAGCACCACCGCGACCAGCGGCGCGAGAACCGCCAGGGCGCGCCGCCAGCGGGCGACCAGCCACCCGTCCTCGACCCCGGACGAACCGGCCCGATCGGGTACCTGCTGCGGGTGAGTCGATCGCACCGATTGATCGTCGCCGCTACGCCGGGGAATCTCATCGCCGAAACAGTCGGCACCCGGCGCCTGACGCACAGATCTTGGGTACGACCGCAGGCGGGGCCGGTCAGCGTCCGGGTTGTTGGTAGGCGATCGGCAGGTTGACGGCGGCGTCGATCTGCTCCGGAGTGAGCAGGGGGATGAGGCGCCCGTTCACCAGGCCGCCCACCCGTACGGCGATGGCCATGGCGGTGGCGGTGACGTGGTCGGGCATGTCGAACAGGACGTAGGTGTCGTACTCGCCGAACGAGAAGTACATCAGCTCCAGCTGGCCACCGGCGTTCTCGATCAGGGACCGGACGACCTCGACGCGCACCGTTCCGCCGTCCACGGTCAGCCCTTCCAACCCACCGCCCTGATAGGTCGCCGCGAGCAGGTACTTCGCCATCCCGGACCGCCTCTCGCCTGTCTGCGCGACGCGCCTACCCGCTACGCCGCCGAGTATGCGCGAGGCAGAGGCCGGTGGTGGCTGGGCGAGCCGGGCGCGGGACCGGCGCGCCGGGGCGGATGTCGGTGCCGCTGAGTAGGGTGCGAGGACCGCAGGGGTGAAGGTGGGCGAGGATGCTGCTGGAGTCGGATGTGCCGCCGGGGGTCGAGGCGGATCGGGTGATCACCGCCGTGCTGGCCGACCTGCGCTCCGGGGACCACCGGGGGGTGGTGGTCGACTCGCCGCCGGGGGCGGGCAAGTCGACCCTGGTGGTGCGGGCCGCGGTGGAGTTGGCCGCCACCGGCGAGCCCCTGATGGTCATCGCGCAGACCAACGAGCAGGTGGACGACCTGATCGACCGGCTGGCCCGTAAGGCCCCCGAGCTGTGGGTGGGGCGGCTGTCCGCGAGCGACTACCGGCCCTCGGCCCGGGTGCGGGCGCACGAGCAGGTCCGGGTCGCCGCCAAGGTCACCGACCTGGCCGCCTCGGCCGTCATCATCGGTACGGCCGCCAAGTGGGCCACGGTCACCGAGGGATGCTGGCCGTGGGCGATCGTGGACGAGGCGTACCAGATGCGCTCGGACGCCCTGTTGCGGGTGGCCGGCAGGTTCGATCGGGCCCTGTTCGTGGGGGATCCGGGGCAGCTGGACCCCTTCTCCACGGTCGAGGTCGGCCGGTGGGCGGGGTTGACCTGGGATCCGATGCAGTCCGCGGTGACCGTGCTGCTGCGGCACAACCCTGACCTGCCGGTGCACCGGCTGCCGGTCTCCTGGCGGCTGCCCGCCTCGGCCGCCCCGGTGGTGTCGAAGGCCTTCTACCCCTTCACCGGCTTCCGGTCCGGGACGGCCCCCGCCGACCGGGCCCTGCGGCTGACCGGGGCCGGGCGGGGTGATGCCGTGGACCGGGCGGTGGAGTTGGCCACGGAGACCGGCTGGGCGCTGTACGAGCTGCCGGCCCGGCACACCCTGCGTACCGACGCGGAGGCCGCCGCGGCGTGCGCCGCGCTCGCGCTGCGGGTGCTGGCGCGCGGCGCGGTCGCGGTCTGCGAGCAGGCCCCGGACGGTGCGCCGGTCACCGCGGACCGGATCGCCGTGGGGGCCGCGCACCGCGACCAGGTGGCGGCCATCCGGGCGCAGCTCGGCGAGGCCGGAGCGGGGGTCACGGTCGACACCGCCAACCGCCTCCAGGGCCGGGAGTACGACCTGACGATCGTGCTGCATCCGCTCTCCGGTCGACGCGACGCGACCGCCTTCCACCTGGAGTCGGGGCGGCTCTGCGTGCTCGCCTCCCGGCACCGGCAGGCCTGCGTGGTGGTGGCCCGGGCCGGCATCGGTGAGCTGCTGGACGCCCACCCCTCGACCGACGTGCCGCAACTGGACGTGCCGGTGAAGTTCCCGGACGGCTGGGAGGCCAACCAGGCCATCCTGGCCCACCTGGCCCAGGTGACCCACCCCGCGCGGTGGTGAGGCGGCCTACTTCCGCCAGGCCGGAATCATCCGCTCCGACATCTCCCGCCAGAAGTCGCGCAGATCCTCCCGGTCCACCTTCTGCCACCAGGCCCAGGAGGAGGGCTGACGCCACTGCCCGACGAGATCGGCCTGGTTGGCACAGAACGCCTCGTCCATCTGGTACGCCAACTCCTCGCCCTTGGGCGGCAACGGGCAGAGCCGGAAGGGGCAGTCGTCGATGCAGGTCGCACCGGGCTGGACATCGCGGGACTGCCGGCGGCTGAGGTTGGCGCGCATGGCGGTGCGGTCGATGGTGAGGCACGGCGGCAGCTCCGAGCGGCTGGACCGACCGAGCCGGCGGGTGCGTTCGGTGTCGTCGCCACCCCGGTCGGCGAGATTGAGCAGCAGCATGACATCGGCGAGCAGGCGTTGTGCCCGTGGCTTCAGCACCGCCCAACCGTGCGAGGGCGGCAGCCACGATGCCTGCTGTCGACGGATGGCCGGCTGTGGACTGGCCGAGCCGACCCGACCGACGATCTCGTGCTCGTCGACCCAGCAGTGCAGCTCGGGGTGCCGGTCGACCAGCGCGGCGACGCACTCGTCGGCGACCGTCCGCACCAGTGGGTGCGCCGATTCGCCGTCCGGCTGCGGGGCGGCGTTCCCACCCCCGGCGATGGCCAGCCAGTAGTCGACCAGGCCGCGCGGGTCGGAACCGTGCCGGCCGATCTCACCCAGCGGCTCGGCGGGGTTCTCCGGCAGGGCCAGCAGGGTGAGCGCCTGGATGAGGGTCAGGTGCGAGTACCAGAACCGGGAGTGCCGAAGCGCCTCCTCGGCCGCTTCGGCGAGCCGACCACGGTGTGCCGAGAAGTGCCGGCAGTTGGCGGCCAGCCGGAAGCCCTGCGCCAGTTGGAGCTCCCAGACCCGGGTCGCCTCGTCGTCGGTGCGCAGTCGACCCACCCAGGCACGGAGGAGGTCTTCGGCCTCGGACCTGGGCCGCCAGCCGGGCCGTTCGGGTGGGTCGCCGGCGAAGAGGAACAGCGACGGGGCGAGCCAGGCCCGCAGTTGCCGAAGGCGCTCTCGACGGACCTGCGGGTCTTCGTCCGGCAGGTCGGCGTCCGGATCGTCCGGCAGGTCGGCGTCCTGGTCGTCGAGCAGGCTGCGCAGGGCGACCACGGCCGGGTCGCCGCCTCTGCCGAGTTCGCGGGCCGCCGCCAACCTGGTGAGGTACGAGGTCTCCGTCGCCATCATCCTGAACAGCGACTGGTACCCCGGCTCGGGCCCGCGCTCCTGGTCGATCAGCCGTGCGGCGTCGCCGAACCGGTGCACCAGGGCGATCTTGGCGTCCTCCAGTGGCCGGTCGGTGATCGAGCCGTCTCCCTGGTAGTGGCGCCAGGCATGGCGGATCTGCTGTGCCAGTTCACGGTGGGTGGGGTGGCCGATGGCGGCGTCCATCTCCAGGGCGGCGGCGAACATCTCCACCGCCCGGGTGCGGTTGCGGGTCCGGACCGCCTCCTGGCTGACCGTCCGGACCAGTTCCACTCGCCTGTCCCCGTCACCCGCCGACCTGGCGGTGGGGGGTTTCTGGCCGGAGTACAGGGTGAGGGCGGCCAGCAGTTCCCGGCCGGGCCCGTTGCGCAGTGCCCGGCGCAGAAAGCCCTCGTCCCGCAGCGCGGCGTCGAGGAAGCGACAGCCGAGGTACGCCTGCACCACCCCGTGTTGGAATCGGACGCCGTCCTGCTCCTTGACCACCATGTTGAGCCGGTCGCCGGTGGTCTCGGCCAGTCCGAGATCCTGCGGATTGTCCACACTGAGCTTGTCCAGTCGGGTGTCCAGTTCCTCCCGGATCCGCTGTCGGTCGCCGTCACCGGCCTGCCGGGGGACCGGATCGCTGTCCGGCCGGCGGCCGGTGTCGGCGTACTCTCCGGTCGGGCTGAGTTCGCTGGTGCGGACCTTGAGGGCGTTGTCGCGCAGGCCGAGGCAGGCCAGTGCGGAGAGCACCTCGATCGCCTCGCCGCGTTCCCTGGGCGGCAGGCCGTAGTCCTCGTACAGGTCCCCCTCCACCAGTGCCTGATGCCACTCGTCCAGCAGCCGTCGGCGGGTCACCGCCCGGCCCGGGCCCAGCGGCACCCGATCCAACCGGTTCACCTGGTAGAGCTTGCCGATGATCCGCAGGTAGAAGGGTGAGTCGGCGACATCGGCCATCTTGATCAACGAGGTGGCCTGATCCCATTTGGGTGTCGCGTCGACCTGGCGACCCTGGTTGCGTACGTATCCGAAGGCGGCGCCCTCGGAGAGGGGTTCCAGTTGGAGCAGCACCGCGTCCAGGGCGCGCAACGGGTCCTGGGGACGGGAGGTGATGATCAGTGGCAGGTTCTCCCGCTTGGCCTCGCCGACCGCCTGGCGGAGCAGGCTGTCCCGGTCATAGGGCTGTTCCGTGCCGGCCAGCACCTCATCCAGGCCGTCGGCGAGCACCACCAGCCGGTTCTCCCGCCACAACTGCCGCCAGGTCTTGTCCGCCTCGCCCTCGGCGTGCAGTTGGGTGTCGATGACAGCCTGAAAACGCTGCCGGGCCAGCGTGTGGAAGTTCAGGTCCGCCGGTGTCTGGACGTCACGCAGGTTGATCCCGACCGGGACCACCCCGACCTCCATCAGCATCTCGGCCAGCTTGACCAGGGTCGTGGTCTTGCCGGTGCCGATGCCGCCCACCAGCAGGAGGGGTCGACGGTTGTGCGGATCCCGCACCCGCCGGACCATCAGTTGACACAGGTCCTCCCGACCCACCACCTCGATGTCGCTGATGTCGTGCTCGGCGCTGGGCACCGCGAGTTGCTGCTGGTTGCGGGCCTGTTTCCGATACGACCGCAGCACCCGGCGGTATCGCCAGAACAGGAACACCGCCACGGCGAGGGCGGCCGCCAGCAGCCCCTTGACGAAATCGAGCACCTGCCCGCAGTAGTAGGGCCCGGCCTCCGAGCCGTTGCACCAGGTCGAAGGCCCACGACTGCCGAGCAGGTCCTTCCTCAGCACCGCCCCGACGAGTGAGTACACCAACCACAGGACCAGCAGAGTGGCGCCGCCGACGATCACCCACCACAGGACCCGGTGACCGCGTCGCCAACGCGGCGCACGAGCGGCCCGTTCGTCGATGCGCCGTCGGGTGCGACGTTCGTCGGCGCGTTCCCGACGGGTCCGCCATCGTCGCCGACGCTGCCGCAGCCACAGCCCGGTCTCGAAGACCGGGCCGCGTTTCGGTCGCCGCATGGACACCCCCGTGTCGCTTCGACGGTTACCGGACGCGTGGGAAGCGTTGCCCACCACCACGGTAGGTCCCGACTGTGGCGGCGGTGGTGCGTTTGGGGTGATATCGCAGCTGGCGCCGGGTCGGCGGGCGACGCCCGCCTGTGGCCTTCGCAGGCCGACCGGAACCGTGCCGGTACGTGACGCAGGTTGGCTGTTCGGAGCGCCCGCAATGTCGGCCCGGTCGGCTACCGTCGGTTTTCATGAGGGCGCAGTCCGGCGGAGTGCTGATCGGGCGGGAACACCCTGCCGGCCTGCTACGGGCGGAACTGGACCGCGCCACCGCCAGTCATGGCGGCCTCGTGCTGGTCGGCGGTGAGCCGGGCATCGGCAAGACCACCCTGGTGACCGCCGCCGCCGACGAGGCCCGCCGGCAGGGCACCCTGGTCCTCGGCGCCGCCTGTTGGGATTCGGCCAGCGCGCCCGGTTACTGGCCCTGGTTGCAGGTGCTGCGTGGGCTGCGCCGGTCGGCCGCCGACTGGGCGGTGGCCCGGGAGTCCGCCGAGCCGGCCCTCGCCCTGCTGCACGGCGAGCCGGCCGGTCATTCCGTGGTGGCCGGTCCGCACGGTGCGGGCGACGCGGCCGAGCAGGAGGCGTTCGCCCTCTACGACGCGGTCACCACCGCTCTGGTCGCCGTCAGCCAACATCGGCCGGTCGTGGTGGTCCTGGACGATCTGCACTGGGCCGACCCGGCGTCCATGCGACTGCTGCAGTTCGCCGCCCAGCACACCTGGTACGAGCGGCTGCTGTTCGTCGGCACCTACCGGGACGCCGAGGTCGAGGCGGGTGATCATCCACTGCGCCCGCTGCTGATGTCGCTGACCGCCAAGGCCACCACGATCACCCTCACCGGCCTGTCCCGGGACGACGTCGGAGTGTTGATCGCCCGCATCACCGGGCGGGAGCCCACCTCCGACTGCGTCGACGACGTCTACCGGCGTACCGGCGGCAACCCCTTCTTCGTCGAGCAGACCGCTCGGCTCTGGCACGTCGACGGCGCGACGAGCGGCATCGCGCCCGGTGTCCGGGAGGTGGTCCGCAGACGGTTGGATCATCTGCCGGAGGCGGTGGTCCATGCGCTCGTGGTCGCTGCGGTGCTGGGCCGCGAGTTCCACCGCGCGGTCCTGGCCGCCAGCGCCGGGCTGCCGCCGACCCGACTCGACCACCTCCTTGACGTCGCGGTGAGCGCGCGACTCGTGCTCGCCCACCCCGACGGCGGGTACGCCTTCGCCCACGACCTGGTCCGGGAGACCCTCTACGAAGGGCTCACCGACGACGATCGCAAGGATCACCACGCCGCCGTGGTCCGCGCCGTCGACGAGCACGCCGCGCTCACCGAGCGGCTGGTCCCCGCCGACCTGGCCCGGCACGCCTGGCTGGCCGGTGACCGTCTCGACCCGTACCGCTGCGCCGACCTGCTGATCGCCGCCGCCCGCGACGCCAGTTGCCGGCTCGCCTTGGAGGAGTCGACAGTGCACCTGCGTCGGGCGCTGGTGATCAGCCGGGACGAGGTGCAGCGGGTACGCATCATGATCGAGTTGGCCGATCGTCTCTTCCACACCGGCGACCAGGCCGAGGCGAGTCGACTGCTGGCCGAGACCACCGTGCAGGCGCTGGCGGTCGACGAACCTGCGCTGCTGGCCCGCTTCGCGCTCAGCGTCTATCGACACTGTCAGATCACCTCGCGGCCGGAGATCGACACGGAGGCGCTGGTGCGGGAGGCGTACCGGCGGCTCGTCGGGGAGCCGGGGTCCGACGTGCCGGTCGAGACCCTGGAAGTCGGCCTGATCAACGCCACCGAGGAGCTTGCCCGACGCAACCAGGACGACGGTGCGCTCAGCGTCAGCCTCTGGGCCCGCCACGACGCCGCATGGGGACCGGGAATGGCGGCCCGCCGAGCCGCGCTCACCGCCGAGATCCGCGAGGTGGCCCGCCGCTCCGGTGACCAGGAGACCCCGCTCTGGGCCACCTCCCTGCGTTGGGTCGCGCTACTGGAACTCGGTGACCCGCGCTACCTGGACGAGCTCACCGCCTTCGTGACCGCCGGCCGGCGGGCCGGCAAGGTCCGGCACCGGATGGCCGCCAACATCGACAGCGGAATCGTCAGCGCCTTCCGGGGCGACTTCGCGGCCGCCGAAGCCTGCTACGCCGAACTGCGCAGCCCCGAGGTGGAACCGTCGATGGGCTTGTGGTGGGAGGGGTGGGAGAACGACAAACACCTGTTCATCGATCGTCACCCGATCTGGTCGCTGTTGCTGCTGGGTGGGCGCCTCGACGAGGCCCAGGCGTTGCTCGACGGGCTTGATCCGGCCGAGCATCAGTTCCTCGAACTGCTCCACGCGGTCACCGCTGCCGAGCGTGGCGACCACCGCCACGCCGCCCGGATCACCGCCCGGTTGGCAGCGGCCGGTGGCGCGTACCCGTCGGTGATCCTGCCGCTGTGGCTGCGGTTGCAGGCCCAGGTCACGGTGACCGACCCCGGTCGCTGCGAGGCCGCCCGGCAGGCCCTGCTGCCGTACCGGGGTCAATGGCTGGTCGCCGTGTACGGCTGCGACATCAGCGGCCCGGTCGACCACTGGCTGGCCGTGGTCGACGCGGCCGACAAACGCTGGGACGAGGCCGTGGCCGGCTTCACCGCCGCCCGGGACAACGCCGACCGGATGGGTTCGCGGCCCTGGTCGCTGATCGCCAGCACCGCACTGGCCGACGCCCTCACCGCCCGCAACGGTCCCGGCGACTCGGAGGTCGCGGCCGACCTGCGCCGCGAAGCCGAGCGCGAGGCCCGCAGCCTCGACATGCGACAGGTGCTCGCCCGGCTGACCGATCCCACACCGATCGGCTCCTCTCCGGAGCGGGCCGGTGGGCCACTGCTCGAAGCCGAGCCGGATGGGGCGACAACCGCCCTGGCGTACGAGTTCCGCCGGGACGGGGCGGTGTGGCGGCTCAGCTACGGCGGCACCACCGCGTACCTGCCGGACGCCAAAGGGCTCAACGACCTGCATCTGCTGCTCGGTCGGCCCGGTGCCGACGTGCCCGCGGTCGGGCTGCTCGACCCGGCCGCCGGGCCGGAACTCGTCGCCGCCCGCCGACTCGGTGGTGACGAGATCCTCGACGAGGAGGCCAGGAACCGCTACCGGCGGCACCTGACGCTCCTCGACGACGAGATCGACCGGGCGGCCATGCGGGACGACACCGCGCGGGTGGCGACCCTGGACGACGAGCGGCGAGCCCTGATCGACCAACTACGCTCGGCTGCCGGCCTGGCCGGCCGCAACCGCCGTCTCGGCGACGAGGCGGAACGGGCCCGCAAGACCGTGACCGCCCGGATCCGGGACACCCTGCGCCGCCTCGACCAGCAGCACCCGCCGCTCGCCGCCCACCTGCGGCAGACGATCTCCACCGGCGCCGCCTGCCGCTACCTGCCCACCGAGCCCGTGCCGTGGCGGCTGTGACCGGTCGGCGGCCCCGCCACGGCACGAGCGATGTCGATCAGCGGCGGTTGTAGCGGTACATGGTCAGGGTGCCGAAGACCGCGATGAACAGAGCACTCCACACCACCATCCAGGTCATGCTCGACACGTCCGTGGTGCCGCCCATCACGGCCCGCACCGACGACACCAGGTGGGTGATCGGGTTGGCCTTGACGAAGGCCTGGAGCCAGCCGGGCATGGTCGAGGGGTCCACGAAGACATTGCTGAGGAAGGTCAGCGGGAACAGCACCATCATGCTGGCCCCCATCACGGACTTCTCGCTGCGCAGCACCAGTCCGAAGAAGGTCCACACCCAGGAGAACGCGAACGAGAAGACCACGAGCAGGCCGATCCCGGCGAGTACCCCGAGCACACCCCCGTCGGGGCGGAAGCCCAGCACCAGCCCGACGGTCAGGATCACCACCGCGGCCAGAACGTAGCGCAGCACATCCCCGACGATCATGCCGACCAGGGCGGCGGGCCGCCACACCGGCAGGGTCCGGAACCGGTCGAAGACCCCCTTCTCGATGTCGGTGTTCAGCCCGACCCCGGTGTACATGGTGATCATCACGACGCTGGTCACCATGATGCCCGGCAGGAAGAACTGGAGGTAGTCACGCGGGCTGTCGGCGAGGGCCCCGCCGAACAGGTACGTGAACATCAGCACCATGATGATCGGGAAGGCCGTCACGTCGAACAGTTGCTCCGGCACATGCTTGATCTTCAGCAGGGCGCGCCAACTGAAGGCCAGGGAGGCGGCCAGGGGGCTGGGCCGGGGCGGTCGCCCGCCCGGGGCGAGCACGGTCGCCAACGCCTCGGTCGAGGGGACGTAGACCGTCGGGGCCCGACCGGTCGAGGTGGTGGTGTCGCTGCTCATCGGGCTACCTCCACGGGGTCACGCTCGGTCTCCGTCGATACGGCGGGTCGGTCGGTCAGGGCCAGGAAGACCTCGTCCAGGCTCGGCTGGCCCAGGGAGAAGTCGTCCACCACGATCCCGGCGCGGGACAGCTCACCGAGTGCCCGGGCCGCCTGAGCGCTGGCGTCCAGGTCACTGCCGTCCCCACCGACCCGGGCGGTGATCGCCACCGGGTCCGGATCCAACTGCACCGGCACACCGAGGGTGGTCTGCAACAGTTGCGCGGCCTCCGGCCGCTTCGCCGCCTCCCGCAGCCGCAGGTGGACCGTGCCGGAGCCGACGGACGACTTCAACTCGCCCGGGGTGCCCTCCGCGATCACCCGGCCGTGGTCGACCACCGCTATCCGGCTGGCCAGCTTGTCGGCTTCGTCGAGGTACTGGGTGGTCAGCAGGACGGTAGTGCCGTGGGCCACCACCGCCCGGACGATCTCCCACACCTGGTTGCGGCTGCGTGGGTCCAGCCCGGTCGTCGGCTCGTCGAGGAACAGCAGGTCGGGGGTGCTGAGGATGCTCGCCGCGATGTCGATGCGGCGCCGCATGCCGCCGGAATACTTCTTCACCTGCCGGCCGGCGGCCTCGGTCAGCCCGAAGGCGGCCAGCAGCTGCTCGGCCCGCGCTCGGGCGGCCGGCTTGCGCAGGCCTAGCAGTCGGCCCAGCAGGATCAGGTTCTCCGTACCGGTCAGGTCCTCGTCGACGGAGGCGTACTGGCCGGTCAGGCTCACCCGGGCGCGGACCGCGTCGGCCTCGGCGACCACGTCGTGGCCGAACACCCGGGCCTTGCCGCCGTCCGGGCGCAGCAGGGTGGCCAGCACCCGGACCGCGGTGGTCTTGCCGGCACCGTTCGGCCCGAGCAGCCCGTACACGGCGCCGGCCGGCACGGTCAGGTCCAGTCCGGCCAGCGCACGGGTCTCACCGAACGACCGGGTCAGCCCCTCGGCCTCGATGGCGAGGCCGGTGGCGCGTCTATTCATGATCTCGTTGTCCTTCCGTTAGCAGACTCCTGCGGGTCACCGGGGCATCGGCGGTGCGCCTGCCCTCTGGACCCGGATGCTGCCTCACCCCAGCGCACCCGTACGACAATTCCGGCCCACCCCCTACAACAACGACGGCGGCCGGTGGTTGGTCAGCTTCGCTTCACCGGCGCGAGACGGCGGCCGGTAGCCGCCAGATCAGATCTAGCGAAGGGTGTACGGCGTGCCGGCGCCGCGACTCAGATGGCGGCATGTGGGGCTTACCGACCCGGCCGCGTAGTTGATCACAGGCGTGGCGTGTATCGATGTGCTTGCGCAGCTGAGAGGCGGTGGCCGGTGTTGATCATTTGTCGCTGATCACCCGCTTGCACCTGAACTCGGGGTCGTCCGGTGCTGTTATGGTTTGCGCACGTCGGCCGTGCTCTGTGGGGGAGGGAATGCGGCATGGTGGTGGCCTTCCGCGATGCGCTGACGCAGATGCTCCGGGCGCGGTTTCCGATTCTCTACGTGGAATCCCCCGAGGAGCAGCGGGTCATCGCCGAGGTCTGCGCCATCGCCCAGGACGCAAGCCTGGTGCGTACCCCGCGCGCCGTCTGGACCTGGTCGGTGACCACCGGGCTGGTGGCCCCGGACGGCACCTCCCGCCAGGGCACCACGGACTGCGAGGCCGCCCTGGACGCCGCCCTGCGGATCGACCAGCCGAGCGTACTCATCTTCAAGGATCTGCATCCGGCCCTCGGCGCCGACGGTCGACCCGGCAACCCCGGCCTGATCCGGCGACTGCGGGACCTGGTGGCCGCCTTCAAGTCCGGCCCGGTGCCGCGCACCCTCCTGCTGGTCTCCCCGGTGCTGCACATCCCGGCGGAGCTGGACAAGGAGGTGACGATCGTCGACTTCCCGCTGCCCACCGAGGCGGAGATCCGGCAGGTGCTGGACGGGATGATCGCCGCCAACTCCGCCAGCGGCCGCATCCAGATGATGCTGGACGAGCGCGGCCGGGAACGGCTGGCCAAGGCGGCCCTCGGGCTGACCCTGCACGAGGCGGAGAACGCCTTCGCCCGGGCCATGGTCAACGACGGGATGCTCGACGGCCAGGACCTCGAGGTGGTGCACGAGGAGAAGCGGCAGACCGTACGCAAGTCGGGGCTGCTGGAGTTCGTCGACGCCGACGTCAACCTAGACGATGTCGGCGGGCTGGAGAACCTCAAGCGGTGGCTGGCCAAGCGGGACGGGTCCTGGCTGGCGGAGGCGGCCGCCTACGGGCTGCCCGCCCCACGAGGGGTCCTGATCACCGGGGTGCCCGGCTGCGGCAAGTCGCTGACCGCCAAGGCGATCGCCGCCGCCTGGGGGTTGCCGCTGCTGCGGCTGGACATCGGTCGGGTCTTCGCCGGGCTGGTCGGCTCCAGCGAGCAGAACATGCGGACCGCCATCCGGACGGCCGAGGCCAGCGCCCCCTGCGTGCTCTGGATCGACGAGATCGAGAAGGGCTTCGCGGGTGGGACCGGCGACTCCGGCACCTCCACCCGGGTCTTCGGTTCCTTCCTGACCTGGATGCAGGAGAAGAAGCAGTCCGTCTTCGTCATCGCGACCGCCAACAACATCGAGGCGCTACCCGCGGAACTGCTCCGCAAGGGGCGCTTCGACGAGATCTTCTTCGTCGACCTGCCGACCCGCGCCGAACGAGCCTCGATCTGGCGGGTGCACCTGGCCCGGCGGCTCCGCAACCCGGCCGTCGCCGGTGAGCTGACCCTCGACGACCCGCTGCTCGCCGAACTCGCCGGACTGAGTGAGGGCTACTCGGGAGCGGAGATCGAACAGGCCGTCGTCGGCGGGCTCTTCGACGCCTTCTCCGAGCGGCGTCCCCTGCGTTCGGACGACCTGGTCCAGTCGGTGGTGAGCATGGTGCCGCTCAGTGTCACCCAGGCCGAGCGGATCGACGCCCTGCGGAACTGGGCCGACACCCGGGCCGTCGCCGCCACCGCCGCCGAGGACTGGGATCGCGGGGCCCGCGACATCGTCCGACCGCCCAACACCCCACCCGCGTCGCGCGGGCAGGGCGGACGAGCAGTGGAATTCTGAGTTCCGCCCGAGGGAGAACGGAAGACCGATCATGAGTATCTCGCTGGTACTGCTGCCGCTGGCCGTCGCGGCCGTGGCGGCGGCCCAGGGCGTCTCGGCCGGCCGCGACGGGCAGGGCCGGGTGGTCTGCCAGGTGCAGACCCGGATGCGGGACGAGAACCTGCTCGCCGCCGCCCTTCACGACACCGCTGCGGTGGTCGGCGTCGACCATGAGGTGATCACCGCGGACTGGGCCGGGGTACGGGCTAGGTTCCAGCGCGATGCGGACGGCATCTGGTCGGCCCACTTCGCCGGCGAGGTCGACGAGCAGCGGGCCGTCGAGGTGGTCCAGGCCATCGATGTCGCGTACGGACGGCAGGTGCAGCGGGCGGTGCTGGAGCGGCTGCGTCAGCAGGCCCCCGCAGCCGGTCTGCGGCTGGAGTCCGAACAGGTAATCGAGGACGACAGTGTCCGACTGGTGTTCGCCGTGCAGGGGCGGTCCTGATGACCGAGCGACCCCGGATCGTGATCACCGTGAGTAGTTCCGGTGAGGTCAGCGCCGAGACCCACGACATCCTCGGCGACCAGTGTCTGGACTATGTCGCCGTGCTGGAGGACCTGCTGGCGGCCCGGGCGGTGCACAGCGCCTTCACCGCCGACCACGCCCGTACCCCCGCGGTCCTGCGCCAGGAGAAGCACGATGTCGAGCGGGCATGACCCGCGAGGGTGGCCGCCCTCCGAGGGGTACGCGCCCTCCACCGGTTACCCGCCGGCCGGGCCGGGAGGAGTCGGCCATCCGGCGGCCCGGCTCATGCCGGCCGGGGAGCCCTCGCCGGCGGCGAAGTTCAGTTGGCGTCTGCTGCACAGTTGGTGGCTGCTGCTGCCGATCCTCGGCCTCAGTTGTCTCGGCGGGTTCGGCTTCCTCTACGTGGGTCTGCGGGCCCGTCGGCCGGCCTGGTGGCTGGCGGGCTGCTGCTATCTGGTGGTCGGCTGGGCGGCGTTCATCCTGACCGGCTCGTCCGACTCGGAGAGCGCCTTCTCCGACTGGATGGTCGGCCTGATGCTGGCCGTCTGGATCGCCGGCATCGTGCACGCCTGCCTGATCAACTCCGCCTGGCTGCGCCACCTGGCCGGCTACCGCCCCTGGTACGAGCAGCCGATCGGCGGGTACCCGCCCGGCACCCTGGCACCCCCGCCGAGTCTGAGCCCGGCCACCCCGCCCACCTACCCGACCTACCCGTCGACCTCGTCGTCCTACCCGCCGGCCACGCCGGTCGATCCGCCGACCTACCCGCCCACCGGCCCGACCTCCGGGTGGTATCCGCCGACTCAGTCGACCGCACCGGCGTACTCCCCGCCGACGGCCCCGGGGTATCCGGTCGGGGATCCGACCTTCGCGGCCTATCCGCCGCCCCTGCCGACGGACTACTTCGGACCTGCCGCCGGGTCGGGGCCGGGCCAACCGGTGACCCCCGCCGGGCCGACGGAGGCGAACACCGGGCCGCTGGAGGTGAACACCGCCGGGCTGAACGACCTGGCCGCCCTGCCCGGGTTCGATTCGCAGCGCGCCGGGCAGGTGCTGATCGAGCGGGACCGGCGGGGTGGCTTCGGCAGCCTGTCGGAGTTCGTCGCCGCCGCCGGACTGGCCCCGCACGAGTACGCCCGACTGCGGGACCGTCTGGTCTGCGCGCGGCCGATCCGACCGCCGGGGCAACCCCCGCAGGGACGCGTACTGGATGTCTGAACCTGCTCCGATTCCGCGCTCCGGGGCGCAGACGGTGGCCCTGGCCCGGTTCCTTCCCACCACCCGGGCCGAGGGGCCGGGGGAGCGGACCGCCATCTGGGTGCAGGGCTGCGCCATCCGCTGCCCCGGCTGTTTCAACCCCCACCTGTGGGGGTTTCGCGGCGGCGAGCAGGTGGCCCCGAGGGAGTTGGCCCGTCGGGTGCTCGACGCCGGCACCGAGGGGCTGACCCTGCTGGGTGGGGAACCCTTCGACCAGTCGGCCGCCCTGGCCGAGGTGGCCGCCGAGGTGGGCGCGGCCGGACTGTCCGTGATGACCTTCACCGGCTACACCCGCACCCGGTTGACGGCGGCCGTCGAGGCCGGGCGTACCGATGTGGCCGCCCTGCTGGCGGCGACCGACCTGCTGGTGGCCGGTCCCTTCGAGGCGGACCGGATCGACACCGCCCGCCCCTGGGTGGGTTCCACCAATCAGGAGTTCGTGTTGCTCAGCGACCGGTTCCCGGGTCTGCTGGACGAGCTGTCGGTCAGCCCGGACCGGGTCGAGATCACCGTCGACCCGGCCGGTCGGGTCGCGGTGAACGGGTGGGCCGACCCGGACTCCCTGGACGAGTTGCTGGCCGGCCTGCGGGGTCCGCACCGCTGAACCGCCGTTGACCTGCCTCAATCGTCGCCATTGGACACGGTCGCTGCGGGCCAATCACCGAGGCAGATGGCGTACTGGAACGAACGTCTATGTGACCCGACTGAACAGATGCTTTGCCGTGTCCTGTCCGGTGCAGCAGGATGGCCACCAAACATCCGGCGCACGGGGGTGCGGGGAGCCGGATCTCCACAGAGGAAGGACGTGGCACATCGTGGTGCCTTTCTCAGGTAGGCGGGTGGTTGCCGCTATCGCGGCCAGCACCCTCCTGGGCACGATGGCGCTGGCCGGCCCGGCGCAGGCCAGCCCGAACAACAACACCGTCGCCAAGCTGACCAAGGCGGTGACGGTCAAGGGGGTACTCAAGCACCTCGACAAGTTCCAGGACATCGCGAACGCCAACAACGGCACCCGCGCCTCCGGGACCTCGGGTTACGACGCGAGCGCGGACTACGTGGTCCGGCTGCTGAAGAAGGCCGGGTACCAGGTGACCCGGCAGCAGTTCGACTTCGCCTTCTACGAGGAGTTCGGCTCCTCGTTCGCCCAGGTGGCGCCGACGGCCACGACGTACGTCGACGGGGTCGACTACACCCTGATGGACTACTCCGGCGCCGGGGTCGCCCAGGGGCTCGTCGTCCCGGTCGACCTGGCCCTCGACCCGCCGCGGGCCTCGACCTCGGGTTGCGAGGCCAGCGACTTCGCCGGGGTGGACGTGGTCGGCAAGATCGCTCTGGTGCAGCGCGGTACCTGCGCCTTCGGTGACAAGGTCGCCAACGCGGAGGCCGCCGGCGCGATCGGCGCGATCATGATGAACCAGGGCAACGGTACGCCGGAGGCCAACGCCGACCGGTACGACCTGTTCGCCGGCACCCTCGGCGCCCCGGTCGGCATTCCGGCGGTCTCGGTGTCCTACTACACCGGTGCGCAGTTCGCCACCACGCCGGGCCTGACCGTGCGGATCGAAGCCGACACCACCTCGGAGATCCGTAGCACCGAGAACGTCATCGCCCAGAGCAAGCACGGCCGCACCGACAACGTCGTCATGGCCGGGGCGCACCTGGACTCGGACCCGGCCGGGCCGGGCTTCAACGACAACGCCACCGGCAGCGCCGCGCTGCTGGAGGTGGCCCTGCAGATGGCGAAGGTCAAGCCGTACAACGCGGTCCGCTTCGCCTGGTGGGGCGCGGAGGAGGCGGGTCTGATCGGCTCGCAGTACTACGTGGACAGCCTGAGCCCGCAGCAGGTCGACGACATCGCCCTCTACCTGAACTTCGACATGATCGGCTCGCCGAACTACGTGTTCGGGGTGTACGACGGTGACGACTCGGCACAGGAGGGTTCCGGCCCGGGGCCGGAGGGTTCGGCGCAGATCGAGAAGGTCTTCGAGAAGTTCTTCGCCTCCCGGAAGCTGCCCACGGTGGCCTCCGACTTCACCGGTCGCTCGGACTACGGCGCCTTCATCGACGTCCAGATCCCCGCCGGTGGTCTGTTCACCGGGGCGGAAGGCGTCAAGACGGCCGAGGAGGCCGCCCTCTTCGGCGGTGTGGCGGGAGTCGCCTACGACCCCTGCTACCACCTGGCCTGCGACAGCCGTACGCCCGTCGCCGACGGCGGCGACCCGGCGGTGTACAAGTCGCTGGGCAAGAAGTACAAGCTCCACGGCAACGTCAACGTGTTCGCCCTCGACGTCAACTCCGACGCCGTGGCCGCCTCGGTGATCACCTTTGCCTTCGACACCTCGGCCGTCAACGGGGTGCCGGGCAAGGCACCCGGGAAGGGCAAGGGCAAGGGACACAAGCACCACCACAAGCACGGCCACAAGCACCACTGGAAGTAGGCCGGCTCAGCTCGAAAGGAGGGGCCCCTTCTTAACGCCTGCGGCAGAGGAGGGGCCCCTTTTTAACGCGTTCGGGTAACGCTAGGCGCAGACCGTCACTGTGGTGACCGGTCCGAGCGGGTCAACCGCCAGTACTGGCGCTTGGCGTCGTCGCGGACCACCACGCCGTAGCGGCCGAGTTCCGCGCGCAACTCCCGAGCCTCATCGCGCCGGTCCCGCTCCAAGGCCTCCTGCCGGGCGCGTAGCAGCGCGTCCGCGCCGGTCGGCAGGCCGGGCAGGCCGGGCACCCAGCGCCGGTACTCGTCCCGGTGCGGGTCGGCGTCCGCCCAGGGCCAGCCGTGCTCCTGCAACGCCGCGGCCAGTCGGTCGGTCGGCAGGTCGGACCGCTGCCGGACCAGTTCACCCGCGCCGCCGTCGAGCAGCACCAGATCCTTGCCGTCGACGAACACCACCCGGGTCTGCGACCGAGCGATCTCCTGCTCCTTGCCCTGGTGGCGCAACCGGACCCGGGTGCCGTCCACGGTGACCTGCACCCGGTCGGCCGTGCCCATCGCGGCGACCACCAGACCGGCCAGCACCCCCAGCCCCACCCCGCCACCCAGGGCGTACCCGTCGGGCAGGCCGTCGATCAGCCGGAACAGTCCCTGCGCGGGTGCCCAGGCCAGGTCGGTCACCCAGCCCGCGCCGGCCGCCAGCAGCCCTCCCACGGCGGCCCCGACGATCGGGAACCCGCCCCAGAGCACCACCAGTTCCCCGACACCGTCACTGACCACGGTCGGTTTCCCGTACGCCGTCACGTAACCTCCTGACGCATTGTGCGGACCAGACCGGCGACCAAGGGTACGACCAGCCACAACAGCAGCGACACCACCAGCCGCTGCCACTGGCCGCCGGTCATCTCGGGCGTGAACAGCGGTTCCATGGTCCGGTTGGTGTCCAGCCACTCCCCGGCGCGGTACAGCGGTTGGACCAGAGCGCCCAGGATGGACCACGCGATCGGCAGCACCAGGTAGGCCACGATGGCCAGTGGGGTGTGCAGCAACAGCAGACCGAAGGCCACCCCGATCAGGGCGGTGGACACCTGGAGCACGAGGGCGTGCACGAGCAGCATTCCGTCCAGACGCCAGATGCCCGCCCCGCCGGTCGCCTCGGCGACCAGTGTTGCGACAGCCGCCACGGCCAGGCAGACCAGCACCGAGGCCAGCGCCGCCAGCAGCACGGCGACCAGCTTGGCGATGATCACCCGCTCCCGGCGGGGGACCAGCGCGAAGGTGGTCAGCGCGGTGCGCTGCGACCACTCGGTGGTGATCGACAGGATGCCCAGCACCGGCAGCAGCACCCCGACCGGGAACAGGGAGGTGCCGAAGAAGCTGGCGAAGGTCTGCTGGTCGTCCGGCGCGTACGCCAGTTGCAGGGTGATGATGACGGCGGCGACCAGGCCGATGGCGATCAGCAGCCAGCGTCCGGCCCGGGTGTCGACGAGCTTGCGCAGCTCGACCCCGGTCAGCCGGACCAGGGAGGGTGTCCGGCTGGTGGCCGGGGCGGGCGTGCCTACGGTCCGGGCGAGGGTGGTGGTCATCGGCGAGTCTCCTCGGTCGGTGCTACGGGGGCCAGGGGGCCGGCGATCCGGTCCTGTCCGGCGGTGAGGGTGAGGAACAGTTGCTCCAGGCCGCCGCCGCCGGCCGGGCGCAGCTCGGTGAGCGGCACCCCGGCCTCAGCGGCGGCCAACCCGACCGCCTCGCCGTCGGCGTCGACCAGCAGCCCGTCGGTGCCATCGCTGACCGGCAGCCCGGCCCGTCGCAGTGCCTCGCGCAACGCCTCCCGGTCGCGGGCCCGCACCAGGGTGCCGCTGTCGGCGAGTAGTTCCTCCTTGCTGCCCTCTGCCACGATCCGGCCACCCCCGATCATCACCAGCCGGTCCGCGACCGCCTCCACCTCGCGGAGCAGGTGGGAGGAGAGCAGCACGGTGCCCCCCCGGTCGGCGAAGTCGCGCAGCAGTCCGCGCATCCAGAAGATCCCCTCCGGATCCAGGCCGTTGGCCGGTTCGTCCAGCACCAGGACCTGGGGATCGCCGAGAAATGCCTGGGCCAGGCCGAGCCGCTGCCGCATACCCAGGGAGTACTTCCCGACCCGGCGGCCGGCCGCCGCCCCGGTCAGCCCCACCCGGTCGAGCAACTCGTCCACCCGCCGCCGGTCGACCCCCATGGTGGCGGCGGCCAGGATCAGCGCCTCCCGGCCGGTCCGCCCGGCGTGCTGCGCGGAGGCGTCCAGCAGTACCCCGACCGTACGGCCGGGGTTGGGCAGGTGGCGGTAGGGGTGACCGGCCACGGTGGCGGTGCCGGAGGTCGGTGGGGTGAGTCCGCAGATCATTCGCATCGTGGTGGACTTGCCGGCCCCGTTGGGGCCCAGGAAGCCGGTCACCGTGCCCGGCTCGCAGTGGAAGGACACGTCATCGACTGCGGTGTGCCGTCCATATCGTTTGGTCAACTGCTCTACCGCGATCATGTCGGTCAGCCTGCCCGGGCCACCCGGTCGAGCACAGCGGCCGAGGGTCTGTCCTCGCCTCGACCAAGGTAGGCACCGAGGTGTCGACTTTGGTAGCTGGTCGGACTCTCCTGGGCTGCCTACCATTGCGCCTGTGACCAGCGCCGTCATCCCCGACCATCCCGGGTTGCTGCCGGGGGCGCTCGATCCCACCCGTCCGGGCTTTCGGCGTACCCCCCGGGACTGGCTGGTCGACAGCCTCTGTTTCCTGGTGGCCATCGGCTGGGTGGTGGTGGCCACCCTGGACGCGGCTTCCCCGAGGCCGGCCTACGCCGAGCGGCTGCCGTACCCCTGGATGATCCTCGCGGACGCGGTGATCGGGGTGTCCCTGGCGGTGGCCCTGTGGTTCCGTCGCCGCTGGCCGGTCGGGCTGGCCGTGGCCACCCTGCCGTTGTCGGCGTTCTCGATGACCGCGGTGGTCTCGCTGCTGGTCATCTACTTCACGGTCGTGGTGCACCGGCGTACCGCGGTGGCCCTGGCGGTCACCGCGGGTGGCCTGGTCGCGAACATGTTCTTCGCGCTGCTGCGTCCCGATCCCGACCTGACCTACTGGCCGGCCACCATCTGGGGGGTGGTGATCACCCTGCTGGTGCTGGCCTGGGGGATGTTCGTCCGGGCCCGGCGGCAGTTGGTGCTCTCCCTGCGGGAGCGCGCCGAGCGGGCCGAGGCCGAGCAGCAACTGCGGGTGGCCCAGGCCCAGCAGGTGGAGCGCACCCGGATAGCCCGGGAGATGCACGACGTGCTGGCCCACCGGATCTCCCTGCTCAGCCTGCACGCCGGGGCCCTGGAATTCCGTCCGGACGCCCCCGCAGAGGAGGTGGCCCGGGCCGCCGGGGTGATCCGCAGCAGTGCCCATGCCGCCCTGCAGGATCTGCGCGAGGTGATCGGGGTGCTGCGGACGGAGGGTTCGCTGGCCACGGAGCCGGAGCGTCCCCAGCCCACCATCGCGGACCTGCCCACCCTGGTCGCCGAATCCCGGGCCGCCGGGGTCCGGGTAGAGCTGCGGGACGAGGTGTCCGCTGCGGCGGAACTGCCCGCCGCCACCGGTCGGACCGCGTACCGGATCGTGCAGGAGGGGTTGACCAACGCCCGTAAGCACGCCCGGGGGGCGGCCGTCACTGTGGGGCTGCGTGGCGCACCGGCCGAGGGGTTGAGCGTGGAGATCCGTAACCGGTGGCCGGTGGGCGAGCCGACCGGGGAAGCCATCCCCGGCGCCGGCACCGGCCTGATCGGCGTCGCCGAGCGGGTGCACCTGGCCGGCGGGCGGCTGGAACACGGCCGCGACCGCAGTGGTGACTTCCGCCTGGCCGCCTGGCTGCCCTGGCCGGCGACATGACCGCCGAACAGCAGCCCGGTTCGGGTACCCCACCGGTGCGGATCCTGATCGTGGACGACGACGCCCTGGTCCGGGCCGGGCTGTCGATGATCCTCGGGGGCACCCCCGACCTCACCGTCGTCGGGGAGGCGGCCGACGGCAGCGAGGTGCTGGCCGCGACCACGGCCTGCCGGCCGGACGTGGTGCTGATGGACATCCGGATGCCCCGGATGGACGGGCTGGCCGCCACCGAGCTGTTGCGGGCCCTGCCCAAGCCGCCCGAGGTGCTCGTGCTGACCACCTTCGACGCGGACGAGCACGTGCTGCGGGCGCTGCGCGCCGGTGCCGGTGGCTTCCTGCTCAAGGACACCCCACCGGCGGAGATCGTGCGGGCGGTACGCCGGGTGGCGGCGGGGGAGGCGACCCTGTCCCCGACGGTCACCCGCAGCCTGATCGCGCACGTCACGGCCGGTACGGTCGCCGATCCGCGGCGGGATCGGGCGGCCCGGCTGCTGGCCGGGCTGACCGAACGGGAACGGGCGGTGGCGGTGGCCCTGGGTCGGGGGTGCACCAACGCCGAGATCGCCGCAGAGTTGTTCATGAGTGTCGCCACCGTCAAGGCGTACGTCTCTCGGCTGCTGGCCCGCCTGGGCCTCAACAACCGGGTGCAGGTGGCTCTGCTCGTGCACGACGCCGGACTGGTCTGAGGCGAGAACTACTCCGTGCGGGCGGTTGAACCATCCCGCTGTGGGGACCGTACCAATGTCTGAGGTGCGCTGCTCAAGCGCACCGCCACCGGAGTTGCGGGAGGCCTGCCGTGCGAGTTGATGAGCAGTCGACGGATCCCATCGATCAGATTCTGGGTGAGTTGCCGGTGCCGACGCCGCTGACCCCCGAGGATGTCCGGCTGGCGGTCCGGGCGGTGGTGGTACACGCGGCCGAGGAGTGGCCCTCCGGGGCGCTGTGCCGCAACGACGGATCGCGGTTCCCCTGCCGCCTGCACCGCTGGGGCCGGCAGGTGCTGTTGAACCACGGGCTCAACGAGCGGCAGCTCGACGCCCTCATCCGGCACGGCAACCCGTTCGTGCACGTACCGTTCCCGTTCCTGGTGAACGGGCCCAACCCGGGACGTCCCCCGGCGGCCCGTCCGTCGGGCGGCGACCGGACCGTCTCCCACCCACCGCGGACCGACCGGGCCGCCGGGTATCCGCCACGCCAGGGCCATGTCACCGGCTATCCGGTGCGTGGTCAGGTTCCCCGGGTGGCGGTTCCCCCCGTGCGGGCCGGCGCCCGCGCCGCCGGCACCGGCCGGCCGGTGGCACCCCCCGCCACCGCGCCGCGCTGGCCACGGGCGAGTTGACAGGGCTCGCCCGCCGGCGGGTACGACGTCGGCCCGGGGCGCGGGTCGTTCCCCCGCCTGGCCCCGGGCCGACGTCGATGCTTCAGCGGTTACCGGGTGCGATCCCGCAGTCCGGGGCGGCCCAGTAGGTGCTGTTCGTGATGTTGTCCCGGTTGTTCTCCCGCCGTGAGTCGACATGCACGTGGGTGTCGTGTCCGGACACCCCGGGGCCGATGATGCCGCTGAACCCGTGGTTGCGGGCCGCGCGGGCCAGGTCGCACAGCGGTCGGTCCCGGGAGATGAGGTCGGCGGCGTTGCCGTAGAGGTGCTGACTGTTCGAGGCCCCGCCGACCTGGTTGTTGCAGGTGCGGCTGCGGAAGCCGCTGGTGACGATGATGGGCTGGTCGCCGAGGCTGCGGCGCAGGGCCTCCAGCTTCCACATCGTGCGCAGGGCGTTCTCGCGGGTCTGTGCCGTGGTCAGCGGGCCCCCGGTCCACCCGCCCCGGCCGCAGCCGTCGTCCATCTCGGCGTAGTTGAAGTGCCGGGGCGTGCAGTCGTCGTTCTGGAGTTGGTACAGCTTGGCGAAGGTCTGCGGCCCGGCTATCCCGTCGGCGGTGAGGCCGTAGGCCGACTGGAACCGGCGGACCGCGGCGGCGGTCTTCGGACCGTACCGGCCGTCGAGTTCCACGATGTCGCGGTTGCCCGCCCAACCGGCCACCCGCAGTTGCAGCTCTCGTACGTCGCTGCCGGACCGCCCCTGGTAGAGGGTGCGGTCCCAGGTGTAACAGGCGTCGGCGTGCGCCGCCGGTGCGGCGACCACCGCGGCGATCGCGGCGCCCGGCAGAGCCAGGGCCAGGGCGACCAGAGCCCGCTTCACAGTGTGTACGCGCACAGAAGTCCTCCCGATAGAGCGACAGGGATGGTATGCGGGAGTTTGACCAGGGTGGTCCCGCAGATTCACCCTCGCACCTGAGGGGCGGATTCGCGGCAGTTAACGCGAATTGTCCTCGGAAATTGGCTTACCTGAGGAATCGCTGAGAATTGTCGCCGTTTGCCATTCGGACAATGCCGCCCAGCCGCGCCCTGGCGGTCCACAACCTCGCAGCTGGCCCCGGCATCGGTGAGGTTCCCTGACAGAGGTGATCCCGGTAACGTCAGCGCGGGTTGCGACGGGAGGCGGCGTGGCGCGCGGTGGCATCTTCTGCGTCGAGGGTCAGTGGCACCGGGATCTCAACGAACGAGGGTCCGTGCTGCCCACCCTCGAACTACTCGAACGGCTCGGGCGGATCCGCTTCATCCACAAGGACGCCGCCACCCGCGACGAGCTGTTCTACTTCGTCGACCGCTGGCTGCTCAAGCAGTACGCCGACTACCGGCTGGGCTTCTTCGCCATGCACGGCGAGCCGAACCGGCTCTGTCTGACCGACTGGCACTCCGTCGAGCTGACCGAGGTGGCCGAGCGGATGGCCGGGCGCTGCGAGGGACGACGACTCTACTTCGGCAGCTGCTCGGTGCTGCGCGCCCCCGAGCCGGTGCTGCGCGAGTTCCTGGCGGTCACCGGCGCGGCGTTGATCTGTGGCTTCACCCGCGAGGTGGACTGGGTGGAGTCGGCCGCGTTCGAGACCGTCCTGCTGGACGTGCTGGCCAACGGCCATCGGCACAACGCCGCCGAGCTGCGGATGGGTTCGGCCCACTGGGCGCCGTTGGCGTCGTACCTGGGGTTCCGGGTCATCTACGCCAACGGCCGGGCCTGGCGGCCCTCGGTGCGACCCCGGGTGCCCAGCCAGTCCTCGGCCGGCCGGGTCGGCTGATCGGCGCAACCGCCCCCGAACGGGGGACGGGGCGCGGCCGACCGGCCGCACCCCGTCCGAGGTGTTCCGAGAGATCAGGCCCGCGCGGTCGCGTAGGCGGCGGTGCCGATCAGCTCCATCGAGACCTGGAGGCGCTCCAGGCTGATGTTCTTGGCGATGGTGTCCTCCGGGGTGTGGTACGGAGGCTCCAGCAGCGCCGGGGACTCCTCGCCACGCCAGGAGAAGTTGGCGCTGGCGATGCCGACCTCCTGGAAGGACTGGTGGTCGCTGGAGCCGCGCTGGGTCACCGGGGAGATCTGCGGCTCGTAGCCGAGGCGGCGGGCCGCGGCGGCGACCTCGGAGGTGGCCCGGTTGTCCTGGCCGTCGAAGGAGAGCAGCCAGTACTTCGTCGCCGGGTCCCAGCTGGTGGCGACCATGTCGTTCTGGTAGACGGCGAGGATCCGGTCCCGCTCGGCCTGCGGCATCTGGCGGACGTAGTAGCGCGAGCCGATCAGGCCCTGCTCCTCCGAGCCCCAGAGGCCGAACCGGATGGTGGCGTTGGTCGGGATCGACTTCAGCACCCGGCCCAGCTCCATGCAGAGCGCGGTGCCGGAACCGTCGTCGTTGGCGCCCGGGGCACCGATGACGGTGTCGTAGTGCGCGCTGATCATGACGATCGGGCCGTTCGCACCCGACTTCCCGCGCCGCTCGGCCAGCACGTTGTTCGAGGTCAGGTTGCGGTGCGCGGTGGTGGCGACGGTGAGGGTGAGCGGTCCGGTGGCCAGCAGCTCGCGCAGCCGGTGCTTCTGGGACTGCGCGACGGCGAGCACCGGGATCGGCACCGGGTTGTTGGCCGAGCCGGGCAGGGTGGGGGAGAAGGTCCCGGCCAGGCGCGGCGGCGCCGCGTCGGCGGCCATCAGGATCACACCGGCGGCACCGGCCGCGACGGCGGTGGCGACCAGCTGCTCACGCCGGGCGGCGACGTAGTCCACCAGGACGATCTTGCCGCGTACGTTGGCCGGGTAGTCGCTGGCCGCGCCGGCGCGGACGTCGACCACGTCACCGGTGACCTTGGTGTCCAACGCCGCGTGGGCGCTGGCCCCGGTCTGCCAGTTCAGGTCCTTCGGCAGCTTGCGGCCGCGGGGCGGCGTGCTGATCTGGCCGGTGAACTTGTCGGCGACCGTGAACGGCTGAAGGGTGGTGTCGTAGCCCAGCTTGTCGAAGTGGCGGGCGATGTAGTCGGCGGCCTTCCGCTCCGACTTGGTGCCACCGATGCGCGGCCCGATGTCCTCCGACAGCTTGACCAGGTGCTCCAGGGCCCGGCGCGACGAGATCTGCGCGATGACCTTCCGGTCGTCCGGCGTGAGCTTCGGCGGCTTGTGCGAACCCGGCCGCTTGTCGTTGGCGGCCCACGCGGGCACGGGCAGCGCCACGGTGGCGGCGCCACCGAGGGCGACGGTCAGCACCCGGCGACGATTGAGGAACCCGGACCCGATGGAGTTGGACGATTCGTGTAGGGGTGTCACGGTGTCGTCGAATGAAGACAAGGCTGCGCCTCCTGAATTGCGGTAGAACCGGGCGCAGAGGGGGTGCCGCCCGGGTCATGGAGGCTTGAATCTAACTCGCGAGCTGCCCTTACTCAAGATCAGGGGGTCAGTAAGCGACAGTGAAACGGGAATCCAGAAATTGCGGATTCTCGATTTCATCAATGATCGCTACCGCCAGGTCCTCATAGCTGAGTGCACACCGGCCTTGAGCGTCGGTAACCGGGCTGTCGGTTCCGGTGCGATATCGCCCGGTACGCACACCTGGATGGAACTCCAGCGGGGGCGGCGAGACATAAGTCCAGCTCACGCCGTCCGCATGGGATCGGTACAGCTCCAGCGCCTCCGCCTGGCCGAGGGCTGCGTCACGGTACTGCTCGGGAAAGTCCGGTTCGTCCAGTAGTCGGCCCCCCGAGGGGGACAGCAGGGTGGCCCCGCCGCCGACATGGATGACCCGGGGCGCGGCCGGCATCCCCCGCAACCCGTCGAGCAGGGCCCGGGTCGCGTCGGGCCAGAGGGTACGGTCGCCGCCGCCGATCGCCACCACCAGGGCGTCCGCCAGCGGCGCCAACTCCCGTACGCTGCGTTCGCTGGTGGCGTCGCCGGTGACCACCCGTACCCCGGCGGGCAGGTAAGTGGTGGCCTCCGGTCGGCGTACCGCGGCTACCACCCGGTGACCCCGGTCGAAGGCCTCGGTGACGATCCGTGAACCTGCGGTGCCGCCCGCTCCGAACACGACGATCTCGCTCACGGTCCCAGGCTATGGAGCGGGCCGGGTCGCCGTCGGCGGAACGCCCGATCCCGCTGCCTTGCTCAGCCGACCAGCGCCGCGTAGACCAGTTGCCGCAACTGAGGGCGGATCGGCCAGGTGCTCGACGGCATCAGCTGGGTGAAGAACATGGCCGTGACCTGCTCCACCGGGTCCACCCAGAAGGCCGTGCTGGCCACCCCGCCCCAGTAGTACTCCCCGACACTGCTCGGCACCCGGCTGGGGATGGGATCCTGCACCACCGCGAAACCGAGACCGAAGCCGACCCCCTCCAGGTTCGTCTCCGCGAACCCCCCGGTGGACAGGGCGCCCAGGTCCCGGCCGCCGGGCAGGTGGTTGCTGGTCATGAAGCGCACCGTGCGGGGGGCTAGCAGCCGCACCCCGTCCAGTTCGCCGCCGCGCAGCAGCATCTGGGTGAAGCGGTGGTAGTCGGCGGCGGACGAGATCAGGCCACCCCCGCCGGAGAGCAGGGTGGGCTTCTCGTACGCCATCGCACCGAGGGCGTCGTAGCGCACCGCCCGGCCGGTCGCCGGGTCCGCGGCGTACAGCGCGGCCAGGCGGGCGGCGTCGGCACCGTCGACGTACCAGCGGGTGTCCTCCATGCCCAGCGGGCGCAGGATGCGCTCGGTGAGGAAGGAGTCCAGGCTCTGCCCGGAGACCACCTCGATCAGCCGGCCCAGTACGTCCGTGGCGACGGAGTAACCCCAGGCGGTGCCGGGCTGGAACAGCAGCGGCAGTTCGCCGAAGGCCCGGCAGGCCCCGGCCAGGTCGACGTCCGAGGGCGGGTACAGGTCGTAGCCGGCCGCCCGGTACAGGCCGTCGACCACCGAGGTCTGCATGAAGCCGTAGGTCAGACCGGCGGTGTGGGTCAGCAGGTGCCAGACCCGGATCGGCTCGACCGCCGGCACGGTGTACGGCTTGAGGGTCGACCCCTTGGAGTAGACCCGCATGTCGGCGAACTCCGGCAGCCACCGGCTGATCTCGTCGGTCAGCTCGAACCGACCCTCCTCCCAGAGGATCATCGCGGCCACCGAGGTGATCGGCTTGCTCATCGAGTAGATCCGCCACAGGGTGTCCGCCTGCACCGGGGCACCGGCCTCGCGGTCGCGCAGCCCGTAGGTCGAGCAGTGCGCGACCTCGCCCCGGCGGGTGACCACCACCTGCCAGCCGGTCAACCGGCCGTCCTCGACGTACCTGCCGAAATGCTCGTCGATCCGGGCCAGCCGGGCCGGATCGAAACCGACCTGGGCCGGGTCGGTGCTGCGTGCGATGCTCACCGGTCGAACCTACCGACCCGGTTGATGCGTGGGGAAGATGGTTGTCGGTCGGGTTGGTTAACCTCCCGGTATGCCGGAGCCGATCGAGGATGTCACCTTTCACGACGAAGACTGGTACGCCGAGGACCTTGCCGACCGGCACTACCTCGGCTGCGCCTTCCACCGGGTCGACCTGACCGAGGCGACCAGTCGGGGGGCCACCTTCTCCGGCTGCACCTTCGGTGACGTGCGGTTCAACATCTCCCGGCATGTCGACTCGGCCTTCACCCGCTGCACCTTCGTCCGGTGCAACCTGTTCGAGGCCGAGTTCACCGGCTGCAAGTTCGTCGGCAGCACCTTCGACCGGTGCGACCTGCGCCCCCTGACGGTCACCGGCGGTGACTGGTCCTTCGTGAACCTGGCCGGGGCCGACCTGCGCGGCGCCCGGTTCACCGGGGTCCGGATGCGGGAGACCGATCTGGCCGGTGCCGACCTGACCGCAGCGACGATCACCGGCAGCGATCTGTCCGAGGTGAACTGGCGCAACGCCCGGTTGTCCCGGGCCGACCTGCGGGGCAGCGACCTGACCGGCCTGGACCCCACGGTGGTGCAGCGCGTCGACACCCTGGTCGATGTCGGACAGGCCATGGTCCTGGCCCAGGCCCTCGGCTTCGACGTCCGCGGCTGACCTTTCGGCGACCCCATCCATCGACTGGCGTCGAGGGTGTCCGTAATGTCAAGGTGGGTCGGCCCGTGTCCGGGTCGAGCAGACCGGTGCGAGTCCGGTCCGGCAGAAGTGGAGAGTCGGTGGCCGAGGAACCCGCCGCACCGACCGAGGCGAGATCCCCCCGGACCCGAGGGACACGCCGCCGAGGCAGTGCCCGGCACCGCTCCTACCCCGAGCAGCCGTCCGGACCACCGGCGTTCGCTTACGAGCAGCAGGGTGTCAAGCCGGCCACCACCCGGGCCGCCAGGCGGTCGGCGCGGGCCGGTCGCCGACGCCGGTACGCGATGGAGGCCCTGGCCGCCTTCGTCGGTCTGCTGGCCCTGGTCGCCTTCGTCGGCTGGTGGTCCGAGCCCGCCCGGCAGGAGCCCCCGCAGCCCGGCGGCCTGCCGGCGGTGGTCGGCCGACCCAGCCTGCCCGGCCCGGTGCCCACCGCCCTGGCGGTACCCGGTCTCCGGCCCCGGGAACGGCCACCCAGCCCGAGCCCGACTCCGAGCGTCAGCCCGCCGTCGCCGGCACCGGTGGCCGTGCCGACCACCCTGACGGTCAGCCGGGCGGACATCCCCGAAACGGTGCACCTGACCGAGGCGGGCCGGCGCGACTGGATGCACTGGGGGCTGGGCGGTGCCCAGGACACCGTACGCAAACGCGAGGGCACCGGCGAACTGCGGGACCTGGGCGGCCCGGGGGACCGCAGCGGCTGGGACGGCAATCAGGAGCTGTTCCGGTGGCGTGACGGCGCGCAGGTGCGGTCCGTCGAGGCCACCTCCGAGGGGGCCTACGTCTGCGGTACGGGCAACGGCTTCCAGTTGGCGGTCACCGCCGATGGCCGGCCGCGTACCGCCACGGTCTATCTCGGGGTGTGGATGGCGCGGGGCCGGCTGGACCTGCGGTTGGCCGAGGGCGGTCCGAGTCGCACCGTACGGCTGGAGGAGCGGCACACCAGCAGGTCCGCGCAGGTCACCATCCGGTTCCAGGCACCCGAGGGGACCCGGCTGCTGCTCTCCTGGACGGTGGAGGAGACCTTCACCCCGCACTGTGGCTTCGTCGGCCTTCAGGCGATGGCGCTGCGGTGATCCTGGGTCCGATGGCCGATCGGTCAGTAGCGTAGGTCCGGTGATGACCATCATCCAGGAGGACCGATGAGTACGAGTGAGCAGGTGTTGGACAGCCCGTCGGGCTGGGTGGCCGAGCACATCGACCGGTACGTGGCCACCGACGGCAAGCAGGGACACGAGTGGCGTCCAGGTGTCTTCACGCTGCTGCTGACCACCCGAGGCAGGCGCAGCGGGAACCTGCGCCGTACCGCGTTGATCTACGGGCGGGACGGGGAGGCGTACGTGATCGTGGCTTCCCAGGGCGGAGATCCCCGGCATCCGGCGTGGTATCTCAACCTGGCCGCCGACCCGACCGTCCAGGTGCAGGTAGGCCCGGACCGGTTCACCGCCCGGGCCCGGACCGCCACGGCCGAGGAGAAGGCCCGGCTCTGGCCGATCATGACCGACATCTGGCCGGCGTACGACGACTACCAGGCCAAGACGGAGCGGGACATCCCGGTGGTGCTGCTGGAACGGGTCTGACGCAACCCCCTCCGATACCCCCGATCACGGTGTCCACACCCGCAACCCCATCGGAACCAGCCGATTTGACGGATGGCTCGACGGGGGGCACCGTGGGCAGTGGAGGGGGCCCTGAGCTGCCCCGATGCGACGGTGTCTGGCCGTCCTCCGGCGACCACGTCGGCCCTGGCCAGCACCGGCCGCCGCCACATCTCCGGCGTGCGGGTGGCGGGTGATCCGCCCGCGAGCGACACCTCCCGCGTCCGTGCCGGAGCCGAGTGAAAGCCACGAGGAGTCCCACCATGCTCACGATGACCGACAACGCTGTTCTGGTGATCCGTGACCTCGCCGCCCAGCAGGACGTTACCGAGGGCGGTGGGGTGCGCATCGCCGCCGACACCCAGGCCGGATCGCTCACCGTCGAGTTGGTCGCCGCACCCGTCGAGGGGGACCAGGTGGTCGACACCCAGGGTGCCCGGATCTTCCTCGACTCCGACGCCGCCGACCTGCTCGGGGACGCCTCGGTCGACGCCTCCGTCGACGACGAGGGAGTCGTGCAGTTCGGGTTCACCGAGAAGCAGTAGCCCGCGGCTCACCCGACGCGGCGGGTCTGGCCGCCGCGCGGGGCCCGACTGCGCGGCGGCTGCGGGCCGGAACGCCCGTGCCCGCCCCGGGTCGGCGGGCGCAGCGCCGCCAGCACCTGGGCCAGGTGGTGGGAGGTGCTCCAGGCCAGCCAGTTGGTCGTCGAGCCGGCTCCGGCCACCCCTCGGGCCCGCCGGAGGATCTCGTGGTCGCCCCAGGAGAAGTCCGCCCCCGCCGGCGGCCAGTGCGGAGCCGACACCAGGGCCCGGCACAGGTCGGCCATCCGCTCGTCACCCCGCCCGCCCCGCCGGGACCAGCGGTAGACCCACCAGGCGTCCTCGTCGGTGTAGCGCAGGGTCGGCAGTCGGTCGCCCGGAAGGGCCCCGCCGGGCGCCGCGGACATCACCCCGTAGTCGCCGAAGCCGACCTCCAGGTCGGCCAGCCCTTGCCAGAGCAGCCAGTCCCAGCGGCACACCCGCACCGGCTCGTCCGTGGGCAGCCGGGACAGGGCCGATGGCATACCCCCGGCCGCCACGCTCACCGAGCACCAGGGATGCCGGCGGGCCCACTCCAGCGCCCGGCGGGCCCGGGGCTCGACGGTCCGCAGGTCCGCCCGGCAGCCCACCTCCCCGCAGTCGACCAGCAGATCGCACTGCTCGGGAGCCAGCCGGGCGTACCGCCAGATCCGTTCCACGCTCGCGGTGGTGGCGTGCGGTCCCGCCCGGTCCTGGTCGATGCGCAGCCGCACCACCGCCCGCCCGGCGTACGCCCGGGCGGTGATCCCGTGCGCGGCCAGCCGCCGCTCACCGTCGGTCAGACAGATCACCGGCATCAGCGGTACGCCCCAGCGGACCAGTTCGGTCTCCACCCCGTCGGGCAGGGCGCTGACGTCGATGGCCGGCACCAACCCGGCCGGGAGTCGGTGCAGCAGATCGGGCAGTGGTAGATCTGTTGTGGACAATCGCAGGATCGGGACGACAACAGGGGTGTGGACGCCGTCGAGGTGACTGAGCGCTTCGAGTTCCCCGCGGGTGGCGGCTAGCAGGGGGCGATAGACCGGTTGCGTCGCCCGTCCTGCTCGGGCGGGCATCATAATTCAATGTAGCCAGGTGATTGCCCAGCTCACAGGGCAAACGGTGAGGAAATCCCGGGACCGTGGGCGACTGCCGGGATTACCGTCACCGGGTGCCTGATTCGCCGACCCGCTACCGATCCGTCGATGAGGACAGCATCCGCTGGCGAGGATTCCCGCTGCGTCCCGGTGACATCGTGATCAGTACCCGCTCCAAGAGCGGCACGACCTGGATGCAGATGATCTGCGCGTTGCTGGTCCTGCGTACCCCGGACCTGCCGGCACCCCTGCCGACCCTCTCGCCCTGGCTGGACTGGCTGGCAGAACCAGCAGATCAGGTGTACGCGCGACTGGCCGCCCAGCGGCACCGCCGCTTCATCAAGACCCACACCCCACTGGACGGTGTGCCGATGGATCCGCAGGTGCACTACCTGGTGGTGGCCCGTCATCCGCTGGACCTGGCGGTCTCCCTGTTCCACCAGGGCGCAAACCTCGACCGGGCCCGGCTGGCCGAACTCACCGGCCGGCCCCGGCCACCGGAACCCGACCGGCCTCGCCCCTCCATCGCAGAGGCGCTCGTACGCTGGATCGACGCGGACCCCGACCCGCGCGAGGAACTGGACTCGCTGCCCGGGGTCATGTGGCATCTGCACGACGCCTGGGCGCGACGCGACCAGCCCAACGTCCACCTGGTCCACTACGACGACCTGCGCGCCGACCTGGCCGGGCAGATGCGTCGCCTAGCCGAACTGCTGGATCTCGACCCTCCCGGCCCGGAACTGGTGGCGGCCGCCACCTTCGACCGGATGCGCGCCCGGGCCGACCGGCTCGCCCCGGATCCGGCCGGAGTGTTGAAAGACCGGCAGGCCTTCTTCCGCACCGGCCGCTCCGGCCAGGGCAGCGCCCTGCTCGACGCGGCCGACCGGGCCCGCTACCAGGCGCGGGCCGCCGCGCTGGCCCCGCCAGACCTGCTCGCCTGGCTGCATCGCGGTCGCTGACCGCGCCCCGGGGCAACGCTCCGGGCCGGGTTGCCCTCCCCCCGAACCCCCGGCGGTCATACTCCGGGGCCGCCCCGAAACCCCGGCCCGATCCGGGCGTGGGGCAGGTCGGCTGCGATGCCCCGCTGCCGCACCGCTGGGTGACCCACCTCAAGGTGGGCTTTCTGGCTGAGGCAGCCGAAAAAGAGGGCCGCCCCGGCACGGCGGATGCCATGCCGGGGCGGCCCCGTCAACGCTGCGATCAGTCGTCGTCCCGGTCGTCATCGTCATCGTCGTCATCGTCGTCGTCGACCGGCTCCTGCTCGGCCTTGAGGACCTCACCGGTCTCCCGGTCGATTTCGACCTCGTGCTCGATGTCGCCGTTGACGATCTCGACCTCCCAGACCGGCCGGTTGTCCTCCTGGTCCCGGTCGACCTCGGTGATCTGACCGCCGCCCACCTTGGCCAGGGCGATCTCACCGGCCCGCTCGGCGCTCACCGCGTCCTGCCCGCTGCCCGGGGTCGCTCCCTCGGTCGGCACCACCGGGCTGGTCTGCGGCGCGGCCGGGTCACTCGGGGCGGCCGGGACGGTGGCGGCCGGGTCGCTCGGCGCGGCCGGGGTGGCCTCGTCCGGCACCTCTGCGGTCGTCGGGGAGCTGGTCGCGGCGATCAGCTTCGTGGGCCGGGCCTGGTTGCTGTCGGCGGCGGTGACACCCAGGAACACTCCGGTAGCGGCGAGCACCGCCGCCGTACCGCCGACCGCCACCAACAACAGGGGGTTGCGCTTCATCGTCTTCACCCTTCCTCGGTTCTTGCCTTAGAGGATCGGTGCCGGCGGGATAGCCCCGCGCTGTGCGAACACTAAGGCCGGGTTAAGGACCCCGGTCTGCCCGCCGTTACGCCGAAACGGTGGTGTCGGAGGCGGTGGGACCCCGCCGTTACGGCGTAACGGAGTCGATCACGCCGCTGGCGGGGGTCAGGTCTTCGGGGGGCCCAGGTAGAGGGTGATCTCGGCGCCGCCGCCGGGGCGTTCACCCAGTTCGAGGTGGCCGCCGCTGGCCTGGGCCGCCCGGCGGGCGATGTCCAGTCCCAGGCCGGTGGAGCCGGCCTGGCTGGCGCCCCGGCGTACCGAGTCGGCCGCGATGCCCGGTCCCTCGTCGGCGACCGTCAGCGCGACCTGGTGGCCGGCGGGGGCCAGCCGTACCGCGAAGGCGGTGCCGTCCGGGGTGTGCGCGAAGACGTTGCCCAGCAGCGCGTCGACCGCCGCGGCCAACTCGTCGGCGGGTACCCCGACCGGTAGGGGACCGGGGGCCAGGTCCAGCTCGATCGCCCGGCCGGTGTCCTCGGCGAGTACCGACCAGAAGGCCACCCGGTCGGTCACGGTGGCCACGGCGTCCGTGGCCACCGCCCCGTCGGCCGGGGTACGCCAGCGGGCCTGCCGGATCAGCCCGGTCACGGCCCGTTCCAGCCCGTCCACCGCCTCGGTGACCCGGGCGGCGTCCTGGGGGTCCCGCAGGGACTCCGCCTCCAACCGTAGGGCGGTCAGTGGGGTACGTAGCCGGTGGGACAGGTCGGCCACCTGCTCCCGCTCCTGCACCAGCAGTTCCTGGATCCGGCCGGCCAGATGGTTGAGCGCGCCGCCCACCTCGCGTAGCTCCGCCGGCCCGGCCGGTTGCACCCGGGCGTCCAGTTCGGCGTTGGCCAGCCGGTGGGACACCGCGGACAGTTCACTGATCGGCCGCACCAGGGTCCGGGCCAACCGGTCGGCCACCGCCAGGCCGATCAGCACCAGCACCACCCCGAGCAGGGCCAGCACCAGCCAGGCCCGACCCACCCCGGCGGTCATCTCGGCGGAGGGCACCACCGTGCGGATGACGGCCGTGCCGTCGGCTCGGCCCAGCACCGCGATCACCACCTCCCGTCCGTCGGAGGTCTCCGCGGTGAGGCTCTGCCCCCGGGCGGCCAACTGCACCGCCGGGGTGGGTTCGGCGGGCGAGCCGAGCACCGTGCCGTCGGGCAGGAACACACTGACCGGTCGACCGGACTCGGCGACCAGCTGGTCGACCGTCAGCCGGATGGTGTCCGGGTCGGCGGTGCCGACCACGGTGGCGAGGCTCTGCGCGTCCCCGGTGGCGCGTACGGTGGCCCGTTCCTCGGCGGCGGTACGCAGCAGCAGGGCCAACGGCACCAGGAAGGCGATCACGATCAGTACGCTGACCGCCGCCACCAGCAGCGCCAGGCGGGCCCTCACCCGAGCACCTCCGGGGCGACCAGACGCACCCCGACCCCCCGTACGGTGTGCAGGTAGCGCGGCTGCTGGGCGTTCTCGCCGAGCTTGCGGCGCAGCCAGGACAGGTGCACGTCGACGGTCTTGTCCGCCCCGCCGTAGGGGATCTGCCACACCTCGGTCAGCAGTTCCCGCTTGGTCACCACCTCACCGGCCCGGCTGGCCAGATGTCGCAGCAGGTCGAACTCGCGGGGGGTCAACTCGACCGGCGTCCCGTCCAGGCTGACCTGCCGGGCGCGGGGGTCGATCCGCAGGCCCCCGACGACCAGGGTGGGGTCCTCCTCGGCCGGTCCGCCGGGCCCTCGGCGCAGCACCGCCCGCACCCGGGCGTCGAGTTGGGCCGCGGTGAAGGGTTTGACCACGTAGTCGTCGGCCCCGGCGTCCAGCACCCGGACGATCTCCCGCTCGTCGTCGCGGGCGGTCGCCACGATGACCGGTACCGCGCTGACCGCCCGCAACATCCGCAGCAGTTCCCGGCCGTCCAGGTCGGGCAGGCCCAGGTCGAGGACGACCAGGTCCGGCCGGTCGTCCAGGGCGTCCCGCAGGCCGGTCATCGCGGTGGAGGCGGCGGCCACCGCGTGGCCCCGCTCACGCAGGGCCCGCACCAGCGGGGTACGGATGGTCAGATCGTCCTCGATCAACAGCAGGCGGGCCACAGCAGGCAGAGTATCCCCGCCGAGGCCGTGAAACCGGTGACGTTAACCCGTTCTTAGGGTTGGCTGAACCTCGGCCCAACCGGCGATCGGGGATAGTCGGGGCATGGGCCGTCGTACTCTCCTCGCCGTCGCCGGGTGGCTGGCCACCGCGGCCGTCGCCATGCTGATCGGGGTCGCCGCGATCCAACTGGTGGGGGAGAGCCTCACCGGCACCCCCGGCGGGGTCCGCAGCCAGGAGGAGGTGGCCCGGGCCCTGGCCGAGCCGCCCCCGGTCGCTCCCGGCGCCACCACCTCCGCCGCACCGACCCCGGGTCCGACGGCGCCGACCAGTACGCCCGCCACCCCGGCCAACCCGAGCGCCGAGGCCGGTGGCCGGCGCAGCTTCACCGGGTCCGGTGGCAGTGTGGTGGCCGAATGCGTACCGGGCGGGGTGTACCTGGTGTCCTGGACTCCCCGGCAGGGCTACCGGGTCGACGACTACGACCGAGGGCCCGACGACGACGCCGAGGTGAGCTTCGTCGGCCCGAGCGGGGAGCACGAGCTGTCGGTTCGCTGCGTGAACGGGGTCCCGGTCCTGGAAGTCGACAACGACTGACACCCGGCGCGGGGCCGGTGGGAGGAATGAGCGCGCGGCGCCGTTCGATCCGAGGATCGAGACGTCGCCGCGCTCGGCCGTCTCCCACCACCGCAGCCGTACGGCGGTACGTCAGCGGGGACCTGGCTCGCCGGAGCTTGCCGGCCGAGATAGCGATCCCCGTTCGAGGGCCTGACAAACCCGAGATCCGTGCTCAATCGCACCATCTGCCGATCCCGGCGTGGCGAGGCCCGTCAGGGGGTATGTGCCGGGCATGGAGCACTTCACTATCGCGACCGTCGCCGAGAAGAGTCCGGATTTCCGCCGCGTGCTGTGGACCGGAGAGCACACCCAACTGGTGATCATGACGATCCCGGCGGGGGGTGAGATCGGCGAGGAGGTCCACGAGGACACCGATCAGATCCTCACCTTCGTCAGCGGCACCGGGGAGGCTCGGGTGGCCGGTGAGAAGCGGGAGGTGGCGCAGGGCGACCTGGTGGTCGTACCGGCCGGCACCAAGCACAACTTCGTCAACACCGGCCCCAACCCGCTGGTGCTCTACACGGTCTACGGCCCGCCGGAGCACGCCGATCAGGCGGTACATCGGACCAAGGAGGAGGCCGACGAGGCCGAGGCCGCCGGGAAGGACGAACCACCGACCTCCTGATCCGTCGGCCACCGCAGCGGCCCGGCCCCGAGGTGAGGCCTCTCGAAGACCGGGTACGCGCCTGGGATGCGGCCCATCTCCGACTACGGCTTCCTGTCCGACCTGCGTACGAGCGCACTGGTGGGCACGGACGGCGGAGTCGACTGGTGGTGCCCGCAGCGGTTCGACTCCCCGTCCGTCTTCGCCCGCCTGCTCGACCCCGACGGCGGCCACTGGCGCATCGCACCGGCCGCCGTCGGGTCCGCCGGGCACCGGGTGCAGCGGTCGTACCTGCCGGACACCCTGGTGCTGCGGACCGTGCACCACACCCCGGAGGGCAGTGTTGCCGTCACGGACGCACTGGCCGGGGAACCGGGGGCCCGGGCTCACGAACTCGGCATGAACTCCCCGGCCGTGCTGGTGCGGGTGGTGGAGGGGCTGTCCGGCCGGGTGCCGATGACTGTCGACTTCCGACCCCGACCGGAGTACGGCCTGACCATGCCGTACCTGCGGGAACGGGCCGACGGGACCGTGCAGGTGGCGGCTGGCCCGGTCGACCTGGTGCTGCGCTGTACCAAGCTGCGCCTGCGCGCCGAGGACGACCGGGTACGACAGGACTTCGAGATCGCCGAAGGCCAGGTGCTCGGCTTCGACCTGGCCTACGCCGCCGCCTACGGCGGTTCCCCGGTCGAACTGGACCCGATAGCGGCCGTTGCCGACACCGCCCAGGCCTGGCAGGCATTCCGGGAGAGCCACCGGTACACCGGCCGCTACCCCGATCTGGTCCGGCGCAGCGCGACCGTGCTCACCGGCCTGACGTACGCCCGCAGCGGTGCGGTCACCGCGGCGGCCACCACCTCCCTGCCGGAGGTGATCGGCGGCGACCGCAACTACGACTACCGCTACGCCTGGTTGCGGGACTTCGCGATGACCCTGCGGGCCCTGTGGGTGGCGGCCTGCCCGACGGAGTCCTCCCGACTGTTCGCCTGGGCCACCCGCTCGATCGGCCGCATCGGCGCCGACCCGATCCCGGTGCTGTTCGGGCTGGAGGGCGAACGCGACATCAACGAGCATCTCTGTCCCCACCTCGCCGGGTACGCCGGCAGCACCCCGGTGCGGGTCGGCAACGATGCCTGGCGGCAGCACCAGGCGGACACGCCCGGTGAGATCGTCTCCGCGGTCTGGCTGCTGCGCAGCTACCTGGGGGAGGAGTTCGACGCCGAGCTACGCGAGTTGGTCCTGGGGCTGACCGAGCAGGTGGCGGCCACCTGGCGGCTGCCGGACCGGGGCATCTGGGAGCCGCGTGACCGGGAACGGCACTACCTGTCGTCCAAGGTGATGTGCTGGGTGGCCTTGGACAAGGCGGTGCGGCTGGCCCCCCGGCTGGGGGAACGCGCGGACGTGCGGCGATGGGCGGCCGTGCGGGACGAGATCCGGTCCACCGTGCTGCGCGAGGGGTTCCACGAAGGCCGGGGAATCTACACCGGCGCCTTCGGCTCGCCGGAGTTGGACGCCGCCGTGCTGTACCTGCCGGTGATGGGTTTCCTGCCGGCCGACGACCCCAGGATGCGGGCCACCATCGCGGCCGTGGAACGGGAGCTGGGCACTGCCGGTGGGCTGGTCCGCCGCTGGCGGGACGAGCCCAGCGGCTTCCTGCTCTGCTCGTTCTGGCTGGTGGAGTGCCTGGCGATGGCCGGTGAACCCGAGCGGGCCGCGCGGCTGTTCGAGCAGGTCACCGGGCACGCCAACGACCTGGGGCTGCTCAGTGAGCAGATCGACCTGGACAGCGGGGCACACCTGGGCAACACCCCCCAGGCGCTGTCGCACATCGGCCTGATCAACGCCGCCTGGCGGTTGACCGAGCTGGCCGGGGGTTGACCGAGGCTCGGCCAGGCGAGGCCAGGTGAGAACGGTCAGGCGGGCAGCACCGGCACCCCGGAGACGTCCACCGTGTCCGGGTACTTCACCCCGGCCCCGGTGTTGAGCACCACCACCCGTTCCCCGGCGCGGATCCATCCGCCGGCCCGCAGCTTGCGGGCGGCGGTCAGGCAGGCGGCCCCCTCCGGGCAGAGCAGCAGGCCCTCCCGGGCGGCGAAGTCCCGCAGGTCGGCCAGGATCTCGGCATCGTCCACCGCGATCGCGGTGCCGGCGGTGGCCCGCAGGGCGGACAGGATCAGCTCGTCGCCCAGCGGCGCGGGCACGGTGATGCCGAAGGCCACCGTGTGGGCCTCCGACCAGGGCCGGGCCCGGTCCTCCCCGGCGGCGAAGGCCCGCACGATCGGCGCGCAGCCGGTGGACTGCACCGCCACCAGGCGGGGCAGCCGGTCCTCGATCCAGCCCAGCTCCCGCAGCTCGCCTAGGGCCTTGTGGATGCCGATCAGCCCCACCCCACCCCCGGTCGGGTAGACGATCACGTCGGGCACCTGCCAACGGAGCTGCTCGACGATCTCGTACCCCATGGTCTTCTTGCCTTCCAGGCGGTACGGCTCGCGCAGGGTACCGGCGTCGAAGACGGCACCGCCGGAGGCCGCTACCAGGGCGGCGATCTGGCGCCCGGCGTCGCTGATCAGCCCGTCGACCAGGCGTAGGTCCGCTCCGGCGGCCACGCACTCGCGGCGGCAGATGGTCGGGGCGTCGACCGGCATCGCGATGATGGCCCCCAACCCGGCCCGGGCCGCGTAGGTGGCCCAGGCGGCTCCGGCGTTGCCGTTGGTCGGCATGGCGATCCGGCGGATGCCCAGCTCCCGGGCGCGGCTGATCCCCACGGCGGCCCCGCGCGCCTTGAAGGACCCGGTAGGGATCAGCCCTTCGTCCTTGACCAGCAGTTCGTCGACCCCGATTCGGACACCGTAGGACGGTGCCCGCAGCATCGGGGTCCACCCCTCGCCCAGGGTGGTGACGTGCCGGGGGTCGGCCACCGGCAGCAGTTCCCGATAGCGCCACAGGTCGGCCGGGCGCAACCCGAACCGCTCTGGCTGGAGGATCCCGGCCACCCGGGCCAGGTCGTAGCGGGCCAGCAGGGGTGAGCCGCAGTCGCACAGGTTCTGCGGTACCCCGGCGTCGTGTTCCCGGCCGCAGCGCGGGCATTCGAGATGGGTCAGGTACACGATGCTCCTCGCCGTCTCAGCTTGCCTCGATGCGACGCCAGTCCCGACTGCGCCGACCCGGCTCGTAGATCGAGTCCAACCGTTTCGCGATCACCCCGGGCAGGCCCTGCTCACGGGCCGCCTGCCGGGCCTCGGCGCCGGTGCCGGGAAACCACGGCGGGGTCTGCCAGTGCGTACCGGTCAGGGTCAGCCCTTCCAGCAGTTCCCGGCGCTGCCGATAGGGAAGTCGGCCGCTGGCGGCCCCCTCCAGCCAGAGCAGGTCGACCAGGAGGTACTGGGCGTCCGGGGTGCCGCGTCCGCCCCGGACCGGCCGGACCCGTCCGGCGCGGTCGATGCGCACCAGCACCCCGTCGAGTACGGCCTCCGTGGGCGCCAGGGCCTCGGCCATCGGCCGCAGCCAGGAGTATTCGGTGGTGATGTCGGTACCGGTGTCGGAGAGCAGCCGCAACCGGCCCCCGGAGACGTACGCCATCGCCCGGACCCCGTCCCAGCGCAGCTCGTACCCCCAGTTCTCCGGGTCGCTGGGGAGCCGGGCGGCCGGGGTGGTGCGCATCGGGGCTACCAGGTCGGGCATGGTGGTCCAGCCCGGCGGCGCCGGATCGGTGCGCCGCACCATCCAGTCCCGGCCGTCCCGGCCGCCGGTGGCGAACAGCACGTACCGGCCGGTCGTCCGGTCGCCGTGCAGGTGCACGACCACCTCACGGTCCTGCCACTTCTCGCAGTGGTACGTGCCCCGGTCGTGAATGATCATCTGTCCGCCGCCGTACTCACCGGCCGGGATCTCCCCGGCGAAGTCGAGATACTCCATCGGGTGGTCCTCGGTGTGTACGGCCAGGTGGTTACGGCCGGGCTCGCGGGGCAGGCCACGCGGCACCGCCCAGGAGGCGAGCGCCCCGTCGTGTTCCAGCCGCAGGTCCCAGTGCAGGCTGCGGGCGTGGTGCTGCTGGATGACGAACCGGCTCCGGTCGCGGCCGGCCCGGCGGCGGGGTCGCTCCGCCGGCACCGGTTCCGGGGTACGCGTAGCGTCCCGCTTGCGCCGGTACTCCTCCAGCCGGTCAGCCACACCCGCATTCTCCGGCAAACCGGGCGGTCGTGCCTGCCCACCGCCCGGGTCTACCAGACCGGCGGGACCGTTTTCGGGCGTGGCAGGACCCGAAGGGGGTACAACGGTCGGTATGGACCAAGCTGACCACCCCACCGCCCTTCTTCCCGGCGATGTCCGGATCCCCCTGCTCGGCTTCGGCACCTGGCAGGCCACCGGCGAAGCCGGGTACAAGGCCGTCCTGGTCGCCCTCGACATCGGCTACCGGCACATCGACACCGCCACCATGTACGGCAACGAGGAGGAGGTCGGCCGGGCCCTGCGGGACAGCGGGCTGCCGCGGGAGGAGGTCTTCCTCACCACCAAACTGCCGCCGGAGCGGGTCGGCCGGGAACGGGAGACCATCGAGCAGAGCCTGCGGGCCCTCGGGGTCGACCAGGTCGACCTGTGGCTGGTGCACTGGCCGCCGAGCGAGCCGGGCGACCTGATCCCGGTCTGGCGGGAGATGCTGGCCGCGCGGGACGCCGGGCTGGCCCGCGCGGTGGGGGTCAGCAACTTCAGCACCGGGCAGATCGACGAGCTGATCCAGGCCACCCAGGAACCCCCGGCGATCAACCAGATCAAGTGGAGCCCGCCGCTGTACGACCGGCAGCGGCACCTCGAACTCCGGGACCGTGGGGTGGTCTTGGAGGGGTACAGCCCCTTCAAGGCCAGCAACCTGTCCGACCCGGTGCTGACCCGCATCGCCGCGGCGCACGAGGTGTCCCCGGCCCAGGTGGTGCTGCGCTGGCACCTGGATCACGAGATCGTGGTCATCCCGAAGTCGGTGACCCCGGAGCGGATCCGCGCCAACGCGGACGTCTTCGGCTTCTCGCTGACCCCCGAGGAGATGCGCGACATCGACGCCCTCGGCAAGGTCTGAACCCTCGGCGGTGGTGGCTCGCGGAGGGCTAACTCCGGTCGCCGCTCGGCTCGGCCGTGCGATGGGGTGCCTGCGGCCCGGTGTCGGCGACCCCGACCGCCTGCGGGGCAGGCCGCACCGCGCCGGCCAGGGCGGCGACCAGCATCGCGAGCACGACCGGCACCAGCATCGCCGTTCCGATGCCGAACAGATGGGAGGTGCCCCCGATGATGGCGGGACCGACCAGCAGACCGACATGCCCGGCGGCCGTGACCGACGCGATCATCCGGCCGCCGTGGCGTCCGGCCGCGCTGTAGCAGGCCGGTGCCACCACGCACATGCCGAGTCCGAACAGGGTGAACCCGGCCAGTGCGGCGGGTAGCGACCGCGCGGTCACCCCGAGCGTGAGCGCGACCCCGGCGAGCAGGGAACCGGCCCGGACCGCCCACACCGCGCCGATGGTGTCGACGATCCGGTCGCCGAACAGGCGGCCGACCGCCATGGCGACACAGAACCCCGCGTATCCCGAGCCGACCAGCGCTGCCGGGGCGGCCAGGGAATCGTGCAGGTAGATGGCGCTCCAGTCGTCGATCGCCGCCTCGGCGATGTAGAAGCAGAACGCCATCGCGCCCAGCAGCAGGGTCACCCGGGGCCCACCGGAACCCGACCGGTCCGCCGCCGGCTCGTCCCCGGTGCCGGCGGTACCGGGCGGGCCGCCGCGCAGGACGACGCCGAGCACCAGACACAGGAGAGTGAGCACGGCGAAGTGCTCGGCCACGGTCGCACCGGCCCCCGCCGCCAGGCCGCCGGTGACCGCGCCGAGCAGTCCGCCGCCGCTGAACAGGGCGTGCATGCCGGACATCACCGATCGGGCCAGCAGCCGCTCCACGCCGGCGGCCATGCTGTTCGCCGCCATGTTGAGTGCGACGGCCGCGACACCGAAGGCCACGAGGAGCCCGCCGAGGGCCACCAGTGACCCGGCGAACGACAACAGGAACATCGACGCCGCGGTCGCGAGCATCGCCAGCCGCGCCACGGGTCCCTCGCCGTAGCGCACGATGGCCGTTCCGGCGGGCTTCGCGAAGGCGACAGCCCCGACAGTGGCGGCGGCCAACGCCAGGCCGAAGGGACCGTCGGTGGCCTCCAGGCCGTGTTTCAGATCCGGCAGCCGGGTCGCGAAGCTGCCCATCAGCATCCCGTTGACGCAGAAGAGCACCGCCGTACGGATTCGGCTCCGACCGGCCTCGGTCGCGGTCATCGACACACCCCCGGCAGCGCGGTGACCGGTGCCGGTTGCCGACCGGCGTACCGGCGGAGGTTGTCGCGGAAGCCGGTCAGCAGGGCGGCGGCCTCGGCGGCACCGATCCAACCCGGCCCGTAGCTGAACACTGCGGTGTCGGTGGTGTCGCTGTAGCCGCTGCCGGCCGGCCAAATCTCGGTCATGGTCCGGTTCGCCAGGGCCGGGTAGGGGCTCCGGACGAATCGGGCCCGTGTCCCGGGTAGCTCGATCCGGGGAGCCGGATTGTTCTGTAGCGCGAAGACATGCTGGTGGATGTGCCGGGCCGAGCCTGCCGCCCGGACCACCTCCTCGAAGTCCAGGTCCTGGCGGGACAGCGCGCTGGCCCAGGCGGTCGCGGTCGCGGTCAGGTCCCCGGCCGGATCGGGAGCGGCCGGCAGCATGATCCGTACCGGCAGCATCTCGACGAAGTTGCCGACCACCAGGTCGAGCCCGGCGGCACCCCGGCGGTTCACCGGCACCACGAAGGAGATGTCCCGCTGGCCGGTGACCGTCCCGACGGCGCGGGCGTAGGCCGCCATGGCTACGGAGACGGCCGGGACCGGGGCCAGGGCGGCGGTGAGTACGGCCGGTTTCTCGGACGCCTCCCGGCCGGTACGGCTGCCGGTGGCCCCGGGGAAACGGAGTTCGGTGGCCCCGGACAGGGCGGCGCGTACCCGGGCACCCTGCCGATCCAGGTCTCCGGCGGCGCGTTGCCGCCGGTAGGACTCGTTCGCCGTCTGGCCGTCCGGGGCCGCCGGCCAGTCGACCGGGCGCCTGTCGAGGCGGGCCCGGTACGCCCGGCCGAGATCGGCGGCGACGACACTCTCGCTGTAGCCGTCGAACGCGACATGATGCGCGACCAGGCCGATGACCGCCCCGGTCGGCGTGCTCACGACCACCGAACGGAAGACCTCACCCGCTGCGGGTCGCAGCGCCACGGTGAGCAGGGGCTGGCACCGCGCCAGCGCCTCGGCGGCGGTCTCCGCGACCATCCGGGCCGGGGCGACCGGCGGACCTGCGGGCACCGCACCACCGCGCAGGGTGTACGCGCACCGCAGCAGTTCGTGACGCTGCTGCACCTCCATGATCGATTCCGCTAGCAGGTCGGCGTGGACCGGGCCGTCGAGGGTCCACAGCAGGATGCAGTTGCCGGCGATGTCGGCCGGGGAGACGAGCTGGCGGAGCAGGCAGCCGCGAGCCAGGGAGGTCAGCGGAATCCCTGCACCGGTCTGGTGGGGCAGCACCGGCACGCCGCCGTTGCGCCAGTGCTCGGCCAGCGCGGTGACCGTCGGGGCCGTCATCACGTCGGCCAGGGAGAGCGTGATCCCGGTCCGGTGCTCCAGTTCGGCGCAGACCCTGAGCAGATCGAGGGAGGTCACCCCCAGCCGGCTCAGCGAGTCCTCCGTTGCCGCCGTGCCGAGCACGGCATCGACGATCCTGCCGACCCGGTCACCTGGCGTCGACATCCGGCCTCCTGGCGGGCGGGAACCCCGTCGTGGTGGCGGCGAGTCGGTCTTGGACGATCTCGACCAGCGCAGGGCGGTCGAGCTTGCCGGACGTGTTCTGGGGCAGCCGGTCGAGCAGGAGGTACCGGTCGGGACACATCGCCTCCGGCAGGGTCTTTGCCACGGCGTCGCGCAGCGCCCTGATCCCGTGCGGGTCCAGCAGTCCGGTCACCGTGGTGACGCATGCGGTCAGGAACTGCGCCCGGCCCACCTCGCCGAGGCACACCCCGGCGTCGGCGACCAGTCCGGTACGACGCAGCACCTCCTCGATCTCCTCCGGCTCGATCCGATAACCGCGCAACTTGAGTTGCTGGTCGAGGCGGCCGAGGTGTTCGAGTGACCCGTCCGGCAGCCACCGGCCGAGGTCGCCGGTCCGGTACGCGGGCGCCCCTTCCCACGACACGAAACGATCGGCCGTCAGCTCCGGCCGGTGCAGGTAGCCCAGGCCCACCGTCTCGCCGGTGATCCAGAGCTCTCCGGTCTCCCCGGGCGGCGACGCGTTGCCGTCGGGGCCGACCACGACGACCCCGGCCTTCGGCAGTGGGTGGCCGATCGGTGACCGGATCCCGGACCGCAGATCGGCCTCGGTGATCTCCTTCATGGTGGCGAAGACCGTCGTCTCGGTCGGGCCGTACATGTTCACCACGACCGGTTCCGGGCCGCCCACGATCCGCCGCAGTTCGGCCACCAGGTCCAGCCGAATCGCCTCCCCGACCGAGAACAGGTACCGCAGGTTCAGCGGTGCCGTTTCCGGTCCGGTGCAGCCGCGTCGGGCGAGCGCCGGGAGCAGATACTGAAGTGCCGACGGGACCTGCGACACGACGGTCACGGCGCGGTCGGCCAGCAGCCGGGCGAAGACCGCCGGGTTGCGCAGCGCCGGGGTCGGCACCAGCACGGCGGTAGCGCCGGTGGCCAGCGCTCCCCACAGTTCCCAGACCGAGGCGTCGAAGGCCAGCGAGTGGAAGACCGTCCAGCGGTCCTCCGGGGTCAGGTCGAACAACGGCACCGTCTCGTCGAGGAACGCCGTGACATTGTGCTGGGTGATCAGGCAACCCTTGGGCTGACCGGTGGAGCCGGAGGTGTAGGCGAGATAGGCCAGGTCGGCGGGCAGCGGATCGAGGCGGGGGACTGCCTGCCCGGTGACCGTCGGCGGGTCCGTATCGCCGGAGCTGTCGACTACCAGGCCGATCCCGGCGTCCGTGCGGATGAACTCGATCCGGTCGGCCGGACAGGACGGATCCAGGGCGACGTAGGCGGCCCCGGTCCGCAGCACCCCGAGGATCGCCGCGACGGTCTGGGCATTGCGGCCCACCCGGATGCCGACCAGGTGGCCGGCCCCGGCCCCGGCGGCTTCGAGGTCACCGGCGATCGAGTCACCGGCCTGGCGTAGCTGCCCGTACGTCATGGTCCCGGCGGAGTCCACCACTGCCGTTCTGTCCGGGTGCCGACGGGCGACCTCGTCGAAGCGGTCGGCGAGGGAGCCGGTCACCGACTCGCCTCCAGATCGACCTCGAGAGCCGCGGCCAGCGCCGCCGGAGTGCGGTGGTCGAATACCTGCTCGGGCCCGAAGTGCAGCCCGGCCTCCTCGGCCTGGATGACCATCTCGATGAGCAGCAGCGAGTATCCGCCGTTGTCGAAGAAGTCGTCGTCGGGACCGATGGGAGTGGCGAGCAGGCGACTCCAGATCTGGCAGAGCAGGGTGACGTTCGCCGATGTCATGGCAATCCTCCAAAAGACTGTTCCGCACAGTGGTCGCGCGATGGTCTACAGCGGTGTCGCGCCGGTCAGGGCGGCCATCCGGGCGACCGGGACGGGCCCGGTCGCGGCGGCGAGCAGCAGCCGTTCGATGCCGCGCAGCAGCCGTGCACTTCCGGTCGCGGAGAACAGGTGTGAGTCCGTCACGAGCAGCAGGTCGTACGCGCTGCCGGCCGAGGTGATCCGGAGGTAGAACCGCATGTCGTTGTCGTCGAGCCCGTCGAGCCGGGTGAGCACGCCGCCGGCCTCGGCCGACCGGCCCCGGGGCAACGGCGGCTCGACCGCCCGCCCGTCCGGCTGCATGGTCCGGGCGTCGTTGAAGTAGGCGCTGAGGTCGAAGGTGGTGTCCGCAGCCGCCTCGATGCGGGCCCGGAGGCGATCGAACTCGTCCGGCGGATAGCGCGAGTGGCAGCACGCGATGGTCGCCGACCGGTACGCCAGCCGTACGGTCTCGTCGAAGTCGGTGTCGCCCAGCGGCACCACCGCGAGCGCGTCCTGCGCCATCGCGGCGGCGAGCGAGCGGTATCGCGGGGTGAACCGGTTGGAGGTGATGATCTTTATCGGCACCTGCCGGTCGGCGCAGGAGGCGGCGAGGGCTGCGGCGGTGGCCGCCAGGAAGACGGCCGCGGTCGAGGTTCCACATCGGTCGGCGATGGTCCGCGCGGCGGAGACGATCGTGGTCGACCGCAGGGTGTGCGCGTGGAAGCGCGGCAGGTCGGCCTCGCCGACCAGGGTGGCGAACAGCGACGGCCGTACCGACCGAAGGCACTTCTCCAGGTACGCCCGGGTGCTGGACCTGATCCCGACGGCCTCGTGCCGGGCGTGCTCGATCGGCCCGTACCGTTCCGGTCGCAGCCGGTGCCGGCCGTCCAGGCAGTGCAGCAGGTCGGCGAGCAGCCGATCGGTCGCCCAGCCGTCCAGCGCGACATGCGAGGCCACGAACGCCACCCCGATCACCGCGTGCCGCTCGACCAGCAGGCAGAACCGGACCGGCCATTCCCCGGCCAGGTCGATCCGGCCGGTGGCCAACTCGGCCGTCGTGCGTACCGCGACGCGGTGGGCCTGTGAGCGGCGGACCGGGACGACGGTGACCCGGTGCGTTCCGTCGGTGGCTACCTGCTGGCGGGGACCGTCCGCACCGGTCACGAACCGGGTCCGCAACACCTGCCGGCGCTCGACGAGCACTCGGATCGCCTTCACGGCGCGGGCCAGCGGCACCGGGCGGGACAACAGCCGCCAGCGCGGCAGGTTGAACCGCTCGGCCGCGCCGCCGAAGCGCTCCACCGCACGCCACATGTTGGCCTGACCCCAGGTCAGGTCCACGTTCCCGCCGACACAGCCGCGGAACGGGACCGCGATCGTCGTCGTATCACCCATCGGTCACCCCTGCCCTCCTCGGGACTCTTCGACGCTATGGCGGTGATCGATCGCCGTCGTCCCGTCGGGGTGGTATGTCCGACTACCCCCATGGGGGTAGTGACCCATCGATGCCCGTCGCCCGGCCGCTATCGTCTGGCCGTGCGGATGCTCCTTCGTTCCGTCCCGGTGGACGTGCTGCTGGCGGTGACGCTCACCGGCCTGACGGTCGCGACGATGCTCGGGCAGCGCGACGACGCACCGCACTGGGCGGCGGTCGTGCTGGCGGCACTCACGGTCGCGCCGATCGCGCTGCGCCAGCGCGCCCCCGTACTCACCACGGTCGTGATCCTGACCGCCCTCATCGGGTTGAGCCTGTTCCGCTACGACGACTTCCCCAACGGCGGGCTCGGGATACTGATCGGGATGTTCACGGTCGCCACCCTGCGTCCGCGGCGGGTCGCGGGCCTGGTGTTCCTGGCGGCGGTGGCGGTCACCGCGTTCGTCTACTGTGTGCACTTCACCGCGCCGGTCTACTGGTCACAGGTGGCACAGGTGACGCTCGTCGTGCTCGGGGCGTGGGCACTCGGTGAGAGCACGAAGATGTGGTCCCGACGGGCCGAGCGGCTGGCCGCCCAGGCGGCCCAGGCCGCGTCCGACGAACGGATGCGTATCGCCCGGGAGATGCACGACATCGTCTCGCACCACATGTCGGTCGTCTCACTCCAGGCGGGACTGGCCGAATGTGTTGTCCGCACGGATCCGGACACCGCGCACACCGCGATCGCCACGGCCGGTGAGGCGAGCCGTCAGGCCCTGTCCGAACTGCGCCGCCTGCTCGACGTGCTCCGGCTCGAACCCGAATCCGGCCCCGAAGACCGTTCCCAGCCCGGCCTGGCGCAACTGGAGGAGTTGGTCACCGGCGCCCGCAGTGCCGGCCTGCCGGTCGACCTCTCGGTGGCAGGACGCGTGTTCCCGCTGCCTCCGGGGCCCGACCTCTGCGCCTACCGGGTGGTGCAGGAGTCGCTGACGAACGTCCTCAAGCACGCCGGTCCGGCCATCGCGAAGGTCGACCTCGAATACGGAACGCGGGCACTCACCGTCCGGATCAGCGACAACGGGACCCGGGACGACCGGCCCCGGCAACCCTCGTCGAGGTCCCACGGAATCCAGGGCATGCGCGAGCGCGCCGAGCTGTACGGAGGTGTCCTCACCGCCGGACACGCCGAGGGCGGCGGCTTCACCGTCCTGTTGCGTCTCCCCGTCGGGGCGCCCCGGTGAGCGAGCCGATCCGGGTGGTCGTCGCCGACGACCAGGCCCTGATCCGGGCCGGACTGGTGTCGCTGCTCCAGCTGACACCGGGAACGGAGGTCGTGGGGGAGGCGGCCGACGGCGCCGAGGCCGTGGCGCTGGCCGCCCAGACCCGGCCGGATGTCGTACTGATGGACATTCGCATGCCGGTCCTCGACGGGATCGCCGCCACCCGGCGAATCCTCGACGGGGTCGGGGAGCACCTGCCCCGGGTCGTCGTGCTCACCACCTTCGACCTCGACGAGTACGTCTACACGGCGCTGCGGGCGGGGGCGTCCGGATTCCTGCTGAAGGACATGCCACCGCAGCGGATCATCGCGGCCGTGCACACCATCGCCGGGGGTGACATCCTGGTAGCGCCGCAGATCACCCGACGGCTGATCGAGGCCTACGCCAGCCGGCAACGGGCGGCCGGCATCGGCGGGAAGCGCCTGCGTGAGCTGACCGCCCGGGAGACCGAGGTCCTGCGGCTGGTCGGTAGCGGCCGGAACAACACCGAGATCGCCGATCATCTGGTGCTCAGCGAGGCGACCGTGAAGACCCACGTCAAGCGGCTGATGGCGAAACTGGGCCTGAACAGCCGGGCGCAGGCGGTGGTGGTGGCCTACGAGAGCGGACTGTGCGTGCCGTCGGCCCAGTGTTGAGGCCCCCTGCCCCGGTCTGTGGCCCCGGGGTGTGGCGGATGCCGCACCCCGGGGGCGGATCGGTCAGGAGCGCGAGCAGGCGGTGCCGTTGAGGGTGAAGCTGGTGGGGTTGGCGTACGCCCCGTTCAGGGTGCCCTGGTAGCCGAAGCTGGCCGTACCGCCGGGGGCGATCGTGCCGTTGTGACCGACATTGCGGGCGGTCACCGACGAACCGCTCTGGCTCACGGTGGCGTTCCAGGAGTTGGTCACCTGCTGACCGGACGGCAGCGAGTACGCCAGGGTCCAGCCGTTGAGGGTGCTCGACCCGGTGTTGGTGATCTGCACGTCGGCGGTGAAGCCGTTGTTCCACGAGTTGGCCGTGTACTTCACCGCGCACGCGCCACCACCGGAGGGCGGGGGAGTGGTGGTGGGCGGCGGGTTGTTGTTGCCGCCTCCGTTGACCGCTGCGGAGAAGTTGGTCACCGCCAGCCCGGCGCCGCCCTGCCAGGGCTCGAAACCGGCCTGGATGCTGGTCAGGTACCAGGAGTTGGTGATCGCGCCCCGGTTACGGGTGTCGTTGATGAAGGCCAGCAGGTTGAGGTTCGCGCTGCTGATCGCCGAGGGGGAGACGTACGAGATGACGTTGTTGCCGCCGTTGTTGCCCCGCCAGACCTCCCAGTTGCGCCCGTCGATGTTGGCGTTGCCGACCGGGGAGCCGATGGGCTGGATGGAGCCCTGCCGGTTGAGCCAGATCATGATCTCCATCTGGTTCACCCCGTCCCGCTTGGGCGAGGGGTCCAACCAGATGTCGTACGAGGCGTTGTAGATGGCGTTGCTCACGTACCGGTAGTTGATGCTGCTGGTCGCACTGCTGATCTGGCTGACCTGGATCGGCAGGTTGGTGCCGGGGGAGCAGTTGGTGTAGTGGCAGCCGAGGAAGACCGAGGGGTACGCCGTCGGGGCCCCGTTGGTCGGGTTGCTGCCGTTCTGGGTGGTGATCTCGAAGCCGTTGCTGGTGACGTTGATGCACTGCTGGGCGGTGGTGCCCCACTTGTTGTTCTGCACCACGTAGCGGTTCTGGATCACGGTGCTGCCGTACTGCTCGCAGATGACCGTGTCGGCGGCGGCGGTGCCGCCGAGAGCCACGGCGACGACCGCGCTCGCGGCGAGCAGGCCGGTGGCCATCAGGGCTCGCAGGGTACGTCTCATGGATGCTCCTTGCGTTGCGGCGTCGCGCGGACGCCGGGACGGGAGGTGCGGACGAGCGGTCGGGAGCGTGGACGGTGGTGGGGGTCCGGGAGCGCTCCCACATTCATCGTCACATTTACATCCTTCGAGCTGATGGTGCAACTGGCGAGGGGAAATGCGGCAGAAGGTGAGGTGTGTCACCGCCCGCACGGGTGGCCGACGGCGATCGGCGGGCATCGGGGGTGACCGGATTGCCTCTGGCGTGCACCGATTGCGCCGAGTAGTGTCTTGCCTCCGACGCGTTCCGAACCCCCTCCGGAGGCGTACACCCCCATGCGTGGCTCCCCCCTGCGCATCCTCGTCGTCGGTGCGGGCATCGCCGGCCTTTCCGTGGCCCGGGCCCTGCGCCTGGCGGGCTTCCGCCCGGATGTCACCGACAGAGCGGCGCCGAATGACCTCGACGACGCCGGTCTCTACCTCCCCGGCAACGCCGCCCGGGCGCTGCGACGACTGGACCTCGACGGGCCGGTCCGCCCTTTCGGACAGGTCATCCACCGGCAACACTTCCTGGACTCGGCCGGGCTGCCGCTCTGCGAGGTGGACCTCGACGCCCTCTGGGCCGGGGTCGGCGAGTGCCGCGCCCTGTCCCGCGCCGACCTGCACCGGGTGCTGCTCAGCGGAGCCGGCGGTGCGGTCCGGCACGGCGCCGAGGTCAGCGGCATCGAGCTGCTGCCGGCCGGCGTCGGGGTCACCTTCGTCGACGGCACCCGGACGGAGTACGACCTGGTGATCGGCGCGGACGGACCCCGTTCCTCGATCCGCTCCCTGGCCGCCCTCGGCGGCCCGCCCCGCCCCGCCGGTCAGGTGGTGTACCGCAGCATCGTGCGCCACGGGCCGGTGGTCGAGGAGTGGACCGCCCTGCTCGGGCAGCGCAGTGGCTTCCTGGTGGTGCCGATCGGGGCCGGCCGGCTGTACTGCTACGCCGACGAGGCCGGCACGGAACTGCCCAGGGACCCCCGGGCGCGGCTGGTGGAACTGTTCGGGGACTACGGCGGGCCGGTGCCGGAGGTGCTCGAGGCCCTGGACCGGGTGCAGGCCACCACCACCGACGAGGTCGAACTCGGGCGCTGGTACCGGGGGCGGGTGCTGCTGGTGGGTGACGCCGCCCACGCCACCGCCCCGACCCTGTCCCAGGGGGCGGCGATGGCCCTGGAGGACGCGGTGGTGCTCGCCGAGTCACTGCGGGCCGCGTCGAGCGTGGATGCGGCACTGACCGCGTACGAGAGTCGTCGCCGGCCGCGTACCCGATGGGTGCGGGACCGTACCCGGGACCGCAACCGGACCCGGGACGTGCCGCCCGCACTGCGCGACCCGTTGCTGCGCGGTCGCGGTGATCGCATCTTCGGCGAGCATTACCGGCTGCTACTCGGCCCCCTGTGATCCACGGTCGGTAACCCCGCGCGGCGCTCTCACCTGCCGGGGACTATCCTCCTTGCGGATGACGGCCGCCCCGACAGCGTGCCGAGCGGGACAACCCAGAACCGGAGGCCACTCGTGACCACCGTCGCACCCAAGCCGGTCGTGACCCGGCCCTGGCCGGTCCGGGAGCCGGTCAAGGGGTCGGCCATCGCGCGGATGCTGCGGACCACGGACGCGAAGCAAATCGGGATCATGTACATGGTCACCGCGTTCGTGTTCTTCATGATCGGTGGTCTGATGGCCCTGATCATGCGGGCCGAGTTGGCCCGGCCCGGGCTGCAGTTCCTGTCGCCCGAGCAGTACAACCAGCTGTTCACCATGCACGGCACGATCATGCTGCTGTTCTTCGCGACGCCGATCGTGTTCGCGTTCGGCAACTACATCGTGCCGATCCAGATCGGCGCGCCGGACGTGTCGTTCCCGCGGCTGAACAGCTTCGCGTACTGGCTGTACCTGTTCGGTGGCACCCTGGCCACCGCCGGATTCCTCACCCCGGGTGGTGCGGCCGACTTCGGCTGGACCGCGTACACCCCGCTGAGCACCACCGAGCACGCCCCTGGTGTCGGCGGGAACATGTGGGTGATGGGTCTGGCCATCTCCGGTCTGGGCACCATCCTCGGCGCGGTCAACCTGATCACCACCATCCTGACCCTGCGCGCACCGGGCATGACCATGTTCCGGATGCCGATCTTCACCTGGAACATGCTGGTCACCAGCCTCCTGGTGATCCTGGTCTTCCCGCTGCTGGCCGCCGCGCTGTTCGCCCTGGCCGCCGACCGTCTGCTCGGGGCGCAGGTCTACAGCCCGGACACCGGCGGGCCGATGCTGTGGCAGCACCTGTTCTGGTTCTTCGGGCACCCCGAGGTCTACATCATCGCGCTGCCGTTCTTCGGCATCATCAGCGAGATCATCCCGGTCTTCTCCCGCAAGCCGATCTTCGGCTACAAGGGCCTGGTCGCCGCGACCATCGCCATCGCCGGTCTGTCGATGAGCGTGTGGGCGCACCACATGTTCGCCACCGGCCAGGTGCTGCTGCCGTTCTTCAGCTTCCTGAGCTACCTGATCGCCGTGCCTACCGGTATGAAGTTCTTCAACTGGATCGGCACCATGTGGCGCGGCCAGATCAGCTTCGAGTCGCCGATGCTGTTCTCCATCGGCTTCCTGGTCACCTTCCTCTTCGGTGGTCTGACCGGTGTGCTGCTGGCCGCCCCGCCGCTGGACTTCCACCTGCACGACTCGTACTTCGTGGTGGCGCACTTCCACTACGTGCTGTTCGGCACGATCGTGTTCGCGGTCTTCGCCGGCATCTACTTCTGGTTCCCGAAGATGTTCGGCCGGATGCTCGACGAGCGGCTCGCCAAGATTCACTTCTGGCTGACCATGATCGGTTTCCACACCACCTTCCTGGTGCAGCACTGGCTGGGCAACGAGGGCATGCCCCGGCGTTACGCCGACTACCAGGCCATCGATGGCTGGACGACGCTGAACATGATCTCCACGATCGGCGCGTTCATCACCGGTATCTCCACCCTGCCCTTCCTCTGGAACTGCTGGAAGGCCTACAAGGCCGGTCCGGTGGTGGAGGTCGACGACCCCTGGGGTCACGGCAACTCGCTGGAGTGGGCAACCAGCTCCCCGCCCCCGCTGCGCAACTTCGACCGGATGCCCCGGATCCGCTCCGAGCGCCCGGCCTTCGATGCGAAGTTCCCCGAGCTGGCGGCCGGCCAGAGCATCGCCGGCCCGCCTGAGGGTGGCTCCAAGCCGCTGACCCGGGAGTCCGACGGTGGCGCCAGCTACACCGAGGACGTCTCCAGCGACATCGACCGCCGCTGACCCACTCCGTACGCCGAACGACGGGCGCCGCCCCCACCAGGGGCCGGCGCCCGTCGCCTTTCCGTGCCCGCCTTTCCGTGCCCGCCTTTCCGTGCCCGTCGCCTCCCCGACCTTCTCTCCTCCGTGCGTGGTGGGGCTCGCGTCTGGGATCAGCACTGCGTCAGCTGGAGGCGAGGCGAGGCGACGGGAGGCCGGGCGGGCAGGCTTTCAGGCGGACGTGGAGGCGGGGGTGGGGGTTGGGGTGGGGTCGGCGTTGGGGAGGGGGGCTTTGTCGGCGCGGCGACGGCGTAGTTCGATGGGTAGGACTGCCAGGGCCACCAGGGCACCGATCGCGCCGATCAGGGCGAAGCCCCACGCCGGAGCGGTGGCGTCGATGACCGCGCCGGCCAGGGGGGCGCCGACGGCAGTGCCGATGGTGACCGCGGAGCCGTGCAGGCCCATCGCTTCGCCGCGGACGCTCGCCGGGGCCAGTCGGCTGACCGCGTCGGAGGTGGAGGCGATGGTCGGGGCGCAGACCAGGCCGGCGGGGATCAGGGCCAGCCCTAGCAGCCACCAGTGTGATCCGCCCAGGCCGACCGGGATGGTGAGCAGGCCCAGGGCGCCGATCAGGACGACCGGGGGGATCAAGCGGCGGGCCGCGCCGTAGGCGAAGCCGCCCACCAGCGAGGCGATCGCCCAGACCGCGAGCACCAGGCCGGTGAAGGCGGTGTCGTCGTTCTCCCGCAGGGTGGCGATGACGGCCACATCGCTGCCGCCCAGGACCAGGGTGGCTGCGGCGCTCACCGCGAACACGGCGACCAGCCGGGAGGTGAGCCACTGTCGGCGGGCCAGTCTGGGCTGGGGTCCGCTGGCCACCTCGCTGGCGCTGCGTACCGGGGGGTTGAGCAGCCACAGCAGCACACCGGAGGCGACGATGCCGGCACCGACCACGTAGAGGGTGAGCCGGGCCGAGATGGTGGTGACGCCGACCGTGGCCAGTGCCGGGCCGATCATGAAGGACAGTTCGACCGACATCGAGTCCAGGGCGTACGCCGGGCGTCGCTTCTCCAGCGGCACCAGGGCGGCGATGGACTGCCGGATCACCGAGAAGATCGGCAACGCCAGCAGGCCGGCCAGGAAGGCGGCCGGCAGCAACAGGGCGTACGAGAGCAGCGGCGCGCTGAACCAGAAGATCGCCTCGGCCACCACGGTGAGCACCAGTACGGGACGCAACCCACCGCGGTCCACCAGTCGGCCCAGCAGGGGAGCCCCGATCGCGGCACCGACCGTGATCGCTCCGCCGACCAGCCCGGCCGCACCGTAGCCGCGCCCCAGATCCTGCACGACGTAGAACGTCAGCGTGATCCCGGTAGCGGTCAACGGCACCCGGGCCAGGATCGCCACCAGCAGCAGCGACCGTAGACCGGGCAGGGCCAGGGCCTCCCGGTAAGGCTTCATGTTCACGTCGGTCCGTACCTCCGCCGGACATCCTCAGCCCGGGCGGGGGCGACCGCCAAACGATTAAGCCCTCATGCGGTCCCGATCACAGCGGTGCCTTCCAGGGTGATCCCGGCCCCCTCGAACGCCCGCAGCGCGACATCCAGGGTGTCCGGGGCCACGGCTGCGGTCAGGTCCAGCAGCACGGTGGTGGCGAAGCCCTCCCGGGCGGCGTCCAGGGCGGTGGCGCGTACGCAGTGGTCGGTGGCGATGCCGACCACGTCGACCCGGTCGACGTCATGCCGGCGCAGCCAGTCGGTCAGGGTCTCGCCGTCCTCGGCCTGGCCCTCGAAGCCGGAGTACGCGGCGGCGTACTCGCCCTTGTGAAAGATCGCCTCCACCCGATCGGTGGCCAGTTCGGGGTGGAACTCCGAGCCCGGGGTGCCGACCACGCAGTGCCGTGGCCAGGTGCTCACGAAGTCCGGCGGATCGCCGAAGTGCGTGCCGGGGTCGACGTGGTAATCCTTCGTCGCCACGACGTGATCCCACCGGTCCGGCTCGGCGGCCAGCAGTCGGGAGATCCCGGCGGCCACCCCCGCGCCACCGGCGACGGCCAGCGAACCGCCCTCACAGAAGTCCTTCTGCACGTCCACGATGATCAGGGCATTGGGCACGGAATCGCTCCTCATCACTGGGCCGGTACGACGGTGACCGGGATGGCGGGATCGCCTGCGGAGAGCTTCAGACCCTCCCACGGGATGGAGATCAGGCACTGCCGCAGGTGTTCCCGCGACTCGTCGAGGGTCGGCAGGGTCACCGTCTGGCCGCCGGTCACGTACGACCGTTGCAGCAACCGGTCGTGGGGCTGCCGGTCCGGCACCCCCTGCGGGACGATGATCTCCTCGGTGGCGGTGCCGGTCGGCTTGTGTCGGCGGACGGCGACCTTGCGCCCACCGATGGTGGCCTTCTGCTCGGATCGCTTGACCACCGGGCGTCCCTCGACCTCGACCAGCTTGTAGACCAGGCCGGCGGTCGGGGCTCCGGAGCCGGTCACCACGGAGGTGCCGGCGCCGTACATGTCGACCGGCTCGGCGGCCAGCGCCGCGATGGCGTACTCGTCTAGGTCACCGGAAACGATGATCTTGGTCTCGGTGGCGCCCAGGGAGTCCAGCAGCTCCCGGGACTGCTGGGCGATCACCGCCAGGTCACCGGAGTCGATCCGGACCGCCCGCAGCTGCGACCCGGCCACCTCGATCGCGTTGCGGATGCCCTGGCTGATGTCGTACGTGTCGACCAGCAGGGTGGTCTGACTGCCCAGCGTGGCGACCTGCGAGGCGAAGGCCGCCCGCTCGTCGTCGTGCAGCAGGGTGAAGGCGTGCGCGGCGGTGCCGGCGGTGGGGATGCCGTACCGCTGCCCGGCGGCCAGGTTGGAGGTGAACTGGAACCCGACCAGGTACGCCGAGCGGGCCGCCGCCACCGCGGCCTCCTCGTGGGCCCGCCGGGACCCCATCTCGATCAACGTCCGGCCCCGGGCCGCGGTCACCATCCGGGCCGCGGCGGCGGCCACCGCACAGTCGTAATTGAGCACCGACAACACCACCGTCTCCAGCACCACACACTCCGCGAAGGTGCCCGAGACGGTGAGGATGGGCGACCCGGGGAAGAACAGCTCGCCCTCGGCGTACCCGTCGATGTCGCCGGTGAACCGGTAGTCCGCCAGCCAGGCGGCGGCCTGCTCGTCCACCACCCCGGTACGCCGCAGGAAGTCGATCTCGGCCGGGTCGAAGCGGAACTCGCGGATCAGGTCGATCAGCCGGGCGGTGCCGGCGACCACCCCGTACCGGCGTCCGCTGGGCAACCGGCGGCTGAACACCTCGAACACGCACTGGCGGTGCGCGGTGCCGTCCCGTAGGGCGGCACTGACCATGGTCAGCTCGTAGTGGTCGGTCAACAACGCGGGACGAAGGGTGTGCACGACCTCAGCCTAGAGTTCAGCTGCTCGTCGTGCCGCCACGGCCCGGGATCGCCCGCAGGGCCGCCTTCAGCTCCGCCCGACCGGTCAGCCCGAGCTTGCCGTACACCCGTTGCAGGTGGTTCTCCACCGTCCGGGCGGACAGGAAGAGTCGCTCGGCGATGGCCCTGCTGGTCTCCCCCTCCGCCGCCAGCCGGGCCACCTCCCACTCCCGTTCGCTGAGCGCCGGGGTGGCCGCCCGCAGGGCCGGGGTCTGCACGGTGTCGCAGCAGCCGAGCAGGAAGGCCAGTCGCTCACCGGCCATGCCGATCTCCGGGGAGCGCCGCTGCCGCAGCAGGTGTACGGCGCCGGCGGCGGCCTCCGCACCCAGCAGGGCCAAGCCCCGGTCCAGGAAGCTGTCGGCCACCGAGAGCAGTTGCTCGGGTGAGCCCTCCACGGCGGCCCGGGCATGCCGGGCCAGCAGCGGGGGAAGGTCCCCGTCGATGCGCTCCGACAGCTCCGTCAACCGCTGGGCGACCGTACGCCGGTTGGCGTCGGAGCAGGTCGGCCCGGTCGCCGCCGGGGCCGCGCCGAGCCGCACCAGGTCGTGCAGGGCCAGGGCCTCGTGTCCGGCGAAACCGTCCGCGCGTAACCGGTCGACCAGCCCGTGCAGGTGGGCGACCGCACCGGGCAGGTCACCCGTGGCGGCCAGGGTGGCCGCCCGGGCCTGCTCCAGCCAGGGGTACAGCACCGCCATGCCGGGGGCGTGGGTGCGGTCGGCCTCGGCCATCGCCTCGACCGCCTGTCGGGCGTCGCCGCGCAGGGCGGCGGCCTGCGCCCGCTCGGCCTGGGCCAGTCCGGCGTAGACCCGGCTGGTCGCCAGGATCGCGCAGGCGCCCAGGGCGGCCCGCAGGGCGGTCTCGCTGCGCCCCCGCAGCCGTGCCGCGTACGCCCGCAGGATCGCCAGGTAGCCGCTGCCGAGCCGGAAGTCGCCCGCGTCGGCCAGGTCGGCGAACTCGTCCGCCACCAGCCGGTCGATGCCGGCCAGATCGCCGGAGAGGGCCAGCCGGGTGCCCCGGGCCAGCTCCACGGCCAGTTGCAGGTACGGCATGTCGGCCCGCCAACTGGCCGCCTTCGCCTGGACCAGGTCAACCGTGGTGGCGCTGCGGCACAGTTGGCCCTGCACGGCCTGGAGGTGGGCGATGGTGCACCGGGCCAGTTCCCGGGCGGCCGTGCCGGCCGCAGGTCGGTCCAGCACCCCCTGGGCGAGCCGCCGGGCGACCGGGGCCTCCAGCCGGTGCAGGCGCATGATGGCCTCGAAGGAGTGGATCCGGGCCTTGGCGGCGAGGTCGGTCAGACGGGCCCCGCGCCGGGCGATCTCCTCCACGGTGGACTCCTGGCTGAGCCCCCAGTAGCTGACCATGCCCCGGGCGGTCAGCCAGCGGCTGAGTCGCTCCTCGTCCTCCTCCTCGGGGGCCGCCGCGTCGAGCACCCCGAGGGCCTCGGCCGGCCGGTCGGCGAACATCAGGATGGTGGCCAGCAGTTCGGCCGCGTGGAAACCCCCGTCGGCCGCCAGCGCCGCGCGGGCCAGCCGGGTGGCCAGCGGTACGTCGTACCGGGCGAACGCCTGCTCGGCGGCGTTGACCAGCATCGACGGGTCCTGGGCGGTGCCGGAGTCCAGCCGCCACACGGCCACCCGGAGCAGATCCTCCCGGCGTCGTTTGCCGGCCCCCTCCAGCAGGGCGGCCAGTTCCGCGTGCAACCGGCGGGTCCGGCTGACCGGGCACTGTCGGCGTACCACCTCGCCGTAGAGCGGGTGAGCCAGTCGGACGTCCAGCCGCCGGTCGGACCGGACCATGGTGATCAGGCCGCGTTCCTCGGCGGTCTCCACGGCGGTGTGGTCGGCGGCCGTGTCGAGCAACCGCAGCCCCAGCGGCTCCCCGAAGGCGACCAACTCGACCACGGCCCGGACCTCGGGACTCAGCCGACCGATCCGGACGTCGATCAGATCGGTGAGGCTGGGTGCCAGCTCCAGGCGTCCGGTCCAGGTCCAGATGCCGTACCGGGGGGTTAGTTCCCCGCTGCCCTGGGCGGCGTGCACCAGTTCGCGCAGCAGCAGCGGGTTTCCGGCGCTGAGCCGGCCCAGCCGGTCCGCCGAGCCGTCGTCGACCGGGCCACCGAGGATGGCGGCTAGCAGCCCGGCGGTCTCGGTCGGCGCCAGTGGGCTCAGCTCGGCGTGCTCCACCAGGCCGTCGGTCCACAGTGCCCGGATCGGCACCGGGATCTGTTCACCGTCGCGCAGGGTGCCCACCACGCAGGCGTTCTCGGCGCGGGCCACCAGGTGCACCAGGGCGGCCGAGGGTGGATCCAACAGGTGGGCGTCGTCGACCGCGAGCACGATCCGCCGGCCGGTGGCCTCCTGCTGCAACGTCTCCACCGCCCAGCGCAGGATCCCGGCCGGTGGCAGCCCCGAGGGCTGCTCGACGGCGAGGATCTGCACCAGGCCACCGAAGGGGATGGCCGCGGTGGTGGCGCCGGCCGCGATCCACCAGACCGCGTACTCCTGCGCGGGCAGGGCGTGCACCCCCTCCCGCAGCAGCCGACTCTTGCCGATCCCGGCGCTGCCGGTGAAGAACACTCCCCGCGCCGGTGTACCGGTCACCGCGGCCCGTAGGCGGTCGAGTTCCATCGTGCGGCCCACGAACCTCCAGGGAGTCATCCGCGCAGCATATCGACGTGCCTGCTTTCCGGCCGGTGGCCGCAAAGGGCGAGGTCGGGGTGTCCGGGCGGGCCGTTGAAGCTCCCTCCGGCGTTCCGGTTCCTCGGTTGCGCCGATCCGGTGGCACGATGGGGGGCATGGCGGCTCCGCAGGTTGCACCGGTCGAGACCCCGGACACCGATGAGGTGCCGGCTTCGGACCGGCCGTGGGTGACGATCGTGTGGGACGACCCGGTCAATCTGATGAGCTATGTGACCTGGGTGTTCCAGAAGCTTTTCGGCTACAGCCGGGAGAAGGCCGAGCAACTCATGCTGGACGTGCATCACAAGGGCAAGGCCGTGGTCTCCAGCGGCGCCCGGGAACGTATGGAACATGACGCCTCGCAGTTGCACGCCTACGGGCTCTGGGCGACGGTGGAGCGGTCGTGAGCATGTTCCGCCGCCGGGGGGACCGGTACGTCGCCACCTTCGCCGTCGACGAGGTACGGGTGCTGCGCAAGGTCGCCTCCGAGGTGGTCGGCCTGCTCACGGACGGGTTCGACCACGCCGATCCGGTGGTCTGTCGGCTTTTCCCCGATGTGTACCCGGATGACGCCGCCGGGACCGCGGAGTTCCGCCGCTACACCGAGGGGGACCTGAAGACCGCGAAGATCGACCAGGCCGGGGCGATCCTGGCCGCCCTGCCCGGCGAGGGGGGCGGCGAGGTACGCCTGGACGCTGAGGCGGCCGAGGCCTGGCTGCGGGCCCTCAACGACGCCCGGCTGGCGATGGGGGTACGGCTGGAGATCAAGGACGGCACGGACCTGGGTGCCGAGCTGGACGACGCGGTGGCCGAGGATCCCTCCTCCAGCCGGGTGTTCCAGCTTTCGGTCTACGCCTACCTGGGCTATCTCCAGGAATCCCTGCTCAACGCCTTGATCGAGTGACTGTGACCAGCGCCGCCTCGCATAGCGTCAGAGACGGGCGCTAGGCTTGGCGGCGTGCTGAGCATCGACCGGTCGATCGTTGACGCGATCGTCGCCCACGCTCGTCGGGATCACCCCGACGAGGCCTGTGGCGTGGTCGCCGGTCCGGTCGGCAGCGACACGCCGACCCGGCACATCCCGATGGAGAACGCCGCCCGCTCGATGACCTTCTACGAGTTCGACTCGATGGAGCAGCTGCGGGTCTGGCGGGAGATGGACGATCGGGACGAGGAGCCCGTCGTCATCTACCACTCGCACACCGCCACGGAGGCGTACCCCTCGCGGACGGACATCGCCTTCGCGGGTGAGCCGGGCGCTCACTACCTGCTCGTCTCCACCCGGGAACCGGACGCCGAGGAGATCCGCTCCTTCCGCATCGTGGACGGGGTGGTGACCGAGGAGCCGGTGCGGATTCTCGACGCCGGGGTGGATCCGCACGCCGTGCAGTCCTACATGTTCGGGCAGAGCCCGGCGACGGTCGACTACGAGTGTTCGGGCAACTGATCCCAGCCCCGCACACCCTTTTCCGGCACGTCACCGCGCACACCTGATCAAGGAGTAAGACATCATGGCCATCGAGGTTCGCATCCCCACCATCCTGCGCAGCTACACCGGCGGCGCGAAGGTCGTCGAGGGCAGCGGAGACACCCTGAGTGACCTGCTCGCCGACCTGGACTCCCGGCACGCCGGGCTGCGGGGGCGGCTGGTCACCGAGGCGGGTGCCCTGCACCGCTTCGTCAACGTCTACGTCAACGACGAGGACGTACGCTTCCTCGGCGCCCTGGACGCCAAGCTCTCCGACGGCGACAGCGTGACCATCCTGCCGGCCGTGGCCGGCGGCGCGTTCGGCTTCGCCGCCGCCGCGGCGATCGCGCAGCACAGCCGTACCTCCGTCACCGCCCGCTGAGGCTAGCGGCGATGGCGCGGTACGACAGCCTGCTGGACGCCTGCGGCGGCACACCCCTGGTGGGCCTGCCCCGACTGTCGCCGACGGTGCCCGAGGGGGCGCCGCCGGTGCGGCTGTGGGCCAAGCTGGAGGACCGCAACCCGACCGGTAGCGTCAAGGACCGGGCGGCGCTGTTCATGGTCCGGGCCGCCGAGGAGGCCGGCCGGCTCCGTCCGGGCGACACCATCCTGGAACCGACCAGCGGCAACACCGGCATCTCCCTGGCCATGGTGGCCAAGCTGCGCGGTTACCGGCTGGTCTGTGTGATGCCGGAGAACGTCTCCACCGAGCGGATCCAGTTGCTCCGGATGTACGGCGCGGAGATCATCTTCTCCCCGGCGGCCGGCGGCTCGAACCAGGCGGTGGCCACCGCCAAGCAGATCTCCACGGAGCACCCGGACTGGGTGATGCTCTACCAGTACGGCAACGAGGCCAACGCGCGGGCCCACTACGAGACGACCGGCCCGGAGCTGCTGCGCGACCTGCCGACGATCACCCACTTCGTGGCCGGACTGGGCACCACCGGCACCCTGATGGGGACCGGGCGTTACCTGCGGGAGAAGGTCGAGGGCATCCAGATCGTGGCCGCCGAGCCGCGGTACGGGGAGCTGGTCTACGGCCTGCGCAACATCGACGAGGGGTACGTCCCGGAGCTCTACGACGCCACCGTGCTCAACCGACGGTTCTCGGTGGGTACCCGGGACGCCGTGCTGCGGACCCGGCAGCTGGTCGAGGTCGAGGGGTTGTTCGTCGGCTTCTCCACCGGCGCGGTGCTGCACGCGGCGTTGGCCGTGGCGCACGAGGCGGTCCGCGACGGTCGCCGCGCCGATGTGGCCTTCGTGGTCAGTGACGGCGGCTGGAAGTACCTCAGCACCGGGGCCTACGGCGGCACCCTGGCCGATGCCGAGGAGGCCCTGGAGGGGCAGCTCTGGGCCTGACCCGGAGCGGTCGATGACGGACCCGAGGGCCATCGGCGACACGCCGGTGGCCCTCGCCGCGTCGGCCCTAGCTGACTGGCCACTCAGCCAACCCGGACTCGATCGGACGGCCCGAGCGGGTGTCACGTTGATGACAACTTCGAGCGGATCATTCTTGCCCTCGCATCAGCGGGCGTAGGCTGCGCAGCGTGGCGTACGCGTCGGTTGTGATCACCACCGGAGCGGTGGCCCGGAGAATCACCACCTACCGTGACAGCGAGACAACTCGATGCGACTGACCGTCCTGGGCTGTGCGGGCAGCTTCCCCGGACCCGAGTCCCCCTGTTCGGCCTATCTGATCGAGGCCGAGGACTTCCGGCTTCTGATCGATTTCGGCCCGGGCTCGCTGTCCACCCTGCAGCGTTACGCCGGGCTGCACGCCCCCGACGCGATCCTGCTGTCCCACCTGCACTGCGATCACATCCTCGACGCCGCCTCCTACGTGGTGGTCCGCCGGTACGCCCCGGACGGCCCCTACCCGCCGTTGCCGGTGTACGCCCCGGCCGGTGCCCCGGAGCGGCTGGCCGCCGCCTACGGGCAGGGGGACAGCGCGGTGGAGGACGTCTACCAGTTCTACGCCCTGGAACCCGGCACCTTCCCGATCGGCCCCTTCACGGTCACGGTCGACCGGGTGCAGCACCCCATCGAGACCTACGGGGTACGGCTGGAGCACGAGGGCAAGGTGCTGTGCTACTCCGGGGACACCGCCCCCTGCGAGACCCTGGTGCGGCTGGCCCAGAACGCGGACGCCTTCCTCTGCGAGGCCAGCTACCTGGACGGGGTGGACAACCCACCGGATCTGCACCTCACCGGCCGGGAGGCCGGCGAGGCGGCGGCCAAGGCGGGGGTCGGGCGGCTGCTGCTGACCCATCTGGTGGCCGCCTGGGGCAGCGAGGCACACACCGTGGCCGCCGCCGCCGGGGCCTACTCCGGGCCGCTGGAAGTGGTCCGCCCGGGCGCCACGTACGACATCTGAGCCGTCGGGCGGGCACCCGGGGACGCTTCGATCACGACACCGCATAGGGTGCAGGGATGGCGCGACCTGATGGGCGGCAGCCCGACCAACTCCGTCCGGTGACCCTCACCCGAGGCTGGAGTACCCACCCCGAGGGATCGGTGCTGGTGGAGTTCGGTGCCACCCGGGTGCTCTGCACGGCCAGCGTCACCGAGGGGGTGCCCCGCTGGCGGCGCGGTTCCGGGCTGGGCTGGGTCACCGCGGAGTACGCGATGCTGCCCCGGGCCACCAACACCCGCTCGGACCGGGAGAGCATCAAGGGCAAGGTCGGTGGGCGCACCCACGAGATCTCCCGACTGATCGGTCGCAGTCTGCGGGCGGCCATCGACCTCAAGGCCCTCGGCGAGAACTCCATCGTGCTCGACTGCGACGTGCTCCAGGCCGACGGGGGTACCCGGACCGCCGCGATCACCGGGGCGTACGTGGCCCTGCACGACGCGGTCAGTTGGCTGGCCGCGCGCAAGGCCCTGACCGGCACCCCGGAGAAGGTGATGCACCGGTCGGTGGCCGCGATCAGTGTCGGGATCATCGGCGGCGAGCCCCGGCTGGATCTGTGCTACGAGGAGGATGTGGCCGCCGAGGTCGACATGAACGTGGTCTGCACCGGCACCGGGGACTTCGTCGAGGTGCAGGGCACCGGTGAGGCCGGTGTGTTCGCCCGAGACCAGTTGGACGCCCTGCTAGACCTGGCCGTCCTCGGCTGCCTGGACCTGGCCGAAGCCCAGCGGAAGGCTCTGTCCCTCCTGTGAAGCGCGAGGAGTGAGCTTGCGAGCCCCGCAGTCGCGAACGAAAGGTGACTCATGAACAAGGTGCTGCTCGCCACCCGGAACCGTAAGAAGCTCATCGAGTTGCAGCGCATCCTCGACGGTGCCCTGGGTGCCCACCGGATCGCCCTGATCGGGCTGGACGACGTCGAGGCGTACCCGGAGTTGCCGGAGACCGGGCTGACCTTCGGGGAGAACGCGCTGATCAAGGCGAGGGAGGGGTGCCGCCGTACCGGCCTGCCGACGATCGCGGACGACTCCGGGCTGGCGGTGGATGCCCTCAACGGGATGCCGGGGGTGTTCAGCGCCCGCTGGGCCGGTCGGCACGGCAACGACGAGGCCAACCTGCAACTGGTGCTGGACCAGGTAGCCGACGTGCCGGACGAGCACCGGGGGGCCTCCTTCGTGTGCACGGTGGCCCTGGTGCTGCCCGGTGGCAAGGAGCATCTGGTGGACGGCCGGCAGCAGGGTCGGCTGCTGCGCGCCCCGCGCGGCGACGGTGGCTTCGGCTACGACCCGATCTTCCTGGGCGACGGCCAGGACCGCACCAACGCCGAGCTGACCCCGCAGGAGAAGGACGCCATCAGCCACCGTGGCAAGGCCCTGCGCGAGCTGGCCGCCCTGGTAGCCAAGGTCCTCTGACTCCGCAGACGGCTAGTCGAGGTCGCCGATCGCCTGCTCGATGGTGGTGCGGAGGGCGGGGGTGGCTACCACCTCGCGGGCGGCCTCCATCACCGGCGCCAGGAAGACGTCCGGGCCGGGCGGGCCGGCGATCTCGCCCAGGGCGGCGATGGCCGCCCGGCCGGCGGGCGAGGGGGTCAGCGGGGCCCGCAGTTGCAGTCCGCGTACGGCGGCCAGCAGTTCCACCGCCAGCAGGCTGGTCAGGTTGTCCAGCACGGTACGCAGCTTCTTGGCCGCCGCCCAGCCCATCGAGACATGGTCCTCCTGCATCCCACTGGTGGGCAGGGAGTCCACCGAGGCCGGTGCGGCCAGTCGACGGTTCTCCGCGACGATCCCGGCCGCGGTGTACTGGGCGATCATCAGCCCGGAGTTCACCCCGGCATCGGGGGACAGGAAGGCCGGCAGGTCACGGGAGCGGGTCACGTCCAGCAGCCGGTCCACCCGGCGCTCGGCGATCGCACCGACCTCGGCGGCGGCGATGGCCAGGAAGTCCGCGGCGAAGCCGAGCGGGGCGCCGTGGAAGTTGCCGGTCGACTCGACCCGGCCGTCCGGCAGCACCACCGGGTTGTCCACCACCGACAGCAGTTCCCGGGCAGCCACCGTACGCGCGAAGTCCAGGGTGTCCCGGGCCGCGCCGGCCACCTGCGGGGCGCACCGCATCGAGTAGGCGTCCTGCACCGCGTGGGTCACGTCGGCGCGGTGTGAGTCCATCACCGCCGAGTCCTGCAACAACCGGTGGATGTTGGCCGCGGAGAGGCCCTGCCCGGGGTGCGGGCGGATGGTGTGCAACTCCGGCAGGAAGGGCCGGTCCGAGCCGAGCATCGCCTCGATGGCCAGGGCGGCGGTCACGTCGGCCATGGTGAACAGGTGGGCCGCGTCGTGGATGGCCAGCAGCAGCATGCCGAGCATGCCGTCGGTGCCGTTGATCAGCGCCAGCCCTTCCTTGGCGGCCAGCTCGATCGGGGCCAGCCCGGCCCGGCGCAGGGCCTCGGCGGCGGGCAGCCGCTGACCCTCCGGGCCCAGCACCCAGCCCTCGCCCAGCAGCACCAGCGCGCAGTGCGCCAGGGGGGCCAGGTCACCGGAGGCGCCCAGCGAACCGTGCTCCGGCACCCAGGGGGTGATCTCGTGGTTGAGCAGGTCCACCAGGGCGGAGGCGACCAGCGGGCGGACCCCGGAGTGCCCCAGGGCCAGCGAGCGGACCCGCAGCAGCATCATCGCCCGCACCACCTCCCGGGGCATGGGTTCGCCGATGCCGGCGGCGTGCGAGCGGATCAGGGCGTGCTGCAACTCGGCGCGACGTTCGGGGGCCACGAAGGTGTTGGCCAACGCCCCGAAGCCGGTGGAGACGCCGTACACCGGACGACCGGCGGCCTCGATGCCGTCCACGATGGACCGGCTGGTGGCCATGGCCGCCAGGGTGTCCGGGTCGAGGACGACCTTGGCGGTGCCCCGGGCCACGGCTAGCACGTCGGCGGGAGAGATCCCGGTGGGCTGAATGGTCACGGTCATCGCGGTACTCCGTTGTGCAGGACCTGGCGGATCAGGGGCACCCCCGGCCGGTAGGCCAGGTGCAGGTGGGACGGGGCGTCGAGGATGATCAGGTCGGCTCGGGCGCCGGGCCGCAGCACCCCGATGTCGTCGCGGCGCAGGGCCCGCGCGCCACCGGCGGTCGCCGCCCACACCGCCTCCGCCGGGGTCATCCCCATCTCGCGTACGGCCAGCGCGATGCAGAACGGCATCGAGGAGGTGTACGAGGAACCGGGGTTGCAGTCGGTCGCCAGGGCCACGGTGACCCCGGCGTCGAGCAGGCGACGGGCGTCCGGATAAGGGGACCGGGTGGAGAACTCCGCCCCGGGCAGCAGGGTGGCCACCGTGGCGGTCTGCCCGTCGGCCCTCCTCGTCGAGGCCAGGGCCTCGATGTCGGCCTCGGTCAGGTGGGTGCAGTGGTCCACACTGGCCGCGCCGAGCTCCACCCCGAGTCGCACCCCCGGGCCGGGGCCGAGCTGGTTGGCGTGCACCCGTACGCCGAGCCCCAGAGCCTGTCCACAGGCGAGGATCGCCCGGGTGTGGTCGGCGTCGAAGGCGCCCCGCTCGCAGAACACGTCGATCCAGCGGGCGTACGGCGCGGCGGCGGTCAGCATCGGCCCGCACACCAGCCCGACGTACTCGTCGGGGCGGTCGGCGTACTCGGCCGGCACCACGTGCGCGCCCAGGAAGGTGGTCTCCTCGCTGAACTCGGCGGCGATCCGCAGGGAGCGGGCCTCGTCGGCGACGGTCAGGCCGTACCCACTCTTGATCTCGATCGTGGTGGTGCCCTGCCGCAACGCCTCGGCGTGCAGCCGGCGCACGGTGGCGCGCAGTTCCTCGTCGGAAGCGGCGCGGGTGGCACCCACCGTGGTGCGGATGCCCCCACCGGTGTACGGCTGCCCGGCCATCCGGGCGGCGAACTCGGCGGCCCGGTCCCCGGCGAAGACCAGGTGGGCGTGGCTGTCCACGAACCCGGGCAGCACCGCCGCGCCCTCGGCGTCGATCCGCCGGTCGGCGTTCGGGGCGTCGCCGGTCGGCCCTACCCAGACCACCTCGCCCTGTTCGATGAGCACGGCCGCCCGTCGCCGCAGCCCCAGCGGCCCGCCCTCACCGGTGCCGGCCACATTGGTGACCAGCTCACCGATGTTGTGGACCAGCAGGCTGCCGACGCTGTGCCGGCCTCTGTTCGCGACTGCGGGGCTCGCAAGCTCACTCCTCGCGCTCACGGTGTCACCTCCGCTATGGCGTCGGCCAGTTCCTGCGGTACGTCGACCGTCAGGTGGCGGCCGTCGCGGACCACTACCCGCCCCTCCACCACCACCTGCGTGATGTCGGCTGCCCCGGCGGCGAACCAGACCCCGGCCGGAGCCACCCCGGCGGTGCGTACGCTGTCCAGCCGTACGGTGACCAGGTCGGCGCGGTCACCGACCGCGATCCGCCCGGCGTCGGTCCAGCCCAGTGCGGCATGTCCGGCCGCACTCGCCGCCTGCATCAGCTCCGCCGGGGCGAAATGCCCCCGCTTGCGGGTCCGCAGCCGCTCGTCCAACTCGACCGCGCGGGCCTCCTCGAAGAGGTCGATCACGGCATGGCTGTCGCTGCCCAGGCTCAGCGGGGTGCCGGCGTCGGCCATCCGGCGGGCCGGGCCGATGCCGTCGGCCAGGTCCCGTTCCGTGGTCGGGCAGAGGCAGACCCCGGTCCGGCTCTCCCCGAGCAGGCTCACATCGCCGCTGGTCGGATGGGTGGCGTGCACCGCCGTGGTGGCCGGACCGAGGATCCCGTGGTCGGCCAGCAGCCCGGTCGGGGTACGCCCGTGCACCGCCCGGCAGGCGTCGTTCTCAGCCGGCTGCTCCGACAGGTGCACATGCAGCGGCGCGTCCCGCCGGTGCGCCCAACCGGCCACGGTGGCCAGCTGCTCGGCGGGTACCGCCCGCACCGAGTGGATCGCCGCCCCGAGCCGGGCGTGCTCCCCCTCGGGGGTGAAGGCGGTGACCCGGTCGGCCCAGCGCAGCGCGTCCCCGTCGCCGAAGCGCAGCTGGGCCCCGGTCAACGGCCGGCCGTCCACCGAGGCGGTCAGGTAGCAGGTGTCCAGCAGGGTCAGCCGGATCCCGGCGTGCGCCGCCGCCTCGACCAGCGCCGCGCTCATCGCGTTCGGGTCCTCGTACGGGGTGCCCCCGGGGCCGTGGTGCAGGTAGTGGAACTCCCCGACGCAGGTGATCCCGGCCAGGGCCATCTCGGCGTAGACCGCCCGGGCCAGGGCCAGGTAGGAGTCCGGGTTCAGGCGGGTGGTCACCGCGTACATCCGGTCCCGCCAGCTCCAGAAGTCGCCCCGCCCACCGTGGGTGTGCCCGCGCAGGGCCCGGTGGAAGGCGTGCGAGTGGGCGTTGGCCAGGCCGGGCAGGGTCAGCCCGGGCAGCCGTACCGCGTCGGCCAGCACGTCCACCCCGGCGTGCGGCGGGCCGCCCGGCGACAGCGGGGTGACCCCGGTGATCCGACCCTTCACGGTCTCGATCAGCACCTCCGGGGTGGGTTCGGCCTGCTCGGGCAGCCAGGCGTACTCCGCCAGCCAGCGCATCACCGACATGCCAGCTCCTGCAACACCCGGGCCAGGGCGACCACCCCGGCGGCGCAGTCGGGGTCGTCGGCCGACTCGGCGGGGGAGTGCGAGACCCCGGTGGGGTTGCGGACGAAGAGCATCGCGGTCGGCACCTGGGCCGCCAGCACCCCGGCGTCGTGGCCCGCTCCGGTGGGCAGCACCGGGGCCTCCAGCAGCCGGGCCAGCCGGTCGGTCAGCCCGTGGTCGAAGGCCACCAGGGGGGTGGCCGACTCCTCGGTCAGGGCCACCTCGGTCCCGTCGCGGCGGGCTCGCTCGACGGCCTTGGCCCGGACCGCCTCCACCAGACCGGTGAGGGTCTGCGGCTCGGCGGCGCGGGCGTCCAGCCAGCCGGTCACCCGGGAGGGGATGGCGTTGGTGGCGTTCGGCTCGACGGTCACCCGGCCCACGGTGGCGTGGGCGTCGCGCAGCCGGGCCTCCTTGTTGGCGGCCAGCACCGTGAAGGCGTACGTCAGCATGGGGTCGCGGCGGTCGGCCATCCGGGTCGTACCGGCGTGGTTTCCCTCGCCGGTGAAGTCGAAGCGCCAGCGGCCGTGCGGCCAGATGGCGCTGGCCACCCCCACCGGGGCGTCCTGCTCGACCAGGGCCCGGCCCTGCTCCACGTGCAGCTCCACGAAGGCGCCGAAGCGACCCACCAGGGCCGGGTCGGCGCCCGCCGGGCGGGCCCCCAGCGCCTCGGCGAAGCTCACCCCGGCCGCGTCCCGCAAGGCAGCCGCCCGCTCCACCTCGATCTGCCCGGTGAGCAGCCGGGACCCCAGGCAGGGTACGCCGAAGCGGGCCCCCTCCTCCTCGACGAAGGCGGCGACGACCAGCGGCCGGTCCGGGGTGACCCCGGCGGCCCGCAGCTCGTCCACGGCCAGCCAGGCGCTGACGATGCCCAGTGGCCCGTCGTAGCCCCCGCCGTGCGGCACGGAGTCGAAGTGGCTGCCGGTCAGCACGGCCTCGCTGCCGTCGGGATCCCCCCACCAGGCGAACAGGTTGCCGTTGCCGTCCTCGGCGACCGGCATGCCCCGCTGGTCGGCCTGGGCCCGGAACCACTCCCGCAGCCGCAGCTCCGGCTCGGTCAGGGCGTAGCGCAGGTAGCCCCCGCTGCGCGGGTCGCGGCCGATCGGCGCGATCTCGTCCCACAGCCTGCGGAACCTGTTAAGAAGGGGCCCTTCCTCTACCGTATGCGTTAACAAGGGGCCCTTCCTTACTCCGCCATCGGGATGCGGACGTCGGTGTGCGGGGTGGGGTAACCGGCGTCGACGTGCCGGATCACCCCCATCGCCGGGTCGTTGGTCAGCACCCGCTCGATCTTCTGCCCGGCCAGGGCGGTGCCGTCGGCCACACAGACCTGACCGGCGTGGATGGAGCGGCCGATGCCCACCCCGCCGCCGTGGTGGATGGACACCCAGGAGGCGCCGCTGGCGGTGTTGACCAGCGCGTTGAGCAGGGGCCAGTCGGCGATCGCGTCCGAGCCGTCGGCCATCGCCTCGGTCTCCCGGTAGGGGCTGGCCACACTGCCGCAGTCCAGGTGGTCCCGGCCGATCACCACGGGGGCGCTCAGCTCACCCGAGGCGACCATCTCGTTGAACCGGACCCCGGCCTTGTCGCGTTCGCCGTAGCCCAGCCAGCAGATCCGGGCCGGCAGGCCCTGGAAGGCCACCCGTTCGCCGGCCATCCGGATCCACCGGGCCAGGGACTCGTTCTCCGGGAACAGGTCCAGGATGGCCCGGTCGGTGGCGGCGATGTCGGCCGGGTCGCCGGAGAGGGCCGCCCACCGGAAGGGGCCCTTGCCCTCACAGAACAACGGCCGGATGTACGCCGGCACGAAGCCGGGGAAGTCGAAGGCCCGCTCGTACCCGCCCAGCCGGGCCTCGCCCCGGATGGAGTTGCCGTAGTCGAAGACCTCCGCACCGGCGTCGAGGAAGCCCACCATCGCCTCGACGTGCCGGGCCATCGACTCCCGGGCCCGGTCGGTGAACTCGGCCGGCTTGGCCGCCGCGTAGTCCCGCGCCTCGGCCGGTTCCACCCCCACCGGCAGGTACGACAGGGGGTCGTGGGCGCTGGTCTGGTCGGTGACGATGTCGATGGCCACCCCCCGGCGCAGCAGCTCCGGGAAGACCGTGGCGGCGTTGCCGACCACCCCGACGCTGAGCGCCCGGCGGTCCCGCTTCGCGGCCAGGACCCGCTCGACCGCGTCGTCCAGGTCGTCGGCGACCTCGTCCAGGTAGCGGTCGTGCACCCGGCGGTCCAGCCGGCTGCGGTCGACGTCCACGATCAGGCAGGCACCGCCGTTCATGGTCACCGCCAGGGGCTGGGCCCCGCCCATCCCGCCGCAGCCGCCGGTCAGGGTCAGGGTGCCGGCCAGGGTGCCCCCGAAGCGCTTCTCCGCCACGGCCGCGAAGGTCTCGTAGGTGCCCTGGAGGATGCCCTGGGTGCCGATGTAGATCCACGATCCGGCGGTCATCTGCCCGTACATGGTCAGCCCCAACTGCTCCAGGCGGCGGAACTCCGGCCAGGTGGCCCAGTCACCGACCAGGTTGGAGTTGGCCAGCAGCACCCGGGGGGCCCACTCGTGGGTGCGCATCACCCCGACCGGTCGGCCCGACTGCACCAGCATGGTCTCGTCGTCGCGCAGGTCGGTCAGGGTGTGGACCAGGGCGTGGTAGGAGGGCCAGTCCCGCGCGGCCTTCCCGGTGCCCCCGTAGACCACCAGGTCGTCCGGGCGTTCCGCGACCTCCGGGTCGAGGTTGTTCATCAGCATCCGCAGGGCGGCCTCCTGCGGCCACCCTCGGGCGGTGCGTTCCGGGCCTCGGGCGGCCCGGATAGGGCCGGGGGCTATGTGGGTCATGGTGTGTCTCCTCCTAACCGAGGAACAACTGGCGACGGGCGGCGGAGGCTTCGAAGGCCTCCAACCGCCGCTGGGTCTCGGCCGGGGCGGCGTCGCAGATCGCCTGGAGCAGCACCATGGCCAGGGTCATCGGAGCGGTGTGCAGGTCGAACACGAGCTGGGTGCCGACCGCCGCCGGCAACACCACATCGGCCAGTTCGGCGGCCGGGCTGACCGGGGAGTCGGTGATCGCGACCACGGTGAGCCCGGCGGCGCGGGCCTCCCGCAGGGCCTCCAGGGTCTCCCGGGGATAGCGGGGCAGCACCAGGGCCAGCAGGGCGCTCGCCCCGGCCTCGGCGGCCTGCTCCAGGCGGTCGGTGAGCAGGCTGCCCCCGTCGTCGAGCACCCGCACGTCCGGGTGCACCTTCGCGGCGAAGTACGCGAAGTAGGCGGCCAGGGGAGCGGCGGCCCGCAGCCCCAGCACCGGCAGGGGACGGCTGGCCGCCAGCAGCCGGCCGGTCTCGGCCAGCCGCTCCCGGTCGCTCAGCTGCTCGGCCAGCCGGTCCAGGTTGCCGATCTCGGCGCGTACCGCCTGTTGGAGTTCGTTGCCGGCGGTGGCCGGACCGGGCGCGGCGGCGGTGAGTTCGCGCAGCCGTCGCCGCAGCGCGGGATAACCGTCGTGGCCCAGGGCCACCGCGAAGCGGGTGACCGAGGGCTGGCTGACCCCGGCCAGTTCGGCTACCTCGGCGGCGGAGAGGTAGCCCACCGCGGGGGCGTGCTGCACCAGGCAGTGCGCGATGCGCCGCTGGGTCGGGGTGAGTCGGACGCCGTCGAACAGGCCGACGACCCGTTCGGTCGGCGCCTTGGTATCCCCGTCATTCACCCTTTGACTCTATGCATCAAAACTTTCAGCAGGCAAGTGGTCAACCTCATTGACCGTTCTGACCAGCGAATTCACGAGGATGAGGCGATGCGGGCCGACCGGCGGGCAGGGCTAGGTGCGGTGGCTCGGTAGGATCCGCACGGCGGTTGAGCAGAGGAGTTGCCATGCAGCCGGAAGGCCCCTACCGGTACACCCATCTGCTGGGGGGTTCACCGGTCGGCAAGGCATGGGCAGCCCTCGATCAGCAGGGCCGGTTCGTGACCGTGGCCGTCCTGGACGCTACTGTGGCCGCCGCCCCGGGCTGGCGGGAGGCCTTCGCCGGGATCGTCAACAACCTGGCCCAGGGGCCCGCCGGAACCCCCTTTGTGTACGCCGACTTCTCGGCGGCCGCCCCCTGGGTCGCGTACGGCCCGGAGGCCGGCCCGGCTGCGGAGAAGCTGTTCCGGGCGCTCGGTGTGGAGTACCAACCCGTACCCTCCTCGGCCCCGCCGCCGGTTTCCCCACCCGTCTCCGGCCCACCCCAGCCGATCTCCGGCCCCCCGCAGCCGGTCTCCGGAATGCCGCAACCTGTGTCTGGGATGCCGCAGCCGGTCTCCGGGATGCCGCAGCCGATCTCGGGGATGCCGCAACCGGTGCCCGGGATGCCGCAGCCGGTTTCCGGGGCGGCGCAGTCGGCGGGGTCGGTACCCACCCAGCCGGTCTACCCGGATCCGGTCTCGGACACCCCGGCCTCGCCCGGCTTCGGCCCGGCCCCGGACGACCCGCTGCGGCACGACCCCTTCAGCTCTCCGGCCCGGCGGATCCAACCCTCCACCGCGCCGAAACGGCAGGGTGGCCTGTGGGTGGCGATCGCCGCGCTGCTGCTGGTCGCCGCCGTCGGTGGGGGTGCCGGCATCTGGGCCATCTCGGCCAGTGACGGACAGAACCCGCCGGCGGTCACCGCGCCTACCGCGCCCCCGCCCCCACCGGGGCTCAAGCCCTGGGCCGAGGCCGCGCCGCGCAGCCCGCAGGAGCACGCCCTGGCCAAGGTGGCACCCGCGATGGTCTTCCTGGAGGCCATCTACACCGGGTACGTCCGCAACAAGCAGGACGGTGCCCTGCTGCACCCCGATCCCTTCACCTTCAGCCGCCGCTGCACCGGGGTGGTGGTCAACCACGACGGGCATCTGCTCACCAACGGGCAGTGCGTCGCCCCCACCTCGGAGATCCTGCTCGAACACGCGCTCGGCTCGCTGGCCGACACCCTGGTGGCCCGGGGCACCCTCAAGGCCGGGGAGGTCGGCGGCTACGTCAAGGGTCGACTGGCCAGCAGTGCCTTCACCGGCCCCGAGCGGGACACCGACCCCGCGGTCGTGCTGCACGGCCAGATGAACGTGGCCAAGGGTGACCTCAAGGCCAGCCCGGCGATCCCCGGCACGGTCGTCAAGGTGCTCCCCCTGGAGGAGGGCAACCTGGCCCTGGTCAAGCTCGACCAGGCCAACCTGCCCACCGCCGAACTGAACACCTCCGCCACGATCGCCCCGGGAACGGCACTGAACGTCCTCGGCTACGCCACCACCGATGCGGAGTACCGCTCCGCCACCTACACGGTGAGCACCAAGGCCGCCGAGGTGACCGAAGTGGACCCGGAGACCTCCTTCTACCGGGTCAGTGAGGATGTCGGCGCCTACTCCCGGGGCGGCATCGCGATCGACCCCCAGGGCCAGGTGGTTGGGATGCTGGACAACGACCTGCTGGCCCCCAAGCGACCCAACCGCCTCGTGGTACCGGTGGCCCGGCTGACCGGGCTGCTGGACTCCGCCGACGTCGACAACAAACTCGGCGAGACGGACGCTCTCTACCGCAGCGCCCTCGAGGCGTACTTCACCGGGGACGAGGGGAAGGCCGCCGCACAGTTCGCCCAGGTCGTCGAGCAGGCCCCCGCGAACGCCCTGGCCCTGGCGTACCGCGACACGGCGGTCGCCTTCGGCGGTAAGCCGGAACCGGACCGGCCCGCCTGGGCGGTGCCGGTGCTCATCGGTGCGGGTGTCGCCCTGGTCGCCGGGCTCGGCGTGCTGCTCTGGTCTCGGCTCCGCCGGACCAGGTAGTCGCCGGTAGCTGCTGGCCGGGTGGTCGTCAGCCGGCGGCGCGGCTACCGGCACGCCGGTGCTGGCCAGCCTGGCGTGCGGGTCAGTCCGAGGGGCCGCGTAGGACCGGGGTCAGGGCCTCGTCGAACATCGGGGCCAGCTTGCGGGCGTACTCGGCCGTGACATGGTTGCCGTCGCGGCGGACGATGACCCCTCCGACGAAGATCGGGCACTGTCCGCCCTGGCAGAACCAGTCCGTGGTGGCCACGTGCCAGGCCCGCTTACCACTCCAGACCCGTCCGTCCACCTCGGCGTAGGAACGGTACTCGTCGCCCAGTTGGGAGACGCAGTCCTGCGGGGCGGAGAAGCGGGTGATGCAGCTCTTCGGATCCGGGCCCAGGGGCGGGGGTTGCAGGGCGACGATCTTCCCGGCGGGGGCCAGCCAGTTCTCCCGGGCGGTGCGGGCGGCCCGCTCCCATTCGGCCAGCGCCGACCGGCCGCCGGTGTCGGTGAACCGCTGACGGTAGGCGTTGCTGACGATCACCAGGTCCGGCCGGTTCTCCTCGATGATGCGCCGGACGATCTGCTGGTGACCGGGACAGGACCGGGTGATGGAGTTGATCGGCGAGGTCGTGCCCGAGGCCAGGAAGGGGCAGCCGGCGTAGGTCAGGTCCCGTACCGCCCAGCCCTGGGGCTCCAGGACCCCGCGGACCAGCGGCAGCCAGGCGGTGGCGATGGAGTCCCCGACGACCACGGCCAGCCGGGCGGGGCGGGGTGACCCGATGACGCAGTCGTTGCCGTCCGGGATCGCCGGCCGGCAACCCTGCCCGTGCCCCTGAGTGAAGCCTCGGCGGCCCAGTTCACCGGGGGCCGGGGTCAACACCGGCCAGTCCTTGGCCGCCAGCGCCGTACCGATCTGGGCGCTCAGGTCGCTCTGTGAGGTGACCGCCGCCGTCTCGGCCGGGGCCTGCGGCGGCGGGATCAGCACCGCCACCGTGGCCGCCACCACCGTGGTGGCCACCGCCGCCACGGTGGCGTACCGGCTGATCCGGGCGACCCTGCTCTCCGGCGGCCGCCCCGGCGCGCGCGGCTCCAACCAGGAGGATCGACGGATCGGATCCTCCACCAGGTGGTAGCTGAGCATCGAGAGCAGCACCGTGCCGACCAGGGTGAGCACCACCACGGTGGGTCCACTGTCGGGCAACGCCGCGCCGAGCAGGATCAGCAGCGGGAAGTGCCACAGGTAGAGCGAGTACGAGATGTCGCCGAGGTACCGGACCGGCCGGTTGGTCAGGGGCAGCATCAGATGCTGCCCGCCGACCCCTCCGGCGATGACCAGGGCGGTCGAGATCACCGCCAGGAAGGCCCCGGGCACCGGGAAGGGGGACTGGGCGGTGATGGCCAGCACCGAGACCAGCAGACCGATCAGACCCGCCCACTGGTACGCCGGACGGGCCGGAGCCGGTATCCGGGCCAACAGGGGTGCCGCCAGGGCCAGCAGGGCACCCACCCCCAGCTCCCAGGCCCGGGAGAAGGTCGAGAAGTAGGCGACCGTGGGGCGATGGCCGACCTCCCAGAGGGCGAACAGGATGGACCCCGCCACGACCACACCGAGGACCAGACCCACCGCCCATCGGGCGCTGCCGCCGTACCGGCCCCGCCGGGCGGCCAGGCTCAGCACGACCACCAGCAGCACCGGCCAGACCAGGTAGAACTGCTCCTCGACGGCCAGGGACCAGTAGTGCTGCAACGGGGAGACCGGGCCGTCGGTCTGCCAGTAGTCCGTGCCGGTGAAGGCGAACCGCCAGTTGGCACCGAACAGGGCGGCCCACAGGGTGTCCCAGGCCGTCGATCGGGCCCGATCCCCGAGGAAGAGCAGCGACGACGCCAGGTAGGTGATCACCAGCACCAGGATCGCCAGCGGCAGGATGCGTCGGGCCCGGCGGCGGTAGAAGTCCGCGAAGGAGATCCGGCCCCGCCGGTCGTACTCGGTGAGCAGCAGGCCGGTGATCAGGAAGCCGGAGATGACGAAGAAGACGTCGACCCCGACGAATCCGCCCGCCGGCCAGCCGAGGACATGGTCGAGGATGACCACCACGACGGCGAAGGCGCGCAGGCCCTGGATGTCCGGGCGGAACCCGAGACCCGGGGGCGGCGGTCGCCGGACGGTGGCCTGGTCAACCGGCATCGTGCGGGAGCCTGACGACATCACCGGTGGTCGCCGAGGCCGCCACCGGGTTGCCATCGGTCGATCCTAGCGTGCACGCGGTAACCACCAGCAGAGCGAAGATCCAGGTCAGCCCGTCGGCCGAGAGGGGGTTCCAGACCACCTCGGTGAAGGAGTAAATGATGAACAGGCCCACCGGCGCCTTGGCGGAGAAGGCCCGGCCGTCGACCACCGGTGCCCGCAGCAGGGTGGCGATCAGCAGGCCCCACAGGGTCAACGCGATGAACCCTCCGGAGAAGATGGCCAGCACATAGCCGGAGTGGAAGAAGTGGTGCGGGGCATCGCCCTGATCCCGCAGCAGGTACCACTTCGAGACGCCGACCCCGGTGGCCTCCGAACCCGCTATGTACTCCCGGGCGTGTATCCAGATGTTGCCCCGGTTGCTCAGGGTGTTCTTCGCCGCACTCCAGGTCAGATAGGTGGCTGTCGCCAGCGCCCCGATGACCACTGACACGCAGAGGGCGAAGTTGATCTGCTGGTACGGCCTACGCCACTCCAGCAGCATGGCCCCGAGCACCCAGCAGGCCACCGCGGCCAGGGCCAGGTAGCTGGTCCGGGAGCCGGTGGCCACGATGACCAGCAGACCGAAGGCCACCACCGCCCACCGTTGCGCCCCCCGCAGCGCGCAGACCGCGGCCACCAGGGTGAAGGAGGTGATCAGGGCGATGTAGTTCTCGGAGTCGTAGAAGCTCTTGAACAGCCCACCCGCCAGCGAACACTTCTCCAGTTGCCCGCCGGTGCAGGCCCGCCAGGCCTGTCCGTAGAAGGCGGTCGGGATGGTCAGCAGGGACAGCACGGCCAGCCCGGTGTAGGCCATCGCGGCCAGGCTGATCGGGGCACCGGCCGCCAGCAACCACACCGCCACCAGCAGCAGACCCGCGGCGGCGTACGCCGGCATCCGCGACCCGTACACCCCCTCGCCGGTGAGCAGGTCTACCGCGACGCACCAGAGGAGCAGGGCGGCGGCCAGGCACAGGCAGATCCGACGCCAGATGTCCGCGGGACCGGCCAGACCCCCACGGCGTACGAAGAACAACCAGGCGACCAGGGCGAACACCAGCAGGCCGATGAGCGCGGAGGAGTTGTCCCCGGCGAGGACCGGCGCGGCGTTGGCCAGGACGGAGAATCCGATCAGCCCGATCGCGATCCTCCCACCGCCGAAGGCGGCGGCCACCGTCCGGCGTTGGTGGATCAGCCACCCGGCTACCGCGACACCTCCCGCAGTCAGCAGGACACCGAAGAGTGTGGTCACCTCAGACCCTTTCCATGGAACGTGGCTGTGCGGGTGCGTCGCCCGGGTCGCGGCGGGCGGCGGCGGCCAGGCTTCCCCAGAGCAGTACGGCCAGCAGCGCGTCGCAGAACAGGCTGGAGGCGATGGCCCCCTGCCAACCGTAGGCCGGGATGAGCCACAGGTTGAGTAGCACGTTGAGCACCCCGATGCCGATCTGGCAGACCGTCCGCCGGCCCTGCATCCGGGCACCGGAGAGCGCGTCGGCGGCCAGGTAGTGCAGCGACTTGAGCACCAGCAGGGCGCTTAGCCCCTGCAGGGCCGGTATGGCCGCCTCGAAGTCGGCCCCGAACACCAGCGGCATCATCCAGGCGAAGGCCACCAGCAGCAGGCTCACCGGCACACTGAAGGCCAGGAAGCGTGGCAGCAGGCCACGGGCCATCCGCATGGCCTGGCGGGGACCGTGCCGTCCCGCCTCGAAGAACCGGGGGTAGGCGATCGCGCTCATCGACCGGGCCGGGGTGTACGCGAGGTCGACCACCCGGTAGGCCGCGGCGTAGATGGCGGCGCCCTCCGGGGTGCCGAGCCGGGACAACATGACCTTGTCGACATCGTTGTAGATCGACTGGGCCGCCAGCCCCACGGCGAAGAGCATCCCGGTGCGGGCCTGCCGGACCGCGCCCCGGAGACCGATCCCGCCCCGGCCGCCACCGAGCAGGCCACCGGCGATCACGGGCAGGCAGACCAGGGTGGACAGCACCGCCGAGGTCACCGCCCAGTCGTGCAGGGTGACCGGCCCGTCGGCGGCGGCCAGCACGACCGCACCGGCCAACCGGCAGAGGTGCAGCAGGGCGGGGATCAACGCGGCGAGCATGATCCGACCACGGACCTGGATGGACGCCGCCACGGCCTCGATGAGTCGCCAGGCCACCAGGTCGGCGAAGGCCAGACAGAGCAGGTCGACCAGCGGGACGTCCGCACCCCAGATGGCCAGGCCGGCGGCGGTCACCAGCACGGTGGCGGCGGTGCCGAAGACGGTGGAGAGGAACAGCCCGCGGACGAGGTGCCGGAGCCAGTCGCCCGGGGCGTCCGCGTAGTTCTGCATGATCAGGCTGGGTGCCCCGGCCGACGCGAAGGGCGAGATCACCGCGATCAGGGCGGTGACCCCGACGAACAGGCCGTAGGTGCTGAGCGGCATCTCCCGCGCCAGCAGCACGAACAGCGCCCCCTGAGCCAGGGTGCGCAGCAGGGTGCCGGCGAAGAACTTGCCGGACTTGCGGAGGAAGCCGTCACCGCGCCCGACACCGGCCGACGAGCCGCCACCCGGCTGCTGCGGATCCGGCTGCTCGGTCACCGGCCGCTCGGGGCCGCCGGGGACCGCCGTCATGTCAAGGCCTCCACCCATCGGGCGCTGACCGTGGCCGGGTCGAGTTCGGTGCAGCGGGCGTGCCAGGCCTTCTCGAAGTCCGCCACCCCGGGGCGCCCCTCGCCGGTCAGGGTAACGATCGCCTGGGCCAGGGCCGCCGGGGAGGTGTCCGCTGCCAGGGCGCCCGGTACGAAGGTCGGGATCATCTCGTCCAGGGCGGGAACCGGCAGGGCGGCCACCGGCAGACCGGCCTCGGCAGCCTCCACGAGACTGAAGCCGAAGGTCTCGGCCCGGGAGGGGTGCACCAGCACGTCGGACTCCGCCAGCAGCCGGGCCACCCCGGGCACCCGGCCCAGGAAGGTCACCCGGTCGGTGAGCCCCAACTGGCGGGTCCGCTCGTGCAGCAGGTCCCGCTCCTCGCCGTTCCCGGCCAGGGTCAGGTGATGGTTCGGCGGCAGCAGGGCCAGCGCCTCCAGCGCGCAGGAGTGGTTCTTGTACGGGCGGAAGGCCGCCGTGGTGAGCAGTCTGATCCGCTGCCGGTCGGCCACCGGACGCGGGGCTACGAAGGCCCTGGGCGGCATCGGGTTGGTGATCGTCACCACCGGCTGGCCGGGGGCGAGTCCCCGGACGGTGCGGGCCACCCCCTCGGAGACGGCCACGACCAGGCTGGGGCGCAGCCCGCGAACCCGGGCCAGCCGGGCCAGGGTGCGGACCCGGCGGTCGATGCGCAGCCGCTCCGGCAGCAGCGAATGCTCCCAGGCGACGTAGTCCCGGCCGGTGCCGGCCAGGGCGGTGCCGACCGGCACGCTGCCCCACAGCCCGCTGGCCACGATCCGTACCTCCGCCGGCAGCCGGTGCAGTCGGCGTCGCAGCGGCGGCACCGCCTCCGCCAGCCGGGTGATCCGAGTGCCCAGCCCCAGGGTGTCGATGGCCAGGTCACCCAGGGTGGGCGGGACCTTTCCGGACAGCACCGTAGCGGAGACCTCGACCCCCTGGTCGTGCAGACCCCGCAGGAGCAGCGCCGCGGCCAGTTCCATGCCGTACAGCGGATCCAACTGGGGGAGTACGAAGTGCAGCCGCATCAGCGGCCCCCACCCGTGGGCAGGGCACCGTTGTCACCGGTGCTGCGGGAGCCGCGCATCGCCACCCGCTCAAGAGCCGACCGGGGCACCAGCCCCAGGGCCGCCAGGACGGCGTTGCGGGCCGAGGGGGCCCGGTTGCGGCGGATGGCGCGCACCATCTCGCGTACCCCCTCGCGGTCGCGGGCCTGCACGGCGTAGCGCAGGGTCTGGGCGGCGATGAAGTCGGAGAAGGTCTCCGGGGCCCACACCCCCTCCCAGCGCCGGGCCCAGTCCCAGGAGGTACGCCAGTCGGCCCCGGCCGAGATCGATCCCGGGCTGCCGACGGTGTAGACCGCGGTGGCCTGCTCGATCTGCACGATCTTCGCTCGCGGCAGCCGCGCCGCCCGCACCAGCCAGTCCCAGTCCTGGTGCCGGGGCAGGGACTCGTCCCACGGGCACTGCCGGGCCAGTTCGGCCGTGGTCAGCAGGGTCGAGGTGGGCAGGGACTGCCGACCCACCCCGAGGTGCCGTCGACGGAAGAGGTAGTCCTCCGGCAGGGTGCCCTCGGTGATCAGGGCGGTCGGTACGGGGGTCGGCAGCGCGGCGCCCCCCGCCTTGCGTTGCAGGGTGCGGGAGGAGACCACCGGCAGCCAGCCCTGGCCGGCCAGGCCTTCCAGGACGGGCAGTTGGGCGGCGAGCTTGCCGGGCAGCCAGGCGTCGTCGTCGTCCAGGAAGGCGATGTGGCTGCCCGGGGCGGCGTGGCGTACCCCCAGGTTGCGGGCGTACGAGCCGCGCCGTCCCCCGCCGGTGCAGACGATCTCGTCGATCTGGTCCCGCAGTCGGGCGACGCCGGGCGGCACCTCGGCCAGGTCACACACGACGACCACGTGTACGGACACGCCCTGCTGGTCGCGGGCGGTGGCGACCGCCTCCGCGAGGCTGGGCCGGCCCGTGGTCGGGATGACTACCGAAACATCCGGCATCGGTTACTCCAAGCAGTTCGGCTGAGGGGTTCCCCGGGCTAGCCGGCGGTGGGGGAACGGCGGTGAGGGGCGGTGCCGGCGGAACCGGTCCGGTGACGGACCTGGCGCAGGTCGCTCAGCGACCACCACCACGGAACACCTCGGCCACGGTCCGCAGGAGCACCTTGGCGTCCAGCCACAGTGACCAGTTCTCGATGTAGTAGTTGTCGAACCGGGCCCGATCGGAGATCGGGGTGTCCCCGCGCAGGCCGCTGACCTGGGCCAGCCCGGTCAGCCCTACCGGCACCCGGTGCCGCATGGCGTAGCTCGGGTACTCGGCGGAGAACTTCTCGACGAAGTACGGCCGCTCGGGGCGGGGGCCGACCACACTCATGTCGCCCCGCAGGATGTTCCACAGTTGGGGCAGCTCGTCCAGGGAGGTTCGGCGCAGGAAACGACCGATGGGCGACACCCGCCGGTCGTGCGCGATGGACCAGTTGGTCTGGGACTCGTGCTCGTTGACCGGGCGCATGGTGCGGAACTTGATGATGTGGAAGGGCTTGCCGTGCCGGCCGATGCGCTCCTGCCGGAAGAAGATGCCCCGGCCCCCGTCCAGGAAGGCCAGCCCCGCGCAGAGCAGCAGGATCGGGCTGAGCAGCAGCAGGGCCAGCGCGGCGAAGACCACGTCGGAGGCCCGCTTGAGGGCCCAGTGCGGCCCGGACAGGGTGGTGTCCCCGACCTTGACGATCGGGATGGCGCCGATGTGGTCGCCGTGCGACCTGGAGCCCCAGAGCCGGGGGGCGGCCCACAGGTCGCAGGTGGCGACCTTCGGCTGGCGGAGGATCTCCATCAGCACCAGTTCGGGGCACTCCGGGTCGGCGATGATCAGCACATCGCACTCGCTCAGCCGGACCAGGTGTTCGAGCTGGTCCAGGGGACCGATCAGGGGAGTGGTGGCCGAGGCCGTCGGCGGGGGAGTGTCCACATGCCCGACGAACCGCAGCCCGTACCGGGGATAGCGGCGCAGCAGCCGGGCCAGTTCCACCGCGGTCGGACCGCTGCCGATGATGATGGCGTTGTGTTCCACCCACCGTTGCCGCCGGGCCAGGGTGGCGATCTCCCGGGTCAGCAGGCGACCGGCGAGCACCAGGATGGCGGCGATGGCCAGGCCGCGGATGAACTCGACCAGGTACTCCGCGGAGTCGTGACGCAGGGCGGCGATGATGACCACGATGGCGGAGGAGGCCAGCAGTCGGCCGCAGAGGCTGGGCAGCTCATCGAGGATGCTCACGTGCCGACGGGCCTGATAGAGCCCGCCGGCGGCGAAGACGGCCACCGTCAGGACCGTCATGACCAGGGTGCCGCGCCAGTACCGTTGATCCAGCAGCAGGGGGGAGAGCAGGGCGGCCACATCGACCGGCGCGGTCAACATCCAGGCGCGCAGCCCCCGGGTACGGGTGGAGGTGCGGGAACCGGGGTAGGGCAGGACCGCGGTGGCGTCCAGCCCCGGGCGGGTGTCCTCGCCGCCCGTCGGGGTGGACTCCGCCCCGGCGGTGGTCTGTGGGTTCGGAGGTTCCGCCTCCTCCTCGGACTCCGCTGACCGGGAACGCTGCGTCGGAGCCGATACCTCACCCTCGTCGGGCGCGTTGGTGGCCGGGTAACCCATGACAGGTTGCCTCGACATGTGTGGATCCTCCCCCGTGGAGTGACATCCAGTGACGTTGCTAAAGCCGCCGGAGCGAACGCAGGATACGGTGGCTCTGGCGACAGCCGCCAGAGCCACCGGGACAATTCATGCCCTACTTTCCTGCGCTGAGCACTTCCTTGACCGCGTCCCGGCGAAGGGCGTCGTAGAACTTCGAGGCCTTCTCCGGGTCATCGAAGACGACACTCTCGCTGCCCACCCGGCCGGTGCCCTTGGTCGGGTTGGTCATGAAGGTCAGGTCGTTGCCGCGCAGGCCGCGCAGCTCCATCGCCATGTCCACCAGGGACATCTTCTTGTCGACCGATACGGCATTCGAGGTGGCTCGGACGAAGGAATTGAGCTTGGTGGGACTTGTCAGAATTCCGCCGGAGGCGGCTTTGTCCAGAATGGCCTTGATGACCTGCTGCTGATGTTTGATCCGGGTGAAGTCGCCGTCGGCGAACTGCTTGCGTTGCCGCGAGAAGTCCAGTGCGGTGGCCCCGTCCATCTTCTGCCGACCCCGCTCGAAGGTGCGGAAGGGGGGATGGATCGAGGTGAACCGCTTCTCCGAGTTGACCTCGATGCCGCCGAGGGCGTCGATGATCTCGGTGAACCCGGCGAAGTCCACCATCAGCACGTGATCGATCCGGATCTTGGTGTACTGCTCCACGGTCTGCACCATCAGCGGCAGGCCACCCCAGGCGTACGCTGCGTTGATCTTCGCCTCGCGGCCCCCACGGCCCTCCTTGGTGCGGGGGATCGCCACCCAGGTGTCCCGGGGTATCGAGACGAGTTGCGCGCCGGAGCGGTCCTTCGACACATGCGCCAGGATGATGGTGTCCGCCCGCGAACCCCCGGTGCTCTCCGGATCCCGCGAGTCGCTGCCGAGGATCAGCATGTTCAACGCGCCCTTGGCGACGACCTCCGGCCGGCTCTCCTCGGGTATGCCCTCGAAAGCGTCAAGGCGCTCGATGTCGGACTCGACCGACTTGAGATAGAAGCCGGCCCCTACCGCGCCGCCCACCCCGATCAGGGCCAGCACCAACACACTGATCAGCGTGATCCGCAGCCACCGTCGGCGTGGTCTTCTCGCCGGGGCCGCCGTTGTCTCCGACCCGTCGGTGTCCCCCGCCGGCAGTGTCTGCTCCGGAACGGTCGTCCCGGCCTGCTCTCCACTCGACATGGCGCGATGCTACTTAACCCCACCCACGAGCAGGGGCCCGGCGGGCCGGGAACCGGCAAGATCAATCTTCATCGTGTTTCCCCAATGTTTCGGTCCGTCTGATAGAACCCACGGGTGGACGCCGTCAAGCTGCGTCGGGCCATCGCCCGCACCCGCCTAGCCCCCGTCGCCGCCTTCCCCAAGCGGCTGGTAACGGTGGCCCGCCATGACGTCAAGGTGCTGCGCACCTCGGCCCGATGGCTGCTCGCCTCCCGCGAACACCACAACTACACCTACGAGCTGACCAAGCTCAGCCGCAGCCACCTGGCCTGGTTCGTCAGCGTGGTGTGTGACCTGCCGGTGACGCAGGTCCGCAGCTATCTGGAGGAGATCGAGTCGGACGAGGCCCTGCGCCGGCACATCGCCGCGGCCACCGGCAGCGCCGCCCGCCGGGGCCTGGCCGACAAGCAGGTCCGCTACGCCCGGCGCATCGGGTGGTACGCCATCGTGCGCGCCCGTCGACCCGGCCACATCGTGGAGACCGGTGTGGACAAGGGGCTGGGCAGCTGCGTACTGGCCGCCGCCCTGTTGCGCAACGCCGCCGAGGGTCACCCCGGCCGGGTCAGCTCCATCGACATCAACCCCGAGGCCGGTTACCTGGCCCGGACCGCCCCCTGGTCCGAGGTGATCGACCTGGTCATCGGAGACTCGGTCGAGTCGATAACCGCCCTGGACCGGCCGGTCGACCTGTTCCTGCACGACAGCGACCACAGTCGAGCGTACGAGAAGCGGGAGTTCGAGGCCGTCGAGCCGAAGCTGGCCCCCGGGGCGATGCTGCTCACCGACAACGTCACCCACACCAACGTGCTGGCCCGGCACGCCGAACGCACCGGCCGGAAGTTCCTCGCCTACCGGGAAACCCCGGCGAACCACTGGTACCCCGGGGACGGCATCGGCGTGGCATGGTGACCGGGTGCGGATCAACGAGATCAACACCTATCCGGTCAAGGGCTGTCGCGGCCTCAACCACTCCGAGGCCGAGGTACGACCCTGGGGGCTGGACGGCGACCGGCGGTGGATGCTCGTCGACCCCGAGGGGGTGGGGATCACCCAGCGGGAGACGACCGCCCTGGTCCGGGTACACGCCCACCCCGAGACCGGTGGCCTGTGGCTACGCGCCGCCGACCGACCCGACCTGTGGGTACCGCAACCGTCCGAGGTCACCCCGGTGCAGGTGCGTACCTTCCGGCGCCGGGCACTGCGGGTAGCGGCCCTGCCCGCCGGTCCGGCTGCGGACACCTGGCTCAGTCAGTTGCTCGACCGGCCGGTGCGCCTGGTCTGGCTGGCCGAGCCGGCTCGGCACATCGAGGCGGGCCGCAAAAAGCACGACCCGGGCGATCAGGTCAGCTTCGCCGACGCGTACCCCGTCCTGCTGACCAGCACCGCCTCCCTGGCCGCCCTCGGCGACTGGCTGACCGAGGCCGGTGCGGACCCGGTCCCGATGAGCCGGTTTCGGCCCAACCTGGTCATCGAGGGGGCACCCGCCTGGGCCGAGGACGACTGGGAAGGGCGCAGCATGCGCATCGGCGGGGTGGCCTTCCGGGCCGCCGGGCCCTCGGCCCGCTGCCTGGTCACCACCACGGACCAGCAGACCGGGGTACGCGGCCGGGAGCCGCTGCGCACCCTGGCCCGGCACCGCAATGTCGACCGGCAACTGCTGTTCGGGCTCAACCTCGTACCGCTGGAGTCCGGCCGGGTACGCCTGGGTGACCCCGTCTTAGCTTTCGCTTAGGTCGCTTGTCCGGCTCGGCCGTCGTCCGGCAGCATCGGTGCGCGTGACCGACGGAACCGATGGCCCCGCCGCACGGACAACAGCCACGCGTCCCTCCCCAGGGGTAGCCGGCTGGCTGGCGGGGCCGTGGTCCTCGGTCAGTCCGAGCCACATCAGGATCTCGTCCCGGTCGTCGCCGGGGGCCACCCGGATGGCGCCGGGCCAGCGGCCTACCTCGCGGTATCCGAGTCGCCGGTAGAACCGGTCCAGCCCCAGCCCGTCGCGTACGGTCACGTGCAGCGCCGACAGCCCCAGGTCCCGCCCGATCTGGGCGGCCGTACGCATCAGCGCCTCACCGACCCCGCGCCCCTGGGTGTCCGGGTGGACCATCACCCGGGTGAGGGTCCGCAGGTGCGGCTTCAGGTGGAACCGGGGATCGGTGAAGATCGCCATGGCGACCAGTCGGTCGTCGTCGTAGCCCAGCAGCAGCCGGTCAGGGCCCTCGGCGATGCCGGCCAGGGTCGGGTCGGCGATCGTCCGCACCTTTTCGGCCGTCACCGGTGCCACGAACCCGACCGCGCCGCCCGCGTTGGTGACCTCCACCCAGAGGGTGACGATGTCGGCGCGCAGCTCAGGGGTCAGTTCGGGATCCAGGAGGAAGTGCAGGGTCACCCGGACATCCTGCGCCGGGCCGCCCGCCGGATGCCCGTGATCGTGACGGGCCCGACAGGGGAACAGGGTGTTGGTGCGGGAGGGGGGATTCGAACCCCCACGTCCTTTCGGACAATAGGACCTAAACCTACCGCGGCTGCCATTACGCCACTCCCGCCGGCCCTGAAGAGTCTAGGGTGTCGCCCCGGCCCGCTGTCGAGGCCTCCGACGATCACATCTGGTCAGTCCAGCCCGAGGTCCCGGCGCAGCTTGGCGACATGGCCGGTGGCCTTGACGTTGTAGAGCGCCCGCTCGATCTTGCCGTTCTCGTCGATCACGAAGGTCGAACGGATCACCCCGGTGACCGTGCGCCCGTACGACTGCTTCTCGCCGTACGCCCCGTAGGCGGTCAGCACGGCCTTGTCGGTGTCGGCGACCAGCGGAAAGGTGATCGCGTCGCGCTCGCGGAACTTGGCCAGCTTCTCCGGCTTGTCCGGGGAGATGCCGATCACCTCGTAACCGGCGGCCTGGAGGGAGCCGAGCGAGTCGCGGAAGTCGCAGGCCTGCTTGGTGCAGCCGGGGGTCATCGCCGCCGGGTAGGCGTACAGGATGACCTTGCGGCCGCGCAGGTCGGCCAGGGTGACCTCCCCACCGGTGTCGGTGGGCAGGGTGAACTCGGGCGCCGGGTCACCGGGAGAGAGACGAGCGGGTGCGGTCATGGGCCGACCATACCGGCGCGCCAGCGACCATGACGGCGGGCTCCGGAGGGTGTCCGATGTGTCGGCAGGCGACAGGAATTTGCTGTTGCCAGATATTGGCAACAGCAGGGGCCGGGAAATACGCTCACCCTGCCGGCGAGCGCGGGCCCGCCGTCACGTGGGAGGTCACGTGGAAAACCTGGCCATGCACATCTCCAACGGCATCATCGACGGTCCGGTCGCCGCGATCTTCGCGGTGATCGCTCTGGCGGCTCTGGCACTAGCCGTCCGCCGGGCACGGCAGGACCTGGACGACCGACTCGCCCCGATGGCCGGCCTGGTCGCCGCCTTCATCTTCGCCGTGCAGATGCTCAACTTCCCGATCTTCACCGCCGGAGTCAGTGGCCACCTGCTCGGTGGGGCCCTCGCCGCCATGCTGGTCGGCCCCTGGGTCGGCGCGCTGTGCATCGCGGTGGTGCTGGTGGTGCAGGCCCTGGTCTTCGGCGACGGTGGGGTGGCCATGCTCGGGCTCAGCATCACCAACATGGGTGTGATCGCGGTCGGGGTGGCGTACCTGCTGATCGCGTTGCTGCTGCGGGTGCTGCCGCGTACCCCGGCCGGGTTGGCCGTCAGCGCGTTCGTCGCCGCGCTGGTCAGCGTGGTGGTCGCGGCGATGGGCTTCGTGTTGCAGTACTGGCTGGGCGGCACCGCCGACCTCGGCGGCAACCTGGCCGGGCTGGCCGGGACGATGGCGGTGTCCCACCTGTTCATCGGTATCGGCGAGGGCCTGATCACGGCCGCCACGGTGGTCACCGTGGCTAAGGTCAGACCCGATCTGGTGTACGCGCTACGCGCCCTCAAGCCGGTCGCCCCGGCGGCCGTCGCCCCCCTCGGGGGTGTCCGGTGAAGCGCCTCTGGGGTTTCCTGGTCGGTGGTCTGCTGGTGGCCCTGCTGCTGGCCGGTGTGGTCAGCAACTTCGCCTCGCCCCATCCCGACGGGCTGGACTCCTCGCTACGCGAGGGCTGCACCTTCGACGCCGAAGGCGAGATCACCGGGGGCAGTTGCCCGGCCCAGCAGGAAAAGGACCATGAGATCGGCGGGCCCCTGGCCGACTACGGCATCGCCGGCATCGACAACGACTTCCTCTCCACCGGACTGTCCGGGGTGCTGGGTGTCCTGCTGACCTTCGCGGTGGCCGGCGGGGTGTTCTGGCTGGCCCGTCGGCGTGACGCGGGACCGACCCCACCAGCCGACCGCTCGGACCCGCCCGCACTCAGCCAGGAGGCCGAGCAGTCGGGCACATCCGCGTCGAGCCAGGGGTAGCCGGTGGGTGCCGGGCACGCCCATGTGCTCTACCGGGAGTCCGACTCACCGGTGCACCGGCTGCCGCCGGAGGTGAAGATCGCGGCGATGGTGGCCTTCACGATCGCCGTGGTCGCCACCCCCCGGACGGCCTTCTGGGCCTTCGGCGCGTACGCCCTGTTGGTCGCGGGGGTGGCGGCGCTGGCCCGGGTGAGCCCCGGCTGGCTGCTGGCCCGCACGGTGATCGAGGTGCCCTTCGTGCTGTTCGCCTTCGCCCTGCCGGTCATCGGCGCGGGCGAGCGGGTCGAGGTGCTCGGGCTGGGCCTGTCCGTCGAAGGGCTGCACGGTGCCTGGAACATCCTGGCCAAGGGCACCCTGGGGGTCTGGGCCTCGCTGCTGCTGGCCGCGACCACCACCACCCGTGACCTGATCGTCGGGCTGGACCGGCTGCGCTGCCCCCAGGTCATCACCCAGATCGCCACCTTCATGCTGCGCTACCTGGACGTGCTGGTCGGCGAGGCCCGTCGGATGCGGGTGGCCCGCATCTCCCGGGGCGACGACCCCCGCTTCCTGTGGCAGTTGCGTGGCTTCGCCGCCGGTGTCGGGACCCTGTTCCTGCGCGCCTTCGAGCGCGGCGAACGGGTCTACCTGGCGATGTTGTCGCGGGGCTACACCGGCCGGCTGCCGACGGTGTGGCAGGGCGCGGGTGCGGCCGCCACCACCGGTCAGTGGCTGGTCGCGGCGACCCTGCCGCTGCTGGCCGGCACGGTCGCCGTCACCGCCGTACTGCTGGCATGATGCACCTCGTGCCGTCCACCGCACCCAGCCTGGAGGTCCGGGGCGTCCGGTACGCCTACCCCGACGGCCACCTGGCCCTGCACGGGGTGGACCTGACGGTGGCCCGGGGCGAACGGGTGGCCCTGCTCGGCCCCAACGGTGCCGGCAAGACCACCCTGGTGCTACACCTCAACGGCATCCTCACCCCCGCCGAGGGCCACATCAGTGTGGGTGGGCTGCCGGTGACCACCGACCGGGCTCGGCTGGCCGAGATCCGGCGGCGGGTCGGCATCGTCTTCCAGGACCCGGACGATCAACTCTTCCTGCCCACGGTCGCCGAGGATGTCGCCTTCGGACCGGCCAACCTGGGGCTGCGCGGAGCGGAACTGGCCGCCCGGGTGGATGAGGCCCTGGCCGCGGTGGGCATGTCCGAGCATCGCGAACGGGCCCCGCACCACCTGTCCTTCGGTCAGCGGCGCCGGGTGGCGGTCGCCACCGTACTGGCCATGCGACCGGAGATCCTGGTGCTCGACGAGCCCTCGTCGAACCTCGACCCGGCCGCCCGCCGGGAACTGGCCACCATCCTGCGGGCCCTGCCGGTGACCCTGCTGATGGTCACCCACGACCTGCCGTACGCCTTCGAACTCTGCGACCGGTCGGTGATCCTGGACGGTGGGCGGATCGTGGCCGACCGGCCCACCGCCGACCTGCTCGGCGACACCGACCTGCTGGCCCGGCACCGCCTGGAACTGCCGTTCCCGTTCAGTCCCGCTCGGAAGTGACCGCATCCGCTGATGCGCCGGCCCCGTCACCACCGGCGGCAGTCCGGCCGGAGGCAGCCGTGCGTCCGGCGGCGGCCCGGCTGGCCGTGCGTCCGGCGGCGTGCAGTCGCAGCACGGCGGCGGCCAGGGCCCCCGCCCCGGCTCCCACGGCCAGCACCACCAGCACCCGGGCCAGGGTCGGTGGCCAGGGCACCGGCACGACCGACCGGGCCAGCAGGGCAGCATTGGTCACCCCGGCGAACAGGGCCAGGCAGGCCCCGGCCAGGGCCACCGGAAAGTCGACCCCGGCCCTGCGGCGCAGCACCCACCAGGCGGCGGCGATCGCGCCGAACCCGGCCAGCAGGGCCCACACCGGCCCGGTCAGCAACCCCACCAGCACCCCGCCGACCCCGGTCGCCCCGGCGTCCAGCACCCGACCGACCGCGAGCAGTACGGCCGCCAGCCCGCCGAGGGCCAGCACCCCACCGACCCCGGCCAGGGCCCGACGCCCCGCGACGGTGGCCGCCGGGAGCAACCCCAGGGCACCCACCGCCAGGGTGCCGAGGACGGCCGCCACCCACCAGGGGTACGCGTCCGGCGGCGGCACCCAGTGCAGGGTGCCCCGGATCTCCGCCGACCCGTTCGGATCGCGCAGCGGCACCACCCAGTCGCGTACCCGGTGCTCCCGGTCGGGCGCGGCGCGGACCTGGGCGGGCGGACCGGCCTCCCGCCACAGCGCCCGCTGGTCGTGCCAGCGGGCGGTCGAACCCGACTCCACCCGACGCCACTGCGGGGCGGCGGCCGGATTCACCTCCGGCGGCAGGCGGGTCTCCCCGGCGATGGTGCGATTCAGGTACGTCGCGGGGGAGCGGGTGTTCTCGAAGACCCCGTCCGGGCCGACCCGCAGGTACGGCTCACCCGAGTAGCCGATCACCTCCACCGGCTGGTCACCGGTGTTGGTCAACTCCAACCGGGCACCCGCCTCGATCACCCGTACCCGAAGCTGCGGGCGGTCCGGGGTCACGGCGGTGACCTCCACCCGGTAGTCCGTCCCGTTCGGGGCGTCGGCGCCGTGCGCCACCGCGGGAGCGGCGGTGGCGGTCAGCGTGGTGACCATGCCGGCTAGCAGCAGCCCGGCCCGGGTCAGCAGGGCACGGCTCACCGCCCGGCCGCCTCCACCGCGGCGGTGATGTTCTCCGGGGTCCACTCCCGCACCTGCTCACCGTTGACCAGGACGGTCGGGGTGCCGGTGACGTTGGCCTTGGTCGCCTCCTGGCTGACGTGCGAGGTCCACGGCTTGTACTTGCCGTCGCGCACGCAACTGCCGAAGCTGTCGCGGTTCAGGCCGACCTCGGCCCCGATGTCGATCAGCTCGTCGTTGCTCAGCTGCGCACCGTTCTCCGGCGGCTGCTTGTCGAACAAAGCCTTGCTGAACTCGGTGAACTTGCCCCCCTCGGCGGCACAGCCGGCGGCGGCCGAGGACCGGGTCGAGTACTCCGTGCTGGAGAAACGGTTCAGGAAGGCCACCGGGTGGTACACCACCCGGGCCTTGCCGTCGCTGACCAGTTGCTCCAGGGTGGGGCCGCTGGTCTGCTCGAACTGCTTGCAGGCCGGGCAGAGGTAGTCCTCGTACACGTCGATCGTCACCGGCCCGCTGCCGACCGCGATGCCGGTGCCGTCCTGGGTCGCGCCCGGCGGGGCGGTGAACTCCCCGGAATCCTGGCTGGACCAGACACCCCAGCCGATCAGACCCGCGATCACCAGCACGGACACCGCGCCGATCGAGGTCCAGAGGGTCCGCTTGCGCCGCCGTTCCCGGGCCAACTGCTCCCGGACCACGCGGGCCGCGTCTTTGCGCCCCTTGCGACTACTCATCTTCGTCCTCCACCGGTTCGCCCGTCAGCGCGCCGTCCACGGAGACGGCCGTGCGGGGCCAGATCAGTAGGAACCCGGCCAATGCCAGGAAACCCAGGTCCCGGAGGATCTCCGGGAAATAGCTCGGACTCTCCCCGGCCGGCAACTCACCGCCGGTGCCGAAGCAGCCGCAGTCGATCGCCAGCCCCCGCGACCAGGCCGAGATGATGCCGGCGATGAAGACCACCAGCAGCGCCGCGGAGACCCCGGCGGAGAGCCGGGTGGCCAACCCGAGCAGCAGCAGTACGCCGAGGGCCAGTTCGACGAAGGGCAGCACCGCCCCGACGACCATGGAGACCTCGTACGGCAGCACCTGGTAGGCGTGCACCGCCCGGCCGGAGCCGGCCAGGTCACCGACCTTCGTGGCGCCCGCGTACAGCCAGACGGCGGCCAGTCCGAGCCGGACGGCCAGCCCGATCCAGGGCAGCAGTTTCCTGTTCATCCGGCTTGCGCCTGTCCGACGGCCTCGACCAGTTCGCTGCGCGCCCGGGCCACCCGGGACCGGATGGTGCCCACCGGCACCCCCTCCACGGCGGCGGCCTCCGCGTACGACAGGCCCAGCAGTTGGGTGAGCACGAAGGCGCCGCGCCGCTCGGTCGGCAGCCGGCGGACCAGGTCGGCCGCGCCGAACTGCCCGGCCGGGTCGGGGTGCGGCACATCGGTGTACGCGTCCGCGGTGAGTCGTTGGGCCAGCCGGCGGCGCCGGACCACCGTACGCAGATGGTCGGCGCAGGTCCGCCGGGCGATGCCGAGCAGCCAGGTACGGGCGGTGGAACGCCCCTCGAAGGCCGGTAGGGCCCGAAACGCCCGGAGATAGGTCTCCTGGGTCAGGTCGTCGGCGCTGTCCGGATCGACCAGGGCTGCCGCGAATCGCCACACCTCGGCCTGGGTGGCCCGGACGAAGTCGGCCTGGGCGGCGGGGTCGCCGTCCCGTGCGGCCAAGGCGGCGAGGGTGGCGGGATCGGCCGATGCCGGGCAGTCTTGACCACGGTCGTCGGCCGCTTGGGGGTGAGCGGCGGCGATGTCGCGCGGGGCGGGGATCACGACAACCCAGGTTACGCGGCGGCGTGCTGAGCAGCAGGGTCCTTCGGCCCTTCCAATGCAATGCGCCACGCCGGGAACTTTTTTACCTCAGCGTCCGACTATCCGAGCATGACTCCCGGCCCCGAATCGGCGAGCATGGCCAGCATGACTGCCGCCCCTCGCCGCCGATTCGCGCGGCTGACCGCCGCCGCCGGTCTGCTGGTGACCGTCGTCGCGCTGCTGCTCGCCCCGGCGAGCCCGGCCGCGGCGCACGCCGTGCTCTCCAGTTCCAGTCCCGCCGCCTCCTCCGTGGTGCCGAACGCACCGACCGAGGTGGTACTCACCTTCAGCGAGCCGGTCCGCAAGGTGCCGGACAAGATCCGAGTGATCGCCCCGGACGGCTCACGGGTCGACCGGGGTGAACCCACCTTCGCCGACAGCCTGGTGAGCATCCCGGTCGACACCTCCGGTGGCAACGGCACCTACCTGGTCACCTACCGGGTGATCTCCGCCGACAGCCACCCGGTCTCCGGGGCGTTCACCTACTCCGTCGGCGCCCCCTCCGAGCCGCCGGTGGACTCCGGCGACGACAGCCGGGCCGACCCGGTGGTCAGCAACGCGGTCAAGGTCAGCAAGTTCGTCGGGTACGCCGGACTGCTGCTCCTGGTCGGCGCGAGCCTGGTGCTGGCCGTGCTCTGGCCGCGTCGCCTGCCCCGCACCGGCCCGACCCGGCTGGCCTGGACCGGTCTGGGACTGGTCGCCCTGGCCACGGTCGCGACGACCCTGTTGCAGGTGCCCTACACCAACGGTGGTGGCCCCTTCGACATCACCGGGGCCGGCCTGGGCCTGGTCCTGGGCAGCACCTTCGGCGCCGCCCACCTGGTCCGGCTGGGGCTGCTGGCCGCCGCAGCCGTGCTGCTGCGGCCCCTGTTCGCCGGGTCGGCGGGCCGTACCGACCTGATCATCCTGGGTGTGCTCGGCGGGGCGGCACTGCTCACCTGGCCGTTGTCCGGGCACCCGGCGGCCTCCCCCGCCCCGGCCGTGTCGGTGCTCGTCGACGCGGTGCACCTGGGCAGCATGGCCGTCTGGCTGGGCGGCCTGGTGATGCTCGTGGTGTTCCTGCTGCCCCGGGCCGACGAGCGGGAGTTGGGGGCGATCCTGCCGATCTGGTCGCGGTGGGCGGCCCTGGCGGTCTCCGCGCTGCTGCTCGCCGGCATCGTCCAGGCCCTGATCGAGGTGGCCACCCCGGCGGCCCTGGTGAACACCACCTACGGCCGGCTGGTGCTGGCCAAGGTCGGGTTGTTCGCGCTGGTGATCGGGGTGGCCGCGTACTCACGGCACCTGGTCCGCAAGCGGATCGCGGCCAGCCGACCGGCACCGATGCGCCGGGCGGTCTGGGTCGAGTTGGCCGTCACCGCGGTCGTGCTGGCGGTGACCTCGGTGCTGGTGCAGACCCCGCCGGCCCGTACCGCCGGGGCCGATGTGGCCGGGGCCGAGAGCGGCTACTTCACCACCACGGTGAAGAGCAGCCTGTTCTCCATGCAGATCGAGATGGCCCCCGCCCAGCGGGGCAACAACTCGGTCCACTTCTACGCCTACACCCTGGACAACCAGCCGCTTCCGATCGAGGAGTGGAAGGCCACGGTCGCGTTGCCGTCGGCCGGCATCGAGGCGATCGACGTACCCCTGCTGCCGTTGACCGACAACCACGCCACCGGTGAGATCAACCTGCCGTCGGCGGGGGAGTGGGAACTGCGGGTGACCGCTCGTACCACCGAGATCGACCAGGCCACGGTGACCGCCACCGTGGAAATCCGTTAGAGAGGGTTCCATCGATGATCCGTCACCGGCGTACCGTGGGTGCCGTCCTGGCCCTGACGCTCGGCACCGTGGCCACGGCCGTGTTCGGTTTCGCGGCTCCCGCGTCGGCGCACGTGTCGATCAGCCCCAGCGAGGCGAAGCAGGGCGGCTACGGCCGTTTCGCCTTCCGGGTGCCGAACGAGAGCGACGAGGCATCGACCACCAAGCTGGAGATCTTCCTGCCGGAGAACGCCCCGGTCGGTTCGGTGTCGACCATGCCGGTGCCGGGTTGGCAGGTGGCGGTGGAGAAGCGTCGGGTGGACCCGCCGGTGCAGGTGCACGGCGCCGAGATCTCCGAGGTGATCTCCAAGATCACCTGGACGGCGGACGGTGCCGCGGCGGCCATCGCCCCGGGCACCTTCCAGGAGTTCCCAATCTCCATGGGCCCGTTGCCCGACGTGGACCAGATGATCTTCAAGGCCCTCCAGACCTACTCCGACGGCGGCGTGGTGCGCTGGATCGACGAGCCGCAGCCCGGTGGTGAGGAGCCGGCCACCCCGGCCCCGGTGCTCACCCTGACCGCGGCCACCGACACCCCGACCGGGGCGCCGGCCGAATCACCCGCCGCCGAGGCACCCGGCACGGCCGCCGGGGCGACCGAGGACGACGACGAGGACGGCAACGGGCTGGCGGTCGGGCTGGGGGTCGCCGGGCTGGTGGCCGGGCTGGCCGGACTGGTGCTGGGCGGCCTGGCGTTCGCCCGTACCGGACGGGCCGCAGGCCGGAGCGGCGAGGCGACGCCCACCTCCTGACCCCCGATCACCACGAGACCCGCCGGAGCCACTCCGGCGGGTCTCGCCTTTCCTGGGCGGTCTTGTCCGGGTGCCTGCCGGATATCCGCTGATCAGCCCGGTCTCCTCGGTAAGGTCGGCCGGGTGTCTAGCTACGGAGAGAGATGGTGCGGATGCGTTTAGTGCACAGATTGGCCGGGATGCTGCTGCTGGCCGTCGGCATGACCGCGCTGATCGGCGCCGCCGCGCTGGGTCTGCTGACCGGACGGGCCGACCCGGGCGGTGGATACGCGGCCCGCTTCGAGACGGTGCAGACCGACGGACACGCCGTGGTGGTGACCGACCTGGCGGCACTGGTACGCGAGGAGGTGCCCCTGGTCCACCTGGGCGAGACCCGGATGCGGCTGGAGGCCCACACCCCGGAGGGTCCGGCCTTCATCGGGCTGGCCCCGGTCGGCGAGGTACGCCACTGGCTGGCTCCCGCGCCGTACGCCGTCGTCGAGCGGATGGCGTTGACCCGAGGGCCCTTGCCGGTCCGACTGGCGCAGGTCATCCCGCCCGACGGTCAGCTGGCCAGCCTGCCGACCGCACCGGCCGCGCAGACCTTCTGGACCCGCACCGGCGCCGGAACCCTGGAGTGGACCCCGGAGGAGTTGAGCGGGCTCAGCCTGGTGCTGATGGGTGTCGACGGCCGCGCCGACCTGACCCTGCAACTGCGGGCCGAACTGCGGCCCGGCTGGCTGGCCCCGGCCACCTGGGGCTCACTGACCGCCGGCACCCTGCTGGTCACCGTCGCCGGGGTGCTCCTGTTGCGCCCCCTCCACCCCCGCGAGGTCGTCTTCGTGGTCGAACCGGACCAGGTCCCGGTCCTAGCCGGCCGCCTAGGCATCAGCTCCCTGACCGGCCTGGGCACCCCCACCCCCCGCCAACCCCTAGCCATAGCCCCCACCCACCCACCCCACTAACCCCCACCCACCCCACTAGCCCCCGTTGATCATGAGGTTGGCGGCAGTCTGAAGATCAACGACTGCCGCCAACCTCATGATCAACGGAGCGGAGCGGGGGAGGGAGGGGGAGGGGGGAAGGGAGCGGGGGTGGGGTGGGGGTGCGGGTGGGGGTGCGGATGGGGAGGGTGGACAGGAGGAGCAGGCAGAGGAGGACGTAGGCGTTGCGGCCCAGGAACTCCCAGGGGGTGTCCGTCGGTACGGGGGCGATGCCCCAGTCGTAGAAGGACACCACGCCGTACACGATGATCATGCAGGTGCCGAGGGCTACGGCGCCCAGTCGACGGCGGCGGCGGGCCCCCTCGGCGGTGTACGGGTCGGCGCGCAGGATCGCGTCGACCAGGAGCACCACCGCCGGAATGAACCAGTAGATGTGGTGGGTCCAGGTGATCGGGCTGATCAACGCCGCCACCAGGCCGGTCAGGGTCAGGCCGGTCAGGGCGTCACCGGCCTGGGAGGCGCGTACCGCCCGCCACAGCCCGTACCCGACGATGGCCGCGACCAACGGCAGCCAGATCAGTCGGCTCGGGTCCTCCGGTGCGGTGAGTCGGCTCAGCAGCCCGAACAGGGACTGGTTGCCGGTGTAGTCGGTGCGGCCGACCCGGTCGGTGGCCCACAGTTCGTGGGTCCAGAACCGCCACGAGTCCGCCGGTGCGACCGCGGCGGCCAGCAGGGTCGCCCCGGCGGCGGTCGCGGTCGCCACCCCTGCCGCCCGCCACCGCCGGGTGGCCAGCAGGTAGACCACGAAGATGCCGGGGAACAGCTTGAGCGCCGCGGCCAGCCCGATGCCCACTCCGGCCCACCGGCTGTCCCGGGGTACGGCGAACAGCAGGTCGGCCAGGATCAGCACCACCAGCAGCATGTTGATCTGACCGAAGGTGATGGTCTCCCGGGTGCTCTCCACCCCGAGCACGAACAGCGCCCCCACCGCCAGGGTGAACAGGTACGGCAGCCGGTGCCGGCGGATCACCGGATCGAGCAGCCACTTCGTGGTGACCAGCACCCCCAACAGGGTCAGCCCGGTGAAGATCGCCACGGTGGCGCCGAGCTTGAGGTGACCGAAGGGCAGCAGCAGGAGGGCGGCGAACGGGGGATAGGTGAAGTACAGCTCGCCCTGCACCCGATCGGGCTGCACGTAGTCGTAGAGGGGATTGCCGGCGGCCCACCAGTCCATTGCCGACATGTAGATCTTCAGATCGAAGAAGTTGTGCGTCCTGCCGGGCAGGTAAAGCGCAGGTAGCGCCGCCGCCAGCACCAGCGCCCCGAGGACCCGGCGGGCCCGGCGGGCACCAGGGTCGGTCACATCGACGGTACGGGGTTCGGCGGGATCGGCGGGCACGGGGAAACCCTAGCGGTCGGTGGCCGCGACGGCGTGCAGCCACGAGCCTTGGGCTGCGCGTAGGCTGTGCCGGTGGCTGATCTTCTCGTCTGGATTGACTGTGAGATGACCGGGCTGGACCTCGGCAGCGACAAGCTGATCGAGGTCGCCGCGTTGGTCACCGATCCCGATCTCAACGTGCTCGGTGACGGGGTGGACGTGGTGATCCACGCCGACGAGGAGGCGCTGGCGGCGATGCCGGAGATCGTCCGGACGATGCACGCCAAGTCCGGGCTCACCGAGGAGGTACGCCGCTCCACGGTGACCCTGGCCGAGGCGGAGGACATGGTGCTCGACTACATCAGCCGGTACGTCAAGGATCCGCGTACCGCGCCGCTGTGCGGCAACTCGATCGCCACCGACCGGGGCTTCATCGCCCGGGACATGCAGCGCCTCGACGCCCACCTGCACTACCGCATGATCGATGTGTCCTCGATCAAGGAGCTGTGCCGGCGCTGGTATCCCCGGGTGTACTTCGGTCAGCCGCAGAAGGGCCTGGCCCACCGGGCCCTGGCCGACATCCGGGAGAGCATCCGGGAGTTGGAGTACTACCGGCGGACCATCTTCGTGCCGCTGCCCGGCCCGGACGTGGACACCGCCAAGGGCATCGCGGCCGGCCTCTGAACCACCCCGCAACCCGCTGGACGCGTTCGACCGTGGTGGGGGTATGATTTCCTCGCACCGCCCGCAGTACGGGCGAGCGCATGGTGGCTGTAGCTCAGTTGGCAGAGCACCGGGTTGTGGTCCCGGTTGTCGTGGGTTCAATTCCCATCAGTCACCCCACCACAAGTAGGCCCCCTTTCGCAGGGGGCCTACTTTTTTGTGTCACTCCATCCGAAATTGGTCTGACCACCTACCTATGCCTGCCGGTCTGGTCGGTCGGCTCGGCTGTTCGTACAGCCGCCCTGAGGTGTTCGGTGCCGGGCCGGCTCAGCCGACCGTACAACCGTCCTGACCTGCGGGAATGTTGCCGGTTTCGGATAACGAACAGGTCACGAGGTCTTACCTGACGCGAGCTTTCCTCGGTATGTTGCCGCAAGGCATGAGGTCGGACCTCATTCCTCGTGCCGCTTAGCTGACGAGGTGAGTTGACGAGTGCAGGAACCAGCCCCCCGCTACGCCGGATACCGGTCCTTCGACTATTTGACGCCACACGTTGACTACAAGGTCTTCGAGCTGGCTCCCGAGATCGGCCGTGTGCCGGAGCACGACCTGGGTCTCAACGCCGAGCAGCACGCCCGGGTGGCCCGGCTGCTGCGCGAGCACATGGCCATCTCGCTGCACGAGCACCCGAAGATCCTGCCGGCCGATGTGACGCAGCTGCGCGACTACAACCGCACCGGCCGCAACTCGTTCGGCTTCGAGGGTCTGGCCCGCTCCGGCATGACCGCGGTCTTCGACAACTTCATGAACGGCACCGGCTGCGTGACCAGTGAGCACGCCTGGAAGTGGGACGACGTCATCTACGACATCGGTCTGCGCTTCGCCGACGTCGCCAAGCAGGACCACGTGGTGGTGGCGACCACGTTGGAACAGATCTTCGAGGCCAAGCGCAACGGCCAGATCGCCCTGGTGGCGGGTCTGGAAGCGGCCACGATGATCGAGAACGAGCTGGACCGGATCGACATCCTCTACGGCTTCGGCGTACGCCAGATGGGCATCGCCTACAGCCAGGCGAACATGCTCGGATCCGGCCTGTCCGAGGACCGCGACGGCGGGCTGACCCACTTCGGGCGGCGCGCGGTGGACCGGATGAACAAGCTCGGTATCGCCATCGACATCTCGCACTCCGGCGACCAGACCTCGCTGGATGTGATCGAGGCCAGTCGGGTGCCGGTGTTCATCACCCATGCCGGTGCCCGTTCGGTCTGGAACACCCCTCGGATGAAGCCGGACGAGGTGATCCGGGCCTGCGCCGAACGGGGTGGCGTGATCGGCATCGAGGCCGCTCCGCACACCACCCTCTCGGCGGGCCACCCGCACCATTCCATCGAGTCGGTCATGGACCACTTCACCTACTGCGTGGAGTTGGTCGGCATCGACCACGTCGCGTTCGGCCCGGACACCAACTTCGGTGACCACGTCGGCCTGCACGACAGCTTTACCCAGCACCTGGCGATCGGTAAGGCCCACGGGGTGGTGGACCACCCGCGGGTTCCGTACGTGAGCGGCATGGAGAACCCGGCGGAGTGCTTCAGCAACATCGTCGGGTGGTTGGTCACGCACGGTTACTCCGACGACGAGATCGCCAAGGTCATCGGCGGCAACATCATCCGGGTTCTTCAGGAGGTTTGGTGAAAATGGCAGTGAAGGGTCGTTGGCGGCTCGCTGTCGCGCTCGGCGTGGTGGCCACGCTGGGTCTGTCCGGCTGCGGTCTGAACGAGGACAACAACTCGTCCTCCAGCAACTCGTCCTCGGAGGCGGTGCTGCGTATCGGCACCACCACCGACGTCAGCAACTTCAACCCGCTCCAGTCGCTCAGCAAGACCGACTCGTGGATTCTCAACGCGATGTACCCGCACCTGCTGCGGATCGACGAGAACGCGAAGAAGTCCCCGGAGCTGGCCAAGGAGTACCGCTACGAGGATGACGGCAAGACCGCCGTCTTCGTGCTGCGGGACGACTTCAAGTGGTCCGACGGCAAGCCGGTCGTCGCCGACGACGTGAAGTTCAGCGCCGAGAAGATCATGGAGTACAAGCTCGGCAACGTCGCGGCCAAGCTGACCTGGGTCGAGTCGATCGAGGCCCCGGACGCGACCACGGTCAAGTTCAAGCTCTCCCAGCCGTACGCGCCGTTCGCCGAGGGCGTCGGCTTCTGGATGTCCGTCGTGCCGAAGCACATCTTCGAGCAGGCCGGTGACCTGTCCAAGTTCGCCAACGACTCGAACTGGGTCGGTGCCGGACCGTTCGTGCTGGACAGCGTGACCAAGGGCCAGCGCTACGTGATGAAGCGCAACGAGCACTACCCCCTCGCGCCGGGCGGTAAGGCCGCGGTCAGCCAGGTCGAGTACCGGGTCTACCCGGACGTCAACACGATGATGCTGGCGCTGCGCAACGGCGACATCGACCTCATGGGTACCCCGGTGCCGATCTCGGCGGCGAAGACCTTCGAGGGCGACGACAAGATCAAGCTGGAGAAGGTCGGGGCGCTCGGCTTCGCCCACCTGACCTACAACATGAAGAACAAGTACCTCGCCGACCAGCAGGTCCGGCAGGCGCTGTCGATGGCGGTGGACACCAAGGCGATCATCGCCGCGGTGCTCCAGGGTGACGGCCAGCAGATGGCCGGTCCGATCTCGCCGATCTTCTCGGAGTACGACAACACCGAGCTCCAGCCGTACCCCTTCGACCCGGAGGGCGCGAAGGCCAAGCTGAGCGCGGCGGGTTACCAGGACGGCAACAACGACGGCTTCTTCGACGAGCTGTCCTTCGGCGTGGCCTGCGACCAGTCCAACGCCAACATCACCCGGGTGGTGCAGCTCTTCCGGGAGAGCGCGGCCAAGGCCGGCATCAAGCTGGAGAACGAGTGCGTCGAGCGCAACACCTTCCTCACCCGCACCAAGAACGGTGAGTACGACATCGACGCCTCCCAGTGGGGTGTGTTCGACAACCCGATGGACCAGCTGCGCAGCACCTACCTGTCCAGCAACCCGGGTGGCATCAACTACAACCTGCTCGAGTCGGCCGAGATGGACGCGCTGATCAACGACGCGGCCGGCACCACCGACCCCGAAGAGTTCAAGACCAAGATCAAGAACATCGACAAGGTCGTGCACGAGCAGGCGTACCTGACCCCGCTGTACGTGGAGAACTTCCAGTTCGCCTACAACGCCAGCAAGTTCACCGGCTTCGTCCCGTCGCCGTCTGACCTGCTCGGCATGGTGACCGCGTACTCGCTGGCCCAGGTCACTCCGGTCAAGTAACCCCCAACCAGAGGGAAAGGAGGGGTCCCCCGTGCTGCGTTTCGTGCTCAGCCGAGCACTGAAGGCCGTCCTGACCGTGTGGATCGCGATCACCTCGACGTTCTTCCTGCTCCGGCTGCTGCCGGGGGACCCCACGACCCTGATGGTCGAGGGCGACATGACCCCGGAGATGCAGGCGGCACTGCTCAAGACGTACGGCCTGGACCGTCCGTTGTGGGAGCAGTACGTGTCGTACCTGCGCGAGTTGGTCCAGGGCAACCTGGGCATCTCGTTCCGACAGATCCAACCGGTCACCGACATCATCGTCGACCGGCTGCCCTGGACCCTGCTGCTGGCCGGTTGCGCCTTCGTGCTGACCGTCGCGGTGGGTATCCCGATCGGGGTGACCGCCGCGGTCAACCGGGGCAAGTGGCTCGACCGTGCCCTGCAGGGCTTCGGCATCAGCGCCAACGCCCTCTTCGTGCCCAGCGTCGCCATCCTGCTGCTGGTCTTCTTCGGGGCCCAGCTCGGCTGGTTCCCGATCGGTGGGGCGATCGACCCGGACACCCGGGGGGTGGGGGCCTACCTGAGCCTGGCCCACCACCTGGTGCTGCCGGTGCTCTCCCTGGTCCTGGTGCAGCTCGGCCCGTACGCGTTGACCCTGCGGACCAACATGATCGAGGTCCTCGGTGAGGACTACATCCGGGCCGCCCAGGCCCGGGGCCTGTCGGCTCGGCGCCGGGTCTGGAAGCACGGCCTGCGCAACGCCATCCTGCCGGCACTGACCCTGATGGGCCTGCAACTGGGCACCCTGGTCGGCGGCGCGGTGCTGACCGAGACGGTCTTCGCCTACCCCGGGGTCGGCCGCCTGATCTACGAGGCGGTGGGTCAGCAGGACTACCCGGTGATCCAGGGGGCGTTCATCATGCTCGCCGTCACGGTGGTGTTCGCCAACGCCCTGACCGACATGCTCTACGCCGTCCTCAACCCCCGGATCCGCCTGTGAACACGAGGAGCGCGGCGCAGCGGAACCCCGCAGCCGTGCGCGTCCCCACCACCGTGAACGAAGGGAGGGTGCCGTGAGTGCCCCTGTGCTGACCGAGCCGGCACCGCCGTCGGCACCGACGGTGTCCAAGCGGTCCTCCTGGCTGGGTTACCTGCGGCAGCCCACCGTGGCGCTGTCGGTGCTGGTGCTGCTGGTGATGGTGGTGATGGCGGTCTTCGCGCCGCTGATCGCCGACGAGCCCGCCGGCGCCGGGCCGGATGTGCTGCAGCCGCCCTCCGGGGCGCACTGGTTCGGCACCGACGACCTGGGGCAGGACGTCTTCGCCCAGGTGGTCTGGGGCACCCGGACCAGTCTGGTGATCGGCCTGGCCGCCTCGCTGATCGCGCTCGCGCTGGGCACCACGATCGGTCTGGCGGCGGCGTACTTCCGTCCGATCGACGCGGTCGCCACCGTCATCACCGACGTGATGCTGGCGCTGCCCACCCTGCCTCTGATGATCATGCTGGCGGCGGTGGTCAACCCCAGCGTGGTCACCCTGACCCTGATCATCGGGTTCTTCGCCTGGCCCGAGGTGGCCCGGCTGATCCGCTCGCAGGGGCTGGTGATCAGCGCGATGCCCTACATCGACGGGGCTCGGGTACTCGGCGCCACCGGCTGGCGGATCGTCACCCGCGAGATCCTGCCCGCGGTCGTCTCCCTGATGGTGGTCAGCGTGCTGCTCACCGCCTCCCGGGCGGTGATCTCCGAGGCCGGCCTGAGCTTCCTGGGCCTCGGCGACCCGGACGCCTGGTCCTGGGGACGGATCCTGCTCAACGCCCAGCGCAGCGGCACCATCGCGATCGCCTGGTGGCAGACCCTCTTCCCGTCCCTGGCGATCCTGCTGCTGGTGCTCGCCGCGACCCTCGCCGGAATGCGGTTCAACGACTCCCGTGACCCCCGCCGCAACGGAGGCTGACCAGTGCGACTTCCCGACAGCTTCTACACCAGCGTCCGTACCCGACTCAGCGAGGCGCTCGACGAGCGCGGCCTGGACGGCTACCTGGCCACCTCGCCGCCGGAGGTCGCCTTCCTCAGTGGCTTCTTCTACATCGCCACCGAGCGACCGGTCTACCTGTGGATGCCCCGCGAAGGCGAACCCCTGCTGGTCATCCCCCGCCTGGACGAGGAGTACGCCGCTCAGCAGGGGGTGACCCTGCCGACGGTCAGCTACTTCGAGTACCCCGGAGTGGTCAGCGCCGAGGAGACCCTGGCCGCCGCCCTGTCCCGGCCCGGTGGGGCGGGACGCCGCATCGGGGTGAGCGCCGGGGTGTCCGTGGCCGCCTTCCGGGCGTTGTCCGGGGCCATCGGCGGCGCGGAACTGGTCACCACGGACGCGGTGGCGAAGCTGCGCCTGTGCAAGTTCCCCGAGGAGATCCCGTTCCACGAGGCCGCCGCCCGGATCTGCGACGAGATGCTCGCCGCCGGGCGCGCTCTGATCGAGGAGGCGTTGGCCTCCGGGGGCCCGCTGCCCCGGGAGGACGAGATTGCCCGGCATGTGATCGGTTACGGCACCGATCAGATGTACGCCAACTACGACCTGGTCGTCTACACCACCAAGCTGGCCGGGGGACTGGTCTACGCCGGTCCCAACTCGGCGCTGCCGCACGGCCTGCCGACCCGTCGACGGGTACAACCGGGGGACACCCTGATCCTCTCCCTGGGCGCGGCGGTGGCCAGCCGCTTCGTGGAGAGCGAGCGGACCTTCATCATCGGTGAGCCCACCGCCGAGCAGGTGCGCTACTACGAGGCCGACCGGCTGGCGCAGGAGGTCGGCACCCAGGCGATGGTCGCCGGCCGGACCTGCGCCGAGGTCAACAAGATCTGCCTGGACGTGCTGCGGGACCAGGGGCTGGGTGACTACATCCGGCACCGGCAGGGGCACGGCATCGGGCTGCAGAACCACGAGGCGCCGTGGGTCGAGGACGGCGACCACACCGTGCTCGCCCCCGGGATGCTGCTCTCCAGCGAACCCGGTGTCTACGTGCCCGGCCACGCCGGCTACCGCATCTCCGACACGGTCCTGGTGCAGCAGGACGGTCCGCGCCGGCTCACCGGCTACCCGCGCGACCTGGCGTCCAACATCATCGAGGGGGTCCGATGAAAATCAATGGAGCGGAACTGGTCGTCGAGGCCTTCGGCCCCGAGGACGGCCCGGCGATGATCGTGCACCATGGTGCGCCGGGGCTGGGCTCGCGCAGCGAGCCGAAGCGTTCCTTCGGCCCCTTCTCGGACCGGTTGCGGGTCATCGTCTTCGACGCCCGGGGCTCCGGGGAGTCCAGCGACGACGAGCCCTTCACCCACGAGCAGTGGGTGGCCGACGTGGACGCCATCCGGGAGCACTTCGGCTACGAGAAGATCGTCATGGCCGGTGGGTCGTACGGCGGATTCATCGCGATGGAGTACGCCATCGCCCACCCCGACCGGGTCTCCGCCCTGGTGCTGCGGGACACCGCGGCCGACACCGCACACGACCACCTGGCGGTGGAACGGGCCCGCAACACCGACCGCTCGGTCATCCCGGAGTGGGTCATCGACCGCATCGGCACCGGCCGGTTCGAGAGCAACGAGCAGCTGCGCGAGTACTGGCGGGCCATCCTGCCGCTCTACGACCACCAGCACGACCCGGCCAAGGACGAGGCGCGGCTTAACGCCACCCGGTTCCACTACCGGACCCACAACGCGGCCTTCGGGCAGAACATGCCCCGGTACGACCTCAAGCCGAAGCTGCCCTCGATCACCTGCCCGACCCTGGTGACCGTGGGCCGGCACGACTGGCGTACCCCGGTGGAGGCCTCCCAGGTCATCGCGGACCTGGTGCCCAACGGGGAACTGGTCGTCTTCGAGAACTCCGGCCACTCCCCGCAGTTGGAGGAGCCGGAGCTGTTCCAGCAGGTCGTGCGGGACTTCCTGCGCCGAGCCGGGGTGTTGCGATGACCCTGTTGGAGATCGCCGACCTGCGGGTCGCGTTCCCCGGCCACAGCGGGCCGGTGAACGCGGTCAACGGGGTGTCGCTGGAGGTCGACTCCGGACGGACGTTGGCCATCCTCGGTGAGTCCGGCTCCGGCAAGAGCGTCACCGCCCAGGCGGTGATGGGCATCCTCGACGTACCGCCGGCCACCGTCAGCGGGTCGGTCCGGTTGCAGGGCCGGGAGCTGCTCGGCCTGCCGCGCAAGCAGCGGGAGCGGATCAGCGGCGAGGAGATCGGCATGGTGTTCCAGGACGCCATGGCCGCCCTCAACCCGGTCTTCACCATCGGCCACCAGATCATGGAGGTGCTGCGGGTACGCCGGGGCATGTCCCGCGCCGACGCCCGCCGCCGGGCCATCGAACTGATCGACCGGGTACGCATCCCGGCCGCCAAGGACCGGCTGCGCGACTACCCGCACCAGTTCTCCGGGGGTATGCGCCAGCGCATCATGATCGCCCTGGCGATCTCCCTGGAACCGGACCTGCTGATCGCCGACGAACCCACCACCGCCCTGGACGTGACCGTGCAGGCCCAGGTGATGGAGCTGCTGGCGGAGATCCAGCGGGACAGCGGCATGGGTCTGCTGCTGATCACCCACGACCTGGGTGTGGTGGCCGAGGTCGCCGACGAGGTGGCGGTGATGTACGCCGGCCGGATCGTCGAACGCGGCACGGTCGAGCAGATCTTCGCCGGACCGGCGCACCCGTACACCGAAGGGCTGCTCGCCTCGATGCCCCGGGTGGACCGGCGCGACGAACAGCTCTACGCCATCCCGGGCGCCCCGCCCAACCCGGCCCGGCTGCCCACCGGTTGCCCCTTCCACCTGCGTTGCCCCCGGGCCACCGAGGAGTGCCTGGTGACCCTGCCGCCGTTGCAGCTGCTGCCCGCCCAGCGGGCCAGCGCCTGCCACCACCACGAGGAGGTGCTCGGTGCCACCCAGCGATGACGTGGTGCTACGGGTCGAGAACCTGGTCAAGCACTTCCCCGTCAAGGGACGGGTCCCCTTCGTCTCCGGCGGGGTGGTCAAGGCCGTCGACGGGGTCTCCTTCGACCTGCGCCGGGGCGAGACCCTCGGTGTGGTCGGGGAGTCCGGCTGCGGCAAGAGCACCCTGGCCCGGATGCTCGTCGGGCTGGAGCAGCCCACCTCCGGGGCGGTGCGCTTCGGCAAGTCCGTGGTGCACCAGGCCAAGGGGCGGGAGCTGCGGGCCCTGCGCCGCCGGATCCAGATCGTGCTCCAGGACCCGTACACCTCGCTGAACCCCCGGCGCACCATCCGGGAGATCCTGCTCCAGCCCTTCGAGATCCACCCCGACGTGCTGGACCGGCGTCGCCGCATCGAGCGGATCAAGGAGCTGTTGGAGCTGGTCGGTCTGGACGCCAGCCTGCACCTGGACCGCTACCCGCACCAGTTCTCCGGCGGGCAGCGTCAACGGATCGGCATCGCCCGGGCCCTGGCCCTGAACCCGGACGTGATCGTCTGCGACGAGCCGGTCTCCGCACTGGACGTCTCCGTCCAGGCCCAGGTGGTCAACCTGCTGGAACGCATCCAGGAGGAACTGGGTGTGGCGTACGTCTTCATCGCCCACGACCTGTCGGTGGTGCGGCACATCTCCGACCGGGTCGCCGTGATGTACCTCGGCAAGCTGGTGGAGACCGGTCCGGAGATCGACCTGTACGACTCGCCCCGGCACCCGTACACCAGGGCCCTGCTCTCCGCGGTGCCGGTGCCCGACCCGGCCGGTCGTCAGCAGCGCCAGCGGATCCTGCTGGCCGGCGATCCGCCCAGCCCGGTCAACCCGCCCTCGGGCTGCCGGTTCCGGACCCGTTGCTGGCAGGCGACCGACACCTGCGCCACCACCGAACCCCCGCTGGCCGCCGGTAACCACCCGGTCGCCTGTCACTATCCGCTGGCCGCGTGACGGCCGGCCATCCGTCCTGACAAGGAGAAGGTCTTGCTGCTAGATCCCGCCCCCCGATACCAGGGCCACAGGTCGTACTCCTACCTGGAGCCGCACTCGGACTACCGGGTGTTCACACTGGCCAAGGAAGTCGGTCGGGTGCCGGAGCACGACCTCGGCCTGACCGACACCCAGCGTGCCCGGGTGACCCGGCTGCTCACCGAGCACACCGCCATCTCGCTGCACGAGCACCCGGTGATCCTGCCCGAGGACGTCCGCGAGCTGCGGGCCTACAACCGGACCGCCCGCCAGCGCACCGGCTACGAGGGCCTGGCCCGGTCCGGCCTGACCGCGGTCTTCGACAACTTCATGGCCGGTGCCTCCTGCGTGACCAGCGAGAACGGCTGGAAGTGGAACGACCTCATCTACGCCCTCGGGATGCGGATGAGTGACCTCTACAAGCAGGACCACGTCTTCCTGGCCACCTCGCTGGCCGACATCCACGCGGCCAAGCGGGACGGCCGGTTGGCCCTGGTCGCCGGGCTGGAGTGCAGCAGCCCGATCGAGAACGAACTGGACCGCATCGACATCCTGTACGGCTTCGGGGTCCGCCAGCTCGGCATCGCCTACAGCCAGGCGAACATGCTCGGCGGGGGCCTGTCGGAGAAGCACGACGGCGGCCTGACCCACTTCGGGCGGCGCGCGGTGGACCGGATGAACAAGCTCGGTATCGCCATCGACATCTCGCACTCCGGCGACCAGACCTGCCTGGACGTCATCGAGGCCAGCCGGGTGCCGGTGTTCATCACCCACGCCGGTGCCCGGGCGGTGTGGGACACCTCCCGGATGAAGCCGGACGAGGTGATCCGGGCCTGCGCCGAGCGGGGTGGGGTGATCGGCATCGAGGCCGCCCCGCACACCACCCTGTCCGAGGCGCACAAGCACCACTCGATCGAGTCCGTGATGGACCACTTCACCTACTGCGTCGACCTGGTCGGCATCGACCATGTCACCTTCGGCCCGGACACCATGTTCGGCGACCACGTAGGGGTGCACAACACCTACGCCGGCAACTACGCCCACGACGCCGGCAACCGGCCGGAACACCCGCGGGTGGAGTACGTGTCCGGACTGGAGAACCCCGGTGAGGCCTTCGGCAACATCGTCGGCTGGCTGGTCAAGCACGACTACTCCGACGACGAGATCGCCAAGGTGATCGGTGGCAACACCATGCGGGTGCTCGAACAGGTCTGGTGACCTGTCGGCCGATCGGCCCGGCGGGCCCGGACGAACTACACTCCCTAGGCCGTTGACGGCGAAACGATGAGGTGAGGGCGGATGGCTCGGCGCGAGACCGCGCTACAGGCTGCGCACGGCCGACTCCGGGAGTTGATCGGCAGCGAGTTCCACTCGGGCGACAAACTGCCCAACGAGCGGGACCTGGCCGAACGGTTGGAGGTCAGCCGGGCCACCGTGCGCGAGGTGCTGGGCCAGCTAGCCGCCGAGGGAGTGGTGACCCGTACCTGGGGGATCGGCACCTTCGTGCACGACGGTGCCGACCGGGTGCCGGTGTCCATCAGCGACGTCACCGCCCTGCGGGACCGGATCACCGCCTCCGGCCACCGACCCACCCTGCAGGATGCCGCAGTCAGCCGGGCCACCTGCCCGGCTGACTGCGCGAAGGTGCTCGGGTTGGCGCCGGAGGCACCGGTGTGGCGGGTCGACCGCCTCTTCGCGGTGGACGGCGCACCGGCCGCCTGGATCCGCGACCACCTGCCGCTGAGCTTCGACGGCCGGGACCTGGACCCCTCCGGCCTGGTCAGCATCGACCTGGACATGTTCGAGTTCCTGGCCAGCGCCACCGGCATGCCGGTGTGCCGGGCCGAGATCGAACTAGCCGCCGTCCTGGCCGACGAGGAGGCGACCGCCCGGCTCGGCGTGGCGCTCGGCCATCCGCTGATCACCGCCACCCAGATCGGGTACGGCAGCAACGGCGCCGCCCTCTTCCACGGGCACTTCACGGTCCGCACGGACGTGCTGACCCTCAAGATCAGCCGAGGCGGAGACCCGCAGCCCAACCGGTGACCGGCCGACCGCCCCCTGGCAGGCTCAGGGGGCGGTGCTGGTCGAGACCTCCGGGTCGGGCTCCTCGGTCGGCACGTCCGAGGCCGGCTCGTACGGCAGGGCGCTGCCCTTGACGTACTCCTCCCAGCTGACGTTCCAGTCCGTCCAGCCGTTGCCGAGCTGAAGCTTGCGCTCGGTGCCCTTGACGACGATCGGGTCGCCGACCCTGGTGTTGTTGAACAGCCAGGCACCGTTGGTCATCGAGACGTTCACGCAGCCGTGGGAGACGTTCGTGGTGCCCTGCTGCCCCTCCGACCAGGGTGCGGCGTGGATGAACTCGCCACCCCAGGTCAACCGCTGGGCGTAGTCGATCTTCGTGCGGTACCCGTCCTCCGGGCCCAACTCGTCGTACGTGTCGAAGACCGTCTTGCGCAGCTTCTCCATCACCACCATCGTCCCGCTGGAGGAGGGGGTGCTCTTCTTGCCCAGGCTCACCGGGATCGTCTTGATCTTCTCGCCGTCGCGGGTCACCACCATCCGCTTGGTGCTGTTGTCCACCGTCATCACCAGCTTGGGGCCGATCTTGATGTCGACGGTCAGGTCCGCCCGGCCGTACCAGCCGTCGCCCAGCGGCAACCCACCCGCCTGCACCCGGTACGACACCTTGCTCCCGGCCTGCCAGAACTCCTTGGGCCGGTAGCGGACCTCGGTGGGGCTGACCCAGTGCCAGATGCCCTCCTGGGCCGGCGTCGAGGTCACCGTCATCCGCCGCTGCAACTCGGCCCGGTGCTTCTCCGGAATGGCCCGACCGAACTTCACGATCAGGGGCATGGCCACCCCGACGGTCTGGTCGTCACCGAGGAAACTGGTGATCCGGACCTGCTTGCTCGGCTGCTTCATCACCGTGAAGGCGCTGGTGGCGGTCACCGGCACCCCGTCGTCCCCGGTCGCGGTGACGGTGGCGGTGTACGACTCGCCGTACGACAACGCCTTCGACGGCAGCCAGCTCCTACCGTCCTCGGCCAGGGTGCCCTTGACCTTCTTCCCGGCGGAGTCGGTCAACTCCACCGAGGTCTCCTCGGCCTGCTCGGCGGCGAAGGTGACGGCCGTCGAGGCCGGCACGTTCTTCGCCTCGGCGGCCGGCTCGCTGATGGTCACCGACGCCTTGGCGGCCGGCTGATCGGCCCCGCCCTGCCAGCCCGGCGCCGTGCCGCCACCCTTACCGCCGCCCGTGCAGGCGGAGGTCAGCGCCAACGCCACGGCGAGCACCCCCGCAGCGAGGCTTGCCCGTCGCCGGTTGCGTTGGTCCCGAACTCGCATGGTGTCCCTCACAGTCGTGGTCCGCTGCCCGTCCCCTTCACTGACGCATCAGCTCACGTACCCGTTGCAGAGGGTGAACCGAAACACGTGAAGCGGGATGTCCGGATAGTGACACATCTGGCCCGGTCACACCGCCGGACCAGCACCACCCTCCGGCACCGGCAGGGCGCTGCCCTTGACGAACTCCGCCCAGCTCAGGTCCCACGCGGTCCACCCGTTGCCGGGCGCCAACTGACGCTCGGTGCCGGTGATGGTGATCGGATCGCCGATCTTCGTACGCTCGAAAAGCCACCTGGCGTTCGCCAAGGAGACGTTCACGCAGCCGTGGGAGACATTCTGCCGTCCCTGCACGTGCTCCGACCAGGGGGCGGCGTGGATGTACTCGCCACCCCAGGTCAGCCGCTGGGCGAACTGGATGTCGGTGACGTAGCGGTTCTCCGGGTCGGGGTCGTCCATGGTGTCGAAGACCGTGGCCTCCTTCTTCTCCATCACCACCAGGGTGCCGCTGGAGGAGGGAGTCTTCTTCTTGCCGAGACTCACCGGCAGGGTCTTGATCAGCTTGCCGTTCTCGTACACCCGCATCTGCTTGTCGGAGTTCGTCACCTTCATCTCGAAGGCGGAACCGATCTTGGCGGTGGCGGTGCGGTCGACATTGCCGTACCGGCCGTTGCTCAGGGGGATGCCGGCCAGCGCGATGCGTACGGAGATCTTCGTGCCCGGCTTCCAGAACTCCGGCGCCCGGTAGTACGCCTGGGTGCCGTTGCCCACCCAGTGCCAGGCACCCGGCTGCGGCGGATCCGTCTGCACGAACATCCGCTTCTGCACCTTCGCCCGGTCCTTCTTGGCGATCCCCGGGTGGAACTCCGCCACCACCGGCATCGCCACCCCGTAGGTCCGGTCGTCGAACAGGTACAACCCGGAATTGATCACCGAGGCGGGCTTGGCCATCGTGGTGAAGGTGCTGGTGCCCTCGCTGACCGAGCCGTCCGGCTGGGTGGCGGTGACCGCGGCGGTGTAGCGGGTGGACCACTTCAACGGCGCCGACGGCACCCAGGAGGAGCCGTCCGTACGCAGCTTGCCCTTGACCTTCTTACCGTTCTCCGTGGTCAAGGTCACCTGCGTGACCTTGCCCCCCTCCGGCAGCTTCGCCCCGATCTCCGCGCTGACCGGACGGTCCTTCGCGCCGTCGGCCGGGCTCACCGTCAACGGCGGCCCACTGGACACCTCCGGGGTGCCCGGCGCCGCCGAACCGGTAGCTGTCGGCTGACCGCCCTCCACGAACTGGGCACCACCGGAATCGCCACTACAACCCGACAGCGCCAGCGACGCCACCAGGCCAAGAGCACCCAGTAACCCCCCGGCCCGCGCGAACCTGCCCATCCCCACCCCTGTCTCACGCACCTGGCGGACATCGTGCCGTACCCGAGCCATCCGGCATCAGCCCGTCCCAAGCCTTGTGCGTGGTTGGCACCAAATGTCCGCAGGAAGTCGGCCGAAGGGACGACCCGGGGATCGGATTGGAACCCCGCTCACGGGCCATGCTAGTGTTCTCCCCGTTGCCAACGAGCGCCGCTAGCTCAACTGGCAGAGCAGCGGACTCTTAATCCGCGGGTTCGGGGTTCGAGTCCCTGGCGGCGCACCAACGAGCAAGGCCCTGACCTGGCAGATCTCTGCCGGTCAGGGCCTTCTTCGTGTACGCCGGTGGTGGGTGGTCGCTCGGTGGGTGCTCGGGAGCCGTTGGACCGGGGCGGTGTCGGTGGGACGCGGTGTGATGTCAGCGGTCAGGCTCGAAGATCGAATGGGTGTTGCCGCCAGTGCATCCCGTCGGGTGTGGATAGGGGTCGGTCGTGCGTCGGATCGTGCGTAGGTCGGTGCGGGCCATTCCTGTGGACGAGAACGACCGCCTCGTGCTGATCAAGCGGATCAAGCCCGGTCAGGCGCCGTACTGGACAACGCCGGGCGGCGGCGTGGAGTCGACCGATGTCTCCCTGGAGGCTGCGCTTCGTCGGGAGTTGCACGAAGAACTCGGTGCCTCGGCCGATCGGTTCGCCCAGGTGTTCCTGTTCACCGCTCCCGTTGGGGATGGTGTTTCCGTGCAGCACTTCTACGTCTGTCGGCTACTTGAGCTGCGGGAGGATGCTCGAACCGGGCCGGAGTTCGATGATCCGTCGCGTGGTGACTACCAGCTAGACCGAGTGACGATCGAGAAGCTGCCTGCAGTGGATCTCAAGCCGGCAGGGCTGACCGAGTTCATCGCTTCCAACAAGGAGGCACTGCTCTCGGTGTAGGGCATTTTGGCCAGACCATCGCTGGGCCGAGTCTGAACTTGATCGGCTACGGCAAGGTGCGGGTCTGGCCGCCGCTTTGGGCGGCCAGCCGCAGGACGCGGGGAGCAAGGGTCGCGCGCTGGTCCAGGCGCCGCCCGGCCAAGTCATCGGGCCTCGTCGCCCCCGACTGGGGCGTCAGGCGAGTGCTTCCGGAGCGCGCCGCCGCCACCAGGCGCTGAAGAGGGTTATGACGTGCTCGTTGATTTCGTTCGTGATGATCTCGTGCGCGTCACCCATGAGCGGCCTGACGGCGTGCTTGTAGACCTCCGGGTGGTGTTCGACAGAGGGGCAGGTGAAGATGGCCAGCATCCGAAGGGCGCGCAGGGTGTCTGTTCCCAAGAGGGGAAAGTGAGCTTCCAGCAGCCTCACCAGGGCTGACCATACTTTGTCTACGACGATGCGGATGACGGCGTCGGTCACCAGCCGGGGCAGCCCTGAATCGAACCGCCGCGACAACGCGTCCTTGATGAACTGCTTGGCGGTATCTGTGAGCAGGTCGAGGGTCTTGTTGATCTTCTCGATCAACTGGATCAAGGCCACCAGTAGACTGCACCAGGTGTGATCGGCCAAGCGCTTCTTGACCTCCCTGGCGTCAGACTCATTCCGGACGAGGCTGTCCACGTCGGCTGAGATCTCGGACCACGTGTCCTTCATGACGGTTCGGCCGAGGATGTCGATCCGGCCAAGATCGGATGACACCGATGCTGGTTCAGCGTCGCGTGGCAGTCGGCCGTTGGCCTTCGGCCGACTGTCGGTGGCCCACAAGAAATTGGCAATGTCCAGGCGTGCGAGGTCGAAGTAGATTTGCCGGTTGTTGGCGTTGAATTTCTGGCGTCCGGTTCGTTGGTCTGCTTCTACTTCGTCCTTGAGTTCGCGCCGCCGGTCGTCGCGTCTCTCTGGCCGGTCGGCGGCGAGGTCCGTCCATCCTTGCCAGCCGTGTTGCGAGCCCCCGCAGCCGGAGCATGTACAGCCCGGCCGTTGGGCGTTGGCGCAGTTAGCCCTGTGGGTGTTGGTCATCATCCGCAAGTCGCCGCCCGGTCCGTTGCGCTTAACGTGACTGAACGATCACTCTACGTTGGGCGATGATGGGTGCCAATGGTTGTACGACAGGACCTGGTGGTTCAACTTCCGGCAATCCGGGCTCCGTGGGGGCGCAGTTCCTGGTGAGCGCCCATCGGTTCACTTTGACGCTAAGCCCTGTCGGATGGCTGATAGACGTACCTTCTCGCTTCTGCGGTCACCTCGACCAAGCGGGTTGTGGCAGGGCGTGTCAGAGCTTCCTTGCGATTTAACCGCAGCTGCCGGTCTGGAGTCTGAGTCAGGTCTGTGTCAGCTTGGATCGCAGCAACGTGCCTGTTTGGTGCATTATTCATGCCGCGCGGTTCTCCGGCATTTCGACTCGGAACGGGTGCGGGTACTCAATGCCGCAGTCGGAGCACCAAGCGCGGAACAGGGGCTGGTGGGTGTGAGGGCCAGCGCTGGAACGACCTTGTAGCGGATGCCGGACATGACGGTGAACAACTTTTCCAGGAATGTCTAAATTGGCATGCTGCCGGTTCTGGGTTCATTTTGCGGCCCGGTCAGTTGCGGCCGGGCGCGCCACTCGCGGGGCTTGGCACCGGTCGTCTCCGCTACGGCGGCGACGTCTTGGTGGTCGTACACCGTGCGAGTGCCGGAGATCGACATCCCGGCGGCGTTAGCGAGGTCGCCGAGTGTGTACGGGCGGGGTTGCACGAACTCGCGGCCGTAGGCGACGAGCTGGCGGATCTGTTCTTCAGCCTGCTCCTTGGCGCGGCGGGCGGTGTTCAGTGCTCCGATCAGTGGGTCCTGGTCGCCGTGCTCCCACGACAGGCGCAGGTTTTCGGCGGTTCGCTGCTGAGCATCGAACGCCTCGGCCGCGGCCGCTTGGAAGCCATCGTCGTGCTCGTCGCCTGGGCGAGTAGGCCGCGGGAGGGGGTGCAGGATCGCGGCCACGTCTTCGAAGATGTCTCGTCGATTCATGCCTACCTTTGTCGCACATCTTTGCGATGATCGCAAGCCTATGCCCCGATCGCAAACCGGGTCGGTGGCGGTGACCGGGACAGGCAGGCCGTGTCTCCGGAGTCTGGTGCTTGATCTCATGCGGGACATCATGAGGGTCCATCGTGGGTGTTCCGGATGCTGCTGCGTTCGCCGACTCTGGGGTGGGTGCCGTCAACTCGACCGCCTTTGACTTGATGTGACGGCGTGGATGCGCTGTGCTGACAAGCGGTCGTCGTTCGATCGGGGGTGATCGTGGCCGCGCAGGTGGATCCCGAGTGGTGGAACTCGGGACTTTGGAACGGCCGCCCGATCAGTGAGTTTCTACGGCGGCGCGATATCACTGCGGTTTTCCGCTTCCTTCACGCGCGAGGCGTGTCGTACGGCGGGATCGCAGGTCTTGTCGGTGTCTCGGCCAACCGCGCTGCTGAAATAGCCAAGGGCGCCCGGCAGGTCACGGCCTACGAGGTGTTGGAACGGATCGCGGACGGTCTGAACATTCCGCGTCCGGCTATGGGGCTCGGCCGCGACGAGGATGCCATTGCGTCTCGCGCCCCCGGCACCGTGGCCGTTGAGGGCGGAGGGGACCGATCGCTCGCCGGCGTGGAGGCCAGCAATCTGGTGAGACTCCGTCTGGGATTGGACGAGGCTCTGGCGGCGTCGAGTGTTGCTCCTCGGCAACTTGAGTTGATCGAGGAGGCCGCCAGCGAGCACATGAGGGTCTATCCCTCGGCTTCGCCCCAGGTCATGCTGTCGTTGTTGGCTGCCGACTGCCGGGAGGTCCAGGTGCTGTCGCTGCGGCGGCAGCCGGCGGCGGTCCAGGCCCGGCTTTCCGGGGTGGCGGCGTTGCTGGCGACGATGTGCGCTGACGCGTTGATGCGGCTCGGGGACGTGGCCGAGGCTCGACGGTGGTACGGCACGGCGATCCACGCGGCGGACGACAGCGGGGAGCCTCGTTTCAGGGTGCTCGTGCGGGCCCAAGCGGCGATGCTGCCGTACTACTTCGGCGATCCCGCCCAAACTGTGGCCTTGGCTGATGCGGCTCTGGCGGTCACATCGATCGCATCGTCGCCGGCCGCCCTGGCAGCCGCAGGCCGGGCGCGTGCCCTGGCCCGAATCGGCGCCGCCGAGCAGGCACGGTCGGCCATCGATCGGGCGCGTCGGCTGTTCGATCAGGCTGGCGACGAGGACAGCGACGTCGCCTTCAGGTTTCCGGCGAAACGGCTGCTGTTCTACCTCTCCGGCGCGTACACCTGGCTCGGTGACACGGGTGAGGCGTACCGGGTCCAGGACGAGGCGTTGCGGCTCTACGGCGCGGCTCCGGCCGTACCGATCGATGCGGCGCTCATCGCCCTGGACCGGTCGATGTGCCTCGCCCGGGAGCGGCGGGCGACCGAAGCGGCAGCGACCGCGCGTGATGCTGTCGCGGACCTGCCCGAGACGCAACGGACGGAGATCATCCTGACCAGGGCCACCGACGTGGCAACGGCGATCCCTGACGAGAGCCAGCGTGGTGAGGTTGCCGTCTTGACGGACTACGTGCGAGCGTGCCGCGAGAGCGCCCGTAGGCTTGGGACCACAGCCGCACTCGGTCCCTAGGAGCCCCATGTTCGTCGAGGCGCGCACCCGGCCGGTGCTCGCCGAGGTATGTCGTCTCCTCGGCTACCCCGACTCGAACGCGATGCTGCTGCGGCACCACACCAACGCCGTCTACGCACTAGGTGACGTGGTCATCAAGATCGCCCCCGGCGACCATGACCTGGAACGGGTGCGCGGGATGGTGGCCGTGGTCGACTGGCTGGGGGCCCATGATTTCCCCACGGTGGGCCTTTACCCAGGACTGTCCCAACCCTTGCGGGTGGGCGGGCACGCCGTCACGGTCTGGCAGCGTCTGGACCCGGCACACGACAACCCCATCACCGTCTCCGAGCTCGGTACGCTTCTCCGAGGCCTGCACGCCCTGTCGGCTCCGCCGGTGCCGCTGCCGGTCCTGCGACCGCTCCACAGCATCGAGCGGTCCGTCGCCCGTGCGGAGATCCTGAGTGACAAGGAACAGGATCTGTTGATGGGCCGGCTCGAAACACTGGCGGCCACATGGGAAGCGATGCGGTTTCCCCGCGGTACCAGCCTGATCCAGTCTGATCCGCAGATCCGCAACGCACTGCGGCGTTTCGACGGCAGGCCCGTACTTTCCGATTGGGACGGTGCCGCTCTCGGGCCCCGGGAGTGGGACATCGCCACGGTCGCTGTCCACTGCCGCCGCTTTGACCCGCCCGGCCCGGGAGCCTTCGCCGATTTCACCGCCGCCTACGGCTGGGATGCCACCTCCTGGTCCCAGTTCGAGGAACTGTGCCAGCTACGCGAGCTGCAGATGATCGCGACCAACGCCCGAAAGTCCCGACCTGGGACCGAGGCCGCCGACGAGGTGCACCACCGGATCGCGGGCCTCGTTGACGACGGGGCCGAACTCCGCCGCTGGCACATCCTCTGAACCGAGTTTCGTAGCGACAGGCGCCGCCTGTTCTCTTCGCATCGACCCAGCCAGCCATGGTGAGACCCACCGTGGCCCACCACGCTGGGTCTACTTCCGGCCGGTGCCGACAGCGATCGTGGACGTCAGGAACACGTCGGCGGACCGGTCCAGGACCATCCTGACCCTCATGGCGCGTCGGCGGGCCAGCGGCAATGTCACGCCAGGGAGACCAAGATGGATGTGCCTCACGGCGGCAGGTCGGATCGCGACCCGACGCACCGGCAAGTGCTCGCGCCGGGCACTCCGTCGACCGTACGGATGACTCCTCGTTCGCGTACCGCCATCGGGGCTGCGTGGGCGGGCGACCGGTGGTCTGTTTCCTGCCGTTGGCCGACGGCGGTGGGCTTGCCGGCAGGTCGGCAAGCCCACCGCGTACAAGCAGTGGGTCCAAGTGGGGGTCGGCGGTGACTGTGTACATCTCGCGTAACGCGAAGATGGGCGATCTGCCGCGAGACCGGTCGACATCGGCTTCGCCGATACAGCCGGGACCGGCCGATCCGCCGTTGCTGACGTACGTCTGGCGGATCGTGTTCGAGCGGCAGGAACGGGAGCGCGATCCCCGATGAACAGCGACGAAGACCGCCTCGCGGACGGTGAGTCGCCCGCACCATCGGAGCATCTGCCGTTACGGCCGCTTGCGCTGCCAGGGCGGCCGGTCGAGGCAGTCCGCGCCGAACCGCCCCGACCGCACTTGCCCATGCGGCCGCTGTGGCTGTGTCGCCGATGCGGCCAGCCGTGGCCCTGCGGCGCGGCGAAGGTCGCCCTTCTGGCGGAGTACCGGGACAGCCGGGTCAGCCTCTTTCTCTACCTGGCCAGCTGCCTGCACGACGCGATCGATGATCTGCACCAGCTCCACCCCAACAACACCGGTAGCACCGCCAGCGTCTTCGACCGATTCCTCGGCTGGCCCACCCAGCACCGCAGCCGACGCCCGCCTACGGCCGTCCCGCAGACCCCAGAGGGGCCTCGTCCGGCAAGACACACCGACTGCGCCTCAACCGAGGAGGCGATCGTCAGGCCAACGCCGCGCTGTACCGCGCGGTGCTAATCCGCCTGAGATGGCACCTTCCGACGAGGGCCTACCTACAACGACGCACCGCTGAGGGTCGAACCAAGCGTGAAGTCATCCGCTGCTTGAAGCGATACCTCGCCCGCACGATCTACAAGATCATCGCTGCCGCTCAGTCCCCTCAACGAGTTGACATTCATAGGGCATCAAACACAAGCGGCACGGCGTGAACGTGCAGGTCATCGCCGACGCGGCCGGGCGTCTCGTCTGGGCCTCGGCCGCGCTGCCCGGCTCGACGCACGACCTGACCGCCGCCCGCACCCACGGCATCATCGACGCCCTGACCAGCGCCGACGTGATGACCTTCGCGGACAAGGGCTATCAAGGTGCCCCCAGCGGCACGCGCACCCCGTTCAAGCGGCGCCGCTTCCGGCCGAAGCTGTCACGCCGGCAGAAGGCCGTCAACCGGGCCCACGCGAAGATCCGCGCCCGCGGCGAACGCGCGATCGCCACACCAAGACCTGGAAAGTCCTGGTCAAGCTGCGCTGCTGCCCATGCCGAGCGACCGCGATCGTGCAGGCCATCCTCGTCCTGCACCACGTCGAGAACCCGACCTACGGAGGATGAAAATGGCTGTCATAGTCAGCCTCCTTTGTCCGGCGGAGCACCAAAATCGGCCCGCAGAGCGTGTGCTCTGCGGGCCGATCGCGTCGCCTTATCGGGAATAAGGCAGGGAAAGGCCCCCTGTCGAACAACGGGGACCCCGGGTAGGGGCCTCGTCTGTGAGTCGGAACGGATAGCCGGTGACCATGGTTCGCAGCTCCGCCCAGGGTGACATTTCAAACTTCATTGACACCATTGCATGAAATCTGGCGATTCGGCCGGAAGGGTTGTGAACCCGCAGCCTTCCCGCCTTCGCTGCCGAGGAACCTGCCCTGCCTGCTACGGGTCGAGGCGGAGTTCGGTCAAAGTGGCGGTGTTGCGGGTGCGCCGACAGCGTTGAGGCATTGACATTGATCACGCTGTCCGGCAAACTTTCCGCAGTCGCCTCGGTGCAGGCGCTGGACCCCTTGTTGCAAGTTCGTTTCCGAGTAGTAAACGTAGACGGGTCCGCGTCCCCACAATGATGGAGGGGATTGCGTAGATCCTCGTAACAGTTTTGGGACGTCGATGGCTCCGTCGCACTGCCGGGGTTCTCGCGTGCCTGCGGGCGGATTTATGCCGCTCGTACGTCGCGGTGCCGACTCGTCTTCGAAGGCCGGGTGTCGTAATCGTGCCCAATATGGTCGATCCCGGCCCAGATCTGAGTCGGCTTGTTCGTTTTCCCATGGATCGGAGACCTAGTGCGCATCGTCTTTCTCACCACCACTCAGCATGGTCACCTCAACCCGTACATTCCGGTGGTCAATGCGCTCCAAGCCACCGGCAATGAGGTTGTGCTGCTGTTGTTGTCAGCGGACGGTGGCGCGCTCGGCGAACAGCGTCGCCAGGCCCTGGGTCCGGCGGAGGTCCATATGGTCGGGCAGGTCCAGATGGCGCCGTGGAGCGACGATCCGGCAAAGATCGGTCCGATGCTCGAATCGTCACCGCTGGCGGACCAGGTGGCTGATGCGCTGCGGGCGACGGCGCCGGACTTCGCGCTGCTCGATTCGCTGCCGGTATTGGCGGCGGCGATGGCCGGGGCGCAGGCGTCCGGTGTGCCGTACGGGATGATCTGGGCAAACCTAGGCGGAGTATGCCCAAAGGAACGTCGGCGAGGTCGCTGGCTGTACGACGAACAGGTTGGCGACTATCTGACCAGGCACGGGGTGTTGTGGTCGACCCGAACTCATTCGGCGCGTTCGCCGATTCTCAATCTGATGCCGACGATTCCCTCGCTCGTCGGGGATGAAGCGGTCACCGACGACGGTGTGCAACTGGTCGGGTTGCCGGGAGCGGCCGGAAAGCGCGGCGACGAGGTCGCCTTTCCCGGCCTGGAGGAGATCGACCCCGGTCGTCCGCTGGTGTTCGTCTCCTTCGGCACGATCTTCTTCCGGCGGCCCGACCTCCTCCGCACGGTGATCATGGGGGCGGTGAAGACCGGTGCACAGGTGATCGCCGCGGTGGGAGATCTCGCTGAGGAACTCGCGCTGCCCGCCGACGTGCTCACCGCCCCGTACGTGCCACAACGTGAGGTCCTTGCGCGCGCCGATGTGTTCATCACCCATGGCGGCTACAACTCGGTGGCGGAGTCGATCCGGGCGGCGACACCGATGCTGGTGATCCCGCTGGCGGTGGATCAGCCTATCCAGGCGTACTTCGTGGAAACCGCGGGCTTCGGGACGGCAATTGAGCCGGCCGACGTCACAGAACGGGCGGTCGCTGACGCGGTCACCGATCTGCTTGATCCCGGCCGGGACTACCGGGCGCGGCTGCGCGCGGCGCAGCCCGAGTGCGGCGATTCCGCCGCGCGCACGGCGGAAATGGTTCTCAGCATGGGCGAGAAGCTACCGCGAAAGGGGGAGCAGTGACGATAGAACTACAGCGGCCGGTGGGCGACCGGATCGTGTTCGATGATCTTGAGAATTTCTCATTCCGGGTCGACCACCGGGCCTACACCGACGAGGACGTGGCCGCACAGGAGATGACCAAGATCTTCGATCGCTGCTGGTTGTACGTCGGGCACGAGTCGGAGGTACCCGCGCCGGGCTCCTACGTGTCACGAGACGTCGGAGGGCGCCCGGTGGTCATGGCGCGCGGCTCCGACGGGGTGATTCGAGTGTTCGCCAACAGCTGCCCGCACCGGGGGGCCCTGATCTGCTCGCAGCCAGCCGGGCAGGCCAGATCGTTCCGGTGCCCGTACCACGACTGGACATTCTCCAACCAGGGTGACCTGGTCGGAGTTCCGCTCCCGGACGGGTACGGTCCAGGCTTCCGCAAATCCGACTTCGGCCTGGCGCGGCACCGCAGCGACAGTTACCGGGGTTTCGTGTTCGCGACCTTCGATCCTGAGCAGCCACGCACCTTGACCGAGTATCTGGCGGGCGCGACGGAGTACCTCGATCTGATCGCCGATCAGTCCGAAGTGGGAATGGAGGTGATCCAAGGTGCGCAATTGCACGGGGCCCGGGCCAACTGGAAGCTCATGATGGAGAACAGCGTCGACATCTACCACTTCCGCGCCCTGCACAAGCGTTACGTCAGCTACATCGAGTCGCTCGGCACAACGGCACCGCGACGACGAGGCGGCTTCGCCCGCGCTCTCGGGCGGGGGCATGGCGCCAACGAGCTGGTACCGGCGGCAGCCCGACCGCTCGCCTACTGGACGCCGATGTTCCCCCCCCGAGGTCAGGTCACGGATGGAGGCGACGGCCGCACGGTTCGTCGAACGGTTCGGCGCCGAACGCGCCCAACGGATCACCGGTGCCAATCGGGCGTTGATGATCTTCCCCAATCTGATGATCATCGACGCGATCGGAATCACCATCCGCAAGATCGACCCGGTCAGCGCCGGCCAGATGTCCATCACCTCGGTCGCACTGGCCCCCAAGGACGAGGATCCGGACATCCGGGAACTGCGTAAGAGTCACTACCTGACCTTCCTCGGTCCCGCCGGTTTCGCCACCCCCGACGACATCGAGATCGTCGAGTCCTGTCAACGGGGCTACCTCAATCGCACGCTCCGCTTCTCGGACCTGTCACGCGGAATGGCCAAAGAGGTCCCCGAGACCACCGACGAGCTCCCCGCCCGCGAGTTCTGGCGGCAGTGGGACCGGCTGATGCACGACGGCGACGACGACCACGAGGAAGCTCAAGACGTCACTCAGCGGGCCGAGAGGCAAGGGGCGCAACGGCGATGACCACCGACACGATAAACACCGATCCGGCGGTCGACGAGACGGCCCAGCTGCGGTTGTGGCACCGGGTGAGCCAGTTCCTCTTCCGTGAGGCGCGACTGCTCGACGAGTGGCGCCTGCGCGAGTGGTACGACGAGATGCTGACCGACGACATCCGCTACCTGGTGCCGGCCACCGACGTCCGGAGCGAGTCGGCCACCGCGCTCGGGCTGATCGACGACAACGCCGCCCGACTACGCCAGCGGATCGAGCAACTCCTCAACGGCGAGGTGTGGTGCGAGAATCCCCTGTCGCGAACGAATCGGATGATCACCAACGTGGAGATCCTGGCTGATCGGGGCACGCACATCGAGGTGGCGGCGAATGTCGTCGTGTACCGGTTCGGACACGGGCGCTCTGACTCATACGTCGGAAAATATCGGCTCGAACTCGCCGTCGAGGGCGAGTCGTTCCGGGTCCGGAGACGTCTCGTGGTGCTCGACCACGAGAGTCTTCGCGAACACGGAAAGCTCAGCATCATCCTCTGAGATCTGACCGAGACACGGCCCTCCGCACAGCTCCGGCGCAGGGGTGGGTCTGGTTCAGGCTGCCCCGCGCCGCTGCTCGCCGCCTTCGTGGCGTCGTAGGAATTCACCACTGTCCGACAGGCCACCTGGCAACACGAAGGAGTGATCGATGAACCAGCCGCTTGCCCGACATGAGCGGGGTGAGGCCATGTTCAAGCACGTCTTCGGCCGCGAACCCCGCCCAGGCTCCTACCCCGATTTCCTCCAGCTCACCATCGACCACTTGTTCGGTGAGATCTGGACCCGCCCGCACCTGAGCGTCGAGGAGCGCGAATTGATCGCGCTGACCGCGGTCACCCTGGCCCGGACCGACTGGGAGCTGCGTGGCCACATCGGCGCCGCCCTGCACCTGGGGATGTCACAAGAGAAGATCGTCGAAATCATCATCCAGCTCGCCTACTACGGGGGATGGCCGGTCGCCAACAACGGGCTGCGCATCGCCCAGGAGGTATTCGCCGAGCTCGCCACCGGCAAGGACGCCGACCATGACCAATGACCCTGCTGCCCTCGACCCCGCCGTCAAGGTCGATCTCTGGCGCCAGCGGTTCTTCGAGGCCCAGGCGGCGGCCGAAGAGTTCATTCTGGGCGTGCACGGCGATGAGGGCTTGTCCGCGTGGATCCAGGCGAACTCACGCATCACCGCGGACCTGCTGCAGTCGCAGCGACCCGCCGGAGAGTCAGCCACCGTGCACTTCATGAATCGGCTGCAGCGCCAACTGCTGCTTTACGACTCGGCGGTGACCAGCACGCCCCAGCCTTCTGGCACCGTCCTGCGCAACGCGGAGTGCGGGATCCTGCGGTACCGCAAACAGGCCGCCGGTGCCGGCGTCAAACTGACTTTCGCGTCACCATGTCCGTACTGTCAGGAACTCAACACGGCCATCGCCGCCCGCTACGTCGAATCGGACGTCACGGTGTCGTGCGAACAGGCAGGCGACGGATGCACCTGGCGCGCGGAATCCCGTCACGCCTCAGAGGGCGATGCGGCCGGGCCACCTGACCGCGGCGGAACCGTAGATTAACCGACAGTGGGGCGTCGGTCGTCGGCTGTCGGTTCGACATCGAACTTGCAAGAACGTGATGCGGGGCTTCCCACGTCGGGAACCCGGCTTCTGCTCTGGAACGGAGACCGTCCGTCGATGAAGGCATCAGTGGTTGTGCCGACATTCAACTCGTTCGTGTTGCTGGACAGATGCCTTCGCACGTTCCGTGCACAGAATCTGGCTGTCTCCGATTCTCTCGAAGTGCTTGTCGTCGATGATGGATCGACCGACCCGACAGCGGAGACCGTGCGGCGTCACGTGATGGCGGACTCCCGGTTCCGCTACCTGTATCTGCCTCGGTCTGCAACGTCGTCCAGAAGCGCCGCAAGAAATCGCGGTGCAGAAGAAGCGACCGGCGACATCCTGATCTTCGTCGATGGTGATCAACTGGTTCCGCCCACTTTTGTCGAACAGCATCTTCGGCACTACCAAGGCATTTCCGCGAAGAAGGCCGTCATCGGCTTCAGAAAATATCTGCGGACTCCGGAGGCGTTCGACGACCGCTTCATGGAGTACGGCGGCGAGGAATTCCTCGGCGGCGTGATCAAGAGCGACATCAGGCTGGACCTGCTGAGTCGCCTGAGCGATATCGGCGGTGATCTGAAGACATCGTGGCATCTGTTTTTCACCTGCAACGTATCTGTTCCACGCGTCGACTTCACGCGCGTCGGTGGATTCAACGAGGAATTCCGGGGATGGGGCCTGGAGGATTCCGAGTTGGGGTACAGACTGGAGCGCTCCGGCACGCAGCTCGTCTTCGACGAAGATAGCTTCGCCTATCATCAAGGGCCGCCGCTGAGCCCCGACAAGACTGTCTACGAGGGCTGGCTGAAGAACCTGAGCCTATTCATCGCGCTACACGAGGGAGCTCCCGAGGTGATCCTGCAGGCCATGCTTGCGCCGATATTCAACCCTGCGGTCGGCGCCAACTGGGTCGCTCTCTACGAGCAGTTCGAAATGTGCGCAAGGTCCACCCCCACGGCCTCTCCTGGGTCACCTGCCGAGGTTGAGGAAAGCGGATTTTCCGTTCCTGTCGCGTAGGCAGAGTTGGGGGACGGCACGCCCATATCTCCCTACCTCATTCACGGCCGCACGGGAGGCGCCTGGTGGTGACGACGCACGAAAGGTCTGTGTGGGCGGAACTTGTTCGCGGCCACAGATCGCGCCTCGACGGGCGAATGAGAATCCTGCACCTGGTGCCCAACGCCGGCTGGTCGCTGGTTTCGTCCGCCGTGATGATCCAGATCGCCGCGGGGATCCTGCCGGTCGCGTTCATCCTCGCCACCTCAGCCGTGGTCGCCCGAGTGCCGGACGCGGTAGCCGGCGGGCTCGGGTCGGCGGCCTGGAGCGATCTTCGGACCAACTTGATCCTCGCGGCGGCCGCGTTCTTCGGAGTGCAGCTGCTGCTGCCGGTACAGGAACTGCTCGGCAACCTGATCCGCCGTCGCCTCGACGATCTCGTCCGTGACCGGTTGATGGCGGCCTCCCAAGCGAGCGGCGGCGTGGCCGTGATGGAGGATCCGGAGCTGCTCGATCACGTCGCCGACGCCAAGGACCGGCTGCGGACCGAGATGTGGTCGCCTGGTGCCGCGGGTGCCGGTCAGATCGCGCTGATCTCGCGGTACCTGCAGACCGTTCTCGCTGCCGGGGTCACGTCGGTTGCCTTCGTGTGGTGGGCGGGGCCGGCTCTGCTCCTCGCGGCCTTGACGATCCGCTTCGGCTACCGGCTCGGCCTGTCGGTGTTCACCGAGGTCTTTCGCAGCACCGCCCGGCTGCGGCGCCGCAGCGAATATCTCCGCACCATGCTGCTCCAGCCCGCGGCGGCGAAGGAGTTGCGGGTCTTCGGCCTTCTACCTTGGTTGAAGCAGGAGTACACGACGGCCGCCATGGACGCCGTGCTCCCGGTCTGGCGGGCCCGACGCAGGCTGTTCTACGGCCCCTACATACTCTATGTTCTTGTCGCCTTCGTGCTGCTGGGCGCGCTGCTGACGGGAGCGGCTCAGGCAACGGCGTCCGGACTGCTCGGCTTGGGCGGGTTGATACTCGTATTCCAGGCGTCCCTGGCCGCCATGAGGATCGGCGGTTTCATCGCCGAGTCCGATGTGGCGACCGAGCAGGGCCTCAATGCCTACCGGTCGGTGGAGCGGATCGAGAGGATGAGCGAAGCCGACGCCCGCACCACCGAGAACGGCAGGGGCGATCCGGCGGGACTGCCCAGGACGCTGTTGCGATTCGACAAGGTGTCCTTCGCCTACCCGGGCGGGCTACCGGTGCTGAACGACCTCGACCTCACCATCGAGGCGGGCCGGTCGCTGGCGATCGTCGGCCTTAACGGCGCAGGCAAGACGACCCTGGTGAAACTGCTGGCCCGGCTCTACGAACCGACGGCCGGGACGATCACCGCTGACGGCGTCGACATTCGGACCTTCCCGGCCACGGCGTGGCAGCGCCGGGTTGCCGCCATCTTCCAGGACTTCACCCACTTCGAGCTGCCGGTGCGCGACAACGTCGCTTTCGGCGCGATCGAGTTGCTCGCCGAGCCGGAGCGTGCCGACAAGGTGGTCCGGGCCGCCCTGGAAAAGGCCGGCGCGGCGGATTTCGTCAACCAGCTCCCCCGCGGCCTGGAGACTCCACTGTCACGGCGATACGCCGGCGGCGCCGAACTGTCCGGTGGGCAGTGGCAGCGCATCGCGATCGCCCGTGCTCTGGTCGCCGTCGAGGGTGGCGCGAGCATTCTCGTCCTCGACGAGCCGACCGCCAACCTGGACGTGCGGTCGGAGGTGGCGTTCTTCGAGCGGTTCCTCGACCTCACCCGAGGAGTCACCAGCGTGGTCATCTCGCACCGGTTCTCCACGGTGCGCCGTGCCGACCGGATCGTCGTGTTGGAACACGGTCGCGTCGTCGAGGAGGGCACCCACGAAGAGCTGCTCGCCCTCGACGGCCGCTATGCGGAGCTGTTTCGGCTGCAGGCCGCGCGGTTCACCGAGGAAGAGGTGGAAGGCTGTGCATAGAGTCCTGCGCAGTGTCCGCGCGACCCTGGCGTCGGCGTGGCGGCTCAGCCCGGGAAGGCTGATCACCGCCGCCCTGTTGATGATGCTCGGCGCGGTGAGTGGACCCCTGCTGGCGCTCTTTCTGGGTGTGGCGGTCGATGCGGCCCTCGACCGGCGGACCGATGTCGCGGTCTGGACGGCGACGGCCGCCGCCGTGAGTATCCTGCTCAGCTTGACGATGGAGCACTTCGCCCACATCTTCTTCTTCGAGCTCGGTGATCTGCACAAGCAGGACACCGAACGCCAACTCGGCGACCTGGCGCACGGGCCGGTCGGACTGGCGCTGCACGAACGGGGGGACGCCGCGGATCGCTTCGAGTTGCTCCGACAGCAGTCGTGGACGCTGGGTCAGAGCGTGCAGACCGTCCTGACGATCGGGGTGCTGGTCACCCAGTTCACCCTGACCGCCGTGCTCCTCGCCCGCATCGAGCCGTGGCTGCTCCTGTTGCCGATCTTCGGTGTCCCCCCGTTGATCGCCGGGCGGCTGGCCGAGAAGCGGCTGGAACGTGCCGAACTCGTGACCGCCGAGTCGACCCGCATGAGCTGGCACCTGTTCGATCTGGCCCTCAGCTCGATCGCCGCCAAGGAGATTCGGCTCTTCGGGCTCGGCGGAGAGCTCCGCCGCCGCCATGGGACGGTCCGCCGCGAGGTGGACAGCCGATTGCGCCGGGCTGAATGTGCTGGCGCGGCCCTGCGGTTCACCGGTCAGCTGATCTTCGCGCTCGGATACATCGGCTCCATCGTCCTGGTCGTCCGCGCCGCCATCAGCGGCGAGCGCACCGTCGGCGACGTTGTCCTCGCCATCACGCTGGCCGTGCAAACCAACGCGCAGGCCGCCGGAGCCGTCGCGCTCGCCCAGGCGCTGCAACGCAACGCCCGCGCCATCGGCTGGTTGAGCTGGATCCGCGACGCCACGCCGTCGGAACCCGGTCCGCCGGCTGACCAGGCGCCGCCCGCCGTCCTCGCCGACGGCATCGAGCTGCGTGACGTCGCGTTCCGCTACCCGGGCACCGATACCGACGTGCTGCAAGGCCTCAGCCTGCGCATCCCTTCCGGCACGATCGTCGCCATCGTCGGCGACAACGGCTCCGGCAAGTCCACCCTGGTCAAGCTGCTCTGCCAGTTCTACCGGCCCACCGCGGGTGAGATCACCATCGATGGCGCCGACCTGCGGCGGCTCGACCCGCTGGGATGGCGCCAGCGGATCTCCGCCAGCTTCCAGGACTACCTCCGGCTGGAACTGCGGGCCAGAAGCAGTATCGGCCTCGGTGACCTGCCGCGACTCGATGCACCGGGCGCGGTGGAGCGGGCAATCCGGCGTGCAGATGCTGAGGAGGTGATCGACCGGCTGCCGATCGGCCTGGAGACCTACCTTGGCAAGTCCTACGACAACGGCGCTGAACTGTCGGGCGGGCAGTGGCAGCGCATCGCGTTGAGCCGGTCGATGATGCGCAACGATCCGCTGCTGCTGTTGCTCGACGAGCCCGCCGCCGCCTTGGACCCGCTGACCGAGCACGCCTTGTTCGACCGGTACTCCGACGCGGCGCGTGACGTGGGGATCCGTACCGGCGGCGTCACCGTCTTCGTGTCACACCGGTTCTCGACCGTCCGGATGGCGGACTTGATCCTGGTCGTGTCGGACGGGCGGATCGCAGAGTCCGGCAGCCACGAAGAGCTTCTGGCGCTCAACGGGATGTACGCCGAGTTCTTCAGCCTGCAGGCGGCCGCGTATCGCTGATCACCAGGGCAATGAGCAAGGCCTGACCTGGAGTTCACTACCGTGTCCGCCCGGCCGGGCCGCTCAACGGCACCGCCGTCGTCCAAGGCGCGACGAACGCCGCACTGCCTATGATCGGCGCCGCGCTGCTCGCCCGACGCGGTCAGACGGTGCTGCGTAACGTCCCCGCGATCACCGACGTCCAGCGTGCCGTCGACCTCGCCCGGCTCCTCGGCGCCCACGTCGAGTACCACCCGAACGACCGACTGCTCGTCATCGACGCCACCGACATCACCAGCTCACGACTACTGGCCGATCTCACCCGCCTGTTCCGGTGACCAGGCAACGCATGATCAGCGCAGGACTGGGATGTCGTCGAGCTGATCCGCACGGAGGCTTTCCCTGAGGATGCCGGAAGGGCGCCCCCGGTCAGGTGTGCATGCGACCACCTCGTCGGGGGTGATCGCGTAGTCGACGCTGAAGTCGTGATCGGCGTCAGGTAGTTCCTCGTCAAGAAGTTGGCTCTGGTGGATCGTGGTGGCGATGACGGTGTCCATGGTCACGAGCCCAGCTTCGGTCAGGAGCGCGATCTCCAGGTCGGAGTAGCCGGCTCCCTTGCCGACCCGTACGCCGTTGCGTCGGCTGACCGCGACGCTGCCGCACACGATCATGTCCACCGGTCGCATGTCGTCGGGGCCGACTCTGGGGGCGATCTCGGCCGCACCCGTGCTCGTGGCCGCAGTCTCGAAGGGGACTTCCAAGTCATCCGGGTCTAGCAGGTAGAAGGGCTTCGGTGTGGCGAGTCGTGGGACCGCCATGTAAAGCAGTTTGCCCTCCTGAAGGGCGCGGACCCGGACGGGCAGTTGGGCCCGGTCGGGATTGCATTTGATGACCCGTGCCTGCTTCCAGGCATCCAGTTCTGTGAGCCGGGCTGCTGCGGCTTCCTTGCCCACGAAGTCGGGAATGTGGCCGTGCACCCCGGGCGGTGCGGCACCTTCGCGTTCGAGAAGGTCCCAGACCCGTCGCCGGACAGACTGCTTGGCGTCGTCGATGCTTGTCACGCTGTTGCTCCTATGGAGTGATGAGGGTGAGGAGTCGGTCGTGGACATCCTGAACCGGCGGCTGATCGCTCCAGGGACGCAGTTGGCGGGCGGCGGAGAAGGCGAGAGTAAGGCCACCTCCAGCGCGGGTCCGCTCGATGACATCGATGTTCAGATGCAGGTAGGAGACGGCGGCCTCGAGGTCGCGGTGGCGGATGTTGGCCAGGGCGAGATTGCCGAGGATGACGGCGGTCGACTTGCGGCGTGCGGCGACGAGTTGATGAGCCTCTTCCAACGCCTTGACTGCCGCAGTCGGCTTGTTCAACGACAACCAGCAGGAGCCCGCGAGTCGCGCGTGATGGCTGGGAACAGTAGAGGGCTGAGGCCGGATCTTGCGGGCTCACCGAAGCGAAGTGATCCTCGGCGACGCCAAGGGCCTCAGCGCACTCTCGTACCTGGCCGAGCATCGCGTGTGCCTCGGCGCGGTGTAGTTGGGCGAGGCCAGCGAGCACGCGGCTGTCGCGGCGGCTCACCGCAGCGGCCTGCGCGGTCAGTGCGACGGCAGCGGTTGGCTGCCTGGTGCCGTAGAGCGCTAGGAAACTCTTGCGAAGTATGGCGTTGGCCTCGGTGACGGTGTCGCGGGCTTCTCTCGCGGCCTTGATCGCCTGGTCGAAGTAGGCGGCGCTGGCGGCGTGGTCGTGTCGCTGGGTGGCGTCCCATACCAGTTGGCCCATCAGGGTGGCCGCTTCGGCGACCGCCGCAGCCAGTTCACGCTGAACGGAGCCGGCGTCGGCGTACTGACGGAGGAAGACCGCCTGAGCGTGCAACTGTGCCGCTTCGGCGAGCAGGAGGGTCGAAGGGGTCCGGTCGTAGCGCTCGTCGAGATGCCGTACGCGATCCCGCAGGTATGCCGCGGCTACCAGGTCGACGCGACCGGGCTGCCGCAGCGCGTGGTTGAGACGTCCATCGGGCGGGGCGGGCGGCCGACGAGTGTCGGCCAACAGGTCGGCCAGTTCCTCTACGGACACGTTGAGCGCCGTGGCCAGGTGTGGGCGGTGCCAGGGCTGCGGGTCGGTCTCTGCCCGTTCCCACCGCACGACGGTGGAGCGATCGACGCCGAGGACTTCGGCTAGGCGCTCCTGGCTGAGGCCGATCGCCTTGCGGCGCTGCGCCAGCCGATACCGGCGCGAGCCTCGCCGTCCATTGCCGCCACTGTGCGTCACAGCTCCATTCATCCAGTTCACGGCATTCATCGCAATAGGGATGCATCGGTTCTGCGTCATTGCCGCCCTGGGATCTGCCGGTCGACAGCGGTTGGCTGGAAGGCGGGGCGATCAAGCCGACCTACTGAGCTGGGGGTTCGAGGTGCGTTGTCCGAAGCGGAGTAGACCCGGGGATGGGTATCGGCTGCTGTCACCAGGTACTTCCGCTCACGGACGGAGGACTCCCCGCCCGCGTACCGCCAACGGGGCTGCGTGGGTGGGTGATCGGCGGCATTCCCCAGGCCGCCGTGCGGCGGCGGTGGGCTCGTCATTCCCCCGGTGGGCCCACCGCCGACCGTCTCGACTGTTCGAGCAGCAGGCCAGAGAAGGCGATCGGCGGTGACCGGTCAGTCAGGTCGTCTCTCGGGAGGTCGGAACCTCTCAGGTGAAGGTGAGCATCTGCCGGTACGTCCGCTGTGGATCTGCCGTCGATGTGGGCAACCGTGGCCGTGTGGGGCGGCGAAGCTGGCTCTCGTGACCGAGTACCGGGAAATGCCGGTGAACCTGTTCCTCTATCTGGCCAGTTGCCTGCACGACGCCATCGAGGACCTGCACCGGCTCAGCCCCAGCGTGACGGGCGACGCGGCTGACATGTTCGATCGCTTCCTCGGCTGGCCGGTCCGGAAAGCCGGCCGTCGCCCCTCAGGGAAGGCATGAGCATTCGCCTTGGACCGCGGCTATCACGTCGTGTTAGAGGGCATTCTGCATACCGGCCGGCACCGGAGCATGTTGACCTCCCTGCGGGAGGGGTACCGCAGCCGGCCCTGGCCGCCGCCGGGAGTCGGCGGCGGCCAGCATCTCTGGTGGGTCGTCGTGCTCAGCCGTTGTCGATCAGGCTGGCGATCTCGTTGTAGATCAGGTGGGCCTTGGCGCCCTGGTTGGACGGGCAGCCGCCGAGGTGGTGCAGGGCGATCACCCGGTGGCTGCTGTTCAGCACCGGCGAGCCGGAGTTGCCGCCGGAGGTGTCGCAGCTGTAGCTGATGTTCCAGGTGTTGTAGTTCGCGCTCCGTACGGTGCAGCGGGCGCCGTTCTGGGCGTTCTCGAAGATCGACAGGCGCTTGGGGCTGCCGTCGCCGTGGCCCGGGATGTACATCTGGGTGCCGTTGGTGGTGGCGGTCGTCGCCAGGTACAGGGTGCCGAAGCCCTGGATGGCGGCGAAGTTGTTGACCGAGAACAGGGCGTAGTCCAGTTGGCTGGAGCCGCCGCTGCTGACCCGGTAGAGGGTGGCGCCGCTGACCTTGGTGCCGGGGCCGGGGTTCGAGCCGCCGCAGGTGGCGCACTGGTAGTTGAACTGCATCTCGCTGCCACTGACCGCGGCCTGGGTGGAGAAGCAGTGCTTGTTGGTCAGCATGCGGTTGGTGTTGCCCACCCGCCAGGTGGTGCACATGCCGCCGCCGCTGATCAGTAGTCGTGCCACCGCGTTGCTGCGGGCGAACTCGGTGGGGTGGCTGTTCTGGTAGCAGACCACGTCGCGGCGGGCGTCGGTGCTGCACACGGACTGGGTGGAGAAGTTGTACTGCGCGACTTCCGTGCGGTCGTAGCCGCGCCAGAACCGGTCGATGGTGGCGGCGGTGGCACGCGAGGTTCGGTTGCTGTGCAGGGTGACCACCGCGGTGTCGCCCTCCACGGACATGGCCCAGAAGCCCGGTCGGCCGTCGGTGGTGTAGTCCGAGCCGGTCGCTCGGTTCAGGTTGCGGTCGTACCGGTAGCTTTCCCGCCCGTCCGGGCTGGACACGGTGACGTACTCGCCGGGGGCCAGGCGCAGCGAGCTGAAGTGCACCTTGACGTAGGTGGCGCCGGGGTGCCGGATGACCTGGGTGCGGCCGTCGCGGAGGTACGACAGGGCGCTGTCGACCGTGCGCAGTTCACCGACGGTCGTGACCCCCTCGGCCTCGAACTGCTCCGATTCGGGTGCCCGCTCGGAATGTGGAGCGAGAACGGAAACTGAGGACGCTTCGGCGGGTGCCGACAGCAGGCTCAGCCCGAGTGTGCAGGCGCCGAGTGCGGCCACCAACCTACGTAGATGGCGCGAGGCGTTCTTCATCGCCGCTCCTCCCAGGAACCGGGCCTTAACGAGTGTTAAGCATTCATACCGGAGCTCCGTTAATGCATGCAAGGATGTCAATATTCTGCCCTCGAATTGCCCGGCGGGTGAAGGGGTGTTCGGGGCGATGGTGGGCCGCTCTCCGATGGGCGCGGTGTGGATCAACGGCCCTCGTAGAGTTATCGCTCACCAGCGTGGTGGGCCCCGCTCCGGTGGGGCAGGCAAGGCGTTCAGAAGTTGACGATCATGATTGGATGCATCGCCCTGGGCTGGGCTTCTTGAGCCAGGGGAAACTTTATGGCAATCTCAGCTTCATCGACGTGTGACGTTCTCTTGCCCCTGTGTCGCCCCCGCGCGCAGCCCGACTTGGCCGGTGATGTTAGCGCTCACTCGTCTAGGTGATTCCACTCGAAGAAGGGTTGCGGGCACATGAAGACACTCCTACCACGGCGGCGACTGTGGTCCTCCACGGCGATCCTGCGCACGCTGGCGGCCGGGGCGCTGGCGGCCGGCTTTGTCCTGGCACCGGTCAGTGCCGCCAACGCGGCCAGCACCCTCGGTGCCTCGGCGGCCGAGAAGGGCCGGTACTTCGGCGCGGCCGTCGGGACGTACAAGTTCAACGACAGCACCTACATGTCGGTGCTGAACCGCGAGTTCAACAGCCTGGTCGCCGAGAACGAGATGAAGTGGGACGCCACCGAGCCCCAGCGCGGCGTGTTCAACTACAGCGCCGGTGACCGCATCGTCAACCACGCCCGATCCCAGGGCATGAAGGTACGCGGACACACCCTGCTGTGGCACGCCCAGCAGCCCGGCTGGGCACAGGGCCTGTCCGGCGGTGACCTGCGCAACGCCGCGATCAACCATGTCACCCAGGTGGCCAGCCACTTCCGGGGGCAGATCTACTCCTGGGACGTGGTGAACGAGGCGTTCGCCGACGGCGGCAGTGGCGCCCGACGGGACTCCAACCTCCAGCGCACCGGCAACGACTGGATCGAGGCGGCGTTCCGTGCCGCCCGGGCGGCCGATCCCAACGCCAAGCTCTGCTACAACGACTACAACACCGACGGGATCAACGCGAAGTCCACCGGCATCTACAACATGGTGCGCGACTTCAAGTCCCGCGGGGTGCCGATCGACTGCGTGGGCTTCCAGTCCCACCTGGGCACCACCCTCCCCGGTGACTACCAGGCCAACCTCCAGCGCTTCGCCGACCTGGGCGTCGACGTGGAGATCACCGAACTGGACATCACCCAGGGGGGCAACCAGGCCAACATGTACGGCGCCGTCACCCGCGCCTGCCTGGCGATCTCGCGCTGCACCGGCATCACCGTGTGGGGGGTACGGGACTGCGACTCCTGGCGTGGTGGGGACAACGCGCTGCTGTTCGACTGCGCCGGTAACAAGAAGCCCGCGTACACGGCCGTCCTCGACGCCCTCAACAGCGGCTCGAACCCCAACCCGAACCCGACCGGCAACCGGCTGCGCAACGAGGCCTCCGGCCGATGCCTGGACGTCAACGGGGCAAGCTCCGCCAACGGGTCACAAATGATCATCTGGGATTGCCACAACAACGCCAACCAGCAGTTCACCCAGAACGGGCGGGCCCTCCAGGTGATGGGCAAGTGCCTGGACGTGCCCAGCAACGCCGGCACCGGGACCCGGGTGCAGATCTGGGACTGCAATGGTGCCGCGAACCAGCAGTGGGTCTTCAACGGCAACGGCACGATCAGCAGCGCGCAGACCGGGTTGTGCCTGGACGTCAACGGCGCTGCCACCGCCAACGGCACGGCGGTGATCGTGTGGAGCTGCCACGGCGGCGGCAACCAGCGTTGGGCCAGGGCCTGATATGCGGAGTGTCGGCAGGAGCTCGTTGCTGGCGGTCGCGGTGCTCGTCTCCGGCGTGCTGCCGGCCCTGGTCGCCGATCAGCAACCGGCTTCGGCCGCAGCCCAGGCGACGTACTACGTGGCTCCGGACGGCAGCGACAGCAACCCGGGCACGATCACCGCACCGTTCCGGAGCCTGCAACGGGCCCGGGACGTCGTACGGACGACGAATGCGAGCATGACCGGCGACATCCAGGTCTACCTGCGCGGCGGAACCTATCCGGTGGGCAGCACGATCGAGTTCGGGGCGAGCGACTCCGGCACCAACGGTTACCGGATCAGCTATGCCGCCTACCCGGGTGAGACCCCGGTGCTTCAGGGCGGTGTGCAGGTCACTGGCTGGACCCAGCACAGCGGCAACATCTGGAAGGCCCCGCTGGACCGGGCCAACAAGCTGCGGTCGCTCTACGTCAACGGCAAGCGGGCCTTCATGGCCGCCAAGACCATCAACTCGGCCGGATGCCACGGGTCGTACACCATCAATGCCGGACAGGCCGACTGGGCCTGGGAATCCGGATCACAGTGCGCCGGCGCCAGATACAGCCTTTCTGACTTTCCGGCCGTGGCCGGAAACCAGGAGGACATCGAGATCGAGACGGCGACCACCTGGACCACCGCCATCGTGGGGGTCCGACAGGTGATCACCGAGGGGTCGAACCGGGTGGCCCTGTTCCAGCAACCCGGGGCGGCCATCGCCCAGGGGGCCTTCAACGGCAACGCCCAGATCAACGGCAGCCACAAGGTCATGAACGCGTACGAGTTCCTGGACGCGCCGGGCGAGTTCTATTTCGACAAGTCCAGCCGGACGGTCTACTACTACAAGGCCGGCAGCGAGAACATGGCCACCGCCTCGGTCTTCGCGCCGAACAACGTGGCCACCGTGCTGCGGATCGCCGGCACCTCGACCAGCAACCGGGCCCGCAATCTCACCTTCTCCGGGCTGACCGTGGAGCATTCCGACTGGAACCTGGTCAATGTCGCCGGGTCGGTGTTCAAGCAGGCGCAGCAGGGCAACCTCAGTGCCTTCGCGTACGCCCGGGGCAACTTCCACGTCTACCACTACCGCAATGTCGACCTGACCCCCGGCATGGTCCACCTCCAGAACGCCGACGGCATCCTGCTGGAACGCAACCGGGTCCAGCACACCGGTGCCGACGGGATCACCCTGGTCAACGATGTGATCAACACCCGGCTGATCGGCAACTACACGAACGACATCGCGGGGACCGCGGTCAGTGTGGGGCATCCGCAGCACGTCTACATCGGGGACCACACGTCGAACAACCGGGAGAAGTATCCGCCCCAGGTCGAGGGGGCACCGAGGAACATCGAGATCAAGAACAACTACATCCATGACAGTGCGGTGTTGTTCAACGGGCACGGCGCGGTCGCGGCCTACTTCGTCGATGCCCTGACGGTGCAGCACAACCGCATCGAGAAGGCCCCCTGGGCGGGCATCACCATGGGGTGGGGGTGGTGGAACTTCGACGGCTCATCGGGCTCGATCGTGCCGAACCGGCCCACCACGACGGCGAAGAACAACACCATCAGCCACAACCACATCATCGACACCGTCCAGCGGCTGAGCGACACCGCCCCGATCTACACCCTGGGCAGTCAGCCGGGCACGGTCGTCAGCGACAACTACCTCCAGGGGGTTCCGGCCGGTCACAAGTACGGGCTCCACCCGGACGAGGGCTCGGCGTACATGACCTTCCGGGACAACGTGCTGAGCGTCGACAAGAACATCACCTGGATGATCAACTCGGATGACTTCGGGCGTAAGCACGACCTGACCATCACCCGCACCTACGGCCCGATCAACAAGGTCTCCCAGAAGAACCTGCCCAACAGCACCATCGACGACATCATCGTCTCCTCCGACTACGTGTGGCCGGCCGCGGCGTACCAGATCGCGGTGAACTCCGGGCCGCAGGAGTCCTTCCGGGACGTCGTTCAGGCCGGTGGGGTTCCGATGCAGGACCACGTCCTGCCGGCCAGCACGACCGCCGCGAGCGGCGTGACCTCGATTCCGATCCGTAGCACCGGGGACCCGGCCAGAAGCCTCTGGCTGGCCCCCTCCGGCACCACCACCTTCGCCGTCGGACCGACGATGACCAGGGCGGACGGCACCGCCACCAGCATCGCCGTACCCACGACATCGGGTGACTACCGGCTCTACGTCCTGGACGCCCAGGGCAACCGGTCGGCCGAATCCGCGTCGATCGTCCGGCGACAGGGCACCAGCAGCGGGCAGGGCGTACAACTCGTGGGCGGCCAGTCGGGTCGGTGCATCGAGGTCCCCGGCGCGGCCACCGCCAACGGCACCCAGCTGCAACTCTGGGACTGCGGCGGCGGCACCCACCAACGGTGGACCTACACCGCGAGCAAGCAGCTGACGGTGTACGGCAACAAGTGCCTGGACGCCTCCGGTAACGGCACGACCAACGGCACGGCAGTCATCATCTGGGACTGTCACGGTGGTCTCAACCAGCAGTGGAACCTCAACGCCAACGGCACCATCACCAGCGTCCAGTCCGGGCTGTGTGTGGATGCCAACGGTGCCGCCACCGCCAACGGCACGAAGATCATTCTTTGGTCCTGCAACGGCGGCACCAACCAGCAGTGGAGCCGACGCAACTGAGAGAACGGCTCCGGGGCCAGGCATCCTCGCCTGGCCCCGGGGCCTGGGTCGGCGGGCCGGCGATCTGCGCCGGCCCGCCGAATCGGGGCTACTCGGACTTGCCGAAGGCGTCGACGCCGGTCAACTCGGCCGAGAGGGCCCAGAGCCGCTCGGCGGCCTCCCGGTCCTCGGGGCCGTCGAAGGTCTTGGCGACCTTGCAGGCCTGGAGGTAACTGCCGCCCTCGGTCTCCAGACCGGGTGCGGTCGCGGCCCAGACCTGGGTGGCGGCACCCTGCTCGGGAGCCCGGAACTCCGGCAGCAGGGCGTTGCCCTCCTCGTCGATCCAGCCGGCACCGACCATCTCCTCCTTGGCGAGGTGCCGCTGCAACGGAGTGAGGATGTAGCCGGGGTTCACCGAGAAGGCCCGCACCCCCGCGTCCCGACCCAACCGGTCCAACTCGGCGGCGAAGAGGATGTTCGCCGACTTCGACTGGCTGTACGCCGCCCACTTGTCGTAGCCCTCGGCGAAGTGCACGTCGTCCCAGTTGATCCGGGGGGTCTCCCCGGCACCGGACGACAGCACGACGACCCGCGCGCCACCCTCGGCGGTCAGGGCCGGCCAGAGCCGGTTGACCAGGGCGTAGTGCCCCAGGTGGTTGGTGGCGAACTGGGCCTCCCAGCCCGGGCCCACCCGGGTCAGGGGAGTGGCCATGATGCCGGCGTTGTTGATCAGGATGTCGATGCTGCGGCCGGAGGCGAGGAACCGGTCGGCGAAGGCCCGTACGCTGTCGAGGTCGGCCAGGTCGAGCTCCTCGACCTCCACCCCCTCGATCCCGGCGACAGCCTCCCGGGCGACATCCGTACGCCGGGCCGGGACGACGACCCGGGCGCCGGCGGCGGCCAGGGCGCGGGTGGCCGCCAGACCCAGGCCGGAGTAGCCGCCGGTGACGATGGCTAGCTTGCCGGTGAGGTCGATGCCGGCGAGCACCTCGGTGGCCGTGCTGTCGATCCCGAAGCCCAGGTCGTCGGACTGGTCAGAAAGAGTCATCTTCAACTTCCGGTCAGGCACCACTGCTAATGCTGGCGCGTGGGAGGGGTCAGGCGGGCGTCTCGACGCGGTAGAGCCGCTGGGTCATGCTCGGGTACAGCAGGCCCTGCAGGATGCCGATGCTGGCTGCCACCGCAGACGTGAGCGTCACCAACAGATGGAGCACCGTGAATTGTAGGCCAAAGATGACCCCGTGGTGACGGAAGGCGTACGCGTAGGTGCGCTTGTCCAGGGCGATGCCGATCCCGGTGAACACCGCGGCGGCCAGCAGCGCCCAGGGGCCCAGCAGCACCGTCGAGATCAGCGCGAACACCGCCGCGAGGATGAAGGCGCTGCCCAGCGCCCGGTAGCCGGTGCCCGCGCCGCCGGGGAGCTTGTTCAGCCGCAGCCAGTTCGGGGCGCCGAGCCGGGTGCGGTTGAACACCTTGGTCAGCATCACCCGCATGGTGCCGTCGTGGTCGTGGCGTCCCCGGATGGTCGGGACGGCCTTGACCTCGTAGCGGGCGTTGAGCCGGAAGCCGTAGTCCTGCTCCTCGGTCCACCGGAGCCGGTCGTTGAACTCGCCGATCTCCAGGAAGGTCTCCTTCTTCATCGCGAACAGCGCCGAGTGCAGACCGGGGATGGCCCCCTCGACCTCGCAGAACCAGACGTACTGCTGGATGGCGCGGTAGCGCTTGACCAGGCTGTCGGGGAACATCGGCTCGGCCCGGTACATGCCGCAGATCGCGCCGAGCCCCGGCTCGGTCTGGAGGTACTCGACCGCGCGGGCGACCGCGTCCGGGTCGAGGGCCACATCGGAGTCGACGAAGAACAACACCTCACCCTTGGCGTGCCGGGCACCCAGGTTCCGGGCGGTGGAGACCCCACTGTTGACCGGCACCTGCAACACGGTGACGTCCAGGGCTCGGGCGATCGCCACGGAGTCGTCCGTGCTGGCGTCGTCGGCCACGATCACCTCGACGGACGGGTAGGTCTGGTTCTTCGCCGCCTTGATGCACTCGCCGATGGTGCTGGCGTAGTTGTAGTTCGGAATGATCACTGAGACCAGCGGTTGTTCGTTCATCGGACTCCAACCTCTCCCTTGTTTCATCGGTATTGCCGTGCTGCCGTACGCCCGCGAAGGGTGCTGAAGAGAACCTCGTGCGCGTCCAGTGAGGTGGCCACGGAGAAGCGGGCCCGGGCCGCCCGGGCCTTGCGCTCCCGCCAGTCCCGCGGCACGGTCGCCATTTCGGAGATGGCCTGTTCCAGCGCCTGCGGGTCCCGGGGCGGCACCACCAGGCCGAACCCGGTAGCGGTGACCGGGTACCGGCTGCCGGGCAGATCGGTGGTCACCGACGGAATCCCGCTCATCATCGCCTCGGCCAGCACGGTGCCGAAGGATCCGGCGACCGCCGGGAGCGCGAACACGTCGACGGAGGCGTAGAAGTCGTTGACCTCCCGGCCGCGCAACTCGCCGAGGATCCGGACCCGACTGTCGCGGTCGATCTCCGCCTGCACGGCGGCCAGATTGCTGCCCCCGGCGATGGTGTGGTAGTTGCCCGCGATCAGCAGCCGGGCGTCGGGGTCGGGGATCCGGTGGAACGCCCGTACCAGGTAGGCGATGCCCTTGTCCGCCACGATCCTTCCGAGGAATCCGACATGCAGGCCACGGGTCTCCCGGTATCGGGGCTCGCCGCCGCGCCGATCCAGGCAGGGTGGCGCGATCGGGGTGAAGGTGCGGTCCTGGATGTCCGGCCAGAACCGGGAGGCGTGGGCCTGGTCCCGGCTGGAGGCCACGACGACGGCGGAGCGGCGGATGACCGCTCGGGAGGCGGCGTCCGAGGCCGCCATGACCGCCCGGCAGAACCACTTCGACGGCGGCTGGGGGTCGCTGTGCAGCATGCTCACCACCGGTACCCGCGGCGCCGGGGGCATCAGCAGTCCCGCTGCCGGCATCGGCAGGTTGAGGTGCAGCACCGAGGACTGCCGCGCCAGCTGCCCGACCAGCATCGGATAGCGGGGGGCGAGTGGCGATCGGCTGGCTCGCGTCAGCATGGGGGAGCGGTAGACGTCCACCCCACCGACGGCGTCGCGCAGCGGCAGCTCGGCATCGTGCTGGGCGGTGACGACCGCGACCCGCCAACCCCGATTGGCCATGCCCTCGGCAATGCTGCGCGCGGTCTGCGCGTGGCCACTGACGTACGGCTCGTAGTGGGGGGCCGCAATCGTCAGATCGTATTTCCTGTCCGGCATCAGTACCGCATTCTCTGAGGTAGCTCTACGGCAGAATTTCCTGATCCCTGAACACATTAGCGGTCCGCCTGTGGCAGGCTTCTTGGTGAATTCTTGGAGGCCGGTGGGATGGAATTCCCATCGACACCCTCCGTTGCTGCGGCAGGCGATCCGGCCGTAGCGCGTCGCATGATCGCCGCAGTGACGAGCAGGCCGATTCCGGCGGTAGCAAGCTCACTGACCGTGACGACCACTCGGCTGACCAGTGCCACCACTCCGGCCACCGGCACCGGCAGGATGACACTGAGTGCGGCCGTCACCACCACCTCCCGGACCCCGATGCCGTCCGGGGCGAAGACGGCGATCACCCCGGCCACCGCGCCGAGTCCGAAGGCGCCGAGGCAGAGCGGCAGCGCCTGCAGTGGCGGAGCACCCATCGCCACGGCCAGCAGCCACAGGTGGGCCCCGCCGATCAGCCAGGCCAGCAGTTGGGCGACGACCGCCTGCCGGATGCCGGTCCCGGACATCGCCGTCGTCGGCTCCGGGCGCCGGCGCAACCGGGCCACCAGGGTCGCGGCCCAGCCGACCAGCTCGGGGCGGACCAGGACCGCAGCCACCGGCAGGACGGCCAGCAGCAGCCAGGCGGAGGAGGCCCCGAAGACCTCCGGGCCGGCCGCCAGCCCCACGGTGGCGCCGGTCAGCAGGCTCACCACGAGGGCCAGCAGCCAGGCCGCCCCCATCCGGGCCGCCGGCACCCCGATGCGCCGGCCCATCTCGACGCTGACCAGGAAGCCGGCCACCTTGCCGGGCACGTACTTGACGAACTGGCCCAGGTAGAAGATCCGGGCCGCGTCCACGGCGGCCACCCGTTCGCCGACGCCGACCAACATGGCCCGCCAGGAGATCATCGTGGCGACCAGACCGAGGGCGTTGGCCAGTACGGCCAGCGCCACCATGGTCGCGACGAAACCGGGCCGTTGGCCACGCAGGGTGGCGGCCACGGTGGACCAGTCCTGACCACGGAGGGTGATCACTATGAAGAACGCGGTCACCACCAGCAGGAGACCCATGGCGACCTTGCGGGCTACCCCCCACCATCGCTTCCGGGGCGCCGTGGTGATTGTTTCGGCGATTTCCGGGAAGGTCTGCTCGGCGTCCAGTTCTTTTGTCGACACGGGCCACCTTCTCCGATCATGGAAAGGAATCGACCTGGGTGACCAACGCTAACCGTGAACCGCTTGCTTCTTCCTTGTCAGACCGTCTCGCCGGTCATTTCTCCTGGAGCCCGGCGAAGCGTTCCCGGGCGTACAGCCGCAGGAGTTCGCCCATCCGGTAACTGCCCGGCGCCGAGGTCTCCAGAAGCTGCACGTCGACCAGCCGCTCCAGGATGCGTTCGGTGTGTGCCTCGGAACGGGCGAGCAGCCGGGCGGCCGTGGACCGGCTGAGTTCCGTCATCGTCGAGGTCCCCAGCAGCTTGAAGGCCTCGGCGATGGCCCGCTCCGAGCGGTCCGCGCTGCCGCAGAGCCGGTCGTAGGAGCCGGCCATGCTGGCTCGCAGGCCGACCCCGTCGAACTCCAGATTGTCCAGCCGGCGCCGCTCGTCGGCGAGCCGGTCGCGCAGCTCGGCCAGCGGCCAGCCGGGGCGGGCCACCAGGCGGGCCCCGACGATGCGCAGCGCCAGTGGCAGGCATTCGCACCACTCGGCGATCGCGGCCGCGGCCTCCGGCTCGGCGGCCACCCGTTCCGCTCCCACCCAGTGGCTGAGCAGCGCGATGGCGTCGGCGATGGTCAGCGGCCCGACCCGCAGCTGGCTGACGTCACCGAGACCCGCCAGCGGCTGGCGGCTGGTCACCAGGGTTCCGCAGCCGGCGCCGCTGGGCAGCAGGGGTCGCACCTGGGCGGCGTCGACGGCATTGTCCAGCACCAGCAGCAGCCGCCGTCCGGCCACCACCGACCGGAACTGGGCGGCGGCCTCGTCGACCTGCTCCGGGGCGCAGGTGAAGCTGCTGACCCCGAGGGTGCGCAGCAGCCGGGCGAGGGCGTCGACCGGGGTCAGCGGCTCCGCGTCCACGCTGGTGCCGCGCAGGTCGATGTAGAGCTGGCCGTCCGGGTACCGGTTGGCCAGCTTGTGCGCGGCGTGGATGGCCAGGGTGGACTTGCCCACCCCGGCGGCTCCGTAGATCGACACCACCGGGGCGGAGTCGGTCGTGCCGGCGGGGTTCAGACAGTTCAGCAGGGGGGCCAGGTCGTCGTGACGGCCGGAGAAGCGGGCGATGTCGGCGGGCAGTTGCCGTGGCACCTGCCGTACCGGCGCGGAGACCGTCGCGACCGTGCCGGAGTGCGGCTCATCGAGTTCGCCGCGCAGGATGGCGACATGCAGGTTCCGCAGTTCCGGCCCGGGTTCGGCGCCGAACTGATCGACGATCTGGGCCCGGATGTCGACATAGGACTGCAAGGCCTCCGGGGTACGCCCCATCGAGCACAGGGCCCGCATCTGCAAGGCCACCAGCGGTTCGGCCAGGGGGTACGAGCCGAGGATCCGACCCAGCCGGTCGACCACCGCCTCCGGGTTGCCCAGTCGCAGTTCCTCCATGCTCCAGGCGGCGGCCAGGCTGATCAATTGGGAGGCCACGCTGCGCCGGACCCGGTTGGCCCAGTCGCCGGCGAGGGTGGCCAGTGGGTCCCCCCGCCACAGGTCCATCGCCTCCCGCAGGGCGCCGATCCGTTCGACGTCGCTGGTGCGTACTCCGGCCCGACCGGTGTCGATGAGCTGGTTCAGTCGATGCAGGTCGACCTGCTGGCGGTCGACGTTGAGGACGTACCCGTCCCCGTGGCGGCTCAGGCTGACCGGTCGACCGGAGTCGTCCTGGACCTGGGCGAGAGCCCGGCGCAGCCGCGCGACATGCGCGTAGAGCGCGCTACGGGGCGCATCCGGAGCCGCCGGGCCCCACACTCGCTCGGTCAGGGTGTCGATGGACACCGGGGTGCCGGCGTCCATGGCCAGGGCCGCCAGGACGGCACGCCGTTGACGTGGTCCCACGTCCAACGGGCCGTCGGCCGCCTCCACCTCGACGGGCCCCAGTAGTCGGATCCTCACACGCTCTCCCCCTGATCACGCCGAACCCGACCGCAGTCCCTAATGGACTTCGGCCGGTGTCCGGTACCTCTGTCGAAAGCGCGCGTCGAGCACGTAGCGCAGGCCACCGCTCAACGCACCCGCGGAAATCGCGAGACTGTACAGAAAGCTGAGAAACGCGCTGGGCGGAACCATCCGCCAGCCCGCAGTGCGCCGCACGTAGTTGAAGAGCGGCAGGTCGACGCTGATGAACCAGGCCAGAAAAGCGAGAGGTACGGCCGCCAGGTAGGGAGAGACCAACACCAGGGGGAGGCTGGCGGTGGCCAGAGAGGCGGCTGCGACCTCGGCGGGCCGGTGGGTTGCTTCCCGCTCGGGCTTGAGCTCGCGTTGCTTGAGCACGAGGGGGACCAGCGAGCCGGCTCGCCGGTAGAGCTTGCGCAGAATCGAGGAGAGCTGGTCGTCGTCGTCGTGGTAACCGATCACGGACAAGGTACGGATGACCGGGTAATGCTCGGCGATGCGGAGGCTGAACTCGTGGTCCTCGTTGGCGTACTGGCCCAGCAGGCGCTCGTCGAAGGCCCCGATCTCATCGATGACCCAGCGGGGGATGGCCCCGCTGGCGAAGTGGCCGGTGCGGGCCGCCCCCAGCTTGCGGGTGGCCCGGTAGTGGCCGTACAACACCTGCACCCACTCCACCACCCCGTCGTCGACCAGGGGACGGTCGCCGTAGACGCCCCACACCGCGCCGTAGGAGGGGTTCTCCTGGAAGATCTTCACGGCGTTGGCGACCGCCTCGGGGGCCAGGGCGACGTCGGAGTCGAGGAAGAACAGGATGTCGCCCCGGCTCGCCGCTATGCCACGGTTGCGAGCCGGACCCGCGCCCACATTCTCGGTCAGCGCGATCAGGGTGCAATCGAGTTTTCCGACAATATCCCGGGTGTTGTCGGTGCTTGCGTCGTCAACGACAATGACCTCGACCGACGGGTGGGTCTGGTGCAATGCCGAGAGCACACTCAGAGCTATGGTCTTGGCGCTGTTGTGGCAGGGTATTACCACCGACACCAGTGGCGTATTTCCGGAATTCATTGATGCTCCTCGGGCAGGATTTCGACTGCGCTGGGAGGTGGGCGACGCGCCTACTCATCGGTAATCTCTCGTCGCTGAGAAGACCCGTCGATCACCCTAGTACACAACCAACAGCCGTTGACAGTCGTAGATCACCTGGTGGGCGCTAAAACGTCCGGAATTGGTGTCTTCGCCTGCTCGGCGTCAATGTGACGATCATCTCTATTTGGGGGCAGAGATGACAAACTGTTGCGCCTTGTGGTCGGACAACCCCCGGGGCATGGTCAACTCGTAACGGTGCACGGTGATGTCCGGGGTGGTGAACAGCCAGTCGATGCGCCACAGCCGCGGCTTGTCGCCCACCGGCCAGGTGACCGGGTAGAGCGAGGTGAGCACCTTGGTCTGGTCGACCAGCCGGTCGGAGACCATGTCGAGCAGGTTCATCGAGGGCGAGGTGTTCAGGTCGCCGGCCATCACCGCCCGGTTCGGGTTGTTCTCCAGATCGGCCGCGATGGCTTGGTAGCTGGCCTGGCGGATCTCGAAGTTGAACCGGTCGATCTCGAACATGTTCCGGTCCTCGTCGCTGCGCAGCAGCAGGATCCGCACCGGCGGCTGGAAGATGTGCGCGTTGTAGAAGGAGACGACCTGACCGTTGACCTCGATGTCGGTGCGCAGCCCCTGCGAGGTGTAGAACAGCGGCCGGTCGATCAGGGCCGACGGCACCGGCTTCAGGTCGTCCGGCAGGTACGGCGTCGAGTCCAGCCAGGCGTGCCCGACCACCGGCAACCGGGTGATCGTCATGTTGCGACCCTCGCGGACGATCGTGTACCCGGGGAAGGCGGCCGCCAGCTCCGCCGCCTGATCGATCTCGTACGCCTGGGCGAAGATGTCCACCAGGGAGTCGTCGACATGGGCGTACTCGTGCAGCATGTAGACGTCGGCGTCCATGTCCCGCAGGAAGCTGTAGAACTGCTCCGTGGTGGTGCGCTGCTCACCGCCGTTGCGCCGGTCCTGGTCCCAGTACTCGGTGTTCCAGGTGACCACCTTGATGGCGTCGGCCGGTGCCGGCGGCGGGGTGTGGAAGATCGTCGCGAAGTTGATCCCGCTGTAGCCGACCCCCAGGACCAGGGCCAGCAGCGCCGCCCCGACCAGCTTCCAGCGCATCGAGCGGGCCAGCCAGGCCACCGGCAGCAGCACCACCGGGACCGCCGCCCAGACGATCGGCGGCAGGAGGTCGATCGGACCCCACACGTAGGTCCGGGCGCTGAGCAGGTGGTGCAGCGCGACGACGACCAGCCAGCCGAAGCAGGCCACGGCGGCGAGACGTAGCCCCCACCGACGCCCACGGGAACGGGTACGGGGTTCCGGCGACGGCGCTGGTTCCTTTTCGTCCATTGTCGCGGTCGTGCTTGCCGCCGCTTCCGTCATGGCAACTCCTTTACGTCACCCCGGTTCCTGCCGAGAGCGGTACCGGCCTCGGAAAAGGTATCGACGTAGACCTTGCTGGAAGCTTGTTCCGCACACCAAGGAGGGGGCAATCGTCGGTCGCTAGCGTCACGAGTGCCAATACCGGATTCTGTCGACCTGGAAGGAGCGCGGATGGCGTACGCCCAGCTTATCGGTGCCGACCGGGTGTGGTGTCGGGCCTGGCCCGATGTGCGAATTGCACGGTATCCGGTGGCCGGTCCCGATTGGTCGGCGCGGCTCGCCGCGTATGACTCACCGGTGAATTACTTGATAGCGCGAATGTTTGAAACCTGGTCGTCGTTGAGACGTCACATCGTCGTCAAGAAAACGGCATTTTTCGACACGGGAGGCGGAAGTGCACGCAGTGGTGACCGGAGCCGCCGGCATGTTGGGCACCGCGTTGTTGGCCAGACCCTGGCCGGGAGTGACCTGGACCGGGGTGGACATCCGGCCGCTGGCGCCGAGGGTCGAGGGCAAGGCCGCCTTCATCCGGGCCGACGTCCGTGACGTGGACGCGCTGACCCGCGCCTTCCGCTCCGCCGACGTGGTCATCCACTCCGCGGCGGCCCTGCCCAGCCACCGGTCGGCGGACATCCGCTCGGTCGACGTGGACGGCACCGAGGCGGCCCTGGAGGCGGCCCGCCGGGCCGGGGTGGACCGCTTCGTGCACATCTCCTCCACCGCGGTCTACGGACTGCCCAGGGACTGCCCCACCCCGGAGGACTACCCCTGCGAGCCGGTCGACCCGTACTCGGCGGCCAAGCTCGGTGCCGAGACCGCCGTGCTGCGGCAACGTGAACGAGGGCTCTGCGCCCCGATCGTGCGGCCCAAGACCTTCCTCGGCGAGGAGCGTCTCGGCCTGTTCGCCATGCTCTTCGAGTGGGCCGACGAAGGCCGGCACTTTCCGCTGATCGGCGGCGGCGACGTCGCCACCCAGATGCTCGACGTCGAGGATCTCTGCACGGCCATCCAGTTGATCTGCGAGGCCCCCGACGACGTCGCCAACGACACCTTCAACATCGGCGCCCGGGAGTTCCGCACCCTGCGGGAGGACTTCCAGGCGGTGCTCGACGCCGCCGACCACGGCAAGCGGGTGCTGGCCATGCCGGTGGGGCCCGCCGTCGCCGTGCTGCGGGTCCTGGCCGCCACCGGGCTGTCCCCGGTCTACAAGCGACTGGTGCACAAGCTGACCCGGGACTCGTACGTCTCGATCGACCGGGCCACCCAGCAGCTCGGATTCGATCCGAAGTTCAGCAACGAGCAGGCCCTGCTGAAGACGTACCACTGGTGGCGGGCCAACGCCGCCGGAACGCGGCGCAGCGCCGGACGTACCCACCGCGACCCCTGGAAGCAGGGCGCCCTGAGCCTGGCGAAGGCGCTGTTCTGACACTCCCCGGAGCAAGGAGAGGTCCGCCATGAAGCACGCCCTGGAAGCCCCGAGCGCCGCGTCACCGGAGGTGCCCGTGGTCACCGTCGACCCGGTGGCCGCGGTGCAGGCGCTCAGACCCCTGGCCCGCCTCGGCGGGATGTTCGCCCTGCTGCGCCCCCGCCAGTGGCTCAAGGGCGTGCTGGTGCTGATGGCGCCGCTGGTGGCGTCCCCGGAAGCCGCGGTGACCCAGGTGATGCCGCTGCTCGGCACCCTGCTGGCCTTCCTGGCCGCCTCCTCGGCCGTCTACATCTTCAACGATCTGCGTGACCGGGAGCGGGACCGCCTGCATCCGGTCAAACGCAACCGTCCCCTGGCCAGTGGACTGGTGAGCACCAGCGCCGCGCTGACCCTGCTGTTCCTCCTGCTGGCCGGCACCGCTGCCCTGTTGATGCTGCTCCCGATCCTGGTCGGGGTCATCGTCGCCGGCTACCTGGCCATCAACCTGTGGTACTGCCTGGCGCTCAAGCACCAGCCCCTGGTCGACGTGTCCGTGGTCTCCGTGGGCTTCGTGCTGCGGGTGCTGGCCGGCACGATCGCGGTCGGCATCGCCGTCCAACCGGCTCTGCTGATCGGGGTCTACTGCGCCTGCCTGGCGCTCTCCCTCGGCAAGCGGCGCCACGAACTCGCCGCCCTGTCGGCCGCCGGTGGCGAGGCGGGCGACCATCGTCCGGCGCTGCGGTCGTACTCGGTGCCCTTCCTGGACCAGGTCGTGCTGGTGAACCTGGTGGCGGCCCTGGTCGGCTATGTGGCCTTCATCTGGGCCCAGACCCCGCCGTACGGGCCGGTCACCGCCGGGCTGACCTTCCCGTTCGCGGCCTTCGCGGTGCATCGTTACCTACAGATGATCGCCATGGGCGGTTCCGGCGGGGACCCGGTCGAGGACCTCTTCCGGGACCGCGCGATGGTGGTCAACGTCGGTCTGTGGGCCGCGGTGCTGGCGCAGGCGATGCTGACCAGCTTCTGGCACCCCTGGTAACCGAACGACATCCTGGAGAAGCCCGTGAGCAGCAAAGACTCCCCTGAATACGACCTCTGTGTCGCGGTCAACTACTACTCGCCCTACGTCAGCGGGTTGACCGAGGTGGCCAGGGTGCTCGCCGAAGGTCTGGCCGAGCGGGGCTGGCGGGTGGCCGTGGTCGCCGTCCGGCACGACCCGTCCCTGCCACTGCGGGAGAGCCGCAACGGCGTGGACGTCTACCGCAGCCCGGTGGTCGCCTCCATCAGCCGAGGCCCGGTCAGTCCCGGCTTCGCGCCTCTGGTGCGCCGGATCGCCCGCCGCTCGCAGGTGGTCAACCTGCACCTGCCGATGCTGGAGGGGGCGCTGATCACCGCCCTGCCCCTGGGGGTGCCGGTGGTCAGCACGTACCACATCGATCTGTGGTTGCCGCCCACCCTGGTGACCCGGGCGGCGATGGCGGCCGTGCGGGTGTCGTCGCGGATCACCCTGCGCCGTTCGAACGCCGTCGTGGTCAACAGCGACGACCAGGCCCAGTACTCCGAACTCTGGTCGATCCTGCGGGCCAGCCAACGCTCGGCGATCCCCGCCCCCTGCCTGGACCGCCGGGGCGGCCGGCCGAACTTCCGGGAGACCGAGGGCCCGCACATCGGCTTCCTCGGCCGGATCGTGCCGGACAAGGGCCTGGACTACCTGGTCGCCGCCTTCGCCGAGATCACCGACCCGCAGGCGCGGCTGCTGCTCGGTGGGGACTACCTGACGGTCGCCGGCGGCAGTGTGATCGACCGGATCCGGGCCGCCGCCCAACGGGATCCCCGGATCCGGATCCTGGGGCTGCTGCGCGGTCAGCAGATCAATGACTTCTACGCCTCGATCGACGCCTTCGCCCTGCCCTCCGTAGCGGAGTCCTTCGGCATCGCCCAGGCTGAGGCGATGATGTGCGGCATCCCCTCGGTCACCACCGACCTGCCCGGCGGGCGGTACCCGGTGCTGGCGACCGGGATGGGCCGGATCGTCCAGCCACGCGACCCGGTCGAGTTGCGTGCGGCGCTGCTGGACGTGCTCGGCTGGGACGCCGACACCCGGCGCGAGGGCGCGAAGCGGGCCATCGAGGAGTTCAGCGTCCAGGGCTGTCTGGACCGGTATGCGACCCTGTTCCGGGCTCAGGGTGCACGGGCCAGCGCATTGATGTAGACCATCGTCCCGTCCGGACGCCGGGCGGGAATCTGTCGCGGAGGTAGGCATGCAGAGCAGGGATTTCGGTCGTCTCGGCAGCGTCAGCGCGCTGACCCTGGGTGGGGGCGGGATCGGCGGGGTCTGGGGGCAGACCGATCACGCCGAGGCGGTGGCGACCGTGCAGGCCGCCATCGAGGGTGGGATCACCATGCTCGACCTGGCGCCGACCTACGGTGACGGCTACGCGTCCGAGCAGGTGGCCGGCGCCGCCCTGCGCGCCATGCCGGCCTCCGACGTCCTGGTCACCAGCAAGATCGAGCTACCCGAGCAGGACGGGGGCGATCTGCCGGAGAAGATGATCCGCAGCCTGCACGCGACCCTGGACCGCATCGGTCGCGAGCACCTGGACCTGTTCCTGCTCCACTCTCAACTGCATCCGCACGGCTGGGCCGGCCCCACCCCCCGGACCCTGGGCTGGGATCTGTACCTGGATCAGGTGGTCCCGACCTTCGAACGACTGCGGGAAGAGGGCAGGATCCGGGCCTGGGGGCTGACCGGGGTGGGTCACCCCCAGACCGTCATCGAGGCCATGCAGCGGCAGCCCCGCCCGGACGCGGTCCAGGCGGTGGTGAACGCCCTGGACCTCAGCGGCGACATGTGGCTGCTCGGCTCCTCGGCCGAGCCCTGCAACGACGAGATCCGGCAGGCCGCAGTCGACACCGGGGTCTCCGTGATCGGGATCCGGGCCGTGGCGGCCGGGGCCCTCACCGAGGGCATCGACCGGCCGGTGGACGACGACTCCCCGGTCGCCCTCGACTTCGCCCGGGCGCAGCGGTTCCGGGCCCTGGCGGCGGAGTTCGGTGAGTCCCCGGCCTCCCTGGCCCACCGGTACGCCCTGAGCGTCCCCGGGGTGGCGACCGTGGTGCTCGGCGTGAAGAACCGCATCGAGCTGGCCGAGTGCCTGGCCGCCGAGGCCCGTGGTCCACTGACCGAACAGGAGCGAAAGGCCCTGCACGACCTGCGGGCCTGACCCCAGCGGCCCTTGGCTCGGCCTCACGATCAGGAGTGGACAGCATGACTTCGCGCTTCGGCTATGGCCCCGAGCACGACTCCGGCCTGGGTTTCGGTCTGCACCACGTCCAGTTAGCCATCGCCCCCGGCAGCGAGGACGCCTGCCGGGGGTTCTACTGCGGCGTACTGGGCCTGGTCGAGGTGCAGAAGCCGCCGGTGCTCGCCGCCCGTGGTGGCCTGTGGGTACGGGGCGATCGGTTGGAGATCCACCTCGGGGTGGAGCAGGACTTCCAGCCGGCCCGTAAGGCCCACCCGGGCATCGTGGTGGGTGACCTGGACGCCTTGGCCGCCCGGCTGGAGGCGCACGGGGTCGAGGTGACCTGGGACGACAACTTCCCCGGACACCGTCGTCTGTACGCGTACGACAATCTCGGCAACCGGCTGGAGTTTCTCCAGCCGGATCCGGAGAACCCAGCGCAGTGGTGATCTCGGCGCGGTGACCTGGTGGTGACGACCGGCGGGCGCGGCCAGCAACGACCCGGTCCGGGCCAGCCCCGGGCCGGGTCGTCTTTGTTCAACTTATTCATGACGGGCGTCAGAATTTCTTGACTTCCGGTGCTGGGTGACTGACCATGGCCAACACAGCGAAGTGACCTCTCCCACAGTGGAAGGTCACCGGCAACTCCGTGGCATCCGCCGATTTCTGACGCACCCCACCACCCCCGCCCAGGAAGGGCCCCGTCCATGAAGAAGGTCATCGCCCTCGGGCTGATCGCCGCCACCGCGATCGCCCTCACCGGATGTACTGATTCCGATGCCTCCTCCCCGTCCGACTCCACCGACGGCGACCTGCGCCAGGTCCGGGTCGCGGCGCTGCCCATCACCGAGACCGCCGCGCTGTGGGGCGGCATCAAGGCGGGCATCTTCGCCAAGCGCGGCCTCAATGTGGAGGTGCTGCCCGCCCAGGGTGGCGCGCAGGCCATTCCGGCGCTGCTCAACGGCGACATCGACTTCGCGATCGGCCAGCCCTTCGGCCCCTTCCGCGCCGACCTCCAGGACCTCGGGGTCGTCGTGATCGGCAACTACGCCTCCTCGTACGCCGAGGGCGACGACATCAACGCCGTGGTGGCCTCGGCCAAGTCCGGCATCACCCGCCCGGCCGAGCTGGCGGGCCGCCGGGTGGCGGTGAACAGCCTGGGTGCCGCCGGCGACGTGACGATCATGGCGGCGGTCGAGAAGGACGGCGGTGACCCCTCCACCATCAAGTTCGTCGAGGTGGCCTTCCCGGACGCCCCGGCGCAACTGGAGGCCGGCAACATCGACGCCGCCTGGGTGCCGGAGCCCTTCGTCACCCAGCTGCGCAGCCGGGGGGACACCTTCATCGTGGCGCCCTACCAGGCCGTCGTGCCGGGTCTGACCACCCTGACCACGATCACCACCAAGGAGCGTACGGAGTCCGACGCCAAGCTGGTCGACGACTTCGCGGCGGCGATGAAGGAGACCCTCCAGTGGGCCCAGGACCCCGCCAACGAGGCGGCCGTCCGGCAGGCCATCAAGGACAACCTCCAGCTGCCGGAGCCCGTGGCGGATTCGGTGAAGCTGCCGGAGTTCGGCTGGGACCTGGACCGCACCAGCCTCCAGACCCTGGCCGAGCTGGCCCAGAAGTACAAGGTGCTCGACAAGCAGCCGAACCTCGACCGGCTCATCCAGCAGAAGTAGCTGTCGCCGCCAGGCCCTCCCCGGCACCCGAGGCCGGGGAGGGCCTGACCGGGCGTCCCCGATTCCGGGAGTGACATGGCCGTCCCCTCCACCCGACGCCTGCGCGGGCTGCGCAAGGCGCTGCTGGGCCTCGTCGGCCTGGCCGGATTCCTCGTCGTCTGGCAGTTGGTCCCGACCCTGGGTCTGATCAATCCGCAGTACCTGCCGTACGTGACGGACGTGTTCGCCCGGTTGGCCGAGGAGTCCGTCGACCTGGCCTTCTGGCGCCGGTTGGGCGCCACCATGAAGTCCTGGGCGATCGGTCTGACGGTGGCCACGGTCGCCGCCGTGGTCCTCGGCACGATCGTCGGCCTGGTGTCCTTCCTGCGCCGGGCCACCCACACGGTGGTCGAGTTCCTGCGGCCGATCCCTTCGGTGGCGCTGATTCCGCTGGCCGTGCTGATGTTCGGCATCCAGATGGAAGCCGCCCTGGTCATCATCATCTACGCCTCCTTCTGGCAGGTGTTCGTGCAGGTGATCTACGGGGTGGCCGATGTCGACGCGGTGGCCCGGGACACCGCCCGCAGCTTCGGTTTGACCCGTCGCGAGCAGTTGACCCGCCTGGTACTGCCGACCGCCCTGCCGTACCTGATGACCGGGGTGCGGCTGGCGGCGGCGGTCGCCCTGATCCTGGCCATCACCGCGGAGATGGTGATCGGCAACCCCGGCCTGGGCACCCTGATCGAGTTGTCCCGCTCCGCCGGGGACTCCGTCGGCCTGTACGCCTTCGTGGTGGTCACCGGTCTGCTGGGGTTGGCGGTCAACCTGGTCTTCCGGTTCGTCGAGCGGCGCACCCTGTTCTGGCACCAGTCCATCCGAGGGGAACAGGCCCGGTGATCAAGCAATCCGACCAGACCCCGGTCGTCGTCGGCGAGCCGGCGACCAGACCCGCAGTCGTACGCAGACGGGGTGTCGGCACCCGGATCGCGGCCGGCTTCGGGTACTCCCTGGGGTTGCCGATGCTGCTGCTGGTGATCTGGGGCCTGGTGGCCACCCGGTCGACCAACCGGTTCTTCCCCGGCCCGCTGACCATCTACGACGCCTTCGTGGAGACCTGGGTCGGTTCCGCCTTCATCGAGGACGTGCTGCCCAGCCTGTACCGCCTGGGTCTCGGCATCACCGCCTCGGTGCTGATCGGCATCGCCGCCGGCACCATCATCGGTCTGGTCCAGTGGCTGCGTGAGCTGCTCGAACCCCTGCTGGAGTTCTTCCGGGCCATCCCGCCGCCGGTGCTGATCCCGGTGGTGATGCTGCTGCTCGGCATCACGGACACCATGAAGGTGGTCGTGATCGTCTCCGGGGCGATCTGGCCCATCCTGTTGAACACCATCGAGGGGGTCCGGTCCACCGACAGCGTGATGACCGAGACTGCGGACTCCTTCCAGATCACCTGGTGGGAGCGGCTGTGGTTCCTGGTGCTGCCGGCGGCCAGCCCGCGCATCATGGCCGGGGTCCGGCAGGGCCTGTCGGTGGCCCTCATCCTGATGGTGATCTCGGAGATGTTCGCCTCCTCCGCCGGCCTCGGCTACCGCATCTCCTACTTCCAGCGCAACTACCTCATCGCCGAGATGTGGAGCGGAATCCTCCTGCTCGGTCTCGTCGGCGTCTTCCTCGCCGTCGTCTTCGGAATCGTCGAGCGGCGCGTGCTGCGCTGGTACCACGGAATCAGGGAGGTCAACCGTGTCTGACCGGAGCACCCTGCTGCGGGTGGAGCATCTGCGCAAGGTCTACGAATCGGCCACCGGCAACGTCGAGGCGATCGGGGACATCAGCTTCACGATGGCGGCCGGTGAACTGGTCTGCATCGTCGGGCCCTCCGGCTGCGGCAAGACCACCCTGCTGAAGTGCCTGGCCGGTCTGCTGCGCCCGACCAGCGGGTTGGTGGAGATGGAGGGCGCCCCGGTCACCGGACCCAGCCCGGCCATGGCGGTGGTGTTCCAGGAGTACGGCCGCAGTCTCTACCCCTGGCTGACCGTACGGGGCAATGTCGAACTGCCCTTGCGGCACAAGAAGCTCAGCCGCGCCGAGCGGAACAAACTGGTCACGGACGCCCTGACCGTGGTGGGCCTGGATCATGCCGCCCGCAGCCACCCCTGGCAGTTGTCCGGGGGGATGCAGCAGCGGGTGGCGATCGCCCGGGCCATCGCGTACCAGCCCGAGGTCATGATCATGGACGAGCCCTTCGCCGCGGTCGACGCCCAGACCCGGGCGGACCTGGAGGACCTGGTGCGGGAGCTGCACACCAGCCGCAACATGTCCATCCTGTTCGTCACCCACGACATCGACGAGTCGGTTTACCTGGGAGAACGGGTACTAGTATTGTCCAAGTCGCCGACCTGGGTACAAGAGGATCTCGCGATCGATCTGCCGCCTGTGCGTGATCAGATCACCACCCGCGCCCTGCCCCGGTTCACGGAACTGCGGACCCACGTCTACGACCAGATCCAGCGGGCCAAGCGCGGGCAGGTCGTCGCCCCACAAGCGGTGCGGTGACCGCCGCTGCCGCGACGAGGGATACGCCGAAAGGGAGGGCTGTGCGCAGTCGTCAGCCGAAGCAACTGCTGCTCGCCTTCTTCGGCGAGCACGTGGTCGACGCCGCCACCGGGCCGATCCGGGCCAGTGCTCTGATCAGTGTGCTGGAGCCGGCCGGTGTAGCCGCGCCGGCCACCCGCGCCACCCTCGACCGCCTGGTGGGCAGCGGCATCCTGGCCCGGACCAGAAACGGCCGGGAGACCCTGTTCTCGCTGACCGAGCACGGGGCGGCGGTGCTGCGTGAGGCCACCGACCGGGTCCGGGGCCCTAGGCCCTTCGACCCGCAGGGCCACGGGTGGACCCTGGTCACCTTCTCCATCCCGGAGGGGCAGCGGATGCTGCGGCACCGGCTGCGCTCGACCCTGACCTGGGAGGGCTTCGCGCCGCTGCGCGACGGGCTGTGGCTGGCCCCCGGTGAGGTCGACCTGGCCGGGTCGTTGGAGCCGTTGCGGCAGGATCTGCCACCGCACACCGTGATCGCCTTCCACGCCCGGGAGCTGGCGGGCTTCCCGATCGGGGAGAGCGTGCGCGCCGCCTGGGACATCGAGGCGATCCGCCGTGAGCACCTGGCCTTCATCGAGATGTGGGAGGATCCGGCCGCGGTGGATCTGGCGCCGAGCGCCCTGACCGTACGGACCATGCTGGTGGCGGACTGGCTGGCGTTGCTGCGGGCCGATCCCCGGCTGCCGGCCGAGTTCATGGACGCCCAGTGGCCGGCCACCCGGTCGGCGGAGACCTATCGCCGGATGCACGAGAAGTTGGCCGAGGCCTCCGCCGCCGAGTTCGCCGACCTCATCGAGACCCCGGTCAGGCGCCGAAGCGGGCGCGCAGCTCCGCCTTCCGCACCTTCCCCGACGCGGTCCGGGGCAGGTCGTCCACGATGACCACGTTCTTCGGCAGCTTGTAGCGGGCCAGCCTGCCGTCCAGATGCGCCCGTACGGCCTCCACATCCACGGCCGCCCCCTCCCGTACGGTCACGATCGCCCAGGGCACCTCGCCCCACCGCTCGTCCGGTACCCCGATGACGGCCGCCGCGGTGACCCCCTCCAACTCGCCGAGCAACTGCTCGATCTCGGCGGGGTAGATGTTCTCCCCACCGGAGATGATCATGTCCTTCAGTCGGCCGGAGATGTACAGGTAGCCCTCGGCATCCAGGTAGCCGAGGTCGCCGGAGCGGAACCAGCCGTCCGGGGTGAAGGCGTCCGAGGTCGCCTCGGGCAGCCCGTGGTAGCCCGGGAAGACGTTCGGCCCGGCGATCTGGATCTCCCCGACGCTGCCGGTGGGTGCCGGCTGCCCGGTCACGTCCGTGATCCGGACCTGGGTGAAGAAGTGCGGCAGCCCTACGCTGCCCTGCTTGGCGCGGGTCATGTCCGGGGGCAGCGAGGTGGCCCCCGGTGAGGCCTCGGTCATGCCGTAACCCTGGGAGAAGGACAACCCCCGGGCCTCGTACGCGTTGAGGATGCGCGGCGGCACCGCCGAACCCCCACAGGTCAGCTTCGCCAGGGTGGACAGGTCGGTCGATGCCCAGTGGGGGTGGTCGGCCATCAGTTGATAGGTGGTGGGCACCCCGCTGAGCATGGTCACCCCGTGCCGCTCGATCTGCGCCAGGGCGCGTCCCGGCTCGAAGCCCTTCTCCAGCACCATGGTGGCGCCCTTGAGGATGACCGGGAGGGCACCCATGCCCAGCGAGGCGACATGGAACAGCGGGGAGATCATCAGCGCCACGTCGGTAGAGACGACGTCGTAGTCGACCACGCAGTTGAGCGCCACCCAGGTCAGGTTGCCGTGGGTCAGCACGGCCCCCTTGGCGCGGCCGGTGGTGCCGGAGGTGTAGATGATCGCCGCCGGGTCCTCCGGCCCGGTGGCGACCGGGCCGGCGGGGTCGGGGGCGGTGTCGCGGACCAGTGCCGCGAGCCCCGGGCGCTGCGCCTCGCCCTCACCGGTGACCACGATGTGCGGCGTCTGCTCGGCCGTGCCGGCCGCGGCCACCCGGGGGGCGAACTCGGGGTCGTGGATCAGCACCCGGGCACCGCAGTCGGTGAGCACATGGGCGATCTCCGGCGGCGCCAGGCGGGTGTTGACCGGGACGAAGACCGCACCCAGTTGCGCCGCGCCGAACATCACCTGGAGGAACTCGGGACTGTTCTCACCCAGGTACGCCACGGTGTCGCCCTTGCCGACCCCCAGCCGGCGCAGCACCGCGGAGATCCGGTCGGCGGCGTCGGCGAACTGGGCGTACGTCACCGTGGCCCCCTCGCCGTGGACCAGGGCTACCTTGTCGGGGGACTTGAGTCGGCGCTTGGACATCCAGGCGCCGATTCCGTGCTGGTGCATCAGCAGTCTCCTGGTGGTGGAGGTGGTGTGCCGACAGCGGGTGCTCAGGCGTAGAAGCGGTACAACCCTCGGGCGACGACGGCGGGCTTGCTGCCCCCCTCGACCTCGATGGTCTGGTCGACCGCGATCTGGTAGCCGCCCCGGACCTCGGTGACCTCGGCGATGGTGGCCCGCATCCGGACCCGGGCGCCGACCGGGACCGGGGCCGGGAAGCGCACCTTGTCCAGGCCGTAGTTCACCTTTGTGGTCACCCCCTTGACCTCCAGCAGCTCGGTCCAGAAGGGAACGGCGAGGGAGAGGGTGAGGAAGCCGTGGGCGATCGGCGCGCCGAAGGGCCCGGCCTTGGCCCGCTCCGGGTCGACATGGATCCACTGGTGGTCGTCGGTGGCGTCGGCGAACAGGTTCACCTGGTCCTGGGTGACCGTGCGGTACTCGGTGTGACCGAGGTCGGTGCCGGCCAGGTCGGGCAGCTGCTCGTACGCGATGGTGGTGGTCATGGCGGTTCCTCTCGTCGTCACCGGGCTAGGCGTAGCAGTCGGGCCGCGTTGTCCTTGAGGATGCCCGGGAGCACCTCGGGTTTGAGGTCGGTGGCCGCCACGTCGCGCAGCCAGCGATCGGGGGTGATCAGTGGATAGTCGGTGCCGAACAGCACCCGGTGCTTGAGCATCGAGTTGGCGTAGCGCACCAACTCGGCCGGGAAGTACCTGGGACTCCAGCCGGACAGGTCGATCCAGGTGTTGTGTTTGTGGGTGGCCACCGACAGGGCCTCGTCCTGCCACGGCACCGAGGGGTGGGCCATGATGATCTGAAGGTCGGGGAAGTCGGCGGCGATCGGGTCGAGCAGCATCGGGTTGGACAACCCCAGCCGCAGGCCGTAGCCCCCCGGGGTGCCCGCACCGATCCCGGTCTGTCCGGTGTGGAAGATCGCCGGCACCCCGGCCCGCTCAATCAGCGCCCACAGCGGGGCGTACTGCTCCTGGCTGGGGTCGAAGCCCTGCACGGTGGGGTGGAACTTGAAGCCGCGTACCCCTTCGTCCTCGATCAGCCGGGTGGCCAGTTCCAGGGCGGCCTCGCCGGTGCGCGGGTCCACCGAGCCGAAGGGGATCAGCACGTCGGGGTGCTCCGCCGCGGCCCGGGCGATGTCGGCGCTGGACAGCGGCGGGTGCTTCAGCTGGGTCCGGGCGTCGACCGTGAACACGACCGCGGCCATGTTCCGTTCCCGGTAGTACTGCGCCACCGCCTCGACGGCGGGCCGGGGCCCGTCGGTCCGGAAGTACTTCGACACCGCGGCCACGAGTGGCTCCGGCAGCGAGGCGTGACCGTGGTCGTCGACCTCGATGTGGACATGCATGTCGATCGCCGTGACGGCGGCCAGGTCGATCGCGGGCTGGTACATCAGCGCAAACCTTCCTCGGGTGGGTCAGGAGGCCGCGGGCTTGAACTCCTCGGGGAGTTCGGGGAAGCGTTCGCCGACGCTCTGCATGGCCGGGGCGAACTCGGTGGGCCAGGACTGCACCAGGGCCTCGTAGGTCCAGCCGCCCTCGCAGTAGGCGGAGAGCGCCGCCTCCGGGTGGGTCCAGATCTGGAGCCGGTCACCACCGACGCCGATCACCTGGCCGGTCACCGAGGCGGCCGCGTCGGAGCCGAGGAAGGCGATCAGACCGGCCACGTCGTCGGCCGTGCCGAAGCCCAGGTCGTGCCGGAAGAAGGCCGGCATCGGCTCACCGTTCGCCTCGGCCTGCACCGCCGCGGCGAAGTAGGGCACGGTCGCGGTCATCGCGGTCGCCGCCACCGGTACGACCGTGTTGGCGGTGATGCCGGCCCGCTTGAGTTCCAGGGCCCAGGTGCGGACCATGCCCACGATGCCGGCCTTGGCGGCGGCGTAGTTGGTCTGGCCGAAGGTGCCCCGCTGCCCGGTGGGCGAGCCGATGCAGATGATCCGGCCACCCTCGCCGGCCTGCCGCATGTGCCGCACGGCCTCCCGCACGGTGGTGAAGGTGCCGCGCAGGTGCACGTTGATCACCGTGTCGAAGTCCTCGTCGCTCATCTTCCACAGCACGGTGTCGCGCAGGATCCCCGCGTTGGTGACCAGGATGTCCAGCCGCCCGAACTGTGCGACCGCGGTGCTGACCAGTTCCTGAGCGGTCTCGGTGGGGCCGACCGGGGCGGTCACCGCGACGGCCCGCCCGCCGGACGCCTGGATCGCCGCGACCGCCTCGGCCGTGACCGTGGCGTCGACGTCGTTGACCACGACGGATGCCCCCCGGCGGGCCAGCTCCTTGGCGTAGGCGAGGCCGAGACCCCGACCGGATCCGGTGACGATCGCGACTTTGCCGTCCAGTGACATGGGTGCTGCTCCTTTGCGTCCATCCGATGTGAGCACAAACCATTGAAAAAGTCAATTATTTGTGAAGCTTGCTACCATCGTCGTCATGTCCCCTATCGGAAGGACCCGGCCGACCGGACGCGACCGGCTGCGGGACAGCGTGCTCGCCGGGGACCTGAGCTTTCTGCTGGCCCGCGCCAACGCCCTGACCCTCGCGGCGGCCAACGCTGCCCTGGCCGAACACGGGCTCAAGGCCCGCTCCTACTCGGTGCTCGCCCTCGCCGCCGACGACGTCCGTCCCACCCAGCGGGAGCTGGCCGAATTTCTGCGGCTGGATCCGAGTCAGGTGGTGGCGTTGGTCGACGGGCTGGAGAAGCGGCAGCTCGTCGAGCGCCAGACCGATCCCGCCGACCGCCGGGCCAACGTCCTCGTCGCCACCGAGGCCGGTCGGGCCCTGTTCGCCCGGGCCCAGGAATCCGCCCGGGCGGTGGAGCTGGGCCTGCTGTCGGCCGTGACCCCGCAGGACCATGAGCGGCTGGCCCAACTGCTGCGGCTGCTGGCCTTCCCCGACTGATGCCGCGAACCGGGCGGTGCCCTGCTGGCACCGCCCGGCCCCGGTCATCCGAGCTGCGACTACGGTCCGGCGCAGTCGACGGCCGGGTAGCCCCGGATCTGGGCGGTGGTCACCGCCTGGCCGTCGAGCGAGCCGGTAACCCGGACCGTCGCCGACCCGGTCGGCACCGCCGTCACCCGCGTGGCGAACTGCTGGAAGGCGTTGCCCCCGGCCGCCACCCCGGCGAAGGACCGCTGGCCGTACGCGCTCTCCAGGGTGATGTCCACCGGCGCGTCGTGGTGGTTGCGGACCTGCACCACCAGGTATCCCCGACCGGCGATGCACCGGGCCTGCACCGTGGTCGTCACCGGCAGCACCGGTCGCACCGCAGGCTCGGCAGACCAGCGGATCCAGGTGTCCGCCAGCGGCACCTGCCCGACCCCGGGCCTGGACCAGTCGCAGACCCCGCCGGGGAAGACCGCCTGCAGGCGCTGCCACTGCTCATCGGTGAAGCTCACCCCGTAGGCGGCCCGGTCCAGCGGCGCCAGCTGGCACTTGAGTACGGCGGAAGTGGTCGGACCGCCGGCGACCACCCGGGGATTGCGGTGGAAGGGGAACAACTGGTTGCACTGGGCGGCCGGATCCAGGGTCAGGGCCTCCACTATCCGGTCACCGTCGGCTGCGATGCAGCCGTCGGCCAGGCCCGCCGGCCGGGACAGCCGGGTCAGGGCCACCTCGTCCAACTCCGGCCGGGCCGCCGCCAGCGCCGTGCGGGCGGTCAGCCAGGCCTCCATCTGCTCCAGCGCCAGGGTCGAGGCGGTGTTGGCGGCGGTCCCCGGGGCGGCGGTGATGCTGATGTGGTTGTCGGCGTTGCCGTTGGCCGCGACGATCCGCTCCCGCATGGTCCAGGACCGGAACCGGTCGTGGAAGTCGCCGGAGGGGTCGGTGTAGCCCCGGGTCTCGATGATCGGGGTCCAGCGCAGTCCGCCGTCGAACTGGTTGATCCGGCCGGTCTCGTAGGCCACCTTGATCGCGTCCACGTCCGCCGAGGTGCGCTGGGGGGTGCGGTTGCCCTGCACGTCCAGGCCGCCGATGCCCTCGTTGAGCCGGACGAACTGCTCCGGGGTGATCGTGCCGGACTCCAGGGTCTGCAGGCCGTACTGCACACCCACCGTGTCCGGGATGATCGGCCTGCCGAAGCCGGTGGCCGGGTCGACGCCGTACACGTTGGAGATGAAGTCGGCCATCGCGCACCGCAGGCCGGTCGGGTTGGTGACCGGGTGGTACCGCTGCGCGGCCGGGACGTGGCCCGGGCAGTTGGCGGGCCAGTCGACCCCGTCGAAGAACTGGTAGCCGAAGCAGGTGTTCGGGCTGGCGAAGCCGGTCACCGCGGTGTGCTGGGCGGTGGACAGCCCGGCGGCGGAGGCGGCCTGGGAGATGAAGCGGCACTCGTGGCCGCTGACGGTCGTGGACCGCTCGTCCGGGTAGCCGATCTGGCCGATCACCCCGTCGATGATGCCGGGGTACGCGTTGGAGATCAGCAACTGCTGCATGGTGCCGGCCGAACCGCCCCAGCCCATGGTGAAGGCGGGCACCCCGTACGTCTCGATGAAGTGTTCCTTGACCATCAGGGCGGTCTCGGCCGAGGTCACGTCATTGCAGTTGTTGGCGAACACGTTGAAGGTCGAGCTGGCCACCGCGTAGCCCCGGCTGAGCAGGCCGTGGTCCATCACCCCGCCGGTGCTGGTGGCCTGGGTGTAGCCGATGCCACAGGCCCCACCGAAGGTGTAGACCAGCCGCTCGTTCCAACCCTCCGTGCCCGTCCAGGGGTCCGGCACCGGGGTGCCCGGCTCGTGCAGCAGGGCGATCTCGTAGACCGCCCGGTTGATGGTGCCCCGCTCTACCCGCACGATGTACGGGACCGTCCGGCCCTCGATGGTGGTGGTCGTGGCCAGGTTGCCGGGCAGCGGACCGTCGGGCAGGGCGGCGAAGCTGCCGGCGGTGGTGCGGTACTGGTACGTCACCCGGGGGGCGGCCACATGGCAGTTCTCGTCGACCGGCCCCAGGTTCCAGGGGCTGCCGGAGGCGGTGCAGACCAGTGGGATGTGCGGGCCGGAGAGGACCGGGCCCTGCGCGGGGTGGTTGACCAGGGTCAGCTCGGCCGTGGGACGGCCGTTGCCGTTGCCGTTGGCGCGGATCTGGAGGGTGTTCTCACCCAGCGGCAGCTCATCGACCAGGCCGAGCAGGGTACGACCGTCGCCGACCGGGCGGAACTGGCTGCTCAGGTTGCGGCCGTCCAGGTGCACCCGCACCTGGTGCGGCGGAACGTTGCGGGGCACCTCGATGCGGACCAGGGCGTCACCGCCGCTGACCAGGTCGGCGCGGGTCGAGACGACCGCCACCTCGAAGGAACGGTCGATACCCGCACCGGGCGGCGGGGCGGCCAGGGCCGGCACCGCTGAGCTGCCGACCAGTGTGGTGGTGGCGAACGCCGTCAGGGCGACTTTCCAGGATCGGTGCGGTTTTCCCCAGGGTCGACGTAGGTGCATGGCAGGGCCCCTTTCAGCCGGGAACGGGCGGCTGGACCTCCTGGTCACATGTGCACGGGGAACCTAATGCGAAATCTGATCGTGCGTCAACGAATCTGCAATCTATCTACTTCAGACGCTACTTCCCGGCCTCCGCGGCCCGCAGGATCTGCTCGAAACGCTGTTGCGCCGGCCGGGCCAGGGCCTGGGAGATGTCCAGGAACAGGGTCCGCGCCTGGGCCCGGGGGAAGGAGGCCGGCAGGAAGGTGGCCGGCAGGTCGGGATCCTCACCCACCAGGGCCCGCCAGTCGTTGACCATCTCGGTCCGCCGCACCAGCGCCTGCGCCGGTGCCACACTGCCCGCGGTGGCCTTCCAGGCCAGCTCCCGGTGTCGCTCCAGAAAGGACTGGTACCCGGCGGCCAGCTCGTCGATCCGCCAGGCGGCCTCCAGCCGGGCCCGGCCACTGGGCAGCAGATCCAGGTCGGTGGCGCGCAGCACCACGGCGTCACTGATGCCCAGTTCGCTCAACTGCTCCCGTACCTCGTCGAAGCGGTCGTGCGGGGTGACCCAGGTGGCGTCGTACAACGGCGAGAAGGTCAACCAGCGCAGCCGGGCCCGCAGCAGCCGGCGCAGGTTGGCGTCGTCCAGCGGCAGGGTGAAGGCGATCAGGGTCCACCGGCCGTCCCAGGTGCTCCCGTCCGTGCTGGCGAAGATCCGTCGGGCCCCCCGCTGGAGCAGGTGCCAGGCCGACTCGGTCAGCCGGTAGCTGGTGCGGCGGCCCTCCTTGGTCCGCTCCAGCACCCCCCGCTGGGTCAACCGGCTCAGGGTCGCCCGGGCGTTGGCGGGTGCGATGTCGAATTCGGCCAGCACGGCGACCAGCCCGCCGGAGGGCAGGGGGGCGTGCCCGGCGTGCCAGTAGTCCCCGAACAGCGTGACCAGCAGCCGTTGGGCGCGGGCCCGTCCGATCGCCGCCGCGCTCTCCGACGGTGTCTCCAGCGCGTGATGGAGCTCGGACATCCAGTTAAGTTACTGGGTCTCCGGGCGGGGTGGTGACGGCACCCGGCCCGAGGGCTGCCGGTACGAGGCGCCCAGGGCCCGGGACAGGGTCCGCCCGGCGGCCTGCACCAGCGGCGCCAGGGCCAGGGAGTCCGCCCGGTCGTGGGCGACCACCAGGGAGATCGCGGCCACCACCTGCTCGGGGGTACGGATCGGTGCGGCGACCGAGAGGGCGTCCATGGTGACCTGCCGGTCGCTGACCGCGTACCCGACCCGGCGCACCTCGGCCAGGCAGCGGCGCAGCCGCCGGGGGTCGGTGATGGTCAGCTCGGTGTAGCGCTCCAGGGGTGCGGCCAGCACCTGCTCCTGGACCTCGTTCGGGGCGTAGGCGAGCAGGACCAGCCCGACCCCGGTGGCGTGCAGCGCGAACCGACCCCCGACCCGGGTGAGTACGGGCACCGCGTGCCGCCCGGCGATCCGCTCGATGAAGACGAGTTCCAGCCCCTGCCGGACGGCCAGTTGGACGTTCTCGTGGGTCACCTCGTAGAGGTCTTCCATGATCGGTAGGGCCAGCTCCCGCAGCCCCAGACCCCGGGGGGCCAGCGAGCCCACCTCCCACAGCCGCAGACCGATCCGGTACCGCCCGTCCTCACCCCGCTCCAGCGCCCCCCAGGCGACCAACTCCGCAGCCCGACGGTGGGCGGTGGGCAACGGCAACCCGGCGCGGCGGGCCAACTCGGTGAGGGTCAGCGCCGGAGCGGCCGGGGTGAAGGCGTCCAGCAGCGCCAGCACCTTGCTGGTGACCGACCGGCCGGGCTGCGCCTGCATCCCGCCATCATCGCGCCTGCGCCGGTCACAGCTCCAGGACCAGCCGGGGGGTACGGGCCCGGGACACACAGATCATCATGGTGTCCCCGGCCGCCCGCTCCTGCTCGGTGAGCAGGCTGTCCCGGTGATCCGGCACTCCGGCCAGCACGGGCGTCTCGCAGGTGCCGCAGGTGCCCTCCCGGCAGGAGGAGAGCACCTGCACCCCGGCCTCCTCCACAGCCTGCAGGATCGGCACCCCCGCCGGCACGGTGAGGGTCCGGCCGGAGAGGGTCAGCTCGACCTCCACGGCGGTGTCGACCTCCCCGACCTTCCCGGCGGAGGTGGCCGGGGTGAACCGCTCGACGTGCAGACTGCCCGGCGGCCAGCCGGAACAGTGCTCCTCCACCGCCTTGATCAGCGTCTCCGGCCCGCAGCAGTAGACCAGCCCGGCCTCCGGAGGACCCAGCAGCCCGGGCAGGTCCAGCAGGCCGGTCTCGTCCTGCGGACACAGGCGTACCCGGTCGCCGTACTTCTCCCGTAGGGAGTCGGCGAAGGCCATGGTGGCGCGGCTGCGTCCCCCGTACACCAGTTGCCAGTCGGCACCGGCGGCGTCGGCGGCGGCGACCATCGGGCCGATCGGGGTGATGCCGATGCCCCCGGCGATGAAGAGGTACCGTCCCGCCGCCACCAGCGGAAAGTTGTTCCGGGGGCCGCGCACCGCGACCGTGGCCCCGGGAGTCAGCCGGTCGTGCACGAGCAGGGACCCGCCCCGCCCCTGAAGCTCCCGCTGCACCGCGATCCGTAGCCCGGACCGGTCCGCCGGATCACCGCAGAGGGAGTACTGGCGGACCAGGTCCGGGCCGAGCAGCAGATCGAGGTGAGCCCCGGGGGTCCACTGCGGCACCGGGCCGCCGTCCGGGCGGGCCAGGGTGATCGCCACGACCTCGTCGGCCACCTGCTCCCGGGCGGTGACCATCAGATACATCTCGGTCATGCCGGCACCGCCATCCGGGTAGGCACCTCGGGCGGAGGCGTCACCGCCTGGTGGCCCTGCGGGTGGGCGAGCAGCCACTCCCACAGCTCCACCGGCTCCTCGGCCACCCGCTCGGCACCGCAGTGGCAGACCCCGCGCAGGATGTCCGTGCCCGGCATCCAGTGGATCCGGTAGACCCGGTCGCCGGTCAGCATGCCGGCCGGGCCGCTCACCGGGTCGCCTCCACCCTCCCCGCGTCGACCAGGCGGGCCAGCAGCCGCCGGGCCGCCAGGCCGCCGGTGTCGATGTTGATGCTCAGCTCCTGGTACTTCTCCGGTTCGGCGGCGATCACCTGCTCCAGGATGTTGAGGGCGGTGACGTCCTGCATGACCACGGTGTGGTTGCTCTGGTGCAGGTACTCGCTGACGGACTCGTCGTCGATCGCGAAGTCCCGGGCCACCGCCCAGAAGTCGTAGGTGGTGTTCTCCGTCGAGGGGGTGATGGCGTACACGATCTCGGCGTGGAAGGCCTCGCTGTCCTCGCCCTGCGCCGGCGGGTACACCCCCTGCGGGGCGATCCGGCTGTGCAGCAGGTAGAGGCAGGGCGGGTGGTACTCGATGTCCTGCCAGCGGGTGATCCGGCCCTGGATGCCGGTAGAGCGGGCGTAGAAGGGCGGGCACTCCGCGTCGTCCATGTGCCGACTGACGTAGACGATGCCGCGCTCGTCGTCCACCTCGGTGGTGATCGGGGTGTTCGCCACCTCCGGGGTGCCGATGTAGCCACCGTGCAGATAGGTCTCGTGGGACAGGTCCAGCAGGTTGTCCACCAGCAGGCCGTACCGGGCGTTCAGCGGGGCCATCCCACGGACCACCGCGTACCGGGGGTCGACCAGCCAGGGGGCCCGGGGAATCGTGGTGGGATCGGCCCGCTCCCGGTCACCGATGAACACCCAGATGAAGGAGTCCTGCTCCACCACCGGATACGCGGCGACCCGGGCGGTACGCGGAATCCGCTGCTGCCCCGGCACGAAGACACAGGAGCCGGTCTGGTCGTAGGTGAAGCCGTGGTAGCCGCAGACGATGGTGTCGCCGTCGAGCCGGCTCTCCGACAACGGGTAGCGCCGGTGCACACACCGGTCGGCCAGCGCCACCGCCTCCCCGGCCTCGGTGCGGTACAGCACCAGCGGCTCACCGAGCACCGTACGGGCCAGCAGGTCGCGCCCTACCTCGCTGCCGTAGGCCGCCACGTACCACTGGTTGCGTGCGAACGCCATGGGGATCCCTCCTCCTCGTCCCGCCAGCCGGATCATGCCGGGGGACAACGGTGATCGGGACCACGTCTTTCATTGAATGAAAGGGGAGGGCCACTCGATCACCGGGCGCGTTCTGGTTAGGGTGTGACGTCGTGCTCGGCGGGGGACTCCACATTGGGGCGGTGCTGGATGGCGATCACTGCGAATGACGTGGAACTCGTCACCGCAGCGCAGTCGGGCGATGGTTCGGCTCGTGACCGACTCATCGCCGCCCATCTGCCGTTGCTCTACAACATCGTCGGTCGGGCCCTGCACGGTCACCCCGACATCGACGACGTGGTCCAGGAGACCCTGATCCGGGTCATCCGGGACCTGCCCGCCCTGCGCGCCCCGGAGAGTTTCCGGTCCTGGCTGGTGGCGATCGCGGTGCGGCAGATCGCCACCCACCGGCAGCGGCTGCGTACCGCCACCCACCGGACCACCATGGTCGACCCGGCCGACCTGTTGTCGGCCGCCGGCGATGTCGAGGACGAGGCGATCCTGCGGCTGCACCTGGCCGACCAGCGCCGTCAGGTGGTGGCCGCGACCCGCTGGCTGGACCCCAACCACCGTCCGATGCTGTCCCTGTGGTGGCAGGAGTGCGCCGGCCAGTTGACCCGCCGGGAGATCGCCGCCGCCTGCGACACCCGGGTGGCGCAGGTCGGGGTACGCCTGCAACGGATGCGGGAGCAACTCGAACTGAGCCGGGTCATCGTCGCGGCGCTGGCCGTGCGGCCACGCTGTGCCGGGCTGACCGAGACCCTGGACGGCTGGGACGGGGTCCCCACCTCGGTGTGGCGCAAGCGGATCGCCCGGCACACCCGGGACTGTCCCACCTGCTCCACTCTCACCCAGGGTCAGGTGCCCACGGAACGGCTGCTGCTGAGCATCGCCCCGCTGGTGGTGCCGGCCGGTCTGGCCGCCGCGTTGGCCGCCAAGGGGCTGTTGACCACGACCACCCTGGCCACCCCCGCCCTGGCGGCCTCGGCCACCACGACGGTCACGACCACGGCCACGACGACGGTCACGACCACGGCCACGACGACGGTCGGCGGCGGCACCCCGGGCACCCTGTTCGGCAAGCTGGCCCAGATGGTCAGTGCCCACCCGGTGGCCGGCCTGGCCGCCGGGGCGGCCCTGCTCGTCGCCCCGGTGACCCTGGTGGTGCTGCAACCCGGGTCGGCATCGAACCCACCGGCCGCCATCGCGGCACCCACCACGGCGGCCCCGGTGGCGGCCACCCGGGCGCCCTCCGCCGAGACCTCGCCGGCCCAACCCTCCCTGGCCCGGCGGTCCCCGGCCCCCTCGCCCTCCTTCGCCACCCCGCCGCCGGTCGCGCCTCCGCCGACCGCGGCCCCCCCGCCGACGAACGGACCGACCATCCCGCCGGGGACCATTGCGCCGGGCACCTGGTCGCTGGAATCGGTGAAGGTGGCCGGTCGCTACCTCAGCCATGACGGCAAGTACGCCCAACTCGCCGAGGTCGACGCGGCCAGCCCTCGGCCGGACCGGCAGCGGGCCACCTTCACGGTCGGTCGCGGACTGGCCGACTCCGACTGCGTCACCCTGCGCCTGGCCGACGGGCGATACCTGCGGCACTGGGGGATGCGGGTGCAGCTGAGCAGCAGGGAGGACACCACCATCTTCCGGGAGGACGCCACCTTCTGCCCGGGCCCGGGCGGCGGCACCGGATCGGTGATCCTCCGGTCGTACAACTACCCCTCGCATGTGGTGCACTACCGCGACGGCGGCTTGTGGTTGGACGTCCCGGACGGCAGCCCGGCCTTCACGGCCGCCAGCTCCTTCGTCGTACGCGATCCCTGGGCCTGACCCGATTTCCGTTATTCACCGGGCGGTCCGGCGGTCTCCTACTGTGTGAGGCACCGACGCATCACCGTTCCGGAGTGGACCTGCCCGGCCGGCATCCCCGCGCATGGAGGACGGGGCGGTCATGGCTGAGGAGGACCAGGCTCCGCTCCCGCATCTGCTGGCCACCGAACCGGTGGAGCATCCGCCGATGCGTCCGCTGTGGATGTGCCGCCAGTGCGGTCAACCCTGGCCGTGTACCCGGGCCAAGCTGGCCCTGCTGGCCGACTACGCGACCGATCCCGTGGGCCTGCGGCTCTATCTGGCCGGCTGCCTGTGCGACGCCATCGACGATCTGCACCGGCTGAGCCCCAGTCTCACCGGCAGCGCCACCGACATCTTCGACCGTTTCCTGGGCTGGCCGGGCCAGCTGGCCCGCGCCTACCGGGTGACCCGGCGTTCCGGCCGATCCCGGGGCGGCGACTCGGCGCCGACCCCCCGGCCGCAAGGGTCAGAAGAGGGTTGTGGGCTCGACCGGGATCGGACTAGGTAGGGGCGCCAGTTCGGGTACCCGGGCGCGTACCTCGTCGTGGAACCGGCGGGCCAGGGTAGGTGCCTGCGCGTTGTCCGGGGTGTGGATGAACAGGGTGGGGGAGCGTCCCTCGCGCAGCCAACCCACGGTGATGTCTATCCACCGCTGCCACCCCTCGACCGTACGGTCCGGGTCGTCGCGGCCCAGATAGCGGACGATCGGCCGGTCGGTCAGCGCCCGGGTACGCAGCGGGGTGCGGGGTTTCTTGGTCCAGGCGTCCCGCTCGGCGTCGCTGGTCGGCGGCTCGGCGAATAAGGTCGTGGTGTCGAAGGGCACCCACTCGGCGTCGGTCTGGGCGAGCACCGCCTCCAGTTTGCGGGCCGCCGAGGGGTCGGTGAAGAACTCGGGGTGGCGAACCTCCACCGCACACCGGTGGGCGGCCGGCATCCGGCGCAGGAACCGGGCCAGGGTGGGCAGGTCCGAGGGGGCGAAGGAACGGGGGAGCTGCACCCAGAGGGCGTGGGCCCGCGGACCCAGGGGCTCGATCGCGTCCAGGAAGGCACGCATCGGCTCGGTCACCTCGGTCAGCCGTCGCTCGTGCGTCACCACCTTGGGCACCTTCGGCACGAACCGGAAGTCCGGGTCGGTCTGCCGGGCCCAGGAGGCCACCGTCTCCCGGGCCGGGGTGGCGTAGAAGGTGGTGTTGCCCTCGACGGCGTCACACCACCCGGCGTAGTGCCGCAGCCGCTCCTCAGCCGGCAGGGGATGTGCCAGCAGCCGTCCCTGCCACGCCTTGTGCGTCCACATGGCGCAGCCGACGTGTAGCCGCATGCTCTCGGTCCCTTCACCACCACCGGCGTACCGCCCGATGGTGCGTACGCCTGCGGCACATACCGTATCCGCGTTCGATCAGCGGTCGGCCTCGGTGCGCTCGACGGTCAGGCCGGAGACTCCGGCGGTGGCGTCGATGTCGTAGCGGTCCGCCGCCTCCGCCCACTGCGGGGCGGTGAAGGTGGTGCCCCCGGCCACCCCGGAGTGGGTGGTGCCGTCGACCGTGACCGTGCCGGCGCCGCCGCCCGCGCGGACCTGGACGGGTGCATCGCCGGCCAGGCGGACGAGGACCTGACTGGCGCCGCCGCCGAGCACGGTGCGCTGGGTTCCGGTGGGGGTGGGCAGGGTCAGCTCGATCCGGTTGGCTCCCGCGGTGAACTCGATCTCGCCCACCTGGGCGTTGCTTAGGTCCAGGTGCTGCTCCTTGGCCCCGCCGTTGAGCCGGATGTGCCAGCGTACGGACTCGTGCAGGGCCACCTCGACGATCGCCGGGCCGGCCTTGCCGGTGTCCCGCAGGCTGGTCATCACCCTTCCCTCAGTGAGTGAGGCGGCCGGGCGCAGCGCGGCGTCGCCCGGGGTGGACACCCGGTAGGCCTCCTCGCCCAGGTCGGCGGTGCGCACCCGGATCACGTCGGCGCCGTCGAGCAGCACGAAGGTGGCCTCCCGCAGGTCACCGACGGCACCGGTGACGACATGCCCGGATCGGCCCTCGCCGCGCACGGTCACCCAGGTCCAGCTGGCCACCAGGACCACCACCACGACCAGCAGGGCCCCGCCGAGCCACCACCAGAGCCGTCGCCCGCCGACCGTCTGCGCGTCGCCCATCTCGCCTCCCGTATCGGTGATTCCGCTGGGCTACTACCCACCGGGGTCCTCACCGACTCTTACGCACCACCGGGCCCCGCGGCTCACCGCTTGATCGTCAACCTGGGGTTGACGGGTGGGCCATCGTCAACCTACGGTTGACGCATGACGAACCCTGTGCAGATGAACAACCCGATCCGGCTCGACGACCTGATCGAGACCATCAAGCAGACCCACACCAACGCCCTCGATCAACTCTCCGGGGCGGTCATGGTCGCCGATCACATCGGTGAAGTGGCCGACCACCTGATCGGCCACTTCGTCGACCAGGCCCGCCGCTCCGGGGCCTCGTGGACCGAGATCGGCCGCAGCATGGGGGTGAGCAAGCAGGCCGCCCAGAAGCGCTTCGTCGCCGGGACCATGGACCCCCGGGAGGGCTTCCAACGCTTCACCCCGCGCGCCCGCAACGTGGTCGCCGCCGCGCACAACGAGGCCAAGGCCGCCGGCAGCGCCCACACCACCCCGGCCCACCTGGTGCTCGGGCTGCTAGCCGAGCCGGAGGCGCTGGCCGCCAGGGCACTGACCGCCGCCGGGGTGTCGGCCGAGGCGGTGCGCCAGGCCGCCACGGCCGCGCTGCCGCCGGCGGCCGAGGAGGTGCCCGACCTGATCCCGTACGACGCCGCCGCCAAGAAGGCCCTTGAGTTGACCTTCCGCGAGGCGCTGCGGCTGGGGCACAACTACATCGGTACGGAGCACATCCTGCTGGCGCTGCTGGAGCAGGAGGACGGCCAGGGGGTGCTGACCGGGCTGGGCCTGGACAAGGCCACCACGGAGGCGCAGATCGTGGCGACCCTGGCCAAGGTCCGGGCCTTCGAATAGCTGATCAGGCGGTGGGGAAGCCGTACCGGGCGGCGTGCTCCGGGTCGGCCGGGTCGATCTGGCGCAGGCCGGCGTCGGCCAGGCGCTTGTTCACCTCGTCGAGGTGTTCGCGGACCAGCCGGGCCTCCTCCTCGGTGACCCGTCCCCGGTGGGGCTTGCCGGCGTGCTCGATGGTGCCGTAGTCGATCTTCTCGGTGGCCCGGCGGGCCTTCGGCGGGCGGACCCGCTCGGCGGTCCTGAGCAGTTGGGCCATCGGCATCTCCGTGGCCAGGGCGTCGAACTCGCTGGCGGTCAGCACCACCCGACGGGGTTCGCCGTCACCATGCCGGTCATGGATCTCCACCACGGCCACATCCAGCGCCGCGTCGTCCAGGCTCTCCACCTCGAGCGCTGTCGCGTCCAGCTGCACGGGCCCGGCCACCAGATCAGGGTGCTCGAGGACGACGACGCGGACCGCCTCGTCGTCGGCGCCCAGCACCGTGCCGCTGAAGTCGGAGACGCGGATCGTCTTCTTGCCCATGAGTGCGCTAGCTCCCGTCGTAACCCGGTCGAAGGACCAGCAGACGTTACCCGACAGGTGTGCGAACGGCGGCGCTGGCTCGCCGTCGGAGTCGGCCCGGACACCCGGCCGGTGACGGGGGAGATCCGGCGGATCAGTGGGTGTTGAGGTGGCAGGCCGAGCCCCCGACCGAGGACCGGTTCAGCGTCTCCCAGGACAGTCGGCCGGTCCGCCGGCTGTGGTGCCGAGGCTGGCCGGGAAGGCGACTCGCCGCCCGGTCGTACGGCCAGATCCGGGTGGGATCCTGCTGGTGACGGTCGTCCGGGTGCATCGGCATGAGCCCACCATTCCAGAGAAAGTTGTACATGTATGGAATTGGCTATGACGCCGGAACGATGACCTTGGTTCCGACGGGGCGCGAAGATCACCTCACCGGGTCCTTCCGGAGGGTCGGCGTCGTGACCCTGGTCCGTCGTAGGGTGGGCGGGCGGCAGCGAGGGCGCGGGAGGTGGACGGTGCGCGACCGGCGACTCCACCTGCACCTGGCCACCTGGCTGGGGCAGTGGCCGGCGGGCAAGGGGCTGCACGTCGTGGGTTCCTGGCGACGCAGCCACCCGGCCTGGGACGGCCGCCTGCGTCCGGCGATCGCGGTCACCACCGGCGAGAGCACGGTGCTGTCCGTGCCACCCGACCGGGTCGCCGGGGTTCGCGAACTGGCCCGGCGGTCCACGGCCCTACTGCCCGCGCTGCCGGCAGCGGTCGGTCGACCCTCGGGGTGGGTGGTGCACGACGACGTGTTCCGGTGGAGCATGGCCCCCGCGCCGCTGCCGGAGATCGGTGAGTGGGTCGCGCCGACCACCCTCGGCCTGCCCTCCTGGCTGCGACTCTTCGACCGGCCCGTGCTGGTGGTCCGCGACGACCAGGGGCGCTACCTGGCCGGAGTCGGGATCAAGCGGCACGACCCGTTCGGGCAGGAACTGGCCGTGGGCACGGTGCCGACCGCCCGGGGGCGGGGACTGGCCCGGTGCCTGGTGGCGCAGGCGGCCCGCCGGGTGCTCGACGAGGGTGCCGTGCCGACCTATCTGCACGACCGAGCCAACGCGGCCTCGGCCCGGGTGGCCGAGGCGGCCGGTTTCCCGGATCGGGGTTGGGGGTCCTACGGGGTCTATCCCGGTTGACCGCCTCGGCAGGGCGCGGACCGTGAATCCCGGGCCGGATCCACGGTCCGCAGCCTCCCCCCAGGTCCGCGTACGACGTCTGCCGATCACGCTACGTATCGGGTCGTCGGCAGGGCAAGCCTCCACCGGCTCCTTCTGCTGTCCAATAGTGGACTTGACCAGGAGAAACGTGTCCCAGTGGAGATCACTGGCGGAGCATGCGCAGCAGGTCGACGATCTGCCGGGTGACCGGGCGCAGGACCCGCAGCCGGGAGAGGGAGACCAGTCGGTCGATCAACGGCACCGCCCCGTTGATGAGCATCCGGGTCCGGGCCTGCCCCGGCGAGCGGTCGTAGACCCAGAAGAGCACTATCCCCATGTACGCCAGCCAGAGCAGTTCGGGCAGGTGGGGACGCAGTTCCGGGTCGACCTTGGTGGTGGAGCCGCTCAGCACCTCGTCGAACAGTTCGATGGATGCCTGGCGCGGGCCGCTCGACTCGGGCGAGAAGGGGCTCAGCGGTGAAGTGGGCTCCGCGGCGAACTTGAAGACGCTCGCCGCGAAGTCGTGCGCGGGGGTCGACACGTCGATGGCCGCGTGCAGCACCCCGGCCAGCCGGGCGGCGAAGGTCGTCTCCCGCGCCAACACCGGTCGCGCCGCGGCCCGGTGCTCCTCCTCGGTCCGGGTGTAGAACTCCTGGATCAGGCGTTCCTTGGAGTCGAAGTAGTAGTAGGCGTTGCCGACCGCCACTCCGGCCTCCTGGGCGATGGCGCGCATGGTGGTGCGGGCGTACCCGCGCTCGCGGAACAGCCGCAGCGCGGTTTCCAGGATCAACTGCCGGGTCTGCTCGCCCCGGGCGGTCGTCGCCTCACCCGCAGCGGTCGTCGGCACAGACTGGTCGGTCATCCGGGCCACCGTATCCGGTCGACCCTCCGGGCGGCACCGACCCCGGTTCCCGGACCATCTCCCTGACCGCCGAGGCGGCGGCCACCACCCCTCGCGCCAGCGGCAGCAGGTGGGGACGGGACAGGCGCTCGGCCGTGGCCCGGTACTCGGCCAGCGCCCACAGGCAGGCGATCCAGGCGCCGTCGCCGATGTAGAGCGCCCCGTCGTCGGCCACCACGGTGATGTCGCGCAGGGTGGCCTCGTGGTCCAGGCCGGGGAAGCGCTGCCGGGCCTCGGCCGAGCCGGCCGGCACGAACTCCAGGGGTACGAGTTGCGCCTGCGAGGCCAGCCACTCGCGGGCCGTCCGGCAGATCGGGCAGTGCGCGTCGTAGAGGACGGTGAGGTACCGGATGCCAGCACCCCCGTGCGTGCTGGCATCCGGTGGCCCACCAGTCGGCTGGCGGGTGTTCATCGGGGCGGTGCCGGCGGCTGCGCGGGGCCCTGGGCCGAGCCCTGGGTGGGGCCGCCCTGAACCGGGCCCTGCGCGGGGCCTTGGGTCGGGGCCTGGGCGGGGGCGGCGGCCGGGTGAGGGTGCTGCCTGGGCAGGTGCCCGGCGGGCGGTGCGGCGGCCGGGTGGGGCTGCTGCCTGGGCAGGTACCCGGCCGGCGGCAGCGGGGGTGCGGTGGCCAGTTGGCGGAGCCGGCTCTTGCGGTAGCGGTTGAGGGTGAAGACGTTGAAGAAGTGCAGGGCACCGAGCACCAGCAGCACCAGCCCGATCTTCCAGGACAGTTCCTCCATGGCCTCGCTCGTCGACTCGATCAGCCCGGAGTGCCGCATCGCCACGGTCACATAGCCGAGGTTCAGCAGGTAGAACCCGACCACCAGCAGGTTGTTCACCGCGTTGGCCAGTCGCTCGTCGGCGAACACCTCCTGAAGGAAGACCAATCCGTTGCGGGCCAGGGTCCGGGCCACCCAGATGGTCAGACCGATGCTGACCACCAGATAGACCAGGTACATCCAGACTTTGATGTCCATGCCGCCACACCTCGATTTGAACGTGTTCAAGTATCGACATCGCTAGTGTAGGAGGCGAGTTGAACGTGTTCAACAGTGGACGGTCGAAGTGGCGTACGCCTCAGCGGATCAGGCCCAGCACCTCGGCGGCGGCCCGGCCGTTGGCGTGGCTGGCGCCGTAGGTGAGCACGAAGGCCCGGCTGCCCACCGGCCGCCACCCGCTCGGCCAACCCATCTCCACCACGGTCACCGGATGGGCGGCGGTCAGCGCGTCGACCAGCTCCGGCCCGCCGGGCAGCCGGTGCAGCCGTCGGCCGACCAGCACGATCGGACGGTCACCGGCCCGCCGCCGAAGCTCATCCGGGTCGGCCTCGGCGGCCACCACCTCGACCAGCTCCGGGCCGTCCAGATGCGGGCCGAGGCCCCACGGCACATGCCCCTGCACGATGGTGGACCGGGCATGCACCTGCACCACCAACGGATCGACCGAGCGGGTCGGCACACCTTCCACCCGAAGGGCTCGGCGGGCCGCCGCGTACCCCAGGTCGGGGGAGGGGACCGGGGTCGGGCCGGTGTGGCGGGTCCACTCGGCCAGTTTCGCAGCACGTCCGGCGGCCTGCTCCACCCGTTCCCGGGCCAGCCGACCATCGCCCACCGCCGCTACGACCTCGGCAACCACCCCTTCGACCAGGGCAGCGTCCACCTTGGCCCCGATGCAGAGCAGATCCGCACCGGCGGCCAGGGCCCGTACCGCCCCGGGGGCGATGCCGCCGGCCGCCAGGGCGGCACCCTTCATCTCCAAGGCGTCGGTGATCACCGCGCCGGTGAAGCCGTACTCCCGGCGCAGCAGGTCGACCAGGACGGCGCGGCTGAAGGTGGCGGGCTGGGTGCCGGTCAGGGCCGGTACCCGGATGTGGGCGGTCATCACCGCCCTGGCCCCGGCCGCGATCGCCGCGGCGAAGGGCGGCAGGTCCCGGCGGCGCAACACCTGCGGGGACACCTCCACGGTGGGCAGTTCGTGGTGGGAGTCGGTCACCGTGGCGCCGTGCCCGGGAAAATGCTTGGCGCAGGCGGCCACCCCGGCGGCCTGAAGACCGCCGACCGCGGCGGCGGAGTGTGCGCCCACCCGCACCGGATCGGTCCCGAAGGACCGGGTGCCGATCACCGGGTTCTCCTCGGTGCTGTTGACGTCGACCGCGGGCGCCAGATTCACGGTGACCCCGACGGCGGCCAACTCCCCGCCGATGGCCCGGTAGACCTCCCGGGTCAACCCCTCGTCGTCGATCGCCCCGAGCGCCGCGTTGCCCGGGTACGGGCTGCCGGTGGCGTGCGCCAACCGGGTGACGTCCCCACCCTCCTCGTCGATCGCCACCAGGACCTCGGCCCGGCCGGTACGCAGGGCGGCCGTGCTGGCCGCCACCTGCGCGGGTGTGTCGATGTTGGTCCCGAACAGGGTGTGCCCGGCCAACCCCTCGGCTACCAGTTCGACCGCCCAGTCCGGCGGGACCGGCCCCGGGTACGCGGCCAGCAGGGTGCCCAGGGCCAGTCGGCGAAGTCCCGGATCCTGGCGCACGCACCCTCCTCTCGATGCCGAGATGTTGATCGTGATGTCGGATCGGCTGAGCGATCCGCTCACCTGCTGCGGATACGCTACGGCTACCCGTTCGAGGCGAAGCTATGGTTAGCGACGCTTACTAAAAATCAAGGACATGGCATGAGCGCGACCCGGCTTCCCGGCACACCACGGCTGTTGCGGGCCCTCAACGACCGCGCGGCGTTGGAACTGCTGCTGGAGCAGGGGCCGTTGACCCGGGCCCGGATCGGTGAGTTGACCGGCCTGTCCAAGGTCACCGCCTCCCAGTTGGTGGAACGGCTGGAGGAGCGGGGCCTGGTGGCCCGGGTGGGTGAGCAGGCCGGCGGGCGGGGGCCGAACGCGCAGCTCTACGCCGTGCGGCCGGGCAGCGCGTACGTCGTCGGGGTGGACGTCGGGGCGGAACGGGTGGTGGCCGCCTGCGCGGACATCACCGGCGCGGTGGTCGGGCGGGTGGAACAGTCCACCAAGGACACCGACGACCCGGTGGGGGTGGTGCACAACGCCGTGGTCCAGGCCGCCAGCAGCGCCGGGGCGCAGTTGGACAGCGTACGCCGGATCGTGCTCGGCACCCCCGGCCTGGTCGATCCGGGCACCGGCGACATCACCTTCGCCTTCGACCTGCCCCGCTGGCACCGTGGCCTGCTGGCCGCCCTCCGCGAGGACCTGGACACCCCGGTGGTCTTCGAGAACGACGTCAACCTGGCCGCGGTGGCCGAGGCCCAGTCCGGCGCGGCCCAGGGGGTGGAGGATTTCGTCCTGGTCTGGATCGGCGCCGGGGTCGGCCTGGCGATCATGCTGAACGGCCGGTTGCACCACGGCAGCAGCGGCGCGGCCGGGGAGATCGGCTACCTGCCGGTGCCCGGGGCGCCGATCCCGCGCGACGTGTCCCGCCGGGCCAAGCCGGCCTTCCAGCAGGTGGCCGGGGCGGACGCGATCCGCGCCCTGGCCCGCGAGCACGGCTACCCCGACGGTGGCGCCGCCGAGGCGGTCAAGGCCGCCATCGTCGCCGGTACGGCCGGCGGGCCGATGCTCGACGAGGTGGCGCGCCGGTTGGCCCTGGGGGTGGCCAGCACCTGCGTGGTGCTGGACCCCCCGCTGGTGGTGCTGGCCGGGGAGGTCGGCCAGGCCGGAGGGGCCGCGCTGGCCGAGCGGGTGCAGCACGAGGTGGCCGCCATCACCCTGGTCCGCCCCCGGGTGGTGCCCACCGGGCTGACCGAGGAACCGATCCTGCACGGCGCGCTGCGCACCGCCCTGAACGCCGTCCGGGACGAGGTCTTCGGCTCCACGGTCGGTTGAGGACCCCGCCGGGTCAGGCCAGGTCCCGCCGGGTCAGGCCAGGTCCCGCCGCCGGAACACCGCGAACGCGGCGATGGTGAGACCGGCGGTGAGCAGCAGCAGTACGACCAGGGCCGGTCGCCAGGTCAGCAGGTAGCTGCCGTCGCAGTAGCCGTAGTAGTCGCTGGTGCAGACACTGTTGTCGTAGAGCCGGACCTCCTTGGTGAGCCAGGCGGCCACATGGGTGCTGAGCATGAGCTGATCCGGCCGGGCCACCTCCAGGATCTGCAGCACGATCCGGCCGCCCAACTCCCACACCACCAGGTACGCCATCACCGCGCCGAGGGCCGCCGCGGTGTGCCGACCGATGGTGGCCAGGGCGAAGCCGACCCCGGTGGCCAGCAGCACCAGCCCGATCCCCCGACCCCACAACTGGGCCAGGGCGGCCCAGAAGGTTGGGTCGGTGGGGCCGGGATAGCCGTCCAGGTGGGCGACGACCCAGAAGGTGACCAGGTACGCCACCGAGGCGAGCACGGACAGCACCACGACCGCGCCGAGCAGGGTGCCCAGTTTCGTACCGAGCACCATCAGTCGGCGGGGCCGCCACAGCAGGAGGTTGACCACCCCGCCGGAGTTCAGGTCGGCGCCGATGTAGGAGGCCCCGACCAGGAAACCGAACATCAGCAGGAAGGCGATCAGGAAGTACAGCAGCGACTCGGCCTGCTGGGTGAAGGTGAAGACCCCCTCCAGAAAGTCGGCCGTGACCGGCAACCGGTCCAACCGGGCGGGATCGACCTCGGCGCAGTCGTGCGGCAGGTAGGCGCCGTCTCGTTGGGCCCACTCCTCACCCCGATCGCGGGCCAGGCAGCGGGCATGTTCCGCCTCCAGGGCCTGTCGACTGGCCGCGGCCTCCTGCTGGGCGGTGGCGAGTTCGTCCCGGGTGGGCGAGTGGGAACCGGCCAGGGTGGTCCCCGCGGTCACCATGAACGCCGCCAGCAGCAACAGGACCATCAGCTGCACGAAGCGGCGGGCGGTCAGCCGCTCCACCTCGGCGCGGAACAGGTTCACCGATCCACCCCCCGGAACTCGTCCAGGTCGATCATCCGGCCGGCGGCGGGGGTCGCCCCACCGGAGCCGGGCCCGGGCCCGGGCCGGGGTCCGCCGTCGGCCTGCCGGGGGAGAGTCGGCTGCGGCCCGGCCCCGGTCAACTCCAGGAAGACGCTCTCCAGATCCGGCCGCACCGGGGTCAGCTCGCGTACCCAGAGGCCCTGCTCGCCCAGGGTCCGGCTGATCAGGGTCGGATCGGTCACCCGGCCGACGATCAGATGGTCGGGGTGCCCGGTGACGGTCAACCCGGCGCCGCGTAGCAGCTCCTCGGCCCGGACCAGGTCGTCGGCGCGTACCAGACACTCGTTGCGGTCGAACCCGGCCAGCACCTCGGCCACCGGCCCGGCCGTCACCCGCCGCCCCCGGGAGATGATCGTGACGTGGTCGCAGATCAGCTGGATCTCGGCCAGGATGTGACTGGAGACCAGCACGGTCACCCCGTTGCCGGCCAGGGTCCGCATCAGGTCCCGCATCTCCCGGATGCCCGCCGGGTCCAGCCCGTTGGCCGGCTCGTCCAGAATCAGCAGCTCGGGCCGTTTGAGCAGAGCCGAGGCCACCGCCAGGCGCTGCTTCATGCCGAGTGAGTACCCCTTGACCCGGTCGTGGCCCCGATCGCGCAGCCCGACCTGCTCCAGCACCTCGTCGACCCGGCTGACCGGCAGACCCCCGGCCACGGCCAGCAGCCGCAGGGTGCGGTGGCCGGTGAAGTTACCGAAGAACTGCGGACTCTCCACGATCGCGCCGACCCGGGCGGCGACCCGGGGCAGAGATTCCGGTGCGTCCGCACCGAGCACCCGCAGGTGTCCCGCGTCGGCGCGGACCAGCCCGAGCAAGGCCCGCAGGGTGGTGGTCTTGCCCGACCCGTTGGGCCCCAGGAACCCGTGCACCTGACCGGCCTCGACCAGCAGGTCGAAGCCGTCCACGGCGACCCGGGAACCCTTACGCAGACTGCGGAAGGTCTTCCGCAGTCCCTCGATCTCGATGACCGCGCTCACGCGGAAGACCCCGGACCACTACTGGGCATGACCGCCGACTCGGCTGAGGTGAGCAACGACACGGCGCTCACCCTACGGCCACCACGCCCGCCCATGGGGGCGGCACGCGTTGCGTGGTTGGATGGGCGGGTGACTGGTGACCTGATCCCTGGCGCCGGTGGCGCCTCGACCGCCCCCGCACCCGTGGACGCGGATCTGGTGGTCAGCCTCGACGGCGTCGGCGTACGCCGATCCGGCACCGCCCTGCTGCACGACGTCGACTGGCGGGTGGAGCTGGACGAACGCTGGGTGGTGCTGGGCCCCAACGGTGCCGGCAAGACCACCCTGCTCAACCTGGCCTCGGGGCGGCTGCACCCGACCGTCGGCACCGCCCACGTGCTGGGGGAGCGGATCGGCCGCACGGACCTCAACGAGCTGCGTACCCGCATCGGCCTGACCACCGCGGCCCTGGCCGCCAGCCTGCCGGCCGACGAGCGGGTCACCGATGTGGTGATGACCGCCGCCTGGTCGGTGGTCGGCCGCTGGCGGGAGAGCTACGACCCGGCCGACGAGGCCCGGGCGCGGGCCCTGCTGAGTCAGCTCGGGGTCGGCGGGCTGGCCGACCGCAGGTTCGGCACCCTGTCGGAGGGCGAACGCAAGCGGACCCAGATCGCCCGGGCGCTGATGACCGACCCGGAGCTGCTGCTGCTCGACGAGCCGGCGGCCGGGCTGGACCTGGGCGGCCGGGAGGACCTGGTGGCCCGGCTGGCCGAGCTGGCCCAGGATCCGGACGCCCCGGCGATGGTCCTGGTCACCCACCACGTGGAGGAGATCCCGCCCGGGTTCACCCACGCCCTGCTGCTGCGCGACGGCGGGGTGGTGGCCCAGGGCCTGCTGGCGGAGACCCTCACCGCGGACAACCTCACCAAGACCTTCGGCCTGCCGCTGCTGGTCGAACGCAACGGCGACCGCTACACCGCCCGCGCCGCCTGAGGTGTAAGGAAGGGCCCCCTCTTAACGCCTGAGGTATAGGAAGGGTCCCTTTCTAACAAGTCGCAAACCCCGCAGGGAGGCTCCCGTGCGTCAGCCTCGCGTCGTCGTGGTGGGCAGCGCGAACATGGATCTGGTCGCCACCGCGGAGGCCCTGCCCCGGCCGGGTGAGACCCGGCTCGGCACGGACTTCGTCATGGTGCCCGGCGGCAAGGGGGCCAACCAGGCCATCGCCGCGACCCGGGCGGGCGCCGACTGCGCCTTCCTCGGTGCGATCGGCTCGGACTCGTTCGGCGTCACCCTGAAGGCCCGGATCACCGCCGCCGGTGTCGACACCGGCCCGCTACGGGTCACCTACGGTCCCTCCGGGGTGGCCCTGGTGATGGTGAACGCCGCGGGCGAGAACGCGATCCTGGTGACCCCGGGGGCCAACGCCTCGCTCACCGACCTGACCGAGGCCGAACTCGACCTGGTACGCGAGGCCGACGTGCTCGTCGCCCAGTTGGAGATCCCGGTAGAGACGGTGACCCAGGCTGCCGTGGCCGCCCGGGAGGCGGGCAGACGGGTGGTGCTCAACGCGGCACCCGCCCTCCCGATGCCGCCGGAACTGCTGGCCGCCGTGGACCTGCTGGTGGTCAACGAGAACGAGGCCCAGGCCTACACCGGCCGGGGCCGGGAGGACCCGCACGCCCTGCTGGATCTGGTGCCGCGAGCGGTGCTGACCCTCGGCGCGGCGGGTGCCTGGTACGGCGATCGGGAGGGCACCGCCGTGCACCTGCCCGCCGTGCCGGTGGCGGCCGTCGACTCCACGGCCGCCGGGGACGCCTTCACCGGTGCCCTGGCGGTCGCCTGGGGCGAGGGCCGGGACCTGGTCGACGCGGTGCGCTGGGCGGTGGCGGCCGGGGCGGCCTGCGTCCGGCGCCTCGGCGCCAGCGTGTCCCTGCCCCACCGGGCCGAGATCGACGAGTTGTACCCGACCCCCTGAACCGGCCCCGCGGACCCGGCCCGGTCAGCTGGCGTCGTCGTTGAGTTTCTCGCCGCGCCGACGCAGCATCGCCAGGCCGGGGATGCCGGCCACGGCTAGCTTGAGGTCCCGGGTGACGTCCAGCAGGTCGTGCAGGTCCGGGCCGACCCGGTCCAGGGTGGCCAGGATCGGCATGACGTCGGCGGTGAGATGCTGCCGCAGCTTCGGCAACTCGTCGATTAGGCGTACCGCCGCGGCCACCTCCTCGTGGCTGAGCTGCTCGATGAAGTGGGTGGCCATCGGCGCGGCCCGGCGCAGCGCGGGCTCGTACGCGGTCAGCAGTTCGGCCGCCGTCGCCGCGGCCTCGGCCGCCACCCCTACCGCCTCGGCCGCCCGGCCGGACACCGTCTGCGCCCGCGTCACCACCTCGGCGGCGGCAGCGGCGACCGTACCGGCGTTGTCCACCGCGGCGGTCGCGGCGGCGCTGATCACGGCTACCTCCCGGACGGCGACCTCGGCGTCGGCCAGCACCTGGTCGGTGCGGTCCAGGGTCTCCTCGATCCGGTCGACCACCCCGTTGATCCGGGTCAGCAGCGCCTCCACCCCGTCGAGGACCGCGAAGGCGCGGCCCGGGATCGCGGCGAAGGAGGCGGCCGAGTCGAGGGCGGTACGGGTCAGGCCGACGACGGCGGTCGGCCGGGGCAGGGGGATCACCATGAACTCCAGTGTGCGCCGGGCGGGCCACCGTCGCCGCGCGGGTGGTCACCAGCGGTCACTCTGCTCCACGGCCCGCTGCACCGCCCGGTAGATCTGCCCGAAGCGCAGGGCGTCCGGGGTGCGCAGCACCATGGCCTCCTGCCCCCGGTACTGCACCCACAGCTCGTGCACCCGGTTGCCGCGTTCGTAGGAGCGGTCCAGCCAGCCCAGCGGGATCTCCAGGAAGGGCACCAGGGCCAGGGCGATGACCAGGCAGGCCACCAGTGCCACCAGGGCCGGCACCCAGCCCCGGTCCTGGGCCGAGAAGAGCAGCGACAGTACGCAGACCACCCCGATGAGCGGGGGCAGGGACAGCAGCAGCACCAGTACGCCCCGCCCGAGCACCCGGCCCCGGACCGCCAGGGTGGTCTGCCCCTTCTGATGCCAGACATAGGTGACCTCGGAGATCGGGATGACGTGTCCGGCGACCCGGATCGACTCTGAGGAGACCTGCACCGCATCGTCCCGGTAATAGAGCGCCATCACTAAGCCTAACCATCTTCCGGCAACTGATGGCGATGGCGCGGTCACCCTGAGGGGTGTGGTTAAGCGGGGACCCCTGCTCTACCGGAGGCGTTAACGGGGGGCCCTTCCTTGCATCTGGGCTTCCATGGCGCGTTGGACGGCGCGGTAGATCTGTCCGAAGCGCAGCGCGTCCGGGGTGCGCAGCAGCCGTACCGGGTGGCCCCGCCAGCGGATCCAGACCTCACGGGGGCGGCTGCCTCGGGCGTACGAGCGGTCGAAGTACTCGAAGAGCTGGTCGGCGATCGGCCCGGCGGCCAGTCCGATCAGGATGGAGACCCCGATGATGGCGACCGTGACGGTGGCCGACCCGTCCAGCCAGACGGCCAGCGCGATGCCGAGCACGGCGGCCACCAGTGGGCCGATCATCGCCGCGCCGAGGGCACCCCGGCCGATCAGCACCCGCCAGGACCGGCTGCCCTGGTGGTGCCAGACCTCGCTGATCTCGGCCAGCGGGTAGGCGTCGCCGTTGACGGTGACGGCGGTGGAGGTGACCTGTACGGACTTGTCGTCGTAGTACGTGACCATGGGAACTCCGGGGCGCGGGACTGGCAGCCAGACTACGTGCCGGTGGCGGCTGGTCGTAAGGTTGGCACGCGACTTCGACGAGGAAGTGAGGCTCAGCGTGGGCGAGTTCGTGCGGCTGGAGACCGGGGACGGCATCGGCACCATTCGGCTGGAACGGCCGCCGATGAACGCCCTGAACACCCAGGTCCAGGAGGAGTTGCGGGCCGCGGCGACGGCGGCCACCGCCGACCCCGGAGTCCGCGCGGTCATCGTGTACGGCGGGGAGAAGGTCTTCGCGGCCGGGGCGGACATCAAGGAGATGGCCGACATGTCCTATGTGGACATGGCGGACCGGGCCGCCGACCTGTCCAGCGCCCTCGGCGCGATCGCCCGGATCCCCAAGCCGGTGGTCGCCGCGATCACCGGGTACGCCCTGGGTGGGGGTTGTGAGCTGGCGCTGGCCTGTGACTGGCGGGTGGTGGCCGAGGACGCCAAGCTGGGCCAGCCCGAGATCAAGCTGGGCATCATCCCCGGTGCCGGGGGCACCCAGCGACTGGCCCGGCTGGTCGGCCCGGCCCGCGCCAAGGACCTGATCATGTCGGGTCGGATGGTCGACGCCCAGGAGGCGCTGCGCATCGGCCTGGCCGACCGGGTGGTCCCGGCGGCCGAGGTCTACGCGGCGGCCGTGGCGCTGGTGAAGCCGTACCTCAGCGGGCCGGTGCAGGCGCTGCGGGCGGCCAAGCTGGCGGTCGACGGCGGCCTGGACATGGACCTGAACTCGGGCCTGGCCTGGGAGAGTCAGCTCTTCGCGGCGCTGTTCGCCACGGAGGACCGGCGGGAGGGCATGCGGGCCTTCGTCGAGAAGCGCAAGCCGGACTTCACCGGTCGATGAGGGTGGTTCACATTCCCCCTACCGGCCAGTAGCGTGTGACTCCGGTCAGGCTAGGCGAAGGAGCGGCGATGACGGAGCGGATCGAAGGCCACGGCGGAGACCTGGCCCTGGCGGCGCTGCGGGCGTACGGGGTGCGGGAGATGTTCACCCTCTCCGGCGGTCACGTGTTCCCGCTCTACGACGCCGCCCACAAGGCCGGATTCCCGCTGTACGACGTGCGGCACGAGCAGTCCGCCGTCTTCGCCGCCGAGGCGGTGGCCAAGTTGCAGCGCCGCCCCGGCCTGGCCGTGCTCACCGCCGGTCCCGGGGTGACCAACGGCATCTCCGGCCTGACCAGCGCCTACTTCAACGCCTCCCCGGTGCTGGTGCTGGGCGGGCGGGCCCCGCAGTTCCGGTGGGGTTCCGGCAGCCTCCAGGAGATGGACCACCTGCCGCTGGTCGCCCCGGTCACCAAGCACGCCGAGACGGTGTTCAGCGCCGACGACATCCCCCGGGCGGTCGCCGCGGCGCTGACCACCGCCCTCACCCCGCACCGGGGCCCGGTCTTCCTGGACTTCCCCCTGGAGGCGGTCTTCTCCACCGGCGACGCCGACCTGCCGGCCGGACCGGCCATCGCCGGAATCGAGGCCGACCCCGAGGAGGTCGCCAAGGCCGCCGGCCTGATCGCCTCCGCGCAGCGGCCGGTCATCATCGCCGGGTCGGACGTCTACGCCGGGGACGCCGTGGCGGCCCTGCGCGCCGCCGCCGAGGCCCTGGAAGTGCCGGTCTTCACCAACGGCATGGGCCGGGGGGCCCTGCCCCCGCAGCACCCGCTGGCCTTCGCCAAGGCCCGGCGGGTGGCGCTCAAGGGCGCCGACGTGGTCGTGGTGGTGGGCACCCCGTTGGACTTCCGGCTCTCCTTCGGCGACTTCGGCGACGCCACCGTGGTGCACATCGTCGACGCCCCCAGCCAGCGGGCCACCCATGTGCAGCCCGCCGTGGCCCCCGCCGGTGACCTGCGCGCCATCCTCACCACCCTGGCCGAGTACCCCGGCGACCGGGTCGACCACACCGACTGGGTGGCGCAGTTGCGTACCGCCGAGGACGCCGCCAAGGCCCGCGACGCCGAGGAGATGGCCGCCGAGACGGACCCGATCCGTCCCGCCCGGGTCTACGGCGAGTTGCGTCGGGTGCTGGCCGCGGACGCGATCACCATCGGTGACGGCGGGGACTTCGTCTCGTACGCCGGCCGGTACCTGGAGCCGGCCCAGCCGGGCACCTGGCTGGACCCGGGCCCGTACGGCTGCCTGGGCACCGGCATGGGCTACGCGATGGGGGCCCGGGTGACCCATCCCGACCGGCAGATCTGTGTGCTGATGGGCGACGGGGCGGCCGGCTTCTCGCTGATGGATGTGGAGTCCCTGGTCCGGCAGAAGCTGCCGGTGGTCGTCGTGGTCGGCAACAACGGCATCTGGGGGCTGGAGAAGCACCCCATGCGGGCCATGTACGGCTACGACGTGGCCGCCGACCTCCAGCCGGAACTGCGCTACGACCAGGTGGTCACCGCCCTGGGTGGGGCGGGGGAGACGGTCGCCAAGGCCGCCGATCTGGGCCCGGCCCTGCACCGGGCCTTCGAATCCGGGGTGCCCTACCTGGTCAATGTCATCACCGACCCGGCCGACGCCTACCCCCGCTCGTCCAACCTGGCCTGATCCCGGGGCGACCTGACCCGGGGGTCACACCTCGGGGCGGGGCTCCTCGCGGGGCGGGTCCCCCTCGCGGCGGCGCAGGTCGTCCTCGCGCTTGCGCAGGTCGTCCTCCCAGCGGCGGAAGAGTTCCTGGTCCTCCTGGCGCGAGCGCTCCTCGATCGAGCGCAGGAACTCGGGGTCGTCGTCCGGCGCGAGCGGCCGGGCCGGACGGCGTACCGGGGACTGGACTCCGCCCGAGAACATGCCCCCACCGGCGGCCTTGCGCTTGCGGCCGGCCAGGAACCAGGCGATCGAGCCGATCAGGGGGAAGAACAGGATCATCAGCACCCAGGCGATCCGGGGCAGATGACGAACGTCGTCCTCCTCGGCCGAGAGGCAACTGATCAGGGCGCAGACGGCGAGGACGACCTGTACCAGGAAGAGGAGGATATAGAGCCGGGCCATGCACCCATCATGTCCTACTCTCGGTCGATGCTCACACCCCGTACGCGACCAGCACGACCCCGATCAGGGCGAACCCGGTGATGCACAGCCCGACGGCACCGTAGGTACGACCGCCGGTGCGGGGCACCCCGGTGCCCACGGCCCGGCGCCAGCACAGCTTGATCGCGACGCCCCAGCAGAGGATGGCCAGGACGGCCAGCACCGCCCCGAACCGGTCGGCGAGCAGCGCCAGTCGGACGGTCAGGATCGCCACCACGGTCACCGCCAGCGCGGCACGCCGCCAGGCCAGCCGGGTCCGCTCGGGTTGAAGCCCCGGGTCGCGGGCGGCAGTCATCCGTCGATCGCCCCGGCCACGACCGCGACCACCAGCAGCAGCGCGCCGAGGCCCACCACGACGGCCAGCACCGCCGGGAAGCGGGAGGCCGGCAGCTCCTCGTCCAGCCGGATGGCCCGTTCCACCCGCGCCCAGTGGTCGATGGCGCGGATCGCCACCGCGCCGCCGAGCAGCAGCAGCGCCACGGAGATCGCCTCACGCAGGTGCCGGGGGGACAGGGTGGGCAGGAACTGGGCGGCGGCCAGGCCACCGGCGATCAGCGCCAACCCGGTACGCAGCCAGGCCAGGAAGGTCCGCTCGTTGGCCAGGGAGAAGCGGTAGTCGGGGGTGGTGCCGACCGAACGCATCTCCTGCGGGTCGAACCAGTTCCTGATCCTCTGCCACACGGTGGTGATTATCCGGCGTTAACTGGGCATAACCTGGAAACATGACGGATCTTGACGTGACGACTTTGCGCGCGGCGTACGACGCCCAGCTGCGGCCGGGCCTGCCCGACCCGGTCCCGGAGGGCGCGAGCATCGAGCCGGACGGTCCGTTGTTCCGGATCTGGGGTCTCGACTCTGGTGGTCTGGTGACCTACCGGGACCTCGGTGGGCTGGTCGACGCCGAACTCGACGCCCTGATCGCCCGTCAGGCGGCGGCGTCCCGGGAGCGGGGCGAGCCGGTGGAGTGGAAGCTGCACGGCCACGACGAGCCGGCGGACCTGCCGCAGCGGCTGCAAGCGGCCGGTTTCCTGCCGCAGGCCCAGGAGAGCGTCCTGGTCGGCCCGGTCGCGCCGCTGGCCTCCGCGCTGCCGGTGGTGCCCGAGGGGGTACGCCTGCGGGAGGTCACCACCGGGGCGGACCTGGACCGGATCGCGGCCCTGGAGACCGAGCTGTGGGGCCGTGACCTGGCCGGCCTAGCCGACGGGCTGGAACGCGAGATCGCCGCCGATCCGCAGGCGATCACCGTCGTGGTGGCCGAGGCCGGTGACACCCTGGTCAGCGCGGGCTGGGTCCGCTATCCCGCAGGCACGACCTTCGCCACCCTGTGGGGTGGGTCCACCCGGCCGCAGTGGCGTCGGCAGGGCATCTACCGGGCGCTGGTCACCTACCGGGCCCGGCTGGCCGGCCAACGGGACCGGACCCTGTTGCAGGTCGATGCCGCCGAGGAGAGTCGTGCGCTGCTGGAGAGTCTCGGTCTCGTCCCGGTCACCAGCACCACCCCCTACGTCTACACTCCGTGATCATGGAGCGTCGACTGACGGACGAGGAGATGTCGACCCTCAAGACGGGGGCCTTCGGGGCGGTGTTCCTGGTGTCCGACGCCGACCCGGGGGTGCTGGCGCTGTTCCGGGAGAGCTTCGCCGCCTCCGCGGCCATCGTCAACGCCAGCGGGGTGGTCGAGACGGCCCTGAGCAGCGGGCCCCTGCCTAAGCTGCCCCGCCGCTCGGCGGCGGAAATCGAGGGGGTCGTGCTGCCCGCCCTGCGGGAGGCGGTCCGGATCCTGGCGGAGAAGTCGCCGGAGGATGTCGCGGTCTACCGCTCGGTGGTGCTGGCCGCCGCCGATCGGACGGCGCGGGCCCACAACGGGATCAGTGCGGCGGAGGCGCAGGTCATCGAGCGGATCGCCGAGGCGCTGGCCTGACCGCGCCGGCACCCTCCGGCCGTCGGCGCGTGCCGGTTGGCCGCAGGTGGCCCCGAGCGGGGAGAATGCCGGTGAGCTGAGTCACTCGGGGCGCGTCCGGAAGGTAAGCTACTGGCAGGTAACATTGCCGCGTGGGCAACTGCACCGCAGCCTGAAGTTGACCTAACGGTGGCTAAGGAGCAAGGCTGCGCCCAGCACAGGGCAAGTGATCACACCACCACAGCAGGAGGGTCGTCGAAGCGCGATGAATATCGTCGTACTCGTCAAGCAGGTGCCTGATTCGGGCGCGGACCGCAACCTGCGTCCTGACGACAACACAGTCGACCGCGGTTCGGCGAACAACGTCATCAACGAGATGGACGAATACGCCATCGAAGAGGCGTTGAAGATCAAGGAAGCGCACGGCGGCGAGGTGACCATCCTGACCATGGGTCCGGACCGGGCGACCGAGTCGATCCGTAAGGCGCTGTCGATGGGCCCGGACAAGGCGGTGCACGTGGTGGACGACGCCCTGCACGGGTCGTGCGCCGTGGCCACCTCCAAGGTGCTCGCCGCCGCCCTCGGTCAGCTCAACGCCGACCTGGTGCTCTGCGGGTCGGAGTCGACCGACGGCCGGGTGCAGGTGATGCCGCACATGCTGGCCGAGCGGCTCGGGGTGGCGGCCCTGACCGGGGCCCGCAAGCTCACCGTCGAGGGCGCCACCCTGACGGTGGAGCGGCAGACCGAGGAGGGCTACGAGGTGGTCACCGCCTCGACCCCGGCCATCGTGTCGGTCTGGGACACCATCAACGAGCCCCGGTACCCGTCCTTCAAGGGCATCATGGCCGCCAAGAAGAAGCCGGTGCAGACCCTGTCCCTGGCCGACCTGGGGGTGGCCGCGGACGAGGTCGGCCTCGCCGGGGCGACCAGCGTGGTCGTCGAGCACAGCAAGCGTCCGCCGCGCTCCGGTGGCGCGAAGGTCACCGACGAGGGTTCCGGCGGCGTGCAGCTGGTCGAGTTCCTCGCCACCGAGAAGTTCGTGTGAGGGGTGTGGGACATGTCTGAGGTTCTCGTCGTCGTCGAAGCCACTGGCGAGTTCGGCGTCAAGAAGGTCACCCTGGAAATGCTCACCCTGGCCCGTGAGCTGGGCAGCCCCTCGGCCGTGGTGCTCGGTGGCACCGGTGCCGCCGAGGCGCTGTCGGCCAAGCTGGGCGAGTACGGCGCGGAGAAGATCTACGCCGCCGAGGGTGAGCAGATCGACGGTTACCTGGTGGCCCCGAAAGCCACCGTGGTCGCCGATCTGGTCAAGCGGGTACAGCCGGCCGCCGTCCTGCTCGCCTCCTCCCAGGAGGGCAAGGAGATCGCCGCCCGACTGGCGGTCAAGCTGGACAACGGCATCCTGACCGACGTGGTCGCCCTGGCCGCCGACGGCACCGCCACCCAGGTGGCCTTCGCCGGCTCCACCATCGTCACCGCCAAGGTGACCCGGGGCCTGCCGCTGGTCACCGTCCGGCCGAACTCGGTGACCCCGACCCCGGCCGCCGCCACCCCGGCGGTCGAGCAGCTCACCGTCGCCGTCAGCGACACCGACAAGCTGGCCAAGGTGGTCGACCGGGTGGCCGAGCAGAAGGGCTCCCGGCCCGAGCTCACCGAGGCCGGCGTGGTCGTGGCCGGTGGCCGTGGGGTCGGCAACGCGGACAACTTCAAGCTGGTCGAGGAGATCGCCGACCTGCTCGGCGGCGCCGTCGGCGCCTCCCGGGCGGCGGTGGACTCCGGCTTCTACCCCCACCAGTACCAGATCGGGCAGACCGGCAAGACGGTCTCCCCGCAGCTGTACATCGCGCTGGGCATCTCCGGTGCGATCCAGCACCGGGCCGGTATGCAGACCTCGAAGACCATCGTCGCGGTCAACAAGGACGGCGAGGCGCCGATCTTCGAGCTGGCCGACTTCGGTGTGGTCGGTGACCTGTTCAAGGTGGTCCCGCAGGCCGCCGAGGAGATCCGCAAGCGCAAGTGAGCCGTACCGCGACAGCCGCCGCCCGGAATCCCGGACGGCGGCTGTCGCGTGAACAAGGGAGCTGATCGGCGGGCCGGGGAGCTGAACCGGCCCGCCGATCAGCCCGTCAGAGCGCCCCTCAACAGGCTGTCGCCGGAGTGGGCGGTGTCGTTGTCGAACTGCTCGGCGGAGACGTCCACGACAGAGTATTGCCGCAGGTCCACGTTCGGCGGCAGCGGCAGCAGCACCTCAGAGCCAGTGCCCAGCACCCCGACCGAGAACATCTCCATGTTCTGCGGGTTGATCAGCCACACCTCGTAATACCCCGGTACGGGCGGGAGATTCGCCACGTGCAGGTGCAGTTCTCCGCTGCCGAGCACCCGGGCGTCACCCCGGGCCTGTGGCGGGGTCGAGCCGTACGCGGCCAGTTGGGCACTGGCCGTCACGGACGGCTGCGGCGGAGTGCCCTCCCGCAGCACCGCAGCCGTGCCGACCACCCCCAGGGCGGCGGCGGCAACCGCGGTGACCGCGTACCGGACCCAACGGCGGGGCCGGCGGGACACCGGCGGTACGGCCGGGTCCGGGTGATCCTCCGGCCGTGGCCGGGTCAGGGTGGGCAGCTGTTGGGCCGCCGCGATCTCGGCGGTGATGTTCTGCCAGAGGTGCTCCGGCGGATCGGGCAGGTCGCGCAGGGACTGGGTGGCCTTGCCCAGGCCGGCGACCTCGCGCAGACCCGCCAACTCGGTGCGGCAGTGCGAGCAGGCGTCCAGATGGCTGCGGTCGGCATTGTCCGCCTCGGTCTCACCGAGCGCCAGAAATATCAGCCGGTCGTGCTCCAGATGCTGCACCGTCCACCTCCCATCTGCGCTTGAGACTCGCCATGCCCCGCCGGATGTGACTCTTCACCGTGCCCAGCGGCACTCCGGTGACCGCCGCGATCTGCTGGTGGGTCAGATCGTCGAAGAAGGCCAATTCCAACATCCGTCGCTGCTCGTCCGGCAGCCGCGCCAACTCCTCGGCCACCACCAGCCGGTCGACCACGGTGTCCGGGTCGTCGCCAGGGGGCACCGGTTCGGGCAGTTGGCGTACGGTCTCGACCACCCGGTTCTCCCGGGCGAAGGAGCGCAGCCGGTCGATCACCTTGCGTCGGCCGATCCCCAGCAGCCAGCCGACCAGCGACCCCTTGGTCGGATCGAAGGTGTCCCGGCCCAGCCAGGCGGCGACGAAGGTGGCCTGGGTCGCGTCCTCCGCGTCGCTGCGGTTGATCAGGGTGCTGGTGGCCAGGTGGAGCACGGCCCGTCCGTAGCGGTCGTACGCCTCGCGTAGCGCCCGCTCGTCACCGGCCCGGAAGCGTCGGGCCAACTCGTCGTCGGAGGTCTCCGGCTCCTGCCGGATCTCCGTCACGAGACGGCTCGCCTGGTTGGAGGCATACCCGACTGTAGCGCGCACCGGTGCCGTCCTCTCTGTCCGTCCGACGTGGCCTGGCGATCCGTTCGCCCCAGGGGCTCCTCGACCTCTCTTCGTCCGGGCGGTGCTGGTCGGATGCGCTTTCGGCGAAGAAAAGAAAGTCGCCTCCGGCCGCATCCGGATGGCGTGGACCCGGCGTAACTCGGGGTGCACAGCAAGCCTGACGAACCAGTACGAAACAGCAGGAGGCAGACATGCAGTTCGCGTACCTTCGCCGGGTCGCCGCGGGTGGCGCGGTCGCCGCGCTGACCTTCGTCGGCGCCGGCCTCGCGACGGCGACCCCGGCCTACGCCGCCGACTCGAAGGTCTCCGTCGTGCACGGGATCCCGGACACCCCGGTCGACGTCTACGTCAACGGGGAGAAGACCCTGGAGAACTTCAAGCCCGGCGACGTGGCCGGCCCGCTGGACCTGCCGGAGGGGTCGTACGACATCGCCCTGACCAAGCCCGGTGAGCCCATCGGACAGGCGATCCTGACCGCGGACGACGCCGAGGTGCCCGGCGGGGCGAACATCAGCATCGCCGCCCACCTGAACGCCGAGGGGGAGCCCACCATCACCCCCTTCGTCAACGACACCGCCAAGGTCGACGCCGGCAAGGCCCGGCTGATCGTCCGGCACACCGCCGCCGCCCCGGGGGTGGACGTACGGGCCGGTGGCAGCCCGGTCTTCGAGGGGCTGACCAATCCGAACGAGGCCAAGGCCGATGTGGACGCCGGCAGTGTCTCCGCCGACGTGGTGCTCGCCGGCACCGACACGGTGGTGATCGGGCCGGCCGATCTGAACCTGCGCGAGGGCACGGCCACGGTCGTCTACGCCATCGGCTCCGCGGAGGCGGAGAACCTGACCGTGGTGGCGCAGACCATCACCGGCCTGCACTCGGCCCCCTCCGGGGTGCCCAGCGGCACCGGCGGCCAGGCCGACACCGGCCTGGGATCGTGGTGGTACGCCCTGGCGGGCACCGGGCTCCTGCTGCTGGTAGCCGGTGGGGCGCGGGTGGCCGTACTCCGGTCGGGTCGCCGGTGACCGTGGTCAACCGTGGGGCGCTGGCGGCGGTGGCCGCCGGCGCCGCCGCGCTGACCGTGGCGGCCGTGCTGGCCGTGCTGTCCCGACCGGACGGGCCGGTCGGCGCCGAGCAGGCCGCGGCCCTGGCCGACCCGACCCCCTCGGCCGCCCGGTCGTCGACCGGTGGCCCCCCGGTGGTCCCGGGGGCCCTGCCGGACGATCCCGCGGTGGTGCCCCCGGTCCGCCTGCGGATCCCGGCGATCGAGGTCACCGCCCGGGTCAACCCCGTAGGGGTCGACAAGGGCACCGGGGAGTTCGACGTGCCGCCCAGTGTCGACCGGGTCGGCTGGTACCGCTACGGACCCGGGTTGGCGGCCGAGACCGGTTCGGTGGTGATCGCCGGGCATGTCGACAGCGCCGAGCAGGGCCGGGGGGCCTTCTACCGACTGCGCGACCTGGCACCGGGCGACACCCTGACGGCCACCGGTGAGGACGGGATCGAGCGGACCTACCGGGTGGTGGCCCGGGAGGAGTACGACAAGACGAAGATCCCGCTGGAGCGTTACTTCGCCCGCGACGGTCGGCCCCGCCTGACCCTGATCACCTGCGGCGGGCCCTTCGACGCCGAGGCCCGCCGGTACCGCGACAACATCGTGGTGACCGCGGTGCCGGTCTGATGTCCAGGTCGGGTCATCCAGCCTGCGGTCGGGGCGCACCCGGTCGTTAGGCTGAGTCGTGATGGCTTACCTGGATCATGCTGCGACGACCCCGGTGCTCCCCGAGGCACTTGAGGCGTACGTCGCGGCCGCCCGCGAGGTCGGCAACGCGTCCTCACTGCACGCCTCCGGTCGGCGTGCCCGGCGGCAGGTGGAGGAGTCGCGGGAGCGGGTGGCCGCCGCACTGGGTGCCCGGCCCTCCGAGGTGATCTTCACCGGTGGCGGTACGGAGAGCGACAACCTGGCGGTCAAGGGCATCTTCTGGGCCCGCCGGGACGCCGACCCGGCCCGCCGCCGGGTGGTCTCCAGCGCGGTCGAGCACCACGCCGTACTGGACGCGGTGGACTGGCTGGGCCGACACGAGCAGGCACAGTTGGGGTTGCTGCCGGTCGACGAGGTCGGCCGGCTGCACCCCGACGCGTTGCGCGCGGAGCTGGCCGAGCACGGCGACCAGGTGGCCCTGATCACCGCGATGTGGGCGAACAACGAGGTCGGTACGGTGCAGCGGATCAGCGAGCTGGCCGCCGTGGCGACGGAGTTCGGGGTGCCGATCCACACGGACGCGATCCAGGCGGTCGGCCAGATACCGGTCGACTTCGCCGCCAGCGGGGTCGCCGCCCTCACCGTGACCGGGCACAAGCTGGGCGGCCCGGTCGGGGTGGGTGCCCTGCTGCTGGCCCGGGAGGTGGCCGCCGTCCCCCTGCTGCACGGGGGTGGGCAGGAACGGGACGTACGCTCCGGCACCCTGGACACCGCCGGCATCGTCGCCTTCGCCGTCGCGGTCGAGGCCGCCGTCAAGGGCCAGCAGGAGTACGCCGTCCGGGTGGCCGCCCTCCGCGACGACCTGGTGCGGCGGGTCCGGCAGGCGGTGCCCGAGGTGGTCTACAACGGCGACCCGGCCGACCGGCTGCCCGGCAACGCGCACTTCTCCTTCCCCGGCTGTGAGGGGGACGCCCTGCTGCTGCTGCTGGACGCCCAGGGCATCTACTGCTCGACCGGTTCGGCCTGCTCGGCGGGGGTGGCCCAGCCCTCGCACGTGCTGCTGGCGATGGGCGCGGACGACGACCGGGCCCGCTCCTCGCTGCGCTTCTCCCTCGGCCACACCAGCACCTCCGCCGACGTGGACGCCCTGATCGCCGCGCTGCCCGGTGCGGTCGAACGGGCCCGCCGCGCCGCCCAACGCAGCCCCCGCTGACGGCGAAGGAAGGGCCCCTTCTTAACGCCTGCGGTAGAGCAGGGGCCCCCGGTTAACACCTGCCCCACCGAGCGCCGACCGGCGCCGGGGCGGGGGATAGGCTCGACGGGAAGGGAGCGTGGTCCGGGTGAGGGTGTTGGCGGCGATGTCCGGCGGCGTGGATTCCGCCGTGGCGGCGGCGCGGGCGGTGCAGGCCGGTCACGACGTCACCGGCGTACACCTGGCTCTGGCGCGCAACCCGCAGACCTACCGCACCGGCGCCCGGGGCTGCTGCACCCTGGAGGACTCCCGGGACGCCCGGCGCGCGGCCGACGTGCTCGGCATCCCGTTCTACGTGTGGGACATGGCCGACCGCTTCCACGCCGACGTGGTCGACGACTTCGTCGCCGAGTACGCGGCCGGGCGTACCCCCAATCCCTGCCTGCGCTGCAACGAGAAGATCAAGTTCGCCGCGGTGCTGGACCGGGCGGTAGCCCTGGGGTTCGACGCGGTGGTCACCGGCCATCACGCCCGGCTGGGTCCGGACGGTCTGCTGCGCCGCAGTGTCGACCTGGCCAAGGACCAGTCCTACGTGCTGGCCGTGCTCACCCGGGAGCAGTTGGACCGGTCGATGTTCCCGCTCGGCGACTCGACCAAGGCCCAGGTGCGGCAGGAGGCCGCCGACCGTGGTCTGGCCGTCGCCGACAAGCCGGATTCGCACGACATCTGCTTCATCGCCGACGGCGACACCCGGGGTTTCCTGGCCCAGCGGCTCGGCGAGTCGCCCGGCGACGTGGTCGACGCCACCACCGGCTCCGTGGTCGGCCGGCACACCGGGGCGTACGCGTACACCGTCGGGCAGCGGCGTGGTCTGCACCTGGACCGGCCGGCCCCGGACGGTCGGCCCCGGTACGTGCTCTCCATCACCCCCAAGACCAACACGGTGACGGTGGGCCCGGCCGAGGCCTTGGAGGTGTCCACCGTCTCCGCCACCCGTCCGGTCTGGACCGGCGGCCCGATTCCGGATCAGCCGATCGAGTGCGAGGTGCAGTTGCGGGCGCACGGTGACGTCGTACCTGCCGCCGTCACGGTCGACGGCGACCGGCTGCGTGCCGACCTGCGTCGTCCGCTGCGGGGGGTGGCGGCCGGTCAGGCCATCGTCGCCTACCGCCCGGACCGGGCCGGGGACATCGTCCTGGGCTCGGCCACCATCACCGACTGATCGCCCACCCCTGGCGCTAGCCCGGCTGCCTGGCCGGGGCCGAGGGGTCCGGTGCCGGGCCGGGGGAGCGGTGGTTGGGGCGGGTCGGGGTACGCCAGCGGGTAGGGTGCTGCCGTGACTGATCGGGATTGGCCCTGGCCGGTGGGCGCGGCGACCGGGATCGGGTCGCTGCCCGGCACTGACATCGCCGAGGCACAGCGGATCGTGCTCGGTGAACTTCCCGCCCTGCCACATCTGCCCGAGTTGCCGGCCCGGGGGCCGGGCGCCGACCTGATCGGGCGCACCGCCGGCCTGCTGGCCGAATTGCCGGTGGAGCTGTACGCCGCCCGCTGGCGAATCGCCTCCCGCCCCGGCAAGGACCTGCGCCGGGCCCGTGACCTGATGGAACGGGACCTGGACCAGTTGGCCGAGCAGGCCGAGGAGTACGCCGGCACGATCAAGATCCAGGCGGGCGGTCCACTGACCCTGGCCGCCTCCCTGGAGTTGCCGATCGGCGGCCGGATGCTGCGCGACCCCGGTGCGGTACGCGATCTCGCCGGTTCCCTGGCCGAAGGGCTGCGCAATCACGTCGAGGCGGTGGCCCGCCGGGTGCCCAGGGCCAGGGTGCTGCTCCAGTTGGACGAGCCATCGTTGCCGACCGTGCTGGCCGGTCGGGTACCTACCGAGAGTGGCCTCGGTACCTACCGGGTCATGGAGTCGGAGGTGGCCCGGGCCCTGCTGGGCGGGGTGATCGAGGCGGCGGGGGTACCGACCGTGGTGCACTGCTGCGCCCCGGAGGTGCCGCTGGAGTTGATCCGGTCCGCCGGTGCGGTCGGGGTGGCCCTCAACCTGAGCCTGGTGACCGACCTGGACCCGTTGGGTGAGGCGCTGGACGCCGGCCTGGGCCTGCTGGCCGGGGCCGCCCCGAGCGCGCCGCCCTCATCGCCGTCCGGCGCTGCGGCGGCGTCCCCGACAGGTGGGGCGCCGACCTCGGCCCAGGTGGCCGATCGGGTACGCGGACTCTGGGACCGCCTGGGCTTCCCCCGGGCCCACCTCGCCGAGCAGGTGGTGGTCACTCCCACCTGCGGGCTGGCCGGGGCGACCCCGGCGTACCTCCGGGGGGTCCTGGCCGCCTGCCGGGACGCGGGTCGTCGGCTCGCCGAGGTGTGAGTTTCCTGTCGTACCCGGTGGGCAGGATGACCGACATGATTGGACGACTACGCTCCACGGTCATCGACTGCCCCGACCCTCGGGCCCTGGCGGGCTTCTACGCAGAGCTGCTAGGCCTGCCGCTGGTGGAGGACGACTCCGAGGGCAACGACTGGGTGGTGCTCGGGGGTCCACCCGGCCATCAGCCCCGGTTGGCCTTCCAACGGGCACCGGATCTGCGTCCGCCGGCCTGGCCCGATCCGGACCGCCCCCAACAGCTCCATCTGGATGTGACGGTCGAGGACATCGAGACCGCGGAGCAGGCGGTGCTGGCGCTGGGCGCCCGGCGACTGCCCGGTGGGGGTGAGGGGTTCCGGGTCTACGCCGACCCGTTCGGGCATCCCTTCTGTCTCTGCTGGCCCTGACCGCCTCCGGCGGGCCGGGGCTTGCCGACTGACGGCATGATCTTCTCCATGACCACCGCCGTGTCACATCGAGTCGCCGGTTCGCTCTTCGGGCTCGCCTACGGCGACGCCCTGGGCAAGCCCACCGAGTTCCTCAGCGTCGCCGAGATCGAGAATCGGTACGGGCCGACCGGCCCTAGGGACCTGGTCGGCGACCCCGCGCTGGTCACCGACGACACCCAGATGGCGCTGGCGGTGGCCTGGGCGCTGCACGACGCCCCGGAGTTCACCCCCGAGGCGGTGCAGCCCCTGCTGCGGCAACGCTTCCTGACCTGGGCCGGCAGCCCGGACAACAACCGGGCACCGGGAATGACCTGCCTGCGGGCCTGTGCCGAGCTGTCCCGGGGACTGCCCTGGCAGCAGGCCACCGTGATCGACTCCAAGGGCTGCGGGGCCAACATGCGGGTGACCCCGGTCGGGCTGCTGGACATCGACCCGGACACCCTGGCCGGGCTGGCCCAACTCCAGGCCGGCCTGACCCACGGTCACCCGACCGGCCTGGCCGCCAGCGAGCTGACCGCGTACGCCGTCTGGTTGTTGCGGGCCGGGGTGGCCCTGGCGGAGCTGCCCGGTCTGCTCACCGAGCGGGTGGACGAGCAGCGGAAGGTCTATCGGGACGACTGGCTCGGCGACCTGTGGCGGCGAGCCGGGGCCGCGACGGCGCAGGAGTTCATCGCGGCCGGTTGGGACGAATGCGGTGCCGCGCTGGGTCGGCTGGACGCGGCCCTGTCCGCACCGGACGAGGGTGGCGACCCGTGCCGGCTGACCGGTGCGGGGTGGATCGCGGAGGAGGCCCTGGCCACCGCCCTCTACTGCGCCCTGCGGCACGCCGAGGACCCGGTCGGCGCCCTGGCCCGGGGTGCCCGGACCGCCGGTGACTCCGATTCCATCGCCGCGCTCGCCGGTGCCTTCGTGGGCGCGGCCCAGGGCATGGCCGCCTGGCCGACCCGGTGGGCCGAGCAAATCGAGTACGCCGACCAGCTGGCCGCCCTCTCCGCCGACCGCGACTGAACGGTTGGGGCCCGGCGTAACGGCTGGTGGCCGCCCTGGTGGGCCGGGTTGTCCGACCCGGGGACTACGGTTCGGAGGTAGCACGATCACGGGAGGTCCGGTGGCCGGAGGCGGCAGCGTGTCCGAAGAAGCGAGCGGTCAGCAGGTCAGCGCGGCGCAGGAGGCGGCGGCGGGAGCCGAGCCGACCCCACAGGCGCGGGAACGTCACGCCACCCTGAGTCAGGAGCTGACCGAGCATCAGTACCGCTACTACGTGCTCGACTCGCCGACCGTCTCCGACGCGGAGTTCGACCGGCAACTGCGTGAGCTGACCGCCCTGGAGGAGGAGTTCCCGGCCCTGCGTACGCCGGACTCGCCGACCCAGCGGGTAGGTGGCACCTTTTCCACGGACTTCACCCCGGTGGACCACGCCGAGCGGATGATGTCGCTGGACAATGCCTTCGCCGACGAGGAACTGGCCGCCTGGGCGGAGCGGGTGGAGCGGGACGCCGGTGGGCCGGTGCCCTACCTGTGCGAGCTGAAGGTCGACGGGCTGGCGATCAACCTGACCTACCAGGGGGGCCGGCTGATCCGGGCGGCCACCCGGGGGGACGGGCGCACCGGCGAGGACGTCACCGCCAACGTACGCAGCATCCGGGACGTGCCCAGCCGGCTGACCGACTCGGAGCAGTACGGCCCGGTCCCCGAGTTCATCGAGGTGCGAGGCGAGATCTACTTCCCGGTCGAGGCCTTCGCCGACCTCAACGCCGGCCTGGTCGAGCAGGGCAAGGCGCCCTTCGCCAACCCCCGCAACGCGGCCGCCGGCAGCCTGCGGCAGAAGGACCCGCGGATCACCGCCTCCCGGCCGTTGCGGCTGGTGGTGCACGGCATCGGGGCCCGGCGTGGTTTCCAGCCGAGCACCCAGTCCGAGTCGTACTCGGCGTTGAAGGCGTGGGGGCTGCCGACCAGTGACCGCTGGCGGGTGCTGCCGGATCTGGCCGGGGTCCGCGACTACATCGCCCACTACGCCGCGCACCGGCACGACGTCGAGCACGAGATCGACGGGGTGGTCGTGAAGGTCGACCCGGTGCCGATCCAGGGACGACTGGGCTCGACCAGCCGGGCACCCCGTTGGGCGATCGCCTTCAAGTACCCCCCGGAGGAGGTCAACACCAAGCTCCTCGACATCGAGGTAGAGGTCGGCCGTACCGGGCGGGCCACCCCCCGGGCCGTGCTGCAACCGGTGAAGGTGGCCGGCTCCACAGTGACGTACGCGACCCTGCACAACGCCCGCGAGGTGCAGCGCAAGGGGGTGCTGATCGGCGACACGGTGGTGATCCGCAAGGCCGGCGACGTGATCCCGGAGGTGCTGGGCCCGGTGGTCGATCTGCGCCCGCCGGACGCCCGGCCCTTCGTCATGCCCACCACCTGCCCGGCCTGCGGCACCCCGCTGGCCCCGGCCAAGGAGGGCGACGTCGACATCCGCTGCCCGAATGCCCGCAGCTGCCCGGCGCAGCTGCGGGAGCGGGTGTTCCACCTGGCCGGGCGCGGCGCCTTCGACATCGAGGCGCTCGGCTACAAGAGCGGGGCCGCCCTGCTCGACGCGCAGATCATCACCGACGAGGGGGACCTGTTCTCCCTGGACGCGGAGCAGTTGGCCCGTTCGCCCTTCTTCGTCAACAAGGACGGCAGCCTGGGCACCAACGCCACGAAGCTGCTCGACAACCTGGCCGTGGCCAGGGAACGTGACCTGTGGCGGGTGCTGGTGGCGCTCTCCATCCGGCATGTCGGGCCGACGGCCGCACAGGCCCTGGCCCGGCACTTCCGCTCGATCGAGGCGATCGACGCCGCCTCCGAGGAGGAACTCTCCTCCGTCGACGGGGTGGGTCCGACCATCGCGGCGAGCATCCGGGAGTGGTTCGCCGTCGACTGGCACCGCGAGGTGGTCCGCAAATGGGCCGAGGCCGGGGTACGGATGGCCGAGGAGGCCGTGGCGGAGGGGCCCCGCCCCCTGGAGGGGACCACCGTGGTGGTCACCGGCACCCTCAGCGGATACTCCCGCGATCAGGCCGCCGAGGCGATCCAGTCCCGGGGCGGCAAGGTCTCCGGCTCGGTCTCCAAGAAGACCGGCTTCGTGGTCGTCGGGGACAATCCCGGGTCCAAGGCGGACAAGGCGGCGACCCTCAAGGTGCCGATCCTCGACGAGGAGGGTTTCCAGGTCCTGCTCGATGCAGGGGTCGAGGCGGCCCGCGAGGTGGCACGAATCGACGCCTGACCCCTTCGGGGCACTCGCGAAGGATACCAACTTAATCACGACTACGCCCGATTCGTGACTGTCGTGGCGGGGAAACCGGCACCGGGGGCGTTTCATTGGGTCACGGCACGTGAGAGCACGTGCCGGGTTCCGTACCGGGAGGTGTGATGGAGCCGCCCGACCCGCGCAACCTGGTCCCGCCCGAACGGGCGGCGCAGTTCACCGCCTTCGTGGCCGGTGTGCTCGCGGTGGCCGTGCTGGTCTCGGCCGGCCCCCTGGTGTCACTGGGCACGTCGGTGTCCACGTTGCCGGTGGCCTTCTGGACGATGGCGGTGCTCGCGGTGGCCTGCGACGCGCGCCCGTTCGTCGCGCCCGGGCGGCGGCAGTCCTCCGCGGTCTACCCCTCCAGCTGCTTCACCTTCGCCATCCTGCTCGGCTGGGGGCTCGGGCCTGCGGTCGCCGTGCAGGCGGTGGCCGTGCTGGTCTCCGGGGTCCGGTCGGGTCACGCCCCCTGGCGTACCGCCTTCAACGCCGCCCAGTACGCCTGCTCCCTGGCCGCCGCGTACGCCATCAGTCGGCTGGCGCCCGGCGCGGCCTTCGACGGCGGGCCCCTGACCTGGGCGGACGTCGCGGCGATCGGCGGCGCCGGGGTGGCCTGGTTCCTGGTCAACTACGGGCTGGTCACCGCCGCCGTCCGGCTGCGTTTCGGCGAGCGGTGGTGGCCGAACGCCTGGCGGGGGCTGCCCTTCGAGTTGCTCTCCACCGGTTCCCTGCTGCTGCTGGCGCCGATCCTGGTGACCGCGGCCCGGGCCAGCGCGGCCCTGGTCCCGCTGGTGCTGGTGCCGCTGTTCGCGGTGTACCGGATGGCGCGGCTCACCGTGGAGCAGCGTCAACTGGCCGCGCTCGACCCGCTGACCGGGCTCCCCAACCGCAAGGCCCTGCTGGCCGAGGTCAACGAGCAGGTGCACCGGCACGCCGAGCGCGCCGCGCGGGGGGAGCCGGACGCCCAGCTGGCCCTGCTGCTGATCGACCTGGACCGCTTCAAGAACGTCAACGACGCCCTGGGACACGCCGTGGGGGACCGGCTGCTGGTCGAGGTTAGTGCCCGGCTGACCGAGGTGGTCGAACCGCCCGGCCTGGTCGCCCGGCTGGGCGGCGACGAGTTCGCCATCGTGATGACCGGGCTGACCGAGGTAGGGCAGGCCCGGGCCTTCGCCGACCAGGTGGTGCAGGTGCTGGCCGAGCCGGTGCAGTTGGACGGGTTGCCGCTGGATGTCGGAGGCTCCATCGGCATCGCCCTCTATCCCGACCACGGCGAGGACTTCGCCACCCTGATGCGGCACGCCGACGTGGCGATGTATGACGCCAAGCACCGCAACGACACCGTGGCCGTCTACACCCCGGAGTCCGACCACAACTCGGCCGAGCGGCTGAGCCTCCTGGCCGACCTGCGTCGGGTGCTGGAGGCGGGACCGACCGGACAGCCCCCGCCGGCCACCTCCCCGGTACGCGGCGGGGACGGCGCCACCCTGCCGGTGGCCGGGGCGGCCGGTGGGCGTACCGGCCAGCGGTGGTGGCCCCGGCGTCGCCGTCGGCTGCCCACCGAGGTCCACCACGACGAGCTGATCAACCACATCGTGACGGCCGCGGACCCGATCCTGCGGCGCAGCACCCAGCCCACCCCACCGGCATCGGACGGCGAACCGGTGTGGGTCGGACCGACCCCCTCCGAGGAGCCGCCGGAGCCGGCTTCGGAGGTGGGCGAGATCATGCTCTATTACCAGCCGCAGATCGAGATCGCCACCGGCGCGGTGGTCGGGGTGGAGGCGCTGCTGCGGTGGCGCCACCCCCGCCGGGGCATGGTCGACCCGGAGGAACTGATCCGGGTGGCCGAGCAGAGCGCGGTGATGCGGTTGCTGACCCGCCGGGTCGTCGACGACGTGGTGGAGCAGCTCGCCAAATGGTCCTCGGCCGGGGTCGGGCTGCGGGCCGCCCTCAACGTCAGCGTGCGGGACCTGCACACCGGTGAGATCGCCGAGCAGATAGCCGACCGGCTGACCCGCTACGGGGTGGCCCCCGAGCGACTGCAACTGGAGATCACCGAAGGCGCCCTGATGGCCGATCCCCGTCGGGTGCTGACCACCATCACCCGGCTGCACCGGATCGGGGTGGGCATCGCCCTGGACGACTTCGGCACCGGCTACTCGTCCCTGCAACACCTGCGTCGGCTACCCCTGTCGGAGGTGAAGGTCGACCGGTCCTTCGTCCTGGGCATGGTCGAGGACAGCGACGACGCGGCGATCGTACGGTCGACCATCGAACTGGCCAAGGCGCTCGGGCTGCGGGTGGTGGCCGAGGGGGTGGAGGACGAGCGGACCTGGCGGATGCTGCACGCGGCCGGCTGCGACGCCGCCCAGGGCTGGTTCTACGCCCGGCCGATGCCGGCCGAGGAACTGGTCGCCTGGCTGGCCCGCTACCGTCCGGTCCGCCCCCTGGCCACCTCCGAGGAGGCCGAGCTGCCCCGGCGGCACCCCCGCTGACCCGCCCGGCCCGGCGGGCGGGAGGCCAGGGCAGGCGATCGGGTGTGTGAACCGGGGGCCGGGGAGCCCCCAGCGGTCGGCCGGGCACGGAACAATAGACTCGCTGGACGTCACCACGGGTCGCAGGACCGGGTGGGCGTTAGGCAGACGCAGGGACAGCCACGAAGGGGGCACTGATGGCCGCCATCTCCCGCGAGGAGGTCGCGCACCTGGCGCGACTGTCGCGGCTCGCCGTGACGGAGGAGGAACTCGACACCTTCGCCGGCCAGCTCGACGTGATCCTCCAGGCGGTAGCCCAGGTGGGCGAGGTCGCCGCCGCCGACATCCCGCCCACCTCGCACTCGGTGCCGCTGACCAACGTGTTCCGCGAGGACGTGGTGACGCCGTGCCTGACCCCGCAGGAGGCGCTGTCGGGCGCACCGGACGCGGAGGAGCAGCGGTTCCGCGTACCGCGGATCCTGGACGAGGATGTGGCATCGTGAGCGAGCGGATCAACGTGCTCGGTGACGGCACGGGTCGAAGCGGAGTGGCGGCATGAGTGACCTGACGAAGTTGAGCGCCGTCGAGATCGCCGGCCTGGTGGCCTCGGGGCAGACCTCCGCGGTCGAGGTGACCCAGGCGCACCTGGACCGGATCGCCGCAGTCGACGGGCGGGTCAACGCCTTCCTGCATGTCGACACCGAGGGCGCTCTGGCCGCCGCCCGGCAGGTGGACGCCCAGCGGGCCGAGGGCGCGCAGTTGGGCCCGCTGGCCGGGGTGCCGGTGGCGGTCAAGGACGTGCTGACCACCAAGGGAGTGCCGACCACGGTCGGCTCGAAGATCCTCGAGGGCTGGCGTCCGCCGTACGACTCGACGATCGTGCAGCGGCTGCGGGCCGCCGGCACGGTGATGCTCGGCAAGACCAACATGGACGAGTTCGCGATGGGCTCCTCCACGGAATACTCCGCGTACGGACCGACCCGCAACCCCTGGGACACCGACCGCATCCCGGGTGGTTCCGGTGGGGGCAGCGCCGCCGCCCTGGCCGCGTACGAGGCACCCCTGGCGATCGGCTCGGACACCGGCGGCTCGATCCGCCAGCCGGGTGCGGTCACCGGCACCGTCGGCGCCAAGCCGACCTACGGCGGCACCTCCCGCTACGGCCTGGTGGCCTTCTCCTCCTCGCTGGACACCCCCGGCCCCTGCGCGCGTACGGTGCTGGACGCCGCGCTGCTGCACGAGGCCATCGGCGGGCACGACCCCCGCGACTCGACCTCCATCGCCGCGCCGGTGCCGGACGTGGTGGCGGCGGCGAAGCTCGGTGCCACCGGCGACCTGACCGGGGTACGGCTGGGCATCGTCACCGAGTTCGCCGGTGAGGGGGCCGAGCCGGGGGTGATGGCCGCCTTCCACGAGGCGGTCGACACCCTGACCAAGCTCGGTGCGGAGATCGTCGAGGTCTCCTGCCCGCACTTCAAGTACGCCCTGCCGGCGTACTACCTGATCGCCCCGAGCGAGTGCTCCTCCAACCTGGCCCGCTTCGACGGGGTCCGGTTCGGGCTGCGGGTCGGCGACGACGGCAACCGGTCGCTGGAGGAGGTCATGTCGCTGACCCGGGAGGCCGGCTTCGGCCCCGAGGTCAAGCGACGGATCATGATCGGCACGTACGCCCTCTCCTCGGGCTACTACGACGCCTACTACGGGCAGGCCCAGAAGGTCCGTACCCTGATCACCCGGGACTTCACGGCCGCCTTCGAGCAGGTCGACGCGCTGATCTCGCCGACCACCCCGTTCGTGGCCTTCCCGCTGGGTGCCCGCACCTCCGACCCGTACCAGATGTACCTGGCCGACCTGTACACCATCCCGACCAACCTGTACGGCGGGCCGGGCATCTCGGTGCCGTGTGGTCTGGCCGACGGGCTGCCGGTGGGTCTCCAGGTGATGGCCCCGACCATGGCCGACGACCGGATGTACCGGGTGGCTGCCGCGCTGGAGAGCGCCGTCGGCACCCTCACCCCGCCGGCCCTGTGACCGAAGGTGCGCGGGCGGTCGACCGCCCGCGCACCTCATCGCCGTACGCACGCCTGTGGTCATCACGACCGCACCGGGCGCGGTCGTTGTGGAATCGACACCCTGGCCACCGCGTGGATGATTGCTCAGCGTCACGCTTGCTGATTGGATTGGTACGAGTCTGCCGGACTCTGGTCGCCGGCCAGACCCGAGCCGTTCTGATCGACGAGTCGTTCTGACCGACCTGGATGTGCGATGAAGACACTGCGCCCGGTCATGGCCCTGACGATGGTGGTCGCCCTGCTGCTGGTCGGCGCTCCACCGGCCGCAGCGGCGACCGTCACCATCACCTCCGGCGCGCCCCAATCGCCGAGGTATCTGGGCCAGACGTACGCGGTCCACACGGTCGAGGCCACCGGTGGTACGGCCCCGTACGCGTTGTCGGTGAGTGCGGGGAGTCTGCCGCCGGGCATGCTCGTGGTCGGCAACTCCCTGGGCGGCTCGCCGACCACGGCCGGCAGCTACACCTTCACCCTGCGGATGACGGACGCGGAGGGTGAGTTCGCCGAGCAGACCGCGACCATCGAGGTACGCGAACCGCAGATCGACATCACCTCGGGTGCGCCCCGGTCGCCGAGGTATCTGGGTCGGACGTACGCGATCCACACGGTCGAGGCCACCGGTGGTACGGCGCCGTATGCGTTGTCGGTGAGTGGGAGTCTGCCGCCGGGCATGTTGGTGGTCGGCAACTCCCTGGGCGGCTCGCCGAACACGGCCGGCACCTACCGCGCCACCCTGCGGATGACCGACAAGAACGGCTTCTTCGGCGAGCAGGACATCACCATCGTCGTGGCTCAGGCGGCGACCGCCTTCACCTCCGGCAACCCGCCCTCCGGCACGGTGGGCCAGCCGTACTCCTTCCCGTTCACCGCCGAGGGCGACGAGAACATCACCTTCTCCCTGGCCGCCGGTGACCTGCCGAACGGGCTGACCCTGGCCACCAACGGCCTGCTCAGCGGCACCCCCAGCAGCGTCGGCACCTTCGACTTCATGGTCCGGGCGGCCGGCGCACAGACCAGCGCCACCACCGAGGTGGCCATGGTCGTCGTCGCGAGGTCGACCCCCACGGCCACCCCTACCGGTCCGACGGCCACCCCTACCGGTCCCACCGTCACCCCCTCTCCGGTCGACCCCACCGCCACCCCGTCCGAGAGTCCGGCGGCACCAGTTCCCTCGCCGTCGAAGACCAGTGGGGCCTGGCTGCCGGTCACCGGATCGAACTCGACGATCGTGCTGCTGCTGCTGAGCGTCCTGGCCTTCTCCATCGGCGGGATCCTGCTGGTGTTGACCGTCAACCACCGTCGACGCTTCAGCGCACCCGAGTGACCCCCCGCCTGGGCCCGCCGCAATGGCACCCCGCCTAGGCCCGCAGGAGTGATGCCCGGCCGAGGCGGGCCAGGTGGAACGGTTAGGCTTGGCGGCGTTGTGTCCGGATGCCGCCGTGGGCCGGCTACCGCCTGCAAAGCTGGAGTTCTCATGACCACGACGCTGCCCGCGTACGACGAGGTCGTCGCGCGATACGAGCCGGTGATCGGCCTGGAGACCCACGTCGAGCTGGGCACGAACACCAAGATGTGGTGCGGCTGCCCGACCGACTTCGGCGGCGAGCCGAACACCCGGGTCTGCCCGGTCTGCCTGGGCCTGCCCGGCTCCCTGCCGGTGGCCAACAAGGCCGCCATCGAGGCGACCATCCGGATCGGCCTGGCGCTGAACTGCTCGATTGCGCAGTGGTGCCGGTTCGCCCGGAAGAACTACTTCTACCCGGACATGCCGAAGAACTTCCAGATCAGCCAGTACGACGAGCCCCTCTGCTTCGACGGCTACCTGGACGTCGAGGTCAACGGCGAGCTGGTGCGCATCGGCATCGAGCGGGTGCACCTGGAGGAGGACACCGGCAAGACGCTGCACGTCGGCGGCGCCACCGGCCGCATCCACGGCGCCACCGAGTCCCTCGTCGACTACAACCGGGCCGGCATCCCCCTGGTCGAGATCGTCACCAAGCCGATCCCCGGCACCGGTGCCCTCGCCCCCGAGGTGGCCCGCGCGTACGTCGCCGAGCTGCGTGACGTGATCCGCTCCCTGGGGGTCTCCGACGTCCGCATGGAGGAAGGTTCGCTGCGGTGTGATGTCAACACCTCGCTGAACCTGCCCGGCGAGGAGTGGGGCACCCGTACCGAGACCAAGAACGTCAACTCGCTGCGCTCGGTCGAGCGGGCGGTCCGCTCGGAGATGCTGCGCCAGGCCTCCGTACTGGATGCCGGCGGTCGGATCACCCAGGAGACCCGGCACTTCCACGAGGACACCGGGGACACCACCCCGGGCCGGTCCAAGGAGACCGCCACCGACTACCGCTACTTCCCGGAGCCGGACCTGGTCCCCATCGCCCCCGACCCGGCCTGGGTGGCCGAGCTGAAGGCCGCCCTGCCGGAGCTGCCCCGGCTGCACCGCCGTCGCCTCCAGGAGGCGTGGGGCCTGTCGGACACGGACATGCAGTCGGTGCTCAACGCCGGTGCGGTCGAGCTGATCGAGCAGACGGTCGCCGCCGGTGCCTCCCCGGCCGCCGCCCGCAAGTGGTGGCTGGGTGAGCTGTCCCGGCGGGCCAACGAGACCGGTGTGGAACTGGCCGACATCGGGGCCACCCCGGCGCAGGTCGCCGAGCTGCAGAGCCTGGTCGACGCCGGCAAGCTCAACGACAAGCTGGCCCGTGCCGTGCTGGAAGGCGTGGTCGCCGGTGAGGGATCGCCCACCGAGATCATGACCGCCCGGAGCCTGGAGGTCGTCTCCGACACCAGCGCCCTCACCGCCGCCGTGGACGAGGCGATCGCCGCCAACCCCGACATCGCCGACAAGATCCGCAGCGGCAAGGTAGCCGCCGCCGGAGCCCTGGTAGGCGCCGTAATGAAGACCACCCGAGGCCAAGCCGACGCCAAAACCGTCCGCGACCTGATCCTCACCCGCCTAACCCCCACCCCCTAACCCCCACCCCCACCCCCACCCCCACCCCCTAACCCCCACCCCACCCCCACCCCCACCCCCGTCTCGCCCCGTTGATCATGAGGTTGGCGGCACCTTGGAGATCAACGGCTGCCGCCAACCTCATGATCAACGGGGGCAGATGGGGGAGTGGGGGAGAGGGGAGAGGGGGGAGGGGGTGGGTCCTGTAGGGCGTCAATGGTGACGTTCGGATGGAGTTCAGCTGTGCAGCAGCACGATGTTGGTGTTCTCGATGAGATTCAGCGGCGGGTGTTGTGGTTGGCCACCCGGATCGTGGATGCGGCCAATCGGGAACGGGTGACCGGGGACGGGGTCAAGGTCGGGGGGCATCAGGCCTCCAGTGCATCGCTGGTCAGTGCGATGACGGCGTTGTGGTTCGCGCATCTGGATGGCGAGGACCGGGTCGCGGTCAAGCCGCACGCCTCCCCGGTTTTCCATGCCATTCAGTACCTGCTGGGCAACCTGGACCGGTCCTACCTGACTCGGCTGCGGGCCCGGGGTGGTCTCCAGTCGTACCCTTCGCGGACGAAGGACCCCGACGGGGTGGACTTCTCCACCGGGTCGGTCGGCCTGGGTGCGGCCGCGCCGCTGTTCGCCGCGGTGACCCGCCGCTACGTGGACGCGCACTTCGGGGCCCGCCCGCACTCGCGGTTCGTCGCGTTGATCGGTGACGCCGAGCTGGACGAGGGCAACATCTGGGAGGCGGTCGCCGACCCGGCCACCACCGGGCTCGGCAACGTGATGTGGGTGGTCGACTTCAACCGGCAGTCGCTGGACCGGGTGGTGCCGGGGGTACGCATCGACCAGTGGCGGGGGCAGTTCGAAGCGGCCGGCTGGCACGTGGTCGAGGTCAAGTACGGCCGCAAGCTGGCCGAGGCGTACGCCCAGCCCGGTGGGGAGGCGCTGCGCGACTGGATCGACGCGATGCCCAACGAGCAGTACCAGTCGCTGTTCGGGCTGACCGGACCGGAGCTGCGCAAGCAGTTCCTCGACGGCGCGCCGAACGCGGTGGCCACCTTCGTCGAGGACATTCCGGACGCCGAACTGGGCCCCCTGGTCACCGACCTGGGCGGGCACGACCTGGCGGCGCTGCTCGACGCGTACGCCCAGTGTGACGCGGTGACCGACCGGCCGAGTGTCGTGTTCGCGTACACCGTCAAGGGTTGGGGTCTGCCGATCGCCGGCAATCCGCGCAACCATTCCGCGCTACTCACCGGCGACCAGATCGAGGCCCTGCGGGCCGCGCACGGCCTGACCCCGGACACCGAGTGGGACCGCCTCGACCCGGCCTCGCCCGCGGGCATCCGGGCCGGGCAGCGTCGGGAGGCGCTGTCCCGCGCGCCCCGTCGGCGGGCGCTGGGAGTCACCGTCCCCCAGACCACGAAGGTACGCGCCACCAAGCCGATCTCCACCCAGGAGGTCTTCGGTCGGGTGCTGGTCGACCTGGCCCGGGATCCGCAGGTGGGCAGGTACCTCGTCACCACCGCGCCGGACGTGGCGACCTCGACCAACCTGGCCGGGTTCATCAACAAGACCGGGGTGTTCGCGCCGACCGCCCAGCGGTCCTGGTCGGAAGACCGGATGCTGCGCTGGACGGAGAGCCCCGAGGGGCAGCACATCGAGCTGGGCATCTCCGAGATGAACCTGTTCCTGCTGCTCGGCCAGCTCGGCCTGGCCTGGGACCTGTCCGGGCAGCCGCTGCTGCCGGTCGGCACGGTGTACGACCCCTTCGTGCTGCGGGGCCTGGACGCCTTCCTCTACGGCACCTACTCCGGCTCCCGGTTCGTGGTCGCCGGAACCCCGTCGGGCATCACCCTGGCTCCGGAGGGCGGCGCCCACCAGTCCACCATCACCGCGAGCGTGGGCCTGGAACTGCCCGGGGTGACCTTCATCGAGCCGGCGTACGCGACCAGCCTGGACTGGCTGCTCTGCGACGCCCTGGGGCAGATCGCCGGCCCGGACCAGCCCGCGGCGACCGCGGCACCGACCGAGGACGGGGCGTACTACTTCCGGCTGAGTACCCGACCGATGGACCAGGCACCCTTCGAGGCGGCCCGCGCCCGCCTCGGTGACGCGGTGCTGCGGCGGCAGGTGCTGGCCGGGGCGTACCGGCTGGTCGACGCCCACCAGGCGTACCCGCACCTGGCCGGGGCCCCGACGGTGCAGCTGGCCGCCTCGGGTGCGGTACTGCCCGAGGTGCTGACCGCCGCGGCGGAACTGGCCGAGGAGGGGGTGGCCGCCCACGTCGTGGACGTCACCAGCCTCGACCGCCTCTACCGGGCCTGGCAGCGCACCCTGCGGCAGGGGGTACGCACGGCGACCGTGCCCAGTGTGCCGGGGGCCCTGCGGTCGGCCTTCGCCGACCGGACCCCGGTGGTCACCGTGCACGACGCCGCCTCGCACGCGATGGCCTGGCTGGGCTCGGCCCTGGCCGCCCCGGCGGTGCCGCTGGGGGTGGACGAGTTCGGCCAGTCCGGCAGCGTCCACGAGCTCTACGACCTGCACGACCTGCTCCCCGGCAGCATCGTCAACGCCGCCCTGGCCGCCCTCTCCCTCCACTGACCCCCTCCCCCTCACCCCCCCACCCCCCACCCACCCCAGCGCCCACCCGCCGCCACCCCTGCACCTCGGCGATCTTGCACTTTTTGACGCCATAAACCTCGCAAACCACCCAAATCAGCGACCAAAAGTGCAAGATCGCCGGGGCGGGGCGGGGCGGGGCGGGGCGGGGCGGGGCGGGGCGGGGCGGGGCGGGGTGAGGTGAGGTGAGGTGAGGTGAGAGGGGGGCGGGGTTAGCGGGTGGGGGTGGGGGTTGGGGTGGTGGGGGGAGTGGGGGTGACGGGGGGAGTTATGACGGTGCGTTCCAGGTTGACCTGGGCTTGGCCGGTGCCTCCGACGGTGATGGTGTCGTAGGCCTGGAGCTGCTTGTCCTGGTCGAAGTAGAGCACCGTCATGGTCAGCGGGGTCGGCTCCTCGCCCTCCAGGCCGCGTAGTCCGGCGCCGCCGGTGGAACCCTGCACCATCAGGGTGGTGGGCTGCTGGCCCGGTACCTCCGGCAGCTGTTCGATCTGCCGCCGGTGAGTGTGACCGGCGAGCACCAGCGGGGTGGTGCCGGACAGGGGGCCGGCGATGACGGGGTCGTGCACCAGGGCGAGGTTCACCGGCTTGGGGGAGCTGCGGATGGTGGCGGCCAGGGTCTGACCGGTGGTGACCAGTTCGTCCGCGGTGGGCGGGACCGGGCTGCCGGCGGCCGGGGAGGTGCTCTTGTCCGGGGTGAAGCGGGGGTCGCCGATGCCGGCGATGGTCAGTCCGGCGACCGTGGTGGTCGCGTTGTCCAGCACGATCGCGTTCGGTTGGCGGGCCACCGCCGCCGCCGTACGACCGGAGTCGTGGTTGCCCCGGATGTAGACGTACGGCTTGCGCAGCAGGCTGATCGAGCCGACGTAGGAGGCCTCCGGCTCGCTGCCCCAGTCGGTGATGTCCCCGGTGTCGATGACCACGTCGATGCCGAACTGCTCCACCACGGTGCGGATGAGCTGCCAGGCGGCCGGGTTGAGGTGCATGTCGGAGATGTGCAGGACCCGGGTGGTGCCGGGATCCTGCTCGTACACCGGCAGCGCCGACACGGTGGTGTAGAGCTGGGTGACGTTGCCGATGAGGCGTTGGAGCTGCTCGGCGTACCGGGTGTAGTCGTTGGCGATCTTGCGTACGTCGCCGACGATCGCGGGGGCGTTGACCAGCAGCCCCTCGTAGGTCGGCTCCTCGATGGCCTGGGGTCGCAGGGTGCTCGCGGCGGTGCCCAGGCTGCCCGCGGCGATCAGCAGGGCCAGCCCGCCCGCCCAGGCGGCCCGGCGGGTGTCCCGGAACACCAGCAGGGCCAGCAGCACGGTGGCCAGCACGGTGGCCCCGAGGGTACGCAGCCCTAGCCGCAGTACCCCGTCGTGGACCTCGTCGACCGCCGACTGGGTGGCCCGGTTGAGACTCGCCGGGTCGTCCAGCAAGGCCTCGACCCGGCTCTGGTCCAGCGCACCCAGCTCCACGGTCAACTGGGTGGGCCCGTCATGGCTGTTGAGCAGGAGAGCGCCCAGCGGCGGGATCTTGATGGTGGTGCCGCCGACCGTGGTCGGTGAGATGGACAGCTTGGCGCGGAAGGGACCGATGTCCGTCTCGACCTGCCCGCCGGCCAGGGTGCCGAGCAGCACCCCGGCCAGGGTGACGACCAGCACGGCCAGAGCCGTCCCTATTCGGCGTAGGCCGGTGGACCGCCCACGGCGGGGGGACGCCGCATTGCCCCGCCGCAGCGCGGGGAAGCGGCGGGTGCGACGGGTCGGCTCCGCGCCGTGGGGCGGCTGCCCGTGTTCCTGATCGCCCATATCGAGACTCTGACCTGCCCGCCGAAGGATCTTGACAAACCTGAGGGTGCTGTACTAGAGCCTGCCTCAGCTTCGCCCAGCTCCGCCACCTGCGAAAACAAGTCGCAACAGTCGGTCGTCCTCGGCGGCGGGACGGCCCCGCCCGTCATGGTTGGAGGTGCCCACCCAGATCGAGCCGTCCGGGGCGGTGGCCACCGCGCGCAGCCGCCCGTACCGCTCGGTCAGCAGGGCCTGGGGCTGCCCGAGCACCGTCCCGGCGTCGGTCAGCTCGACCAGCCAGAGACGCTGGCCGCGCAGGCAGGCGGTGGCCAGGGTGCGTTCGGTGGCCGCCAGCCCGGAGCAGGAGGCCTCGTCGGTAGACCACTGCACGATCGGGTCGACGTACTTGTCGTCGTCCCCTCGGCCCTCCACCTCGGGCCAGCCGTAGTTCTTGCCCTTGGTGATCTGGTTGATCTCGTCCCAGGTGTTCTGACCGAACTCGACGGCGTACATCCGGTCGCCGTCCCAGGCGATGCCCTGCACGTTGCGGTGGCCCAGGGACCAGACCGGGGAGTCCGGGAAGGGGTTGCCGGGCGCGGGCTTGCCCTCCGGGGTGATCCGCAGGATCTTGCCGCCGAGCTGCTCGGCGTCCTGGGACTGGTCGGTGTCCCCGGCGTCGCCGGTGCTGGCGTAGAGGTGCCCGTCGGGGCCGAAGGCCAGGCCGCCGCCGTTGTGGATGCCGGCCTTGGGGATGCCGGTCAGGATCGGGGTGGGTTTCTCGCCGATCCGCAACCGGGCGATCCGGTTGTCCTGTTCGGCGGTGTAGTAGACGAAGACCGTCCTGTCCTGCGCGTACTGCGGTGACACCGCGATGCCCAGCAGGCCACCCTCGCCCGAGGCGACCACCTCGTCGATGGTCTGCACCTCGGTGACCCGCAGACCGTCCGTGGTCGACTCCGGGCCGACCTGGACTATCCGGCCGCTGTCCCGTTCGGTGACCAGGGCCCCGCCGTCGGGCAGGAAGGCGATGCCCCACGGCACCCGCAGCCCCTGGGCGAGCACGGTGGCGACGACCTCCCGGTCGCCCTCGCCCGCCCCGGCGGAGGGGGTGGGCAGGTTCGGCGGTTCACCGGCGGGATCCGGCTCCGGTTCGCCGAGGCTGCAACCGGTGGCGACCAGCAGGAGTGTCGCGCAGGACACCCCCAGGAGGGTACGGAGCTTACGGGCACGGGGGAGTGGCAGACGGGCGCTCACGCGGCCCAGGGTAGCCCGCCGTGGACGCCCGCGCCGGTGCCCGCATCCGCCGACCCGCCGTGGCGCTGGCCGTCGCCGGGGCTATCGTCAGCCAGCGTGAAGGTATGGATTCCGCACGAGACCGGTCACGACCTGCTGGGTGAGCTGCCGCCGGAGGTCATCGTCGAGACGATGAGCGATCCGGACCGGCTGCCCTCCTCGACCGCCGGTGTCCGGTTCTGGGTGCCGCCCTTCCTGGCCCCGGCGGCGGCCACCACCCTGCTGCGGGAACTGCCCGACCTGGCGGTGGTCCAGCTGCTCTCGGCCGGGGCGGATCCGTGGATCGGGCGGATCCCGCCGGGGGTCCTGCTCTGCGATGCCCGGGGGGTGCACGATCCCTCGACCGCCGAGTGGGTGGTCACCGCCATCCTGTCCCAGCTGCGTGGCTTCCCGGCCCTGGCCCGCGCCCAGCCCCAGCGTCGGTGGGCGTACGACGAGGTGGCCCCGACCGACGAGCTGACCGGCAAACGTGTGCTGATCGTCGGTGCCGGTTCGATCGGTACCGCCGTGCGGAACCGGCTGGCCCCCTTCGAGGTGCAGTTCGACCTGGTGGCCCGGACGGCGCGACCGGGGGTGCACGAGGTGGAGGCCCTGCCCACCCTGCTGCCGCAGGCCGACATCGTGGTGCTGCTGGTGCCGCTGACCGAGCAGACCCGGGGCCTGGTCGACGAAGCCTTCCTGGCCGCGATGCCGGACGGCGCCCTGCTGGTGAACGCCGCCCGGGGACCGGTCGTGGACACGAAGGCGCTGGTGGCCGAGGTGACGACCGGCCGGATCAGCGCGGCCCTGGACGTCACCGACCCGGAACCCCTGCCCGCCGACCATCCGCTCTGGGAGCTGCCGAACGTGCTGATCACCCCGCATGTGGCCGGGTCGGTACGCGGGCTGCTGCCTCGGGCGTACGACCTGGTGGGGCGACAGATCCGGCGCTTCGTCGCCGGGGAGCAGCCCGACAACGTGGTGGTGGACGGCTACTGAGCCGCCTGGACCTCGCCCTGTCCGGCCGCGGCGACCAGCAGCGGCAGGTCCCGCTGGCGTACCGCGGGCAGGACGAGTCGAGAGCCGTCGTCGAGTTGGGCCACCGCCCGGCCGCGGGCGTCGCCGCCCAGCTCGACGATCTGGTCCCAGCGGATCCGGCGGTCGCCGACCAGGGCCCGTAGCCGCAGCCCGTCGCGGTCCGCGTCCGTACCGGCCCGCCAGGCCCAGACCCCCACGGCCAGGGGCACCAGCAACACCGGCAGCAGGTACGCGCTGGCGCTGGCCAGGGGCAGGGCACCGATGGTGCCGATGATCGCCCCCACCAGGAGGGCCTGATGGTGTCGGAATCGGGTGCTCTCGGTGCGGCTCACCCCTCGATGATTCCACCCGCAGGGCGGCGGACGGCACCGGGTGGCGGACGAGGGCCCTGCTGCGTGTGCTCAACCGAGCGCGTACAGTGATCTGGCTCACCGGGCGTCACTGCTTGCGCGCTGGCTCGTTTACGGGGACGAGTGGCCGACTAGCTGTTCGCCCCTCGCACCGCCGCACCGCCCCCGTGCCCCCTCACGAAGGCGAATGTCGTGCCCGTCGCGTCCGTGTTCCGCGCCACCCTCCGACGTACCCCCCTGCCGGAGCTCTGCGTTGTCGCGGTGGCGGCCGTTCTCGTCCTGGTCAGCGCCGCCGGAGCGATGCCGGGGCTGGCGGTGGTGGCGCTGGCCGGCGCGGCCGGTTCGACCCTGGCCGGGGTGCGGCTGTCCCGCCTGGCCGCCGGCCCCGAGGTGCCGACCGCCGGTCCGGGTGGCGGGCGGCTGGCCCGTCGCCGTGCGGCCCGCCCCCGTCGGGCCGCCGCCCTGCTGCACGCGGCCGTGGTGATCGCCGGGCTGTCCGTGGCGGTGCTGCCGCTGGTCTCCGTCGGTGGCCGCCCGGCGGCCGCCCTCGCCGGACTGGCCGGTACCGCCGGACTGCTGGCCGGTGGCCTGTTCAGCCTGCCCCGCCGGGCGGAACCCTCCGCCCGGATGCCCCGTCGTCGGCTGCTCGACGGGGTGGCGGCCGGAGCCGCCCTGGTGCTCACCGCCTGGTTGCTGCTGCCGTACGCCGGGGTGTCCGCCCAGGTGCGGCTGGTCGCCGCAGTGGCCGTCGGGGTGCTGGCGGTAGCCGTGCTCGCCGCGCTGACCGGGCCGCACCGGCACTCCGGGATAACCCGGTGTCGGGCCGGGGCAGGACTGACCCTGCTGGCCCTGACCCTGCTGGTGGCGCTGCCGACCGAGGTGGGGCGGGCGGCCCTGGTGGCGGTGGCCCCCCTGGTGATCGGGGTGCTGCTGACCGCCGCCGGGGTGCGGCGGGTGGTGGAGACGGACTCGGAGCCGACACCGGCGGCCACGGCGCTCTGGCCACGGGTGGTGGTGCCGGCGGCCGGGGTGGTGCTGGCCACCGTCCACCACCTCCAGTCCGGGCGGCTGCCGGACCGCACCACCGTGCTGCTGGCCCTCGCCGTGGTGCCCGCCCTGGTGGCCCGCGAACTGCTCGACCCCGTCCCGGAGACCACCCCGACCCCGGCAGCGCAGACCACTACGAGCCCGGGAGCCCCGACCCCCGGCGACCCGCAGACCACCCCGGCCTCGGTGACGCCGACCCCCGCCGGCCCGGAGAGCACCCCGGCGACCCTGGCCGTCGAGGAGTCCGTACTCCGTGGCCGTGCCGCCCTGCTGCGGGCCCTGGTGGCCCGGTCGGAGTCGGCGGGCGGCACCCTGCTGGTGGTCGACCTGCACCTCGCGGAGTTGCCCGGGATGACCGTGCGGGACGACATGGTCGCCGAGGCCCTCCGCCGGGCCCGGGCCGTGACCACCCCCGAGGACGAGGTGGTAGACCTGACCGGCAGCGGTTTCGCGGTGGTCACCGGCGCCGCCTCGTTGCTGGCCTACGCCCTGGGCGCCCGGCTGCTGGCCACGTTGAACCGGCCGTACGAGGTGTCCGGGGCGGTGCTGCGCTCACGGGCCAGTATCGGGCTGGCCGAACTGGCCCACGGTCGCCCGGAGGACGTGTTGCGCCAGGCGGAACTGGCCCGCCGACGCGCCACCCAGCTGGGTCGGGACCGGATCGAGTGGTACGACGCGTACCTGGAAGAGCAACTGGTCCGCCGACTGGACCTGGAACGGGAACTGCCCGGCGCGGTCGCCCGAGGCGAGTTGGACCTGGTCTACCAGCCGGTGGTCGGGCTCGGCGACCGGCTGCCGGTCGGTACGGAGGCCCTGCTTCGTTGGCGCAGTCCGGTGCTCGGCACGGTCTTCCCCGCCGAGTTGCTGCCGGTGGCCGAGGATCTCGACATCACCGGCGAGTTGGACGCCTGGGTGTTGGACCGGGCCTGCCGGCAGGTGGCGGAGTGGTCCCTCGGGGGACGACGGCTGCGGATGGGGGTCAATGTCACCGTCCGGGAGCTGACCTCGCCGGATTTCGTGCCCCGGACGGCGGCGGTCCTGGCGGCGTACGGGGTGGCGCCGGATCAGCTGGTGGTCGAGGTGGCCGAGCCACGGGTGGGTGCGGAGTTGTCGACCGTGGTGGCCCGGTTGGCCGGGCTGCGGTCGATGGGCATCCGGACCGCTCTGGACGACTTCCGGGTCGAGCAGGCCTCCCTGGCCCAGCTCCGGCGACTGCCGATCGACCTGCTGAAAGTGGGACCGGAGGTGGCCGGGGCCGACGGGGAGCGCCCTCTGCTGGACGTGGTGGTCACGGTCGCCGACCGGTTGGGGGTGGAGGTGGTCGCCGACAAGCTGGAATCCGCCCACCAGGTCGAGGCGGCCCGCCGGGCCGGGTTCCGCTACGGCCAGGGGTACGAGCTGGCCCGGCCCGCCACGGCCGAGCGGGTGGAGGCGTACTTCGAGGACTTCCCGTACACCTTCCGGTGATCGCTTAACCGGTTCATGCCGCCGGACCGGTGCTGCCACGGGGGCTCAGGTGTGCCTGTTCGTCCTGCAGGTCGGTCGCGGGAGCACCCTCGATGAGCCGAAGGAGTTGCCGGGCGGCATGTGCCCCGTAGGCCGGGATGTCCCGGCCCACCGCGGTCAGCGGCGGATGCACCAGCCGACACAGTGGAGAGTCGTCCCAGGCCACGATGGACAGATCGGCGGGAACGGTCAACCCCATCTCCTGGGCCACGGACAACCCGGCGATGGCCATCACGTCGTTGTCGTAGATCACCGCGGTGGGGCGGACCCGGGAGCTGAGCAACCGCCGGGTCACCCGGGCCCCTTCCTCCCCGGTGTAGTCCGTCGAGACGACGACCGACTCGGCCAGCCCCAGACGCTGACACACCTCGGTGAAGGCCCGGGTGCGGATGTCGGTGTGCAGCAGGTCGGGCAGGCCGGCCACCCGGGCCACCCGGCGATGCCCCAGGGCGTACAGGTACTCCACGGTCTCCACGAGGGCCGCGGCGTCGTCGGCCCAGACGCTGGCCAGCCGCCCGGTGCCGGACGGCCCCCCGATCACCACGGCGGGCAGCCCCAACTCCTCCAGCACCGGCACCCGCTGGTCGTCGGTGCGCAGGTCGCAGACCAGCACCCCGTCGACCCGCCGCTCACCCCACCACCGGCGGTAGACCGCGATCTCGGCCTGCGGGTCGGCGACCACCTGGAGGGTCAGGGCGTACGACCGGGCGGACAACTCCGCCTCGACGCCACTGATCAGCTCCATGAAGAAGGGTTCTATGCCGAGGGTCTGGGCGGGGCGGGCGAGGATCAGGCCGATGGCCCGGGCGGTGGCCCCGGACAGGGCCCGGGCCGCACTGCTGGGGCTGAAGCCGATCTCGGCGGCGATGGCGAGGATGCGTTGCCGGGTCGCCTCGGAGACCCCGGGCTGGCCGTTGAGGGCGTACGACACCGCGCCCTTGGAAACCCCCGCCCGCCGGGCGACATCCGCGATCGTGGGCCGCTTCACCGGCGTACGCCCTCCTGAGCCAGTCCGTTGTCCGCTGGACAGGCTACCCGCCGATGGCCACCGACCAGGTGTGGGCCTGAAGGTGGCAACTTGTTCGGTTCAGCCCAGCACCTGAGGGCTCGGGTTCTGTCGAGCTGAGCCGGCCAGGCCCCCTGTATCGCCGGGTGGATCAGGGTTTTGTCGTCCTGAGGTTACGGGCGGGCCGGTTTGGTGACCCGCCGTTGACACGCCTGATGCGTCCCCGTACGGTGGCGTCACTTATCCGGTTCAGTCGATGTATCTCGATCTTTGTATCGATCCCACTCGTCTTGGAGGATGGGTCATGAAGCGGTCTACGCCTCGATGGCTGCGGGTAGCAGCCGTGGCACTGGCGGTCGGCTCCCTCGTCGTAGCCTGCAGCGGACGCAGCACCACCGGTGGCACCGGCGGTGACGGTCAGGTCACCCTGACGATCAACTTCTGGGGCGACTTCGGCCTCCAGGAGCTCAAGACCAGGTACGAGGCCGAGCACTCGAACGTCAGGATCGCCCTCAACTCGGGCGAGTACAACGCCCAGCACGAGGACCTGCAGAAGAAGCTGATCGCCGGTTCCGGTGCGCCCGACATCGCGGCCATCGACGAGGGCTTCATGGTGCAGTTCCGCAGCCAGGCGGACCAGTTCGTCAACCTGCTCGACCGTGGTGCGGGCAAGTACGAGAGCAACTATCTGCCGTGGAAGTGGAAGCAGTCGCTGTCGGCCGACGGCAGGACCCAGATCGCTCTCGGCACCGACGTGGGCGGCCTGGCCATGTGCTACCGCACGGACCTGTTCGCCGCCGCCGGCCTGCCCACCGACCGGGACCAGGTCTCCGCCCTCTGGCCCACCTGGGACGACTTCCTGACGGTGGGCCAGCGCTATGTAGCCCAGACGAACAGGAAGTTCCTCGACAACGCGACGAACCTGTTCAACCCGATCCTCGGCCAGCAGCCGGTCGGCTTCTACGACTCCGAGGAGCGGCTGCTGATGGCGGGCGGCCCGAAGGTCGCCTTCGACTACGCGGTCAAGGCCGCCGACCTGGGCCTGTCGGCCAACCTGACCAGCTTCCAGGCCGACTGGGACAAGGGTTTCACCAACGGCTCCTTCGCGGTGCTCACCTGCCCGGCATGGATGCTCGGTCACATCCAGAACACCGCGCCCGGGACCGAGGGCAAGTGGGACATCGCTGCGGTGCCCGGCGGTGGTGGCAACTGGGGCGGGTCCTTCCTGACCGTCCCCAAGCAGGGAAAGAACATCGATGAGGCGTACAAGTTCCTGGAGTGGCTGATCCAACCCGAACAGCAGATCGAGGTCTTCAAGACGGTAGGCAACCTGCCCTCACAGCCCGGGCTCTACACCGATCCGGCGATCGCCGACTTCAAGAACGAGTTCTTCAACTCGGCGCCGGTCGGGCAGATCTTCCCGAAGATGGCCGAGGGCCTGACGCCGCAGTACCTGGGACGGAAGAACGGACCGACCCGGGTGGCGGTGGAGAACGTGATCAACCGGGTGCAGAACGGCACCCTGAAGTCGGACGCGGCCTGGGCCGAGGCGATCAAGGAAGCCGAGAAGGCCAGCAGGTGAGGTGACCGGGGCGCGCGGGCGGGTCCGCGCGCCCCGGCACCGGTCCGTCGTCCCGTCGTACCTGGAGTGTGTCCTCATGCCCACCACGCGCGCGGCCGGCGAACCGGCCCTCCGCCGCCGAGGGGCGGCCCCCGACCGGTCGATGACCTGGCGGGATCGGCTCCACCGCTTCGACGTGCGTTACGTGCCGTACCTGTTGATCGCGCCGTTCTTCCTGCTCTTCCTCGTCTTCGGGCTGTTCCCGATGGTCTTCAACGCGGTGGTGGCACTGCGGCACTGGCGCCTGGACCAGCCGGACCTGACCGGCTGGGCCGGGACGGAGAACTTCCGCCGGCTGTTCACCGACGGCGACTTCGGCAACGCCCTCTACAACACCTTCGGCATCTTCCTGCTCTCCACCATCCCGCAACTGCTGCTGGCGCTGGTCGTCGCCTCGATGCTGAACCGTCGGCTGCGGGGCCAGACCTGGTGGCGGGTCAGCGCGTTGCTGCCGTACATCACCCCGATCACCGCCTCCACCCTGGTGTTCAACGTCTTCTTCGCCCGTGACCTGGGCATGGCGAACTGGGCGCTCGGGCTGGTCGGGATCGGCACCGAGAATCCGATCGACTGGCGGGCCGACAAGCTGCACTCCTGGATCGCCATCGCCACGATGGTCAACTGGAAGTGGGTCGGCTACCACGCCCTGCTCTTCCTGGCCGCTATGCAGTCCATTCCCCGGGACGTGTACGAGGCCTCGGCCCTGGACGGGGCCGGCCCCTGGCGTCAGCTCTGGCGGATCACCGTGCCGATGATCCGTCCGGTGCTCATCTTCAGCGTGGTGCTCTCCACCATCGGCGGGCTCCAGTTGTTCACCGAGCCGATGCTGTTCGACCTCAACGCACAGGCCGCCACCGGGGGTTCCGGCGGGGAGTGGCAGACCGTGGCCCAGCTGATCTACCGGGTGGGCTGGAAGGACCTCAACCTCGGGTACGCCGCCGCGATGTCCTGGGCGCTGTTCCTCATCATCCTGGTGGTCGCCGCGCTGAACACCGCACTGACCAATCGCATGTCGGGGGGACGCAGGTGAGTCTTCTTCAGCGGCGGCGTACCGCCCCGGCCGTACCCTCCGCCGCGCGTCGGCGGTCCGCGATGCTGGGTCGGGCACCGCAGGACACCCCGGCCGGCATCGGCACCTATCTCTTCCTGTCGGTCACCGCACTGTTCGCGGCCTTCCCGCTGTACTGGATGTTTGTCATCGCCACCAGCACCGACGAGGCCACCTCGCAACTGCCGCCGGTGGTGATCCCCGGGGACCGGTTCCTGGCGAACCTGGAGGAGGTCTTCTCCCTCCAGGACGTCTACTTCGCCGCATCCCTGGTCAACAGCGTCATCGTCGCCACGGCGGTGACCGCCTCGGTGCTGTTCTTCTGCTCGCTGGCCGGCTTCGCCTTCGCCAAGCTGCGGTTCCGGGGCAGCCGGGCCCTGATGCTCTTCGTGATCCTGACCCTGACCGTGCCCAACCAGCTCGGCATCGTCGCGCTCTACATCGTGATGGGCAGGCTAGGTTGGAACGGCACCCTGCTGGCGGTGATCGTGCCCGGCATGGTCACCGCGTTCGGGGTGTTCTACATGCGACAGTTCATCGTCAACACGGTGCCGGACGAGTTGGTCGAGGCCGCTCGGGTGGACGGGGCCAGCACCATGCGGATCTGGTGGACGGTCGCCCTGCCCGCGGTGCGTCCGGCCCTGGTGGTGCTCGGCCTGCTCACCTTCGTCGCCACCTGGAACGACTTCCAATGGCCCCTGATCACCCTCAACGGCACCGACTACCCCACCTCGATGGTGGCCATCTCCGACCTGGCCAGCGGCAACTACGTCATCTACCGGCGGGTGCTGGCCGGCGCGTTCGTGGCAACGGTGCCACTGCTGATCATGCTCGTCATCGGTGGTCGACAGATCGTCCGAGGAATCATGGAAGGCGCGGTGAAATCGTGAGCGACACGCGCGGGACCGGTCCGCTCCGGCAGGCACTGCACGAGGGTTGGACCCTGCGGGCGGTCACCGGCCCGCAGGTCCCACCGGAGACAGAGGGTCGGATCGTACCGGCCACCGTGCCCGGCTGTGTGCACACCGACCTGCTGGCCGCCGGGCTGATCCCCGACCCCTACCTGGACGACAACGAGACCCGGCTGGCCTGGATCGGGCACACCGACTGGGTCTACGAGACCACCTTCGACCGGCCCCCCGGCGCCCACCGGCGGCTCGACCTGGTCTGTGCCGGGCTGGACACGGTGGCCACGGTGGCCCTCAACGGGGTCGAGGTGGGCCGGACGGAGAACATGCACCGCGGCCACCGCTTCGACCTGACCTCGCTGCTACAACCCAGGAACAACACCCTGGCCGTACGCTTCGACTCCGCCTACCGGTACGCCCATGCCCACCGGGACCGCCTCGGCGACCGGCCCAACGCCTACCCGGAGCCGTTCCAGTTCATCCGCAAGATGGCCTGCAACTTCGGCTGGGACTGGGGGCCCACCCTGGTGACCGCCGGAATCTGGCAGGAGATCGGCCTGCACGGGTGGTCGGTAGCCCGGCTGGCCACCGTACGCCCACTGGTCACCGTCACCGGTGGCGACGGGCGGGTGGACCTGCATGTCGAGGTGGACCGGCTGGCCGAGGTGCCGCTTACCGTACGGGCCCAGGTGGCCGGGGTGCTCGTCGAGGCGACCCTCCCGGCGGGGCAGCGCAACACCACCCTGGTCGTCGAGGTGCCCCGACCCGCCCGGTGGTGGCCACGGGGCCACGGCGACCAGCCCCGCTACGACCTGGACCTGACCCTGCACGGGCCGGAGGGGGACATTCTCGACACCTGGCACCGGCGGATCGGGTTCCGCTCGGTACGCCTGGACACCACCCCGGACCCGCACGGTGCCCCGTTCACCCTGCACGTCAACGAGGTGCCGATCTTCGTCCGGGGAGTCAACTGGATCCCGGACGACGTCTTCCCCACCCGGGTCACCCGGGAACGCCTGGCCCACCGCTTCGACCAGGCCCTGGCGGCCAACGTCAACCTGCTGCGGGTCTGGGGCGGCGGCCGGTACGAGTCGGCGGACTTCTACGACCTGGCCGACGAGCGGGGCCTGCTGGTGCAGCAGGACTTCCTCTTCGCCTGCGCGGCCTACCCGGAGGAGGAGCCGTACGCCGGGGAGATCGCCGCCGAGGCCGCCGAGCAGGTGACCCGGCTGGCGTCGCATCCCTGTTTGGTGCTGTGGACCGGGAACAACGAGAACATCTGGGGCTGGCACGACTGGGGTTGGCAGGAGCAGTTGGCCGGGCGCAGCTGGGGTCGCGGCTACTACCTGGACCTGCTGCCCGGCATCCTCGCCGACCTGGACCCCACCCGCCCCTACTGGCCGGGCAGTCCCTGGTCGGGCAGCGAACAGATCCACCCCAACGACCCGGCGTACGGCACCACCCACATCTGGGACGTCTGGAACACCGAGGACTACCTCAGGTACCGCGACTACCTGCCCCGGTTCGTCGCGGAGTTCGGATACCAGGGGCCACCGGCGTACGCGACCCTGCGCCGGGCGATCTCCGACGAACCCCTTGCGTACGACTCGCCCGGCATGGCGCACCACCAGAAGGCCATCGACGGCGACGCCAAACTGCGCCGGGGGTTGGACGCCCACCTGCCCGAGCCGCGCGACTTCGACGACTGGCACTACCTGACCCAGCTCAACCAGGCCCGGGCCATCCAACTGGGGGTGGAGCACTTCCGCTCCCACCGGGGGCGGTGCATGGGCACCATCGTCTGGCAGCTCAACGACTGCTGGCCGGTCACCTCCTGGGCCGCCATCGACGGGGACGGTCGCCGCAAACCCCTGTGGTACGCCCTGCGCCGGGCGTACGCCGACCGGCTGCTCACCCTGCAACCCCGCGACGGCGGACTGGCCCTGGTAGCGGTCAACGACACCGGCAGGCCCTGGCGGGCCCCGGTCACGGTCACCCGGTTCACCCTGGCCGGGGAGCCCCGCGCCAAGACCACCCTGGAGGTGGCGGTGCCCGGGTACGCCACGGTCACCCTGGCCCTGCCGGCGGACCTGGCCCGCCCGGAGGACCCGTACACCGAACTGCTGGTGGCCGAGGCGGGCGAGGCGGCCGGACGGGCCTGGTGGTTCTTCGCGGAGGACCGTGACCTGCCGTTGCCGGCGGCGGACTTCGCGGCCACCGTGCAGCCGGTCGACGGCGGCCTGCGGGTCCGGGTGCACGCCCACACCCTCCTGCGGGACCTGGTGCTCTACCCGGACCGGCTAGATCCCGACGCCGAGGTCGACGAGGCCGTGGTGACCCTGCTGCCCGGGGAGTCGACGACCTTCACGGTGCGCACGGCGCAGCCGATCGACCCGACCGCCCTCATCACCCGACCCGTGCTGCGCTGCGTCAACGACCTGTCCACCCCGTCACCGGCCTGATCGACCGGCCACCCCGCCGCCCGGCACCGGGTCTCGGGCGGCGGATCATGGCGGTGGGTCAGTCTGCGACCCGCCAACGTCCGCTGGCGGCCGTGGGATCCACCCGGGGCCAACCCCACTGGCCACCCTGCTCGACCAGCCCGCCGTTGTCGTTGAGGGCCTGCTGGAGGCTGGTCAGGCTGGTGCTGCGGGTCTGCAGGTAGGCGGTGGTCAGGCCCACCGTGGCTGCGATCAGGCCGATCACTGCGGCGGCGGTGGCCCCGGCGTCGACCGGTGCGGCAGGCGCACCGATCAGGGAGGCCAGCAGACCGACCGCGGCGGCCAGGCCGACCACGAAGGTGACGAGGGCTCCGGCGATGCCGATCCAGAAGCCGATGACCCCCCAGGCGAGCTCCTCGAGGATCTCCTGCACCCGTTCCGCCAGCGGCTTGATCGTCGCCACCGCCCGGGACTGGGCGTCGGCGGAATCCGCGTACGCCGAGGCGGCCGAGCCGGTCCACCGGTTGTCGGCCTTCATGCCATATGTCGAGACCTTCTGTTCCAGCCCGCTGGCCGGCGTGCCGACGTGCTGGTCCCAGTACTCGCCCAGCCGGAACAGGGTGGGGGGCATACCCGGCTGGGTGATGAACTTCTGCACCTCGTCGAAGATCTGGTTCGCCTTGGGGCGGAACTTTCGCCAGCACCACCGCATCGTCGCCACCACCGGGATGGGCAACCACTTGGCCACCCGGTCGATCCCGTCCGACAGTTCGTTGATCGCCTGCTGAATGTCCTCAAGGAGTTCGTCGACGTCCTTGAGCAGTTCCTCGAAGATGAGTTCGAGTTCGCCGGCCCCCGCAGTGCTCACTTCGGCTCCCCGATCGTCTTGAAGCTGATCGACGCCTCCGCGTCGGTGTACTGGTAGTCCTCGACCACCGAAACCAGGACTCCCGCCATCTCCTGCATGGCGCGGGCACCCTCGGTCAGCAGGCGGACTGCCAGATCCTGCACCTCCTGGTACTTGCTGGTCACCCCGCCGCTGTCGGCCAGGTAGCCGAGATGCGTCCCAGAGAGGTTGAGAGATCGTGCGTGGGCGGCTGCCATGTTCAGGGTGTCGGCGGATCGGCGCCAGTTAGCGGCGTCCTGGTGGATCGCCTCGAAGGCGGCGACGACCTCTTCGTTGCTAGGGTGCGACATCAGGCTCCTCGAAGGACGCGGATGGTCGGCGGCCGACTCAGGCCAGCAGGCCGATGCGGCGCAGCATGGCGGTCGGGTCGGCGGCGTTGGACGGGTGCGCCGCAGCGATCGCCGGGAAACCGGCCAGCACCTCGGCCGCCTGGGTGGCAGCCCGGTCATAGGCGTCCCGGCAGGCCCGCAGGATCTCCTCGGCCAGTTCCCGACTGCCGGGCCGCTCACGTAGCCAGCGCGGGCTGATCTCGATGCTGGTCACCTGCTCACCCACCAGCCGTACGGTGACCCGGTCGCCCGCGCGGCCGAGGATCTCCTTCTCGGCCTGCGCCTCGAGTGCCTGCCGGTAGCTCCGCAGATCCGCACGCACCTGCCGCAGCTCCGTCAGGGTCTGCCGCAGCGCCTCGATCTGCCCCGCCAGATCCGGTGCCGGGGCGAAGCGGGGTCGGCTGATCGCCGGGTCCGGCTGCGGCACCGGTCCGGACTCCTCCGCCCGGGTATCGACCCGACGTGCCCAGGCTTCCCGACGATCGGAGACCGCCGCCTCGATCGCGGCCTGCACCGCTGTGGGAAGACCATGTGGGCCCACGATGGAGGCCCACCGCGCAGTGATCTCCAGTCGGGTGACCCGGTCGGCGTGGTCGACCTGAACGTGAACCACCTGGGCCTCGTCCCGGCCCTCACCGACGATGTCTGATCCGTCCATCTGCCACATCAGCTGCTGTGCGTCAGCGTGCATGGCGAAAAACTCGCGCTCGGCGACCATTGCATCCCCCCGGTGTCGTCGCCGGCCGAAGCTAGCAGATCTTGGTCGCTTCCGATGGCCCGTGACGGTGGCGGCGGTCAGCCCTGTGGTGCCCGGGTGGCCAGGGCGGACAACTCCTGGGCCACCTCGGCCGTGCCGGGTCGTCCCGCGGCGGACAGCATGGTGGCCAACGCGATCAGTTCGCGCTGTGGCAGCGGCGCCCCGGTGTCCACGGCCAGCATGAGACGGACCGATCCCTCGGGGCCGGTCACCACCAACTCCGGGATGCGTTCCTCGTTGACCCTGGTCACTCCGGGTCCGGTCACCGTGAACCGACGCGTCGTCGGCCGCAGGGTCACCTGGTGCGCCGTGGCCAGGTCCACCGTGCGGGGTCGAATCCGCTGTACGGTCAGCCGGGTTCCCTCCAACCAGGCGGCCGACCGCAGCACCACGAGCACGCTGCGGATGACCCAGGCCGTCATGGCGGTGGCCAGCACAGCGGGTGTGCCGAAGATCACCACATTGAACAGGGGTCGACTCCCCGTGTCGCTCGAACTCAGCGTCCAGAGCAGGAACATGCCGAGGACGGCACCGAGGCAGCCGGCTACCACGACACCGAGTACGCCGAGGAGCACCAGGACCGTCAACCGTCCGGACCGGGTCTGCCGAAAGCCGGACGACAACTGGATTCTCTGGCTGTGGGGGTTCACCCGCTGATCATGTCAAGAAGGCCCGCTCCGGTGCTGCCCCGACCGATCCGGGCCGTCCTATCGATCTTCCAAATTGAAGAATCCTGCAAGTGCTAAAGTCTTCAGCGTGCCGACCCGGGCGCTGGGGAAGGAGTACGAGGCGTGTCCGTGCCGCTGTACCAGGCGAAGGCGGAGCTGTTCCGCACCCTCGGCCATCCCGTCCGCATCCGGGTGCTGGAGCTGCTCCAGGACGGCCCCAAACCGGTGCGTGACCTGCTCGCCGCCATCGATGTGGAGGCCTCCAACCTCTCCCAGCAACTGGCCGTGCTGCGCCGGGCGGGCATGGTCACCTCCCACCGGGACGGCCCACTGGTGATGTACGCGTTGAGCACCCCCGACGTGGCCGACCTGTTGGCCGCCGGTCGGCGGATCCTCGGGGCGGTGCTCGCCGACCGGGACGGCCTGCTCGACCAGTTGCGTGCCGGGGGAGCGGGCCGGTGAACGACGTCGGAGCCGCACACAACAGCGGGCCGGGCTCGATGCTGGCCGCCGTCTGGCGGCGTACCCGTGCACTGCTGCCCGACCGGGCCGACCTGCAGGCGGTCCGGCGAGCGCCGCGCCGCGACCTGGTGGCCGGGCTGACCGTGGCGGTCGTCGCCCTGCCGCTGGCCCTGGCCTTCGGGGTCACCTCCGGGCTGGGGGCGGAGGCCGGGCTGATCACCGCGGTGGTGGCCGGTGCGGTGGCCGCCGTCTTCGGCGGGTCCAACCTCCAGGTCTCCGGGCCCACCGGGGCGATGACGGTGGTGCTGGTGCCGATCGTGGCCCAGTTCGGGGCGGCCGGGGTGCTGATGGTCGGCGCCCTGGCCGGGCTGATCCTGATCGCCCTGGCCTTCGCCCGCATGGGGCGATTTGTGCGCTTTCTTCCGGTCCCGGTGATCGAGGGCTTCACCGCCGGCATCGCCGTGGTCATCGCCCTGCAACAGGTGCCGGCCGCCCTGGGGGTGACCGAGGCCGAGGGGGAACGGGTCTGGGCGGTGGCCGCCGACGCGGTGGCCCGTTTCGTCGTACACCCCCAGCCGGCCCCGATCGCGATGGCCCTCGGGGTGGCGGCGGTGATGCTGCTCGGTGCCCGATGGCGTCCCGGAGTGCCCTTCTCGCTGCTGGCCGTGGCCGCCGCGACCCTGCTGGCGGAGTTCGCGCCGGTCGACCTGATCCGCATCGGGGCGCTGCCGCAGTCCCTGCCCGCCCCGTCGCTGGACTTCCTGGACCTGGGTGCGGTCGGGGTCCTGCTGCCCGCCGCCCTGGCGGTGGCGGCACTGGCCGCGTTGGAGAGCCTGCTCTCGGCCACGGTCGCCGACGGCATGACGGTCGGCCAGCGACACGATCCGGATCGGGAACTGTTCGGGCAGGGCCTGGCGAATCTGGCCGCCCCGCTGTTCGGCGGCATCCCGGCCACCGCGGCGATCGCGCGTACCGCCGTGAACGTGCGGGCCGGCGCGGTCTCCAAGCTGGCCGCCCTGGTCCACGCCCTGGCCCTGGCCGGCATCGTGCTGGCCGCCGCGCCGCTGGTCGGCCGCATCCCACTGGCGGCCCTGGCCGGGGTCCTGCTGGCCACCACGGTACGGATGGTCGAGGCGGCCTCGCTGTGGGCGCTGGCCCGCTCCACCCGGGGCGACGCCCTGGTGCTCGTGCTCACCTTCGCCGTCACCGTCATCTGGGACCTGGTCACCGCCGTGGCGGTCGGGGTGGGGGTCGCCGTCGTGGTGGCCCTGCGTGCCGTGGCCCGCAGCGCCCGGCTGGAACAGGTCCCCCTGGACCGTGGCGAGCACACCGAGGAGGAGCAGGCCCTGCTGGCCGAGCACATCGTGGCCTACCGCCTGGACGGTCCCCTCTTCTTCGCGGCCGCGCACAACTTCCTGCTCCAGCTCTCCGACGTGGCCGACGTGCGGGTGGTCATCCTGCGGATGTCCCGGGTCTCCACCATCGACGCCACCGGCGCGCAGGTGCTCGGCGACGCCATCCGCCGTCTCCAGGGCCGGGGCATCACCGTGCTGCTGTCCGGCATCGATCCCGACCACGACCAGGTGCTGGACACCCTCGGGGTGGCCGATCAGCTACGCCGCGACAACCTGATCTTCCCGGACACCCCGGCCGCCATCGCCCACGCCCGCACCCTGGCCCTGCCCGCCGCAGCCGCGGCCTAGGCGGCGAGGGCGCGCTGGTAGGGTCGCCGCCCCCTAGGCGGACACCCGCTGACCGTCCGTCGGGCGGGGGCGCCGCCGCCGTAACGGCGCCGCCATCCCGCACGCATTGACCGATGTCGAATGACCGGCTACCATTCGGCGGGTCGGAAAGCGCTTTCCCGCTGGCGGGTGGCCCGGCCTCGATCCTTGGAGAAGCCCCATGGAGTGGAAGTCAGTCGGTGCCGCCCTCCTACTCGTGGCCGCCGCCGTCACCGTGCCGGCGGCCGGACCGGCATCGGCCGCCCCGGTCCGGTACGAAGCCGAGCACAGCCCGGCACGGTGCACCGGCACCATCGACAGCAACTGGCCCGGCTACTCCGGCAGCGGGTTCTGCAACGGCAACAACGCCGTCGGTGCGTACGCCGAGTTCACGGTCTCCGCCGCCACCTCCGTGACGGCGGAGGTGCGGGTCCGGTTCGCCAACGGCACCACCGGCAGCCGTCCGGTCGACCTGATCGTCAACGGATCGACCGTGCGGAGGGTGTCCTTCGAGAGCACCGGGGCCTGGGGCACCTGGGTGACGAAGTCGCTGTCGGTGAGCCTGCGTGCCGGCAGCAACACCATCCGACTGCACCCGACCGCCGCCGAAGGGCTGCCCAACCTGGACTACCTGGAGTGGGACACCGACCCCGCGCCGTCGGAGGTGCTCCATGTGGCCACCAACGGCGACGACGGCAATCCGGGCACCCTGGCCGCCCCGCTGGCGAGCATCCAACGGGCCGTCGACCTGGCCCAGCCCGGCCACACCATCCTGATCCGGGGCGGGCGGTACGCCCCCGGCAGCAACATCCAACTGCTCAAGGACGGCACCTCCGGCCGACCCATCACGATGCGCAACTACCCCGGGGAGCGGGTGGTCATCGACGGGGAGAACATGCCGCACACCCCGGCCCCGGTCGGCGGCAGCATCCCCCGGCCCGAGCGGGGCGCGGTCCACATCGAGGGCGGCTGGTGGCGGCTGATCGGTCTGGAGATCATCAACGGCCCGTACGGGGTGTTCGGGCTGGATGTCAACAACGGGGTCTTCGAACGCCTGGTGACCCGGGACAACTACGAGTCCGGCTTCCACCTGCAAGGGGCCTCGAGCAACAACCAGATCATCAACCTGGACTCGTACGGCAACCGGGATCCGCGGAAGAACGGGGAGAGCGCCGACGGCCTGGCCATCAAGGAGGGGTCCGGCAGCGGCAACCTGGTGCGGGGCGTCCGGTTGTGGAACAACTCCGACGACGGGCTGGACTACTGGATGTTCGCCTCGCCCATCCTCACCGAGAGCAGCCTGGCCTGGGGCAACGGGTTCAACCGGTGGAACCTGCCGGACTACACCGGTGACGGCAACGGGTTCAAGCTCGGCGGCAATTCCGTCTCCGCCAACCACACCGTGCGCAACAGCATGGCCTGGGACAACGCGGTCGGCGGCTTCATCGACAACAACAACCCCGGACAGCACCGGATCGAGCGGAGCACCGCCTGGCGCAACCCGGGCACCGGATTCAACCTCAGCCGCTCCACCAGCACCCTGACCGGCAACCTGGCCGTGGGCAACGGCACCAACGTCTCGCTGGGTGCCAACTCCCGGGGCAGCGGCAACTCCTGGGACCTCGGCGGCAGTTGGTCGCTGGCCAACACCAACCCCACCACGATCACCGGCCCCCGCAACGCGGACGGTTCGATCCCCTCCTCGACCTTCCTGCGCCCGGCCAACGGAGCCAACGTCGGAGCCCGCTTCTGAGGGCCTGCGCCGAGGAGGTCGACAAGGCCCTGGGACAGTCGACACAGGCCCAAGGGACGGCCGCCTCAGCGCCGCAGGTCCAGCCAGACCAGCCGGTGGTCGGAGGTGGGGAAGCCGCCCGGCAGGGCGGGGGAGTAGTCGCCGACCAGCCGGAACAGCGGGTCACCCGGCACCGGCCAGAAGACCCCGGCGGAACGGACCGGCAGGCCCCGGCTCGGCAGCAGGTAGTCGACCCGCAGGTTGCCGGGGCTGGTGTCGGCGAAGTCACCGGTGTCGAAGCGCGGATCGCCGCGGTGGTCGAGGTTGGCGCCACCCTGCCGCTGGGCTGCGGCCGTACCACCCGCGCTGGCCGGCACGACCCGGTCGTCGACCCGGGGGTGGTCGAGCAGCTGCTGCGCCGCCCCGGGCACGCTGTCCCCGTCGTACGGGTCGGCGTTGAGGTCCCCGGCGATCACGAGGTAGTTCTCCTGGAACAGCGCCAACGCCCGGCCGGCCGGGTCGTAATCGAACTCGTTGACCAGCAGTACCTCGGGGCGTACCCGCTGGATCACCTCGGCGACGTTGGCGGCCTGGGCGTTGTCCCGGCGGGACACGTCGGCGACCAGCCCACCGGCGGTGTCCCGGTTCAGCGAGGCGTTGAAGGTGGCCACCCGTACGGTGGCAGGATGCCGCCCACCGGCACCGGCCGGACCCGTCACCGCGAGCGTCGCGGTCGCCGCCAGCAGCGCCGCCGTGACACCGGCGCAGACCTCCGCCTAGCACCCATCGAGGTACCTCCCCATTCACGATTCACGATCGCCACGCTACCGAAAGCGGCGTGGCGGCAGGATGAACCGCGATCGACGATCGTGCCCGGGATGAGCGCTCAGGGCGAGGGTCACCGGTGCAGGGCGGCTGTGACCGCGCGGGCCCGGTCGGGCACGGTGAGGACCTCCGTGCTGTCCACGAACTGGTCGACCCCGCCGAGGTGTCGCGGCAGGGCCGACACCTCCGGATCGGTGATCGACCGGTGGGTGGAGTCGGCGAAGCGGTCCGCGGCCAGCACCCGGAAGGGTCGGTCGTGGAACTGGCGCACCCGGGGCTCGACCGGTTCGCACAGGCCGAGGTCGTTGTGGGCGCGGGCCAGATGCTCGTACGCGGCGCAGAGGGCCTCCTCACGCTGTGGCCAGCCGGGGGCGGCCAGGGCCTCGGTGAGCCACGGTTGCAGGGTCGGGGCGCAACGCAGTCGGGCGAACGCCGTACCCAGCCATTTGCTGTAGGGCGGGTAGCTGCGTTCGATCAGCATCGCCAGGCGCATCAGGTCGCGGACCAGCCGCGCGGTGACCAGCCGGCAGCCGAGGTCGTCGCCGACCTCGGCGCAGCGGCCCGGGAAGGATTCCTCCTGGGCGATGCGCCGCCACTGGCCGGCCAGCAGATACCGCCAGATCTCCTCGGGATACCAGGCCAACGCGGCCCGCAGGGGTTCCAGTCGGCCCAGCCCGTCGTGGAAGACCGCACCGGAGGTGAGCTCCAGCAACCGTTGGGTCGGGAGGGCCAGCCAGTCGCGGGCGGACAGCCCGCCGCGCGGGTCCGTGCCGAGGCGGGCGACCAGCCAGGTGTCCAGGTCGATCACCTCGACCCGGTGCGCCACCGGGCCCTCGCCGACCGGCCCCAGGGTGCCCGAGCGGCCCGGCTCGGGCGGGCTGAAGTTCGTGCTCCAGCCCCGCACCGTGGCCGGCATCCGCTCGGCCAGCATCCGGATCAGGTCCTCGGTGTGCCGGTGGGCGTCGGCGGGCCGGAGGAACAGCAGCAGCCGGGGTCCCCAGTCGTGGTCGGTCGAGCGGGGGGTGTCGAAGCCGAGCACCTCCGACCCGGGGCCCAGCAGGGCCGCGGAGTGGACCAGCCCGGGGTGGGTGGCATCGAGGATCGGCCGCACCGCCTCGTGGTAGGTGTCGGCCGCGAGAGACAGACCAGGGATGAACGCCGGTACGCCCATCCCTGGTGTCTAGCTCATTCGGGCACGCGGCGGTAGGCGCCGTCGCTGGCCGAGGTGGCCATCGAGGCGTACGCGCGCAGTGCCGCGGAGACCGGGCGCTGCCGGTCGACCGGGGTGTACGGGCGGTCCCGCTTCTCCTGGGCGATGCGGCGGGCCTGTAGCACGTCCTCCGGCACGTTCAGCTCGATGGACCGGTTCGGGATGTCGATGACGATCTCGTCGCCGGGCTCGACCAGCGCGATCAGCCCACCGGCGGCGGCCTCGGGGGAGGCGTGGCCGATGGACAGCCCGGAGGTGCCACCGGAGAACCGGCCGTCGGTGAGCAGGGCGCAGGCCCGGCCCAGCCCCCGGCCCTTGAGGAAGGAGGTGGGGTAGAGCATCTCCTGCATGCCGGGGCCACCCTTGGGCCCCTCGTAGCGGATCACCACCACGTCCCCGGCGACGACCTCCTTGGCCAGGATGGCGGTCACCGCGTCGTCCTGCGACTCGTAGACCTTGGCCGGGCCCCGGAAGGTCAGGCACTCCTGCGGCACCCCGGCGGTCTTCACCACGCAGCCCTCCGGCGCCAGGTTGCCGTAGAGGATGGCCAACCCGCCGTCGGCGCTGTACGCGTGCTCCCGGTCCCGGATGCAGCCCTCGGCGGCGTCGGTGTCCAGGGTGGACCAGCGGTTGGTGGTGGAGAAGGGTTCCGTGGTGCGCACCCCGCCCGGTGCGGCGTGGAACAGCTCGGTCGCCTCCGGGGTGGCCGAGCCGCTACGCACGTCCCAGTCGGCCAGCCAGCGCTCCAGGGTGGGGGAGTGCACGGCGTGCACGTCCCGGCGCAGCAGCCCGGCGCGGTTCAGTTCGCCGAGGATCGCCGGGATGCCACCGGCCCGGTGCACGTCCTCCATGTGGTACTGCGGGGAGTTCGGGGCGACCTTGGCCAGGCAGGGCACCCGGCGGGAGATCTCGTCGATGTCGGCGACGGTGAAGTCCAGCTCGGCCTCGCGGGCGGCGGCCAGCAGGTGCAGGATGGTGTTGGTCGAGCCGCCCATCGCCACATCCAGGGCCACGGCGTTCTCGAAGGCGGCCCGGGAGGCCACCACCCGGGGCAGTACGGAGGCGTCGTCCTCGTCGTACCACCGCTTGGCGATCTCCACGACGGTGCGGCCGGCCTCGACGAACAGGGACCGCCGGGCGGCGTGGGTGGCCAGGGTGGAGCCGTTGCCGGGCAGGGCCAGGCCGATGGCCTCGGTCAGGCAGTTCATCGAGTTGGCGGTGAACATGCCCGAGCAGGAGCCGCAGGTCGGGCAGGCGGAGCGCTCGATCTCGCCGAGCTGGTCGTCCGTGACGGCCTCGTTGGAGGAGGCGATCATCGCGTCGATCAGGTCGATCTTGGAGTGCACGATGCCCTCGATGGCCACCGTCTTGCCGGCCTCCATCGGGCCGCCGGAGACGAATACCGTGGGGATGTTCAGCCGCAGGGCGGCCAGCAACATGCCCGGGGTGATCTTGTCGCAGTTGGAGATGCAGACCAGGGCGTCCGCGCAGTGCGCGTTGACCATGTACTCCACCGCGTCGGCGATCAGTTCCCGGCTGGGCAGGGAGTAGAGCATCCCGCCGTGGCCCATGGCGATGCCGTCGTCGACCGCGATGGTGTTGAACTCCCGGCCCACCCCGCCGGCCTCCGCTACAGCGTCGGCAACCAGGCCACCCATGTCCTTGAGGTGTACGTGACCCGGGACGAACTGGGTGAAACTGTTCGCGATGGCGACGATCGGCTTACCGAAATCGTCGTCGGTCATCCCGGTGGCCCGCCACAGGGCCCGGGCACCGGCCATCGTCCGACCGTGCGTGGAGGTCTTCGACCGCAGCTCAGGCATGGGTACCAGTCTGGCACCGTCGTCCCGGGGTCGGACAGGTGAGTCGGATGTGTCCCAACAGATGCACACCCGATCCCCACGGCGCGCGGCCATCCGGCAGAGTGAGGTGGTGCACACACCCCCGGGCATGATCGGTGCCGCGGTGCTGAGCGCGCTCGTCGCCGTCGCGGCCGGGGTGTTGCTGGCCGCCGCCGCCCGGCGTCGTGGTGGGCCGCACCGCCAGGCGTACGCCCTGCTCGCGGTCGCTGCGGCGGTGTCCCTGATCACCCTGTTGCTGGCCGCGGCCGGTGCCCTGAGCGCCAACGAGCACTGGGCACACGAGCAGGCGCAACGCACCGACTGGGCCAGTGCGGTGGCGGTCGGCACCGCGGTGAGCGGCCTGTTGTTCTGCGGCGGTCTGCTCCGGATGCCCGGGGTCGCCGGTTCGGTGGGCTCGGCCGGTGGGCTGGCCCTGGAGGGCGTGGTCGTGGGTGCCGCGCTGTGGTTCGTCGGTTGGGTGCTGGTTTCCGAACCGACCCGGCTGCTCGGCGACGGCACCCCGGCGGCCTGTCCGGCGATCCTGCTCACCTCGGTCAGCGCGGCGCTGTGCTGCGGCCTGGCTGCCATCCTGGTGCTGCGGGCCACCCGACCGCGACGTGGCCTGGCCATGCTGGGCGCCGGCATCTCCGTGGCCACCTGCGGCGGCCTGGGGGTGGCGGCCGGGCTCTGCCAGGTCGGTCCCGCGGTGACCTCGGTCAGCCTGATCGTGCTCGCCGTCGGCCTGCTGACGGCCGCGGTGGCGGTGGGCCGGATCGACCCCTCCGGGCAGCTCACCACGGATGTGATCCGCCACGACGGCGAGTACGCCTTCATCCCGATGGCCGCGATGGCCGGTTCGGCGATGTACCACCTGCTGCGGGGCGGCCAGTTCGACGCCCTGGGCATCATCGCCGGCAGCGTGGAGGGTTTCGCCCTGGTGGCCCGGCAGCACCTGACCCTGCACCTGCTCCGGGCCTACGCCGGGCGGTTGGCGGAGCGGGAGGCCCACTTCCGGCAGCTCGCGCACACGGACGCGCTCACCGGGCTGGCCAACCGGCGTGGGCTGCTGCGGGCCCTGCACCGGTGCGCGCAGAGCCCCTGCATGCTGGTCAGCCTGGACCTTGACGGCTTCAAGAACGTCAACGACATGCGCGGTCACGACGTCGGTGACGCGGTGCTGGCCGAGGTGGGTCGGCGGCTGCGGAGCAACCTCCGGCCGGGGGACCTCGCCGCCCGCCTTGGCGGAGACGAGTTCGCGGTCCTCATGCACGGGCAACCGGCCGAGGTGGAGGCGGTCGCCGAGCGGCTGCGCAAGGTGCTGGGGGAGGCGTACCAGCAGCCCGAGGGGCCGGTCTTCCTCTCGGTCAGCATCGGCCTGGCGACCTGGGCCGACACCCCGGACGTGGAACTGCTGCTGCGGCACGCCGATCTGGCGCTGCGCTACGCCAAGCAGCGGGGCAAGAACCGGACCGAGCGGTACGACGGGGGGTACGACCGGCTGCTGCGCCGGCGGACCACCCTGGAGCACGAGTTGCGGGGCGCGATCGGGCGCGACGAGCTGCGGCTGGTCTTCCAGCCGGTGGCCTCCCTGCCCTCGGTGCGGCCGGTCGGGGCGGAGGCGCTGCTGCGCTGGCGCCACCCCGAGCTCGGCAACGTCCGCCCGGACGAGTTCATCCCCCTGGCCGAGGAATGCGGCATGATCGCCGAACTCGGTGCCTGGGTGCTGCACCAGGCCTGTCGGCAGTTGTCCCGCTGGCTGGCCGAGGGGCACGACGTCTGGGTGTCCGTGAACGTCTCCCCCCGGGAACTGCACGCCCCGGCCTACGTGGTCCAGGTGGCCGAGGCGCTGCGGATCCACCACGTCCCGCCGCAGCGGCTGGTGCTGGAGGTCACCGAACACGCGGTAGCCACCGATCTGGACGAGCTGATCCGCCGGCTGACCGCCCTGCGGCGGACCGGGGTGCGGATCGCCCTGGACGACTTCGGTGCCGGCTACTCCTCCCTGGGCCAGCTGCGCCGACTCCCGATCGACATCCTCAAGATCGACCATGGTCTGGTGGCCGAGCACGAGCCGGTCCGCCCGGTAGGGAGCGAGGGTCCGGCCTTCGCCCCCATGGTCGACATCGTGATGCGGCTGGGGCACCAGTTCGGCCTGGAGGTCATCGCCGAGGGGGTGACCACCCCCACGGAGTTGGCCGCGGTGGTGGCCGCCGGCTGCCGCTTCGGTCAGGGGGCCCTGTTCGGGTGGGGCGTACCGGCAGAGCATCTGGAGGCGATGCTGGAGGCGGCCACCTCGCCGGGGGCCCGCCCGGCGCGTCCGGCCGGGGTGGGCTCGGTGCCCGCCCAGAGGGCCGAAAATGGGACGTCGGAGCAGGTCAAACCGGGTGCTGCGGGCCTGCCAGGGGGCAATACCCCCCGTCCGTGAACCAAAATGTGGGATCAGTTGACTCATCGCGTGAGATGCGTCAGTCTTGAGCCATGTCGTACCGGTCGCTGCGAGTACTTATCTGAGCGCACTCTCCTCACTGAGAGTGCGCTGGCCCCGTGCATCTGGCACGAGGGCTTTTTTGTTGCCGTCGAACCCACCGCATCCGGCTCGTCCGTGTGCACTGTGTGAGCAGCCCAACCAACTCCAGCCGAAGGCAATCGCCATGACGAGACCCACACCAGAGACCATCGCCCATTCCGTCCGGCGAGCCCGTAACTCCGCCGAGACCACGGGTGACAACGACCACACCCGCGCGGAGGTCGCCTCGGCCCCGGCGGTACAACCCGCCCAGGTCTCGGGAGCCGGCTCGCTGGTGCGCTCCCTGGAGGCGCTCGGGGTCGACGTCGTCTTCGGCATCCCCGGCGGGGCGATCCTGCCGGCGTACGACCCCCTGTACGACTCGACCGTCCGGCACATCCTGGTCCGGCACGAGCAGGGGGCCGGTCACGCGGCCACCGGCTACGCGCAGGCCACCGGCCGGGTCGGGGTCTGCATGGCCACCTCCGGTCCGGGCGCCACCAACCTGGTGACCCCGATCGCGGACGCGTACATGGACTCCGTGCCCCTGGTGGCGATCACCGGCCAGGTGGCCCGTCCGGCGATCGGCACGGACGCCTTCCAGGAGGCGGACATCCAGGGCATCACCCTGCCGATCACCAAGCACAACTTCCTGGTGCAGAGCCCCAGTGAGATCCCGCGCATCCTGGCCGAGGCGTTCCACCTGGCCTCGACCGGCCGGCCCGGCCCGGTCCTGGTGGACATCCCCAAGGACGTCCTCCAGGCGGAGACCACCTTCGTCTGGCCGCCCACCCCGGACCTGCCCGGCTACCGGCCGACCCTGCACCCGCACGGCAAGCAGATCCGCGAGGCGGCCCGGCTGATGACCACCGCCCGCCGCCCGGTGCTCTACGTCGGCGGTGGGGTGCTCAAGGCCGCTGCCACCGAGGGGCTGCGCCGGCTGGCCGAGCTGACCGGCATTCCCGTGGTGACCACCCTGATGGCCCTGGGCGCCTTCCCGGACTCCCACCGCCAGCACCTGGGCATGCCCGGCATGCACGGTACGGTCGCCGCGGTCTACGGGTTGCAGAAGGCCGACCTGATCGTGGCCCTGGGTGCCCGGTTCGACGACCGGGTCACCGGCAAGCTGGACTCCTTCGCCCCGGACGCCACCGTGGTGCACGCCGACATCGACCCGGCCGAGATCGGCAAGAACCGGCACGCCGACGTGCCGATCGTCGGTGACGCCCGGTACGTCATCGACGAGCTGCTCGCGGCGGTCACCGCCGAGCAGGCCGCCGGGCGGGTCGCCGACCTCGGCGACTGGTGGACCCAGCTGGACGACCTGCGGGAGCGCTACCCCCTGGGCTACGAGGAGCCCTCCGACGGCACCCTTTCCCCGCAGTACGTGATCAAGCGGCTGGGCGAGATCGCCGGGCCGGACGCGATCTACGTCGCCGGGGTCGGCCAGCACCAGATGTGGGCCTCCCAGTTCATCTCGTACGAGAAGCCGCAGACCTGGCTCAACTCCGGTGGTCTCGGCACCATGGGGTACGCCGTGCCGGCCGCGATGGGCGCCAAGGTCGGCCGGCCGGACGCGGTGGTCTGGGGCATCGACGGTGACGGCTGCTTCCAGATGACCAACCAGGAGCTGGCCACCTGCGCCCTGGAGGGCATCCCGGTCAAGATCGCCGTGATCAACAACGGCAACCTCGGCATGGTCCGGCAGTGGCAGACCCTGTTCTACGGTGAGCGCTACTCCAACACCGACCTGGGCACCCACAAGCACCGCATCCCGGACTTCGTCAAGCTGGCCGAGGCGCTCGGCTGCGTCGGGCTGCGCTGCGAGACCGCCGAGGACGTGGACAAGACGATCGAGGCGGCGATGTCCATCAACGACGCGCCGGTGGTCATCGACTTCGTGGTCGGCAAGGACGCGATGGTCTGGCCGATGGTCGCCGCCGGTACCAGCAACGACGAGATCATGTTCGCCCGCGGCGTCCGCCCGACCTTCGACGAGGATGACATCTAGTCATGGCCGATTGCACCGAGCGAAGCGAGGGCCAAGAGGACATGACGAGGAAGGCTTCGGCCATGGCCGATTGCACCGAGCGAAGCGAGGGCCAAGAGGACATGACGAGGAAGGCTTCGGCCATGGCCGATTGCACCGAGCGAAGCGAGGGCCAAGAGGACATGACTAGGAAGGCTTCGGCCATGGCCGATTGCACCGAGCGAAGCGAGGGCCAAGAGGACATGACTAGGAAGGCACTGCCATGACGATGCACACACTGTCCGTGTTGGTGGAGAACAAGCCGGGCGTGCTGGCCCGGGTCTCCGGGCTGTTCTCCCGGCGCGGCTTCAATATCGACAGCCTCGCGGTCGGGGAGACCGAGAACCCGGACGTCTCGCGGATCACCATCGTGGTCAACGCCGACTCCTCCCCGCTGGAGCAGGTCACCAAGCAGCTCAACAAGCTGGTCAACGTGCTCAAGATCGTCGAGCTGGACCCCTCCACCTCGGTGGCCCGGGAGCTGCTGCTGGTGAAGGTGCGCGCCGACCGCGCCGCCCGGGGACAGGTCCTGGAGACGGTGAGCCTGTTCCGGGCCCGGGTGGTCGACGTGGCCGCCGACACGCTGACCATCGAGGCCACCGGCACCCCCGACAAGCTCGACGCGCTGCTGCGCGACCTCGAGCCCTTCGGCATCAAGGAAATGGTCCAGTCGGGCCTGGTCGCGATCGGACGCGGCCCGCGTGCGATCACCGCCGGCCCGGCCCTGAGGGCCGCCTGACCCACATCACCCCGGCCGGGTCCGCCTGGACCGGCCGGCCACGAGCCACGACGGGCCGCTGCGGCCGCCGTACGAAAGGGAAGTCATGAGCGTTGAGGTGTACTACGACGACGACGCCGACCTGGGCCTGATCCAGGCGAAGAAGGTCGCCGTGATCGGGTACGGCAGCCAGGGCCACGCCCACGCGCTGTCGCTGCGCGACTCCGGTGTCGACGTGGTGATCGGTCTGCCGGAGGGCTCGAAGAGCCGCCCCAAGGCCGAGGAGCAGGGCCTGCGGGTGCTCACCCCGGCCGAGGCGGCGGCCGAGGCCGACGTGATCATGATCCTCGCCCCGGACACCGCGCAGCGGCACATCTACACCGAGTCGATCGCGCCGAACCTCACCGCAGGCAAGGCGCTGTTCTTCGGGCACGGGTTCAACATCCGCTACGGCCTGATCAAGCCGCCGGCCGACGTGGACGTGGCGATGGTCGCCCCGAAGGGCCCGGGTCACCTGGTCCGCCGGCAGTACGTCGACGGCAAGGGGGTGCCCTGCCTGGTCGCGGTCGAGCAGGACGCCAGCGGCACCGCCTTCGCGCTGGCCCTGTCGTACGCCAAGGGCATCGGCGGCACCCGGGCGGGTGCGATCAAGACCACCTTCACCGAGGAGACCGAGACCGACCTCTTCGGCGAGCAGGCCGTGCTCTGCGGTGGGGCGGCAGCCCTGGTGCAGACCGGCTTCGAGGTGCTCACCGAGGCCGGGTACGCCCCCGAGGTGGCCTACTTCGAGTGCCTGCACGAGCTGAAGCTGATCGTGGACCTGATGTACGAGGGCGGCATCGCCCGGATGCGCTACAGCGTCTCCGACACCGCCGAGTACGGCGACCTGTCCCGAGGCCCGCGGGTCATCGACAGCCGGGTCAAGGACGAGATGCGCAAGATCCTCGGTGAGATCCAGAACGGCGAGTTCGCCCGCGAGTGGGTGGCCGAGGACGAGGCCGGCCGGCCGAACTTCGGCAAGTGGCAGGCCGAGGGCGCGGCTCACCCGATCGAGGAGACCGGCGCCAAGCTGCGCGGCATGATGAGCTGGGTGGACCGCCCGATCACCGAGACCGCCTGAGATCTTCGCGACGGGTTGCGAGATCCGTCTCACCCGACGGCACCCGCGCCGGACGTTCTCCCCGACGTCCGGCGCGGGTGCCGTGCTGTTCGGACCCACCGGCAAGGGGTCAAACCGCACGTCACGTCCGGTTTGTGAGGGCACTCACCCCCTGGTCCGGGCCATCTCGGGCGGCCGGGCCCCTACGATTCCGGGTAGGTGCTCCAGCCGCACCCCACGGCCATGGCCCTGCCCGCGCCGGGCGCAGCGCAGCGTCCACGCACCGGCCGACCGCTCTGACGACATCTACGAGGACCAATGACTCCTGTCGTACTGATCGCCGAAGAACTCGCTCCTGCCGCAATCGAGGTGCTCGCTCACGACTTCGACGTCCGGCACGTCGACGGCACCGATCGCCCGGCTCTGCTCTCCGCCCTGGCCGAGGCCGACGCCGTCATCGTCCGCAGCGCCACTCAGATTGACGCCGAGGCGATCGCCGCCGCACCCCGGCTGAAGGTCGTGGCCCGGGCGGGCGTGGGTCTGGACAACGTCGAGGTGCCGGCCGCCACCGCGCGGGGCGTCATGGTCGTCAACGCCCCCACCTCCAACATCGTCTCCGCGGCCGAGCAGGCCGTCGCGCTGCTGCTGGCGGTGGCCCGCAACACCGCCAGCGCCAGCGCCGCCCTCAAGGCGGGGGAGTGGAAGCGGTCGAAGTACACCGGCGTGGAGTTGCAGGGCAAGACCGTCGGCGTGGTGGGCCTGGGCCGCATCGGGGTGCTGTTCGCGTCTCGTATCGCCGCCTTCGGCACCCGGCTGATCGCCTACGACCCCTACATCCAGCCGGCTCGGGCCGCGCAGCTCGGGGTCCGCCTGGTCGGCCTGGAGGAGCTGCTGCGGGAGAGCGACTTCATCTCCATCCACCTGCCGAAGACCCCGGAGACCGTGGGCCTGATCGGTGAGAAGGAGTTGTCGATCGTCAAGCCGGGCGTACGGATCATCAACGCCGCCCGCGGCGGACTGGTCGACGAGCAGGCCCTGGCCGACGCCCTGGCCGAGGGTCGGGTCGCCGGTGCCGGGGTGGACGTGTACGCCAAGGAGCCCTGCACCTCCTCGCCGCTGTTCGCCTTCGACAACGTGGTGGCCACCCCGCACCTGGGTGCCTCCACCGCCGAGGCCCAGGACAAGGCCGGCCTGGCCGTGGCCAAGAGCGTGAAGCTGGCCCTGCAGGGCGAGTTCGTGCCGGACGCGGTCAACGTGCAGGCCGGTGGGGTGGTCGCCGAGGACGTACGCCCGCTGCTGCCGCTGGCCGAGAAGCTCGGCCGGGCCTTCACCGCGGTCGCCGGTGGGGTGGCCGCCAGCGTCACCGTCGAGGTGCGCGGTGAGATCGTCAACCACGACGTCTCGGTGCTCAAGCTGGCCGCCACCAAGGGCCTGTTCAGCTCGGTGGTGGAGGAGCAGGTCACCTACGTCAACGCGCCGCACCTGGCCGCCCAGCGTGGGGTGGAGGTCTCCCTGACCACCCACACGGAGACCGTGGAGCACCCGGTGCTGGTCACCGTGCGCGGCGCCCTGCCGGACGGTCGTACGGTCAGCGTCTCCGGCACGGTGACCCACGCCGGCACCCGGGACATCATCAAGCTGACCGAGGTGGACGGCTTCGACGTGGAGATCGGGGCGGAGGGCATCCTGCTCTTCCTCCGCTACGCCGACCGTCCCGGGGTGGTCGGCACGGTCGGCACCCTGCTCGGCGAGGCCGGGATCAACATCGCGGCGATGCAGGTGGCCCGCCGGGAGGCCGGTGGCGAGACCCTGATGACCCTCACGGTCGACCAGGCCCTCGGGGCCGACCTGCTCACCTCGGCGGCCGACTCGATCGGCGCGGCCTCGGCCAGCGCGGCGGACCTGCGCGACGAGTAACAGTTCAGGCGACGCCACCAGGGGCTCGGCCATCGGCCGGGCCCCTGGTGCTTGACGTCTGCGTGGTGCCGGGTCAGCCGGACAGTCGGGCTACCGGCGGCGGGTAGACCGAGCCGTCCTGGGCGTCGTAGAGCATCAGCCGGTGCTCTCCGGCCAGCCGCTCGATGTCCAGCAGCACCTCATCCGGGCAGGCCGGGTCGAGATTCATCTCGATATGGTCGGCCGTCGCGTGCAGTGGTGCCACCGCCCAGGGCCCACCGGTGATCCCCGGTTGGTCGGGGTAGCGGGCGGTGATCGCCCGGTAGAAGGCGACCACCCGGGGGTCCGGTCGGTGCTGGGCGTGCTGGCCCTCCCGGCACCGCTGCACCGCCGCGCGCACATCGTCAGGCGTCGCCCCGTCCGCCAGGGCCCACACGCTCAGATCGAAACTCACGGCCGACAGCGTGCCATCCGCGATTGTCCCTGTCGAAAACGGCCCTGGCACGGGCCTGCGGTGACGGGTGTGATGGTCCCCTGTAGAGCCTTGCCGTGAAACACGCCGATTCGCTAGCTTACTGGTGCGGTTTCTGGCCGATCCGATGATGCCGGCCCGTCTTCGGGTGGCGAGGTCGACGTCCGATCGACCGGCCCGTACCCCTCGATTGCGCGAGCCATGCGCATTCGCCTCGACCGGCCTCCGCGGCCGTTGCCGCGGCCGTGGAGGCCGATCGCCGAGACTCCACGATGGACCCTGTCCAGGGTGCATGTGGACGGTCAGTGGTGGGTGGCGATGAGGGCGCGGTAGGGCGATCCGGCCCGGAACCAGTTCAGCCCGGTCGGACCGGCGGCGTACAGCGCGGTGGCGTAGGCGTCCGCGACCGCCAGGTCCGGGCCCACCACGGTGGCGGCGACCATCTGGTCGGCCGGTTCCCCGGTGCGCGGGTCGACCACATGCCCGCGTCGGCCGGTCACCCCGGAGGTGCCGATCGCACCCGCCGTCATCTCCAGCACCAGTGGCGCCCGACGGTGGTCGGTCGGATGGTGCACGGCCACCCGCCACGGGCCGCCGTGCCCGGCGTGTCCGCGTACCACCAGGTCGGCGCCGGTGAGCACGGCGTAGTTCGTGATGCCGGCGGCGCGCAGCCGGGCCGCCGCCCGTTCGACCGCCCAGCCGCCGAGCAGGCCACCGGGGTCGAATCCGCCCGGCACCGCCCAGGCGTCGAACCAGCCGTCCGTGGCGGCGCGCATCGCGGCGCAGCGGTCCACCAGGTCCGCCAGCGGCGGGTAGGACTCCGGACTGATCTCGCCCCGACGCAGCCGGGACACCAGACTCTCCGGCCGGTTGGGACCGTAGGTCAGGTCGATCGCGCGCAGTTCGGCCACCGCGTCCCGCAGGGCCTCACCGACTCCCCGCCGACCCGGCCCGGTCGGGGCGTTGAGCAGCAGGGTGTACTCGGCGGTGGAGGTGCGCACGGTGTGCCGTACGGTGAGCCGGTCGTCGGCACCCCGGCCGGCCCGGTCCGGGCGCGCGTCGCGGATGCCCAGGCGCAGGTCCGGTCGGCGGTAGCGAAAGGTCGCCGGGTCGATCCAGCGGGTACGCGGCTGCTCGTCGGTCCACATGGTGTCCGCCCCTCCTTCGACGACCGGCCCCACGCCGTAGTGGTCGTCGTCGGCCCTGTCCGGCCGGTTGTCGCTCACGCTAGGCAGCCCAGATGACGGCAGCATGAGCGGACGCTGAGAAGCTGCTGTGCGTGTCACATCCCGAAAAGTGGAACACTCGTACCGGGAGGCGGGACGGCGGCGTACCGTCTAGCCGATACGAGCGAAGGAGCTGACGAACGTGGCACGGATCGCGGTGGTGGCCGGGGACGGGATCGGACCCGAGGTGGTCGCGGAGGCCCGCAAGGTCATCGATGCGGTTCTGCCCGGGGTGCAGGCCACCGAGTACGACCTCGGTGCGGCACGTTACCACCGCACCGGCGAGGTGCTGCCGGACTCGGTGTTGGCCGAGCTGGCCGGGCACGACGCCATCCTGCTCGGTGCGGTCGGCGACCCCACCGTCCCCCCGGGGGTGCTGGAGCGGGGTCTGCTGCTCAAGCTGCGTTTCGCCTTCGACCAGTACGTCAACCTGCGGCCCTCCCGGCTCTGGCCCGGGGTGGCCAGCCCGCTGGCGACGGTCAAGCCCGGCGAGGTCGACCTGGTGGTGGTCCGCGAGGGCACCGAAGGGCTGTACGCCGGTGCCGGCGGCACCCTGCACCGCGACACCCCGGCCGAGGTGGCCACCGAGGAGAGCCTGAACACCCGATACGGGGTGGAGCGGGTGGTCCGTGACGCCTTCGCCCGGGCCAGCCGTCGGGAACGGCGCAAGGTGACCCTGGTGCACAAGACCAACGTGCTCACCCACGCCGGCTCGTTGTGGGCCCGCGCCTTCGAGGCGGTGGCCGCGGAGTACCCCGAGGTGACCACGGAGTACCAGCATGTCGACGCCGCCGCGATGTTCCTGGTGACCCAGCCCCAGCGCTACGACGTGGTGGTCACCGACAACCTCTTCGGCGACATCCTCACCGACATCGCCGCCGCGGTGACCGGCGGGATCGGGCTGGCCGCCAGCGGCAGCATCAACCCCGACCGGACCTACCCCTCCATGTTCGAGCCGGTGCACGGCTCCGCGCCGGACATCGCCGGGCGTGGCATCGCCGACCCGGTGGCCGCGGTCCTCTCCGGCGCCCTGCTGCTCGACCAGCTCGGCCACTCCGAGGCCGCGGAGCGGATCACCGCCGCGGTCGGTGCGGAACTCGCCGCTCGTACCCCGGGCGAGGCGGTACGCACCGCCGAGGTGGGCGACCGGATCGCCGCCCAGGTAGCCGCCTGAGTCCACATCAGGTCTCGCCACCGGCGACAGCCGGTGGCGATCGGCCCGAACGTCCGGGTGGAAGCGACGACTCGCTGGTACTACCGACCAGTGCGCCTACCCGCTGAACGACCGTTCGGGGTAAGTTTTTGGCACAAATACTTCTGATGTGCGCCGCCTCGGCGCATGTCGTCGTCCCCCAGGGAGGTCAGCGCGATGAGCGGTGGTGACAAGCTCGAATTCGAGATCCGTCCGAATCCCGCGCCGGTATCCGCCGCCGACCGGGCCGCGCTGCTGGCCAACCCTGGATTCGGCCGGGTGTTCACCGACCACATGGCCATCATCCGCTACGCCGACGGCAAGGGCTGGTACGACGCCCGGGTCGAGGCCCGGGGGCCGATCCCGATGGATCCCGCCAGCGCGGTGCTGCACTACGCGCAGGAGATCTTCGAGGGGATGAAGGCGTACCGCACGGTCGACGGCGGGGTGACCATGTTCCGCCCGTACGCCAACGCGGCCCGGTTCAACACCTCCGCCACCCGGATGGCCATGCCGACCCTGCCGGAGCAGGCCTTCGTCGACTCGCTGCTGCGGCTGATCGAGATCGACCGGGAGTGGATCCCGGAGGGCGAGGACGGCAGCCTCTACCTGCGGCCCTTCATGTTCGCCAGTGAGGTCTTCCTCGGCGTCCGCCCGGCCAACGAGTACCTCTACGTGGTGATCGCCTCCCCGGTGGGGGCGTACTTCTCCGGCGGGGTCAAGCCGGTGACGGTCTGGGTGTCGCCGGACTACACCCGGGCCGCCCCGGGGGGCACCGGCGCGGCGAAGTGCGGCGGCAACTACGCGGCCTCCCTGGCCGCCCAGGCCGAGGCCGCCGAGCACGGTTGCGAGCAGGTGGTCTTCCTGGACGCGGTGGAGCGCCGGTACGTCGACGAGCTGGGCGGCATGAACGTCTTCTTCGTCTACGACGACGGCTCGGTGGTCACCCCGCCGCTGACCGGCACCATCCTGCCCGGCATTACCCGGGAGTCCGTGCTCACCCTGGCATCGGCGGCCGGTCATTCCGTGCAGGAGCGGCCGGTGAGCTTCGACGAGTGGCAGGCGGACGCGAACAGCGGCCGACTGCGCGAGGTCTTCGCCTGCGGCACCGCCGCGGTGATCACCCCCATCGGCCGGGTCCGGTACCCGGAGGGGGAGTTCACCATGGGCGGTGGTGAGCCGGGTCCGATCACGATGGCGTTGCGTCAGCAACTGGTCGACCTGCAGCGCGGCAACGCCCCCGACCCTCACAACTGGGTCCACCGCGTCCTCTGAGCTGTGCGAAAGGGCCCCCTGCCGGTGCGGGGGGCCTTTTTCGCAACCAGGGCTCAGTCGAGCAGGTGGGTGCGCAGGGCGGCGAGTTGGTCGTCGGTGACCCCGGCGTGCCGCAGGTAGCCGTCGATCGAGCCGTGGCCCTCGCGGATCTCCGCCAGGAAGGTCAGCATCGTCTCCGCCGGTGAGAACACGAACGGGGCGGGAAGTTCCGGCAGGTGGGGGTAGGCGGTGGCGAGCCAGGCGACGAACCGCTGCGAGGCCTCCGTGCTCAGCGCGTAGTCCGCGGCGATCTCGGCATCATCGACACCCAGGGCCGCCAGGGTCAGGCCGCAGACGATGCCGGTGCGGTCCTTGCCGGCCACGCAGTGCACCACCACGGGGGCGTTGGCGCTGTCGGCGATCAGGCCGATGGCCTGGGCCAGCCCGGCGGTCCCGGTCCGGGCCAGGTCGGCGTACCGGTCGGCCAGGTAGCGGGCCAGATCGCTGCCGGGCTGGTACGGCTGCCTGCCCCATTCCTCGTGCTCGGGGTGGATGTGCTGGTAGTCGAGCCCCTCGATTTCGGGGACCCGGCCGTCGCGTTGGACCTCCTGGGGGCGGCGCAGGTCGACGACCGTGCGTACCCCCAGGGCGCGGAAGGCGTCCAGGTCCGCGCCGTCCATCCGGTGCAGGGAGTCGGAGCGGTAGAGCCGCCCGGAGCGCACCGTCCGCCCGTCCAGGCCGCGGTAGCCACCCACGTCCCGGAAGTTGAACATCGCGGTGAAGGGGATCCTGCGCCTGTCGTCGATCGCGTCCATGCGGACACCGTATCGGCCGGTGGGAGGCTTTCCCACCGGCCGATACCGCGGATCAGTACTTCAGGTCGCCTCAGCGAAGGCCGCCGGGCGGGGTGGCGGAGTAGGTGTCGTTGTAGTACCCGCCGAGCTTGTCCCGGTACGCCGGGTCGTTGATCGAGTCGTCGTACTCCGGCGCGGCCTTGATCTGGTCCTTGGTGCGGTCGACGTAGACCTTCTGCTCGTCGTGGTCGACGTGGTTGACCGTCCCGGCCGGCAGCATGACCTTCTTGCCGAAGATCCACGGGCCGGTGTCGACCACCAGGTAGCTGGCGTCGACCTCGCTGCTGTCACTGTCGATCTTGCCGATCGAGCCGTCGCTGGCCTCGACCTTGTAGCCGATCAGGCTGGTGCCGGCGACCCCGGCCTCGTCCCGGTAGCTCCAGGGGCTGAAGGAGCTGGTGGGGGCGCCGGTGGTGACCACGTCCTGGTCGACGGCGCGCAGGGCCGGGTCCGGCGTGGCGTGCGTGTTGTTCGGGTCGAGCCTGTCCATGGGATCTCTCCTGTCTCGACTTGGATCAGTCGTCTCGGAGGTACGTGGTTCGTTGTCCCGAAAACTCCTACCCGGTGCGACTCGTCCTACACCCACCTTCTCCGATGAGACCCAAGTCATCGTCCCGAGATATGGATTCTGCCTCCCAGATCCGCCGCCGAGTGGCAGAGTGCAGAGCGTGACCAGCACCGCCCGCATTATTGGCAACTAGCGCGCCGGCCTTCCCCTCCGCCGAGCGCGCAGACCTCCCGCAGCCGCGGGGGGTCTTTTTGTTGCGCCGGCCGGTGCCATACGAAGGGATCACCATGACGTTCCAGGTCTACGACACCACCCTCCGCGACGGTGCCCAGCGCGAGGGGGTCAGCTACTCCGTGGTCGACAAGCTCGCGGTGGCTCGACTGCTCGACGAGTTCGGCGTCGGGTTCATCGAGGGTGGCTGGCCGGGAGCGGTGCCCAAGGACACCGAGTTCTTCCGTCGGGCGCGTACCGAGCTGGAGCTGCGGCACGCCGTGCTGGTCGCCTTCGGCGCCACCCGCCGGGCCGGTGCGGTGGCCGCCGACGACCCGCAGGTGCGCGGCCTGCTGGAGGCGCAGACCCCGGCGATCGCCCTGGTCGCCAAGGCCGACCTGCGGCATGTCGAGCGGGCCCTGCGGACCACCGCCAAGGAGAACCTGGCGATGATCCACGACACGGTCACCCACCTGGTCGCCGAGGGCCGTCGGGTCTTCGTCGACGGGGAGCACTTCTACGACGGCTACCGCCACGATCCGGCGTACACCGCCTCCGTGGTGGAGACCGCCCTGGCCGCGGGCGCCGAGCGGTTCGTGCTCTGCGACACCAACGGCGGCATGCTGCCCTCGCAGGTCACCGCGGCCATCACCGACCTGACCGACCGCATCGGGGTGGCCCCCGAACTGCTCGGCATGCACGCCCAGAACGACACCGCCTGCGCGGTGGCCAACACCATCGCCGCCGTCGAGGCCGGGGTCCGCCACGTGCAGGGCACCGCCAACGGGTACGGCGAGCGGCCGGGCAACGCCGACATCTTCGCGGTCGTCGCGAACCTTCAACTCAAGCTCGGGCTGCCGGTCCTACCGGAGGGCTGCCTGGAGCAGATGGTGCGGGTCTCCCACGCCATCGCCGAGATCGCAAACATCGCCCCCGACACCCACCAGGCGTATGCAGGGGCCGCAGCCTTCGCTCACAAGGCGGGACTGCACGCGAGTGCGATCAAGGTGGATCCGCTGCTGTACAACCACATCGAACCCGAGGTGGTCGGCAACGACATGCGGATCCTGGTCACCGAGATGGCCGGCCGGGCCAGCATCGAGCTCAAGAGTCGTGAGCTCGGGCTGGATCTGGCCGGCCATCCGGAGGCCCTGTCCCGGGTCACCAACCGGGTCAAGGAACTGGAGGCCGGCGGCTGGTCCTTCGAGGCCGCGGACGCTTCCTTCGAGCTGCTGGTGCGCTCCGAGTTGCCGGGCGCCGCGGCGGTGCAGCCCTTCAACCTGGAGTCGTACCGGGTGCTGGTCGAGCACCGGGAGGACGGCGCGGTGGTCTCCGAGGCGACCGTGAAGATCCGGGTGGGCGGCGAACGGGTGATCGCCACGGCCGAGGGCAACGGCCCGGTCAACGCCCTGGACGAGGCGCTGCGGGTCGGTCTGGGCCGGCACTACCCGCAACTGCGGGACTTCGAGCTGGCCGACTACAAGGTGCGCATCCTGGAGGGCAGCCACGGCACCGGAGCGGTGACCCGGGTGCTGGTCGAGACCGCGAACGGCCGTGGCGGCGGCTGGACCACGGTGGGTGTGCACCCCAACGTGGTCGAGGCGAGCTGGCACGCCCTGGTCGACGCCCTGACCTACGGCCTGGGCCGGGGGTAAGGAAGGGCCCCTGCTTAACGCCTGCGGTAGAGGAAGGGCCCCCTGTTAACGCCAACCCGTGAGCCGTGCCGGCTGGCTCAGCCGGTGTCGGCTGCGGGCAGGCGCAGTTCGGCCAGCACCATGCGGTGGTCACTGCCCGGCAGTGGCCGGACGGTCGCATCGTGTACCGCGATGCGACGGTCGACGAGCACGTGGTCGATCGTTACCGGGGGGATCAGGCTGCCGTCGTACGGGCCCCAGGTGCCGGTGAGCCCGGCGCCGACCGCCGCGGCGGCGTCGACATAGCCGGTATCCAGCAGGGCCCGCAGCGGCCCGTGGTCGAGGGTGGCGTTGAAGTCTCCGGCGAGGATGCTCAGCGCCCCCTCCGGGGTGGCCGCCGGCTGGGCCGCCAGGTCGTCGCGCCAGAAGCCCGTCTGATCCAGGGCGTACGGCGCGGAGGGGTGGGCGGACTCGACGCGTACCTCCTGGGCGCCCGGTACGGCCACGGTCGCGTACGCCTGGGTGAAGCCCCAGCCACCGCGCAGGGTCCGGAGGCCGGCGTCGCGGATCGGGTGGCGGGCGTACAGGCCCGAGCCCGGGGTGCCGACCACCGGGTTGAGGTGGCGGTACGGCAGCAGCCGGTCCAGGCCCAGCCGATCCAGTTCGACCTGGGCCGAGGGGGTGAACTCCTGCACCACGAGCACGTCGACCCGCTCGGTGCGGACCAGTTCGACCACCGTCGCCGGGTCGGCGGCACCGGCCAGCAGGTTGGCGGTGAGCAGCCGTACCGTCGGCCCGTTCACCTGCGGTTGGGGCGAGGGCAGGGCCCGGGGCACCACCACGGCGACCAGGGCCACCGTGGTCAGCGCCGCGACCACGGCCGGCCAGCGGCGCCGTAGGGCGAGCGCGAGCAGCAGCGGCACCAGGCTGCCGAGCGCCGCGTACGGGGTGAACGCCAGCAACTGCACCAGGGGCCCGCGGTCCAGGCCCAGCAGTCGGGCCAGTACCCAGCCGAGGCCCGGTACGACGGCCAGCCAGCAGATCGCGGTGCCGAGCCGGGGGAGTCTCGCGGTGACGATCTGCACATCTGGAGGCTACGGGTGCCCCGCCCGCATCCGGTTGCTGACCGGCCGGGCGGCTCTGGGCGGTCCGGCACCCTCCAGGGTCGTAACGCCGCCGCCGCGCGGTCTGGGTGCCCCACGGCCGTAAATTCCGACGTTTGTCCGACGGCCGTCGCGGGAAGCAAGCACCGTGACGGACATCTCGGACACCCTGTCCAGCCTGCCCACCCCGGCCGATCAGGACGCGACCGCGGCCGAGCTGCACCAGACCCTCAACGAGGTCAGACGGGTGATCGTCGGGCAGGATCAGCTCGTCGAACGCCTGCTCACCGCCCTGCTGGCGGACGGGCACTGCCTGTTGGAAGGCGTACCAGGGGTGGCCAAGACCCTGGCCGCACAGACCCTGGCCACAGTGGTCGGTGGCACCTTCTCCCGGATCCAGTTCACCCCCGACCTGGTGCCCTCGGACATCGTCGGCACCCGCATCTACCGGGCCTCCAAGGAGAGCTTCGACGTCGAACTGGGCCCGATCATGGCCAACCTGGTGCTGGCCGACGAGATCAACCGGGCTCCGGCGAAGGTGCAGTCCGCCCTGCTGGAGGCGATGGCCGAGCGGCAGGTCTCGATCGGTGGGCGCAGCTACCCGGTGCCGGAGCCCTTCCTGGTCCTGGCCACCCAGAACCCGATCGAGTCCGAGGGGGTCTACCAGTTGCCGGAGGCCCAACGGGACCGCTTCCTCATGAAGATCGTCGTCGACTATCCGGACGACGCCGACGAACTGGCGATCCTCTACCGGATGAGCGCCGAGCGCCCCCGGGCCCACCGGGTGCTGCGACCGGACCGGCTGCGGGAGTTCCAGCTCCACGCCCGGCAGGTCTTCGTCCACCACGCCATCGCCGAGTACGTCGTCCGACTCATCCTGGCCACCCGTGACCCGGCCCGGTACGGGATGCCGGACCTGGCCCCCCTGCTCGCGTACGGTGCCAGTCCTCGCGCCACCCTGGGGATGGTCGCCGCCGCCCGGGCCCAGGCCCTGCTGCGCGGCCGGGAGTACGTGCTGCCGGAGGACGTCCGGGAACTCGCCGTGGACGTGCTGGCCCACCGGCTGGTGCTCTCCTTCGACGCGGTCGCCGACGGGGTGAGCGCCGAATCGGTGGTACGCCGACTGGTCGAGGTGGTGCCGCTGCCCCGGGTGGTCAACGGCCAACCGGAGTACGCCGCCGATCTGGCGGCCGCGTGATGAGAGGTGGCCGGGTCCCGGTGCCGGCGGACCCGGTGCTCACCGAGCTGACCCCCGACCAGCGGCTGCGCCGGCTGGAACTGACCGTCACCCGGCGCCTGGACGGTCTGTTGCACGGCGAGCATCGGGGTCTGCTGCCCGGACCGGGCAGCGAACCCGCCGGCAGCCGCGAGTACCGGCCCGGCGAGGACGAGGTACGCCGGATGGACTGGGCGGTCACGGCCCGGACCACCGTGCCGCACGTCCGGGAGGTCGACGCCGACCGGGAACTGACCACCTGGCTGCTGGTCGACGCCAGCCCCAGCATGGAGTACGGCACCGCAGAACTGGACAAGCGGGAACTGGCCGTGGCGGCGGTGGCCGCCATCGGCTTCCTCACCGCCGGCAGCGGCAACCGCCTGGGGGCGCAGGTGCTCACCCCGTACGGGCTGCATCGGGTGCCCGCGCGGGGTGGACGCAGCCATCTGGTCGGCCTGATGCGCGGCCTGCTGGCCGCCCCCCGGCAGGGGGTCAACCCGCCGGCCCGCCCGCCCGGCGAGGAGGTCGACCTGGCCGCCGGGCTGGCCGCGGTGCACCGGACGGCCAACCGGCGGGGTCTGGTGGTGGTGATCTCGGACTTCCTGGACGGCTTGCCGGACGACCCACGGTCACCGGCCGACTGGGAACGCCCGCTGCGCCGGTTGGGCGTGCGGCATCAGGTGCTGGCGGTGGAGGTGGTCGATCCGCGCGAACTGGAACTGCCGGACGTCGGACTGATCACCCTCACCGATCCGGAGACCGGCGCACGCCGCGAGGTCTGGACCGGCGACCCCGGCCTGCGGAAGCGGTACGCGGCCGCCGCCGCGGCCCAGCGGGACCAACTCCGCCAGGCCCTGCGCCGGGCCGGGGCGGCCCACCTGGCGTTGCGTACCGACCGGGACTGGGCCACCGACATCGTGCGGCATGTGCACGCCCAGCGTCGGTTGGCCCTGGCACCGGCCGCGCCGAGGCGGGGAGGTGTCGCATGATCTGGGAGTCACCCATCCGGCTCTGGTTGCTGCTCGGGGTGGCCGCGCTGGCGCTGGCCTACCTGGTGGCGCAGCGCCGCCGCAGCCGGTACGCCGTCCGGTTCACCAACCTGCGTCTGCTGGACCGGGTGGCCCCCCAGCGCCCGACCTGGCGTCGGCACCTGCCGGCCGGTCTCTTCCTGGCCATGCTGGCGTTGCTGGTGGTCGGCTTCGCCCGGCCGACGGCGGAGGTTCGGGTGCCCCGGGAACGGGCCACCGTGATGGTCGCGGTGGACGTCTCCACCTCGATGCTCGCCACCGATGTGGACCCGGATCGGCTCAGCGCCGCCAAGAGCGCCGCCCGGGAGTTCGTCGACGGACTGCCCAGGGAGTTCAACGTCGGGCTGGTGGCCTTCGCCGGCAGCGCCGCCGTGCTGGTGCCGCCGGGCACCGACCGGGAGGCGTTGGACGAGGGGATCCAACGCCTGGCGGAGGGGATCACCGGGGTGCAGGGCACCGCCATCGGCGAGGCGATCAGCACCTCCCTGGGCGCGGTCCGGGCCCTGGACGAACAGGCCACCACCGAACCGCCCCCGGCCCGGATCATCGTGCTCTCCGACGGGGCCAACACCTCCGGCATGGATCCGATGGAGGCCGCCGCGGAGGCGGTGGCCGTGGAGGTGCCGGTGCACACGATCTCCTTCGGTACCCCGGGCGGCTTCGTGGATCGGGGCGGGCGACCCATCCAGGTGCCGGTGGACGGGGAGACCCTGCAGGCCGTGGCCGAGCAGACCGGCGGGGCCTTCCACCAGGCCGACACCAGCGACGAGTTGCGTGCCGTCTACGACGACATCGGCAGTTCGGTGGGGTGGCGCAAGGAGCGGCAGGACATCTCGGCCCGGTTCATCGGGCTCGGCCTGGTGTTCGCGATGGGGGCGGCGTTCGGCTCCATGCGCTGGTTCTCCCGCCTGCCCTGATCGCGTACCGGCCGGTCCGACCCCGGCCCGGCCCGACCTCCGCACCAGCTGCGGGCGCACATGTGAGGAGCGTACGAATGGCAGTGCAGACCGGACTGGGTGAGCCCCGTGGGCCCTGGTTCGTCTCGCCGGAGCTCGACCCGCACGGTCGGGACGGGACGGGGCAGACTGCCCGGATGCGCGACGAGGCGGGGTGGGGTTGGCGTCGTCGACTGCTGGGCGGGCTGGCGGTGCTGGCCCTGTCGACCGGCTCGGGGGCGGTGGCCGGTGGCTGGGTGGCCAGTCGGGGGATTCCCGAACCGGCGGCGGCCTCGGCCGCGCCGGTGCCCGCCGAGCTGGTGACCGCCGCCGAGAAGACCGTGCCCGGGGTGGTCTCCGTGCTGGTGGGTGGGGCCACCGGGTCCGGCTTCGCGGTCGACTCCGAGCAGCACATCATCACCAACGACCACATCCTGGCCAAGGGCCGGGGTGGCCCGGTGACGGTGGAGTTGCCCGACGGCCGCCGGTTCGGCGCCCAGGTGGTCGGCCGGGAACCCGGCAGCGATCTGGCGGTGTTGAAGGTGCCGGGGTCCGCCGGGCTGGCCTCGCTGCCACTGGCCAAGCCGGGCTCGACCCGGGTGGGGGAACCGGTGCTGGCGGTCGGGTCCCCGCTGGGGCTGTCCGGCACGGTCACCGCCGGCATCGTCAGCGCCCTGGACCGGCAGGTGCGCCTCGGGGACAACCGGCACCGGGCGGTGCAGACCGACGCCTCGATCAACCCGGGCAACTCCGGCGGACCGTTGGTCAACGCCCGGGGGGAGGTGGTCGGGGTGAACACCGCGATCGCCACCATCGACGGTAACGGCTCGATCGGCATCGGCTTCGCCATCCCCATCGAGCAGGTGCAGCAGACCGCGGACACGATCATCGGCAAGGGCGGCTGATATCACCGAGAGCGACTGTCCGATTACGGAAGCATGGGGGGATCTGTCGGATTCTGGCGATCAAAGATCGGAGAATGGAAATATCACGCTGAGTATGCATACTCACGGTTGTGGAGCGTCCTCTCATCGCGGTCCTCCTGCTGGTGGGCCTCATCATCGGAACCGGCGTGGGGTCCTCGTACGCCCGCGCTCGACGGGGCTGGACCGACTACCAGACCGCCAAGAAGACCGTGCCGGGTGCCCGTCGTGGCGCCTGGCTCCTGATCAAGGTGGCCACCACGAAGATCGGGGTGATCCTCCTGCTGCTGATCGGGGCGGTCGCCTATGCCGCGACCGGGGGAGACGACGACTCGGAGCCGGCCTCGCCGAACCCGAGCAGTTCTCCCGAAGCGTCCCCGGGGCGCTAGCCTCAGGGCGTGGACGGCGGACTGCGGGTTACCGATCGGTGGGTCGTGCCCGCTGCCGAGCTGCGGGAGCGGTTCTCCCGTTCCTCCGGGCCGGGCGGGCAGGGGGTCAACACCACGGACTCCCGGGTGGAGCTGAGCTTCGACCTGGCCGCCTCACCCAGCCTGCCGGAGTCGCTGCGGGTGCGGGCGCTGGACCGACTCGCCGGACGGCTGGTCGACGGGGTGCTGACCATCGCCGCCAGCGAACACCGGGCCCAGTTGGCCAACCGGGAGGCGGCCCGGGAGCGGTTGGCCGCCCTGCTGCGCGAGGCGGTCGCCCCGCCACCGGCGCCGCGTCGGCCCACCAAGCCCTCCCGCGGGGCCAAGGAGCGGCGGCTGGCCGACAAGAAGCGCCGTTCCCAGCGCAAGCGCGACCGTCGGGTGGACGGCGACTAGCCGGGTCGACTCCAGGAGAGCCCGGACATTGATGATTTTCATCTTTGTTGGTTGAATGCGCGCGGGAGCATTCGGGCCGTCACACGAACTTCGACACGTGACAGGAGTCCCTCCACCATGCTCCGTAGGCCTCTGCGCAACGCTGCCGCCGGGTTCGCGGCCGTCCTCCTGGCGATCACCGCCTGGTCCGCGCCATCGACCCCACCAGCCGACCCCCTCCAGTCCGCCTCCCCGGTCGCCGCCTCGGCGCCCCTCGCCTCGGCGCCCCTCGCCTCGGCGGCGCTTGCCGATCCGGTACGCATCATGCCGCTCGGCGACTCGATCACCGGTTCACCGGGCTGTTGGCGGGCACTGCTCTGGAACCGCCTCCAGTCCGCCGGGCACTCCGCCATCGACTTCGTCGGCACCCTCGGCCCGCAGGGCTGCGGCCAGCCCTACGACGGGGACAACGAGGGCCACGGCGGCTACCTGGCCACCAATGTGGCCAACCAGAACCTGCTCCCGGGCTGGCTGTCGGCCACCCGGCCGGACATCGTGCTGATGCACTTCGGCACCAACGACGTGTGGAGCAACATCGCCCCGACCACCATCCTGGCCGCCTACAGCAGGCTGGTGGACCAGATGCGGGCCAGCAACCCCGCCATGCGCATCCTGGTAGCGAAGATCATTCCGATGGCCCCGAGCAGTTGCCCGGAGTGCGGGCAGCGGACCGTGGCCCTGAACAACGCCATCGACGGTTGGGCGGCGGGCAAGACCACCAGCCAGTCGCCGATCGTCGTGGTGGACCAGTGGACCGGCTTCAACACCGCCACGGACACCTACGACGGGGTGCACCCCAACGCCGCCGGCGACCAGAAGATGTCCGACCGCTGGTACCCCGCCCTGGTGTCCGCCCTGACCGGCATCCCGACCCCCACCCCGACGCCCACTCCCACTCCCACTCCCACTCCCACGGTCACCGCGACCCCGACCCCGCCGCCGCCGGGAGGTTGCGTGGCCGGCTACCGGCTGGCCGGTAGCTGGCAGGGCGGGTTCCAGGCGGAGGTGACCGTACGCAACGACGGTGCGACCGCACTCGCCGGCTGGGTGGTACGACTCGACTTCGCCGACGGGCAGCGGGTCACCCAGGCCTGGAGCGCCGAGGTGACCCAGACCGGCTCGGTGGTCACCGCCCGAAACGCCGGCTGGAACGGCACCCTGGCGCCCGGCGCCCAGACCACCTTCGGGTTCCTGGCCTCCGCCGGCGGCACCAACACCGCGCCGACGGCACACTGTTCCCGCTCGTGACCACGGCTGCGGGGCCACCGGTCGGTGGTCCCGCAGCCCTCTGCCCGCTGGTCAGGCCGGCGCCGGTTGCTCCACTGTGGCCAGCAGGGTGGTGCAGACCTCGATCAACCGGGCCCGGAGCAGCCCGGAACGCTGGGCGAACTCCCGTTGCCGGGTCACGTACTCGGCCTTGCCCTCCGGGGTCTCGATGGCCACCGCCGGCTGCCCGTAGGAGGAGAGGTCGTACGGGGAGGCCTGCATGTCCAGCAGCCGGATGTCCCGGGCCAACTCGAAGCAGTCCAGGGCCAGTTCGCCGGGGACGGCCGGGCCCAGCTTGGTGGCCCACTTGTGGCAGTCCATCGCGGCGTGCAGGCAGCCCGGCTGGTCCAGGTCCACCTGGCTGGCCCGGGTGGGACGCAGCCGGTTGAGGTCGACGGCCTCCGGGGTGAAGAACCGGTACGCGTCGAAGTGCGAGCACCTGATCTGGTGCGCCTCGACCACCGCGTCGGTGCCCTCCTGCCCCAGCCGCAGGGGCAGGGGGTGCCGATGCTCGCGCTGGCGGTAGACCATCGCCCACTCGTGCAACCCGAAACAGCCCGTGAAGGCCGGGCGGGTGGCGATCGAGGAGAGCAGCCGCCAGATGAAAAGTACCGATTCGGCCCGGTCGGCGAGGAACGCCGCCGCGTCGAAGCCGACCCGGCCCTCGGAGTCGGTCGCGTACCACCGCCACTGCCCGTTCGGTGCCGGGCCCTGCGGCCCGGGTTCCAGCCGGACCCCCACCCCGGGATGCCAACGGCGCAGCATCGAGGGCCGGGTGCCGTAGTACTCGTAGAGGAAGTCGTCGATCGCGTGACGTTGCCGGGCCGCCCGGCGCCGGCGATGTGCGGCCGTCAGGGCGTCGGCCCGCTCCTCGTGGGCCCGGGCGCGCGGCATCCACACGGCAGCCGGCAGGCTGTCGAAGCTGGGGTGGGCGGCGGTCACCGTCCAAGGGTACGACCGCCGCTGATCAGGGCACGTCCACCCGTACCCCGGAGGAGAAGACCCCGCTGCGAAGCTCCAACTGCTGCGGTGCCTCCCCGCCGTTGACGGTGAAGACCAGCGGCAGCACCATGCGGCTGCCCGCGGCCATCGGCTCGGCGAAGACGTCCCGGCCCTGGTTGACCCGGCGGGTGGCCTGCTCGTCGGTGGTCACCCAGTTGCCGTTCGCCAGGTACGCCCGTTGCAGCTTGCCGTGCCAGCTGTGGTGCTCCCGGGTCAGGTTCCGGACCCCGACGGTGGCCTGGCACTGCCGGGCGCCCTGCCCCGGATCGCAGTTCATCCGGTAGACGGTGAACTCGAAGGCGTCCTCCCGCAGGGGTATCCCCAGGCCACCGGTGACCCCGGTGCCCTTCCAGGCCCCGTTGGTCGGCTGGCTGTCGGTGTCGATCGCGGCCACCCGGCGGGTGGCGGTCCACGCCGCTATGCCCAGGGTGGCCGCCAGCACGGTCGCGGCCACCGGGACGATCACCCACACCGGCGGGGTACGCCGACGGGTGGGCGGCCGAGGTGCGGCCGGTCGGGGATAGATCCGCCCGGGCCCCTCCGAGGCCAGCGCCGCCGCGGCCGGGGGCCGGCGCCGCCGCCAGGTGGCGAAGCCCAGGCCGGCGAGGACCAGCAGCACGGCCACCCCGGCCAGCAGGGCGGGTGCCTGGTCACGCCACCCCGGGGACTCCTGGGCGCGCGCCTCGGTGGCACCCGGGGCCGTCCAGGTGGCGGTCGCGCAGTCGTACGGCCGGCGGCCGTCCACCGCGAAAGCGCAGGCCGGAGCGGTCACCGGCTGCTGCGCCGCCGTACCGCTCAGGGTGGTGTCCAGCTTGGTGGTGCTGCGCGGGGACAACCTCAGCCGCCAGGTCACCTCCGTGGCCGTGGACCCCCCGGGACGTACCTCCCGACCGCCGTCGCTGATCGCGGTCGCCGAGACCCCCTGGGGCAGTTCCTGGCGCACGGTGGTCTCCACCGGGGTGTTGCCGGCGTTGCGGACCTCGATGCGGTAGCTCGGCTGGGTGGTGCTGGCCGGAGCGACCTGCACGCTGACCTTCGGCGCCGGAGCGGGCGAGGCCAGCCGGGTCGGAGTGGGCACGGCCGGTGGTGCCGAGGGCATCGTCGGCTCCGCCGTGGCCACCGCCGCCGGACGCCCGGCCGCTGCGACCGCCGGACGTTCGGCCGCCGAGACTGCCGGCGGACGTTCGGCCGCCGCGGGCTCTGCCGCGGTGAACGCCGGTAGCGCCGGCACCGCGGCGGTGAGAAACCCCACGCAGTGCACGATCGCCGCCAGGGCCTTGTGGTGTCGTGTCGATGCAGGCATACGAACGAACCTCCGCAGCCGACGCTAGGTCGACGGCGTCGTCGGCCGGGTACGAAGCGGCGAATCCGGCACCGAGGGTGATCGTCAGGGGTAAGCTGCCGCACCCGGTCCACGGGCGGGGCTAGATTGTCCTGGTGCGTATCGCTCGTTTCGCTCATGCCAAGGGAATGTCGTTCGGAGTCGTCGAGGGGGAGCCGGGGACGGGCCCGCAGGGGCTGACCATCGCCGAGATCTCGGGACATCCGTTCGGCCAGATAACTTTCAGCGGCGCCCGTTGGGCGCTGTCCGACGTCCGCCTGCTCTCGCCGATCCTGCCCAGCAAGGTGGTCTGCGTCGGCCGTAACTACGCCGAGCACGCCGCCGAGCACGGCAGCGAGGTGCCCAGCGAGCCGCTGCTGTTCCTCAAGCCCTCCACCTCCGTCATCGGCCCTCGGGACGCCATCCGGCTGCCCGAGTTCAGCAAGCAGGTGGAGCACGAGGCCGAGCTGGCCGTGGTGATCGGTGCCCCGGGGGCGCGCCGCGCCGACCGGGCCGCGGCGCAGCGGGCCATCTTCGGCTACACCTGCGCCAACGATGTCACCGCCCGGGACCTGCAACGCTCCGACAACCAGTGGACCCGGGCCAAGGGGTTCGACTCCTTCTGCCCGATCGGCCCCTGGATCACCACCGGCCTGGACATCAGTGACCTGGAGATCCGGTGCGAGGTGGGACGGGACCCGGAGGAGATGGAGGTCCGCCAACTGGGCCGGACCCGGGACATGGTCTTCGACGTGCCCGCCCTGGTGTCGTACATCTCGCATGTGATGACCCTGTTGCCGGGCGACGTCGTGCTGACCGGCACCCCGGCGGGGGTTAGCCCGCTCGTGGACGGGGATACGGTCACCGTCCGGATCGAGGGGATCGGCGACCTGACCAACCCGGTGGTATCCGCCACCTGAGCCTGTTTCCGCAGGTCAGAGGTGGGTTGGGGAAGTCGATTTGGCCTGCCGGTGCCGGGAGGGTAAGGTTTGATCCCGGCGCCGCAAGGGGCTGATGGGGTATGGGGTAATTGGCAGCCCAACTGATTCTGGTTCAGTTAGTCTAGGTTCGAGTCCTGGTACCCCAGCGCATCCGAGGTTCGCGAGAACCGAGGTCGCTGGATTCTGGTGGGTTCAGCATCAAGGTTCCGCCACGGAACATTGATCGCTAGGTCTGGTAGAGTTCGGCGACACCACCGAAAGGTGGTGTCGCATTGTGTTCTGGCCCCGTCGTCTAGCGGCCCAGGACGCCGCCCTCTCAAGGCGGTAGCGCCGGTTCGAATCCGGTCGGGGCTACAGATAGGTTCACGGCTCGTCCCTCCAGGGGCGGGCCGTTCGCCGTTTTCCTGCTCAGTGTCCCCTTCACCCCGCCCGGCCAGTGCCCGCTGCGGCGCACAGCGCCTCTCCGGTTCAGCCGGACCGACGCCCGCCGGCCCGGCGCAGCAACCCCTGCCAGCCCGGCGCGCAGTTGCTCTGACCCGCCCCCGCGTTCGAGCATTCGACCAGCTAGGAGGCGCCGCCAGGGTTCGGCGCGCCGACGGTGCACCAAGCCCACCCACCCCGCTGATACGGCGCTGGAGATCGCCGCTAGACTACTGCCGCACCGCTGGAAACGGCGGTGAACCAGGGAAGTTCTGGCCCCGTCGTCTAGCGGCCCAGGACGCCGCCCTCTCAAGGCGGTAGCGCCGGTTCGAATCCGGTCGGGGCTACCAACCGAAAGCCCGCCTCCTCGAGGCGGGCTTTCCCCTTCCCCCACCCCACCCCTGCTCCGTCCCAGCCCCACCCCAGCCCCGTCCCAACCCCGTTGATCATGAGGTTGGCGGCATCTGTCGATCTTCAAGCTGCCGCCAACCTCATGATCAACGGGGGCAGCGCGGGGGCAGCGCGGGGGCAGTGCGGGGGTGGGGGGTGGGGGTGGGTTAGAGGCCGGAGAGGCGTTGGCCGGCTCTCACTACGGCCATGGCGTGGCGTTCGCCGGGGCGGCGGCCGAGGCGTTCGATGGGGCCGGAGATGCTGATGGCGGCGATCACCCGGCCGGTACGGTCGCGGATCGGGGCTGAGACACTGGCCACACCGGCCTCGCGTTCCGCGACGCTCTGCGCCCAGCCTCGGCGGCGTACCTCGGCCAGGGTGCGGCCGGTGAACTTGGCCCGCGGCAGCAGTGGCATGACCGCCTCGGGTGGCTCCCAGGCGAGCAGGATCTGGGCCGCCGACCCGGCGGTCATCGGCAGCACCGAGCCGACCGGGACGGTGTCCCGCAGGCCGCTGGCCCGTTCGGCGGCGGCCACGCAGATCCGTTCGTCCGCTCTGCGTAGATAGAGCTGGGCGCTTTCGCCGGTGGCGTCCCGCAACGCGGCCAGCAGTGGCTCGGCCGCGGTCAGCAGGACGTCCGGCGCGGCATTGGCCAGCTCGCCCAGGCGAGGGCCGGGGCGCCAGCGGCCCTGGGTGTCCCGGACGAGCATCCGGTGGATCTCCAGGGCTTGGGCCAGCCGGTGCGCGGTGGCTCGGGGCAGCTTGGTGCGTTCAACGAGTTCGGCCAGGCTGGCGCCGTCGACACAGGCGGCCAGGATGACCACCGCCTTGTCGAGAACGCCGACACCGCTCATACTGTGTCCCACAAGCCGAAATTTACCTCCCAGAATTTAGGATGTCCAGATGGTGGGAGCCACTACTCAGCCGAGAACCTTGGCCGAGAAGGTCTGGGACGCGCATGTCGTCCGGTCTGTCGAGGGAGAGCCCGATCTGCTCTTCATCGACTTGCACCTGCTGCACGAGGTGACCAGCCCGCAGGCGTTCGACGGGCTGCGGCTCGCCGGTCGGCGGGTGCGTCGTACCGACCTCACCCTCGCGACCGAGGACCACAACACCCCGACCGGGTACGCCGATCCGTCGTTCCAGCAGCGCCGTGGTGACCTGCTCACCATCGCTGACCCCACCTCGCGTACCCAGATCGAGACCCTGCGCCGCAACTGCGCGGAGTTCGGCGTGAAGCTGCACCCCCTGGGCGACGAGAACCAGGGCATCGTGCATGTCATCGGTCCGCAGCTCGGGCTCACCCAGCCCGGCATGACCATCGTCTGTGGCGACTCGCACACCGCCACCCACGGCGCCTTCGGGGCCCTGGCCTTCGGCATCGGCACCAGTGAGGTCGAGCACGTGCTGGCCACCCAGACGCTGCCGCAGGCCCGTCCGAAGACCATGGCGGTCACCGTCAACGGTCAGCTCGGCCCCGGTGTCACCGCCAAGGATCTGGTCCTCGCGCTGATCGCCAAGGTCGGCACCGGTGGCGGTCGCGGGCACATCGTCGAGTACCGCGGTGAGGCCATCCGGGCGCTGTCCATGGAAGGCCGGATGACCATCGCCAACATGTCGATCGAGTGGGGTGCCAAGGCCGGCATGATCGCGCCGGACGAGACCACCTTCGCGTACCTGAAGGGGCGGCCGAACGCCCCCACCGGCGCCGACTGGGACGCGGCGCTGGCCTACTGGCGGACCCTGCCCACCGACGAGGGGGCGACCTTCGACGCCGAGGTGATCCTGGACGCATCGGAGATCACGCCGTTCGTGACCTGGGGCACCAACCCGGGGCAGGGCGTTCCGCTGGGCGCGGCCGTGCCGGACCCGGAGGACTTCACCACGGACGCGGAACGGGCCGCCGCCCGTCGCGCCCTGGAGTACATGGACCTGCGACCGGGCACCCCGCTGCGTGACCTGGCGGTCGACGTGGTCTTCGTCGGCTCCTGCACCAACGGCCGGCTGGAGGACCTGCGTGCCGCCGCGGACGTGCTGCGCGGTCACCGGGTCGCCGAGGGCGTACGCATGTTGGTGGTGCCCGGCTCCGCCTCCGTACGGGAGGCCGCCGAGGCCGAGGGGCTGGACAAGGTCTTCACCGACGCGGGTGCCGAGTGGCGCTTCGCCGGGTGCTCGATGTGCCTGGGCATGAACCCGGACACCCTCTCGCCGGGGCAGCGCTCCGCCTCGACCTCCAACCGGAACTTCGAGGGCCGCCAGGGCCGGGGCGGGCGTACTCACCTGGTGAGTCCGCCGGTCGCCGCCGCGACCGCAGTGGTCGGCCGACTGGCCGCTCCCGCCGATCTGTAGAAGGGCTGCGACAGATGGACAAGTTCACCGTGCACACCGGCACCGCCGTGCCGCTGCGTCGGTCCGACGTGGACACCGACCAGATCATCCCGGCCGTCTACCTGAAGCGGGTGACCCGTACCGGTTTCGCCGACGGGTTGTTCAGCGCGTGGCGGGAGGACCCGGGATTCGTACTCAACGATCAGTCTTATGCCGGGGCGTCGATTCTCGTCGCCGGTCCGGAGTTCGGCACCGGGTCCTCCCGCGAGCACGCCGTCTGGGCGCTGCGCGACTACGGGTTCCGAGCCGTGATCGCACCCGGCTTCGGTGACATCTTCCGGGGCAACGCGCTCAAGGAAGGGTTGCTTCCGGTAGAGCTGGAATTGAAAGCGGTCGAGGAAATCTGGGGTCTGGTCGAGGCCGACCCCGACACCTCGATCACCGTGGACCTGACCACCCGCCAGGTCCGGGCCGGCACCTTCACGTGGTCGTTCCCGCTCGACGACTTCAGCCGCTGGCGGCTGATGGAGGGCTTGGACGACATTGGACTCACCCTTCGGCACGAGGAGCAGATCAGCACCTTCGAGACCACTCGGCCGTCCTTCCTGCCCCGGGTCGCATAGCCGTTCGCCGGGTCTGTTCGCCGATTCCGCCCCCACCGGTGCCGCCGGTGGGGGCGAATCCGTTACGACACAAGGGCTTTTTTCCACCGAATGTTTGTGTCCCGGCAGCACAGGGCATACCGTGCGCGCAGAATGGCTCGCGTCGAGTCAGTTGCACAATCAGGAGGAAGTCGTGAACAAGGCCGAGCTCATCGAGGCGCTCGCCGTTCGCCTGGGGGACCGGAAGACGGCGACGGCCGCGCTCGACGCGGTCCTCGCTGAGGTCCAGGCGGCGGTCACCAAGGGCGAAAAGGTGGCGATCACCGGATTCGGAGCGTTCGAGAAGCGTGTTCGTGGCGCTCGAACAGCGCGCAACCCGCGCACAGGCGAGGCGGTGAAGGTCAAGAAGACCTCCGTCCCGACCTTCCGCCCAGGCGCCGGGTTCAAGGAGATGGTGGCCAGCGGCAAGGTGCCGAAGGCCACGGCGGCGGCGAAGAAGGCAGCCGCAACCACCGCCAAGACCACCGGCGCGAAGGCTACCGGTGCCAAGGCGACCACCGCGAAGAAGACGACCGCGACCAAGACCACCACCACGGCGGCCAAGACCACGGCGGCCAAGAAGACCACCGCGACGAAGACCGCGGCGGCCACCAAGAAGGCCGCACCGGCGAAGAAGGCCACCGCGACCAAGACCACGGCGGCCGCGAAGACCACCACGAAGAAGGCCGCACCGGCGAAGAAGGCCACCGCGACCAAGGCCACCGCGACCAAGACCACCACGGCGGCCAAGGCCACGGCGGCCAAGAAGGCCCCGGCGAAGAAGGCGCCGGCCAAGAAGACCACGACCCGGCGCTGACCGGCCGTACGAGCAAGGGCGCCCGCCTCGGTGGTGGGCGCCCTTTGCCGTGCGCGGACCGCACCGCACTGCCCCGTTGACCGACGCGCCGCCTGGCACCAGAATCGCCGCACACCCTCGGCGAAATGAGGACCGTGTTGCGTCGTCGCCACCTCGGTACCGCCACCCTGGCGTTGGGTCTGCTCGTCTTCACCGACGTGCTGCGGGTCTTCCTGCCGTCGGTCATCACCATCTTCGGGCAGGCCGCCTCGACCCCGGCCGAACTGCTCGGTGCCTTCGCGCTCGGCTGGTTCGTGCTCGCCCTGGCCGCACCGGCCCTCGTAGCCCGGGTCGGTGCCCGTCCCGTCGGCCTGGTGGCGGTGGCCGTACTCAGCGCCGCCCGGCTGGCGTTGACCGCGACGCCCGGGGGTCGTACCCAACTCTGGTTGGCCACCGCAGGCCTGCTGGCCGGGCTGGTGTGGCTGGCCGCCATCGCCGGCCCGGTCAGCCGACCGCTGCCCGGGCTGGTCCTCGGACTGACCGCCGGGGCGCTCGGCCAGGCCTTGACCGGTACCCACGACCCGGTGTGGTGGGGACGCTGGGAGGCCTGGCTGCTGAGCCTTTTCCTGGTGGGGTCCTTGCTGGTGGTCGCCTTCGCCGCGAAACCCGAATCCGGTCGGCCTGAGGACGACACCGAGGCGCTACCGCCGGGCCGGAGTTGGCTGCTCGTCGGGCCCGGGTTGCTGTTGGGTGGCATGGTCGCGTTGTCACCGGCGGTCGCGAGCACCGCGATGTCCTTCTGGCTCGGTGCGGCCGGCACCGCCGGCACCCCTCTGTTCGCCCTGGCACCCCTGGCCGCCGCGGTGGCGCTGTTCGTGCTCTGCGCGTTGACCCCGCCGCCGAGCCGTCCCCTGTTCCCGGTGCTGCTGCTGGCCGGGGCGCTGCTGTTCGGGTACGGGCCACCGGGGTTCCTCGGTGTCGCGATGCTGCTCACCGCAGCGGGGCTGGGCGGCTGCCTGGCCCTGGCCGCCGCCGACCGGGGGCGGTCGACCGCTGCCCGTCGTGGGTACGCGGCGACCGGCGGCATGCTGGTCTTCGCCCTGGCGGCGGTGCTCTACTACGCCGCCTACGACATCGGCTACCCCAACGGCTGGCTGCCCGCCCTGGTGGCGGCGATGGTAGGGATCGTCGCGCTGGGCGGACGGCGGCGACCTGCGACAGCGGCCCCCGCTGCCCCGCCGCCGGTACCCCTCGCCACCGGACGATCGGGGTGGCTGGTCGCCCCGATGGCAGCCCTGTTGGCCGCCGTGCTCGCCCTCGTCGCCGCGGCCGTGCAGGGGCCGTGGCTGGTGGCCACCAACCGGGGCGGGCCACCCGAGCAGATCCGGCTGGTGGCGTACAACATCCGGATGGGCTTCGGCCTGGACGGGCGGCTCGACCTGGCCGCTCTGGACCGGGCGGTCGGGCGGGCCGACGTGGTGCTGCTCAGCGAGGTCGACCGGGGCTGGCTGCTCAACGGCGGTCACGACACCCTGCACCTGTTGGCGAACCGGCTGGATATGCCGTACGTCTTCGCGCCCGCCGCCGGGGCCCTGTGGGGCGATGCGGTGCTGAGCCGGTGGCCGGTCCAGCGGGCCCGGACCCGTACGCTGCCTGCGGTCGGCGCACCCACCGGTGCCCAGGCCCTGGGGGTGACGGTCGACTTCAGCGACGGCGTACGGCTGGCGGTGGTGAGCACCCACCTGCAACCCCCACCGGGTACGGATCCGGTGGTGCAGGCCCGGGTGGTCGCCGAATTCGCCACCGGGTACGCCGAGGGTGGGCCGCTCGTCGTCGCCGGTGACTTCAACACCGAGCCGGGTGATCCGGCCTTCACGGCCCTCACCGACGCCGGGCTGGTCGACGCCCTGGCGGCCGTACGCCCGCTGCCCACCAGCCCGGCCGACGACCCGCGTACCCAGATCGACCACATCTTCGTCTCCCCGGACCTGTCGGCCACCGACCCGACCGCCACCCCGAGCACCGCCAGCGACCACCTGCCGGTAGCCGTCACCCTCAAACTGCCACCGGCCCGGCCGTAACGGCCCAGCCGTGCGGGAGGGATTCAGAGGCGGTCGGCCGCTAGCAGGCGGTCGCCGGTGAAGGTGAGCAGCCAGCCGCCGCCCTTGCCGGTGGCGTAGTCGCCGGGCTGGCCGGCGAGCCGTTCCAGCGCGCCGGGGATGACCTTGCCCTGGCTGCACGCCGCTACGGACTCGCTGTTCGCCGCTGATGCGGTCAGTGCTGCCGCTACGGCCAGGGCGCACTCGTCGGCCTGCTGGCCGGCGCGGGGCTCGTCCAGGTCACCGCTGATCTCGATCGGCAGGTCGAGCTGCGCGGCGGCCGGGTCCAGGGTCTGCACGCATCGGCGGGGCGAGGCGGAGAGCAGTCGGGTGGGACGGACCAGCGCGATCAGCGGCGCCAAGGCGTGCGCCTGCGACCAGCCACGGGGGTCCAGGGGGCGGCCGGTGTCCGGGCCGGACCAGTCCAGTCGCCGACCGGCGTGGCCGTGGCGGACCAGCAGCATGGTCGCGGTCACGCGGGGCAGCGCGGCGAAGGCGGCCAGCACCTGGTTGTCGTGCGGGTAGCTGACCAGCCGCATCGCATCGTCCACCCCCAGCCAGCGCACCTCGTCGACCTCGGTGCCGGGTTGGAAACCGCCCGTGCCGACCGCCCGCATCGACCAGTAGTCGACCGTCTTGTCCAGGCCCTCGCTGCGGTACCGCACGCTGGGCAGGCGCACCTGGGGTACCGCCTGGGCGTCGGCCTCCTCGGCGACCTCCCGGACTGCGGCCAGCAGTGCATGCTCGCCCGGCTCCAGCTTGCCCTTCGGCAACGTCCAGTCCCCGTACCGGGGGCGGTGCACCAGGCACACCTGGACCCCGCCGTCCGGTGCCGGTCGCCACACCACCCCGCCGGCCGCTCGGATCTCGGCCACGCCGGCATCGGGTTGCAGGGTACGCCGACGGCCGGGAAGCGCCGGATCCTCCTCCTCGACCATCTGCTCAGCCTATTGCCCGGGCGGCTCGTCCGGCGGTGCCCCCGACCCGATGCAGCAACAGATCCTGTAGATGGTCCAGGGGCGCCGCGGGAGTGCCGCTGCGCCGGATCCAGCTGCCGTCGGCGGTCAACTCGAACGCCTCGACCTCCGGGCTCATCGCGGCCTGGAGCACGTGGTCCAGTTCGGCGCGGGCCACCGGGTCGCTGACCTGGACCAGTGCCTCGACCCGTCGATCCAGGTTGCGGTGCATCAGGTCGGCCGAGCCGATCCAGAACTCGGCGTCACCGTCGTTGCCGAAACGGAAGATCCGGGAGTGTTCCAGGAACCGGCCGAGGATGGAGCGGACCCGGATGTTGTCCGACAGCCCCGGCACCCCGGGACGCAGGGTGCACATCCCCCGGATGATCAGGTCGACGTGTACCCCCGCCTGGGAGGCCCGGTACAGGGCGTCCGTGATGGCCTCGTCGACGAGGGCGTTCACCTTGAACTGCACCAGGGCGGGCCGGCCGAGCCGGACCTGGGCGATCTCCCGTTCGATCCGCTCGATCAGACCCCTGCGTACCCCCTGGGGTGCCACCAGCAGCCGCCGGTACGCGGTCTGCCGGCTGTAGCCGGTGAGCACGTTGAACAGGTCGGTCAGGTCGGCGCCGATGTCCGGGTCGGCGGTCAGCATGCCGAAGTCCTCGTAGAGGCGGGCGGTCTTGGGGTGGTAGTTGCCGGTGCCGATGTGGCAGTAGCGCCGGATCTGGTCGCCCTCCTGGCGTACCACCAGGGCCGTCTTGCAGTGGGTCTTGAGGCCGACCAGCCCGTAGACCACGTGGCATCCGGCCCGTTCCAGGGTGCGGGCCCAGCCGATGTTGGCCACCTCGTCGAAGCGGGCCTTCAACTCGACCAGCACCACCACCTGCTTGCCGGCCGCGGCGGCCTCCACCAGGGCGTCCACGATGGGGGAGTCCCCGCTGGTGCGGTACAGGGTCTGCTTGATGGCCAGCACGTTCGGGTCGGCGGCGGCCTGCTCGATGAAGCGTTGCACGCTGGTCGCGAAGGAGTGGTACGGGTGGTGCACCAGCACGTCCCCGTCGCGCAGGGTCGCGAAGACGCTGCGGGGCACCTCGCCCTCGGCCAGCCGGGGATGGGTGGCCGGTACGAAGGGAGGGTCCTTCAGGTCGGGGCGGTCCGCCTCGCCGTAGAGCTGCCACAGGGCGGACAGGTCGAGCAGCCCGCGGACCCGCAGCACGTCCTGGCGGTCCATGTCCAGTTCCCGGACCAGCAACTCCAGCATGTGGTCGGAGATCGAGTCGGCGACCTCCAGCCGGACCGGGGGACCGAACCGGCGCCGGGCCAGTTCCCGTTCCAGGGCCTGCAGCAGGTCCTCGTCGCGGTCCTCGTCGACCTCCACCTCGGCGTTGCGGGTCACCCGGAACAGATGGCACTCCACGACCTGCATGCCGGAGAAGAGTTGACCCAGGTGGACGGCGATGAGGTCCTCCACCGGCAGCACCCGTACCCCGGGCTGGTCCCGGTCGACCCGGACGAACCGGGGCACGTTGTTGGGCACCTTGACCCGGGCGAACAGCTCAGGTCCGCCGTCCGGGTCGCGCACCGACACGGCCAGGTTGAGCGACCGACCGGAGATGTACGGGAAGGGGTGGGCCGGGTCGACCGCCAAGGGGGTGAGCACCGGAAAGATCTGCTGGCGGAAGTAGGAGTGCAGCCGGTCCCGCTCACGGTTGCCGAGGTCGGACCAGCCCAGCACCCGGATGTCCTCCGCCGCCAGCGCCGGCAGCACGTCGTCGATGAGACAGGCGGCGTGCCGGGCCACCAGGGTGGCCGCCTTGGCGGCGACCAGTTCCAGTTGGGTACGCAGGGGCAGCCCGTCTCCGCCGCGTACCGGCAGCCCGGCGGTGAGGCGCCGTTTCAGCCCGGCGACCCGCACCATGTAGAACTCGTCCAGGTTGCTGGCGAAGATGGCGAGGAACTTGGCCCGCTCCAGCAGGGGGGTGCGCCGGTCCTCGGCCAGGGCCAGGACCCGGGCGTTGAAGTCGAGCCAGGACAGCTCCCGGTTGAGGAACCGGTCCTCCGGCAGGGGGCGGTCGGGCCGCGTCTCGGGGGGTTCCGGCAGGGCCGGCCCGGGGCCGGGGTCCAGCACCTCCGCCAACCCGGAGGAAGCTGCCGCAGGGTCGGGTCGGTCGGGATTGTCCGGGCCTTCGCGAGGGGTGCTCACCTGCCCATAATCACCCGGTCACGGTTAACCCGAACTGAACTTGAGCTGGGAGGTCAGGACATCGTCGGGATGGTCACCCGGACGACGACACCCTCGCTGTCGGTTTCCACCCTGACCCGCTGACCCAGGCGCAGCAGCCGCAGCCCGGAGGCGTCGAACGCGGGAGCCGGGAAGGGCAACTCCGTGCCGTCGTCGAGCAGCAGCAGGCCGCTGCGGGTCGCCGCGTCGAAGGTAGCCACCGTGCCCTGCATGCCCAGCACCGTACACGCAGCCGCCGCCCAGCCGGGGGCAAGCCCGCCGCCAGCGCCGCTCAGCCGGTCAGGCAGTCGGCGGTCAGGGCAGCGGTGCGGGGACCGAGCCCGAGCCGGGCCGCAGCGGCCAGGTCGGCGGCGGTGTCCACATCCCGGCGCAGGCTGGGCCAGGCGGCGGTGAGCGGCCGGGCCCCGCTGCGCGCGTGCGCGGCGGCCGAGCCGGGCCCGAAGCGGGGATCCAGGGGTACCCCGGGCGGGGCGGCCAGCAGCACCGTGCCGGTCCCGGGGCAGTCGCTGACGAAGGACCGGAGGTGCGGCGGGCCTGTCCGGGCGGCGTCCAGAGCGGCGGCCAGTTCGGCCGGACGCAGGGCGGGCAGATCGGCGGTGAGGGCCACCACCCACCCGTCGACCCCGGCCGCGCCGTGCCGGAAGGCGGCGTTCAGGCCGGGGGTCGGGGGGTCGGGCAGCACCCGGGCGTCGATCATCCGGGCCAGCAGGCTCACCTGGGGGTCGTCGGTGACCACCCGGATCTCGGCCACCCCGGGACAGGCGCGCACCACGTCCAGGGTGTCGGCGATCAGGGCCAGGGTCAGCTTCTCGTGAGGTACGCCGGGCACCCCGCCGCGCAGCCGGGTCTTCGCGGCGGTCAGACGCTTGACCGGTACCACCACGGTCCATGGCTGACTCACACTGTCATCCTGCCAGCCTTGCATCGGTACCCTCACTGGCCGTACCAGGGTCGAGCAGGCATGATTTCGGCTGCGGGCGTCACCGGTTCCTCCGGTGGGCGGGGCTGGTACGAGGAGGCACGGTGGGTCAGCGCAGGCTGGGGTTCTGGCAACGGGTGGCCGTGGTGCTGGTCAAGCCGGTGATGACGGTCTGGACCCGGCGTACCTGGCGGGGGATGGAGCACCTCGGCACCGAGGGTCCGATGATCATCGTGGCGAACCACATGTCGCATGCCGATCCGTTGGTCGCCTCCCACTTCATCTACGACTCCGGACGGTGGCCGCAGTTCCTGGGCAAGGCGAGCGTGTTCAAGGTCCCGGTGATCGGCTGGATTCTGCACCGGTGCAAGCAGATCCCGGTCGAGCGGGGGACGGTCGACGCGGCCAAGTCGCTGGACGCCCTGATCAAGGCGCTCGGCGAGGGTGACGCCGTGATCATCTACCCGGAGGGCACCATCACCCGGGAACCGGACCTGTGGCCGATGAAGGGCAAGACCGGGGCCGCTCGGCTGGCGTTGGCCACGGGTGCCCCGGTGGTGCCGGTGGTGATGTGGGGCCCGGAGCGGATCTTCGACCCGCGCCGGGGCCGGCTCAGCCTGCGGCCCCGGATCCCGGTGACCGTGGTGGCCGGGCCGCCGATCGACCTGAGCCGGTGGGCCGGTGCCGCTCCCAGCCGGTCGGTGCTGGAGGAGATGACTGACGTGATCATGCTGCGGCTGCGGGACATGCTGGCCGAGATCCGAGGTGGCACCCCACCGCCGCTGTGGCAGCGCAACGGTCGGGCCAACGTCGAGCAGCGTCCGGAGGCGACGGCGTGAGTGGGCACGTGGCGGTGCTGGGCGCCGGGTCCTGGGGTACGGCGTTCGCGAAGATCCTGGCCGACGCCGGCCGGGAGGTGACCATCTGGGCCCGCCGACAGCCGATCGCGGACCTGATCCGTACGGAGCGACGCAACCCGGAGTACCTGCCGGGGGTGCTGCTGCCGGAGCGGGTCACCGGCACCGGCGACCCCGTAGAGGCGATCAAGGGCGCCGAGATGGTGGTGCTGGCGGTGCCCTCGCAGACCCTGCGGGGCAACCTGGCCGAGTGGGTCCCGCACCTGCACCCCGACGCCACCCTGGTGTCCCTGATGAAGGGCATCGAACTCGGCACCACCAAGCGGATGAGCGAGGTGATCGTCGAGACCGCCCAGGTGGCGGCGGACCGGGTGGTCGTCGTCTCCGGCCCCAACCTGGCCCCGGAGATCGCCGCCGAGCAGCCGGCCGCCACGGTGGTCGCCTGCACGGACTCCGACCGGGCCACCCTGGTGCAGCGCTCCATCACCACGCCCTACTTCCGGCCGTACACCAACGACGACGTGATCGGCTGTGAGCTGGGCGGGGCGGTGAAGAACGTGATCGCCCTGGCGTACGGCATCGCCACCGCGATGGGCTTCGGTCACAACACCCGGGCCATGCTGGTCACCCGAGGGCTGGCCGAGACCGCCCGGCTGGGGGTGGCCCTCGGCGCGGACCCCCTGACCTTCGCCGGGCTGGCCGGCATGGGTGACCTGGTGGCCTCCTGCTCCTCGCCGTCGGCCCGTAACCGCACCTTCGGCGAGCACCTGGGGCGGGGCGCCACCCTGGAGGAGGCGCGGGTGGCCACCCGGCAGACCGCCGAGGGGGTCAAGAGCGCCCTGGCCATCCGCGACCTGGCCCGGGCCCACGGGGTGGAGATGCCGATCACCGAGCAGGTCGAGCTGGTCTGCCACGAGGGGGTCGACCCGCGGGTCGCGGTACGCGCTCTGATGAGCCGTACCACCAAGCCGGAGTGAGCGGATGAGTGAGGGCGGGTTCGCGCAGCGGCCTGCGGCCGACGGCGACGGCGACGGCACCCGGTGTGTGCGGGCCGGGCTGCCCGCCCCGGAACCGGGCCGACCCTTCCTGCCGGGGCCGGTCTTCGCCGCGCCGTACCATCTGGACCCCCGGCACGGGCCGGAGGCGGCGGCCGACGGGTACGGACGCCCGGACAACCCCACCCGGCGGCTGCTGGAGGCGGCGATCGGCGAGCTGGAGGGCGGCGAGTGTCGGGTCTTCGCCAGCGGCCAGGCGGCCATCACCGGGCTGCTGCTGGGGCTGCTGCGCGCCGGTGACACCGTGGTGCTGCCGGCCGACGGGTACTTCCCGGTCCGGGCCTTCGCCACGGACACCCTGGCCGGCAACGGCGTACGGGTGCTGCTGGCACCGACCGCCGGGCCCTACCCCTCCTTCGAGGGGGTACGCCTGGTGCTGGTGGAGACCCCGGCCAACCCGGGACTGGACGTGGTGGACCTGCCGGCGCTGGCCGAGCGGGTGCACGCTGCCGGTGCCCTGCTGGCGGTCGACAACACCACCGCCACCCCGCTGGGACAGCGTCCCCTGGATCTCGGTGCCGACCTGGTGGTCGCCTCCGGCACCAAGGCCCTGACCGGGCACTCCGATCTGCTGCTGGGTTACCTGGCCACCCGGTCGGCGGAGCTGGTGCAGCGGTTCACCACCTGGCGTACGGCCACCGGGGCGGTGCCCGGGGCCTTCGACGCCTGGCTGGCGCACCGGTCCCTGGCCACCCTGGACCTGCGCCTGGCCCGGCAGAGCGCCAACGCCGAGGCCCTGGCCGGGCTGCTGGCGGCCCGTGCCGAGGTGACCGGGCTGCGGTGGCCGGGCCTGCCGGCGGATCCGGCCTATCCGGTGGCCTCGCGTCAGCTGCGGCGGATGCCCGGGGTGCTCTCCTTCGATCTGGGTACCGCCGAGCGGGTGGCCCGCTTCCTGGAGGCGGCCCGGCTGGTCGGTGCGGCCACCTCCTTCGGTGGCCTGCACACCACGGCCGACCGACGGGCCCAGTGGGGTGACGACACCTCACCCGGTTTCGTCCGGCTCTCCTGCGGGGTGGAGGACACCGCCGATCTGATCGCCGACGTGTCGGCCGCCCTGGACGCCGCCGCTAGATGATCGACGTCTCCTCGGCGGTACGGGACGCCACGGTCGACCGGCTCCGCCGGGCCGGCTGCGTCTGGGCCGAGGACGAGGCACGGCTGCTGCTCGAGGCGGCCGACAGCCGGCAGAACCTGGCCGCACTGGTCGACCGACGGGTGGCCGGGGAACCGCTGGAGTACCTGCTGGGCTGGGCCGAGTTCTGCGGCGAGCGGATCGTGGTCGTACCCGGGGTGTTCGTGCCCCGGGCGCGTACCGCCCTGCTGGTCTCGGCGGCCGTGGCGGTGACCGGGCCGGGGGCCAGGGTGGTCGAGCTCTGCTGCGGCTCCGGCGCCCTGACCCGGGCCCTGGCGCGGCGGCTGCGCGCCCCCAGGCTGCTGGCGGCGGCCGACGTGGACCCCGCCGCGGTGGCCTGTGCCCGCCGCAACCTGGCCGAGTTGGCCGTGCCGGTCCGCACCGGTGACCTGTTCGAGGCCCTGCCGGGGGCCTGGCGGGGCAGCCTGGACCTGGTGGTGGCGAACGCGCCGTACGTGCCCAGCGCGGCCCTGGAGCTGCTGCCGGCCGAGTCGCGCCGGTACGAGGCCCCGGTGGCCCTGGACGGTGGGCCGGACGGGTTGGCGGTGCTGCGCCGACTGGCCGAGGAGGCGGCGCGCTGGCTGGCCCCGGGTGGGAACCTGGTGGTGGAGGTCGGCGAGTCCCAGGTCGACCCGCTGGCGGCCGTACTGCGGGCGGCCGGACTGATCCCGACGACCGTCCGGAACGAGTCGCTGGGGGCCACCGCGATGACGGCCCGCCGGCCGGTCGACATGGCGGGTAGCGGGTTGGAGAACTAGCCTCACGTCAGAGCGGATCGGTGGGAGGCGGTTGGCGGGTGGCTGGCACAACGGTGGTCGTGGGCATCGACAACGGCGGTACGAACAACAACGCCACAGTGCTCACGGCCGATGGGCGGTTCCTGGTCGATCACCTGGTGGAGACCCCCAGCGAGGTACGCGCCGGACCGGAGGCCGCCGTCGAGGCGATGGCCGGTTCCTTCGCGGAGGTCCTGGCCCTGACCGGGGTGTCCCGCGACCAGGTGCAGGCCGTCGGGCTGGACACCCCCGGTCCGGCCAGCGCCACCGGAGTGATCTCCGCTAAGGGGTCCACGAACTTCTCCCAACCGGCCTGGCGGGGCCACGACATCCGCAGGGCCCTGGAACGCCGGCTAGGGCTGCCGGTGGTCTACCACAACGACGGCAACGCCGCCGCCCTCTACGCCCACCACGTCCACTTCGGCGCCGAGGCCATGCAGCGGTCATCCGTGTCGGCGATCGTGGGCACCGGGCTGGGCGGTGGTCTGGTCGAGCACGGTCGGGTGGTCGCCGGGGCGGCGGGAATGGCCGGTGAGCTGGGGCATGTGCACATTCCGCTGACCCAGGTGCTGGCCGCCGACCAGCCCGTGCCGACCTGCGCCTGTGGCTTCGCCGGTGACGTGGAGTCGGTCGCCTCGCTGACCGCGATCGAGCGCAACCTGCTGCCGTACTGGCTCACCCGGTTTCCGGACCATCCGCTGGCCGCTGAGCCGCCGGCCCGGGCGGCGAAGCTGGTGCGCGGCTACGGCGAGCGGGGCGACGAGCTGGCCCGGGAGATCTTCGCCCAGCAGGCGAGGGCCCTGGGGGCCCTGTTCACCATCGCGGCCAACTTCACCGACCCCCATGCGTACTTCGTCGGGGGTGGGGTGGTGGAGACCGGCCCGGAGTTCCGGGACTGGTTCCTGGCGACCGTACGCGGGCACACCGCGTTGCGGGACGAGCAGGCCGCCCTGGCCACCTTCGCGCTGGTGCCGGACCGCGACATGGCCGGGGCCCGAGGCGCCGCCCTGGCCGCCCTGGCGACCGTACGCGCCCTGCCGGCCCCGCCGCCGCTGGTCGGCGGCTGACGACTGTCCACGGACGCGGGGCTGACCGGGCCGGCGGTGCCCTTGACCGGCCCGGTCAGCGGTTCCGGGTGACTGTCGGATCAGGGAAGGGCCGATCGCGTCAACGCACCGGTGGTGCCCCGGCGAAGGCGGTCCAGGCGGCCGGGGCGAAGAACAGCAGCGGGCCCTGCGGGTCCTTGGAGTCGCGTACGGCCACCGCGCCCGGTGCCATCCCCACCTCCACACAGGCCCCCTCGTCACCGCTGTGGCTGCTCTTGCGCCATCCGGCCACCGCCGGGGTGGCGTTGGTCGTCGGTGTCATCAGCTACGTCCCTTCAGGATCGTGATCAGTTCGTCGCGGCTGGCCGCCGGGCTCAGCGCGACCGTCCGCAGGTGTTCCATGATCCTGGTGCAGGTGCGCAGTTCTGCGGGCCGGTCGAGGATCATCTGACCGGCCACCGTCTCCACCGAGGCGATGATCGGATCCTCCGGATCGGCGAATTCGAGGATGTGCAGCGAGCCCCGGGTGCCCCGGTGGTAGCCGGCCGCCAACGGGATCAGCTGGACGGTGATGTTCGGCAACTCGCTCATCTTGAGTAGGTGGCGCAGTTGCCCCTGCATGGTGGCCGTGTCGCCGACCGGGCGCAGCAGCGCGGCCTCGTCGATGATCGCGTCGAAGATCGGGGGTTCGTCACCGGTGAGGCGCTGCTGCCGGTCCAGCCGTAGGTGGACCCGCTCCTCCACATCACTGTCGCTGAGGGTGTGCGGGCCGCCCCGCATCACCCCACGGATGTAGTCGGCGGTCTGCAACAGGCCGGGCACCACGGAGGGCTCGAAGTTGGCGATGCCGGTGGCCTCCGCCTCCAGGGCGATGAAGTCGATGGTGCGCCGGTCCAGCAGGTACGAGTAGGACACCCACCAACCGGGCTTGCGGGCGTCCTTGGCCAGCGCGACGGCGGCCGCCACCTCGTCCGCCCCCACCCCGTAGAGGGTGAGCAGCGCGCGTACGGTGGCCGGACTGACCAGGGTCTGCGCGTTCTCGTAGCGGGACAGGGTGCTGCGGGTGCTGTTGATCTCGTCTGCCGCGACTTCGAGGGTCAGGCCGGCGGCCTCACGGTGCTGGCGCAGGGCGATGCCCAGCCGACGGGCACGGGCGGTCTTCGGAGCCATGAATCGATGATCGCACATATTTGAGACCGTGTACATGAGAAAACGCGTGTGGGAGTTGCATTCACAACCGTGATGGTGTCAGGCTGTCGTCAAGTCCTCACCATCGGTTGTCGTGGCGACGGTGATGGTGAGTGACCGGAGGGGATGGGGCGCGCGGCGGTCGGGTTATTCCCCCTACCCGGCCGCCGCGTGCCCTGCCATGAGCCCGTACCGGAAAGGGGGGCGATGTGCGCAGCGACCCTCGGGCAGTCTCGCGGCGGTCACGACGGACCCGGGTGGCGGCCGATGGCCCGCTTCCTGGTGGTGCTGACCGATGTCCGGCCGAATGTCGCCGGTGGACGCGACGAACGAACCGCCCCCGAGCGTCGCCGTCAGGTGGTCGGGGCGAGTAACCGGGAGGCCGCCGAACGGATCGCCGGCGCCTTCATGGCCCTGGGCATGGTGCGGGCCGGTCGGCAGCGGGTCAAGGTGCTCGCGATCGGCCGACGGCGTGCTCCGGGGCGGGGGAGCCGCCCGGTCGACCGGCTGACTGATTACTCACCGTATGGTGATGATTGACCGGATGTGCCCGCCTCGGCTTCTCGCAGGGTATCGGCAACCGGCTACGGCCACGCACAGTAAGGTCATCCGGGGAAGCGCCAGCAGTGCGTCCCGGAAAGGTGACCGCAGTGACCACCCCAGGCAAGACCCGCGTGGCGATCGTCTTCGGCGGCCGCAGCCCGGAACACGGCATCTCCTGCGTCAGCGCCGGCAGCGTGCTCGCCGCTCTGGACCCGGACGAGTTCGAGGTGGTGCCGGTCGGCATCACCCGAGCGGGCCAGTGGGTGCTCACCGACGGGGATCCCACCCGATTGTCGATCAGCGCGCGTAGCCTGCCGGAGATCACCGCCGAGTCCGGCCACGACATCGTGCTGCGGACCGACCCGACCGGCGGCGGCCTGGTGGTGCTGGACCCCACCGAAGGGCCCCGGGCACTGGCCGATGTGGACGTGGTCTTCCCGGTGCTGCACGGCGCCTACGGCGAGGACGGCACCATCCAGGGCATGTTGGAGATGGCCGGCATCCCGTACGTGGGGGCCAAGGTGTTCGCCTCCGCCGCCGCGATGGACAAGGAGTTCACCAAGAAGCTCTGCGCCGCCGAGGGCATCCCGGTCGGCGCGTACGCGGTGCTGCGCAGCGGCATGACCCTCAGCGAGCAGGACAAGCAGCGGCTGGGGCTGCCGGTCTTCGTCAAGCCCTCCCGGGCCGGATCGTCCTTCGGGGTCAGCAAGGTCACCGACTGGGCGGACCTGGACGCCGCGGTGGCCGCCGCCCGGAAGATCGACAGCAAGGTACTGGTCGAGGCGGCCATCGTCGGCCGGGAGATCGAGTGCGGAGTGCTGGAGGGCGAGGCCGGCGGCATGCCCGAGGCCTCCGTACTGGCCGAGGTGCGAGTGGTCGGCGACTACGACTTCTACGACTTCGAGGCCAAGTACATCGACGCGGAGTCGGCCTGCGAGTACGACGTCCCCGCCGACCTGCCCGACCGGGTGGCCCGGCAGGTACGCGACTACGCCGTGCGGGCCTTCACCGCGCTGGACTGCGCCGGACTGGCCCGGGCCGACTTCTTCGTCACCCCGGAACTGGACGTCTACCTCAACGAGATCAACACCATGCCGGGGTTCACCCCGACCTCGATGTTCCCCCGGATGTGGGCGGCCTCCGGCCTGGAGTACCCGAAGCTGGTGGACCGGCTGATCCGTACCGCCCTGCTGCACGGCCCCGGGCAGTACTGACCGATCCCGGCGGCTTCGATCGGGTGCTGACCGGCCTGGCGGCTTCGATCAGGAGGTGCAGCCGGACGGGACCGAGTCCGCCGAGGGGACGGAGGCGACGACCGTGGTGGCGATCGGGGCGGCCCACTGCAAGGCCTCGCCGTAGAAGTGCGGCACCCGTACGGTCACCGGGGTCTCCCGATCCAGGGTGGTCAGCACGGTGGCGTCGACCTCCTCCACCGCGTGCCAGCACACCGCGTTGACCAGGTAGACATGGTCGGTGGGGCTCACCTCGGGCGCGGTGCCACCGCAGGCCACCGTCACGGCCGGATCGCCGTAGGCGGCGTTCTGCTCCGGCCCGGCGCTCACCGGCCGCTGCGGCAGGTCGCGGATCGAGGCGGGCAACTGGGACAGCAGGGCGCGGCAGACCGTGGCCGGTCGCTCGGCCAGCGCCGGGGCGGCCATCTCGACCGGGGCGGTGGACTGCGGCCGGGGTACGGTCGGCGAGGGGGAGGCCGTGGGGGTCGAGTCCTCCGGCGCCAGATTGACGAAGGCCAGGGTGCCGACCAGCAGGGCCACCGGCAGGGCCACGGCCGTGGCGACCAGGGCCGCGGTGCGGCTGGTCCGGTCGGTCCCCTTCGGGGTGCCCTTCTCGCTGGTCTCGGTGGGAGATTCGGACATGGTGCCCACTTACAACCGCACCACCGAACACGTCAGGGTCCGGGTGATCCCGGGCACCATCTGCACGTTGCTGACGATGAGTTTGCCGAGCTCGTCGACGGTGTTCGCCTCGGTGAGCACGACCACGTCGTACGGCCCGGTCACCGCGTCGACCCGGACCACGCCGGGAAGATCCGCGATGAGACCGGCCACGTCACGCGCCCGGCCGACCTCTGTCTGGATGAGGATGTACGCCTGTACCACGACTCGACCTCCCTCCGTCGCCGCCTGCCAGGCGGCCCGAAGGGAGAAAGTACCTTACGGACCAGGTGTGATCCCTATCGGCGGCCGAGGAGAAGCGGTGAGCGAGCGTACCTTCAGGTTCGGCGGGGTGGCCCCAGACGCCGCCGCGGAGTGTGGCGGAGTGGCGGCGTGAGTGTCGCGGGGGTCGGCGAGTTCGGCCTGATCGACCGGGTCACCGCCCGGTTGTCCTACGGATCGACCGTGTTGCTCGGGCCGGGTGACGACGCGGCCGTGGTCGCCGCACCGGACTCCCGGGTGGTCGCCTCCACCGACGTGCTGGTGGAGGGGCGGCACTTTCGCCGGGACTGGTCCGAGGCGTACGACATCGGTCGTCGGGCGGCGGCGGCCAACCTGGCCGACGTGGCGGCGATGGGGGCGGAGCCGACCGCCCTGCTGGTGGCCCTCTGCGTGCCGACGGAGGTGGAGACCGGCTGGGTCGAGCAGCTCGCCGACGGCATCGGTGCCGAGGCGGCCGGGGTGGGCGCGAGCGTGGTCGGTGGGGACATGTCGGCCAGCCCCACCCTGACCATCGCGGTCACCGCCCTGGGCGATCTGGCCGGACGGCCCCCGGTGACCCGGTCCGGCGCCCGACCGGGCGACCTGGTGGCCCTGGCCGGGCGCACCGGCTACGCCGCGGCCGGGTTCACCGTGCTCTCCCGTGGCTTCCGCACCCCCCGGCTGCTGGTCGAGGCGTACCGGCGGCCGGAGGTGCCCTACGCGGCCGGTCCGGTGGCCGCCCGACTCGGCGCCACCGCCATGATCGATATCTCGGACGGGTTGCTGGCCGACCTCGGGCACGTGGCCAGGGCCAGCGGGGTGGCCGTCGACCTGCGCCGGGAGGCCTTCGAGGTGCCACCGCAGATGCGCGACGCCGCCCAGGCCCTCGGGGTCGACCCGTACGCCTGGTTGCTGGCCGGTGGCGACGACCACGCGCTGGCCGCGACCTTCCCGCCGGAGGTGGAGCTGCCGGACGGGTGGCGTCCGATCGGTCGGGTGGCCGAGGGCCGTGGGGTGACCGTGGACGGGGCACCCTTCGACGGCCCGGCCGGCTGGGACCATTTCCGCTGAGCCCCTGCCAGGGTCCCCTGGTCGCCGGCGGTGCGGGGGTGGGCTGGTCGTACGCTGAACAGGTGCAGCAGATCGAGATCCACGTGGTGCCGTTCGACTCTCCGGTGGCGCAGCGACTGATCACCTCCGCGCTGGCCGACCTGGGCGCCCGGTACGGCGGTGACGGCGACGAGACCCCGGTCGAGGCCGGCGAGTTCACCCCGCCGCACGGCACCTTCCTGGTCGCCCACCTGGACGGTGAGCCGGTCGGCTGCGGTGGTTGGCGCAGTCACGGCAGCGACGGCGAGACGGCCGAGTTGAAGCGGATGTACACCGCCCCGCAGGCCCGTGGCCGGGGGGTGGCCCGTACGGTGCTGGCCGCGATCGAACGCTCCGTCCGTGAGCAGGGCCGCAAGCGGATCATCCTGGAGTGCGGGGACCGGCAGCCCGAGGCGATCGCGATGTACACCTCGGCCGGCTACGAGCGCATCCCCAACTTCGGCTACTACGCCGCCGAGCCCGGCTGCCTCTCCTTCGGCCGCACCCTCTGACATCCCGCTGGAGGGTCGGCGGACACGACGATGCCGGCGGGCCATCGAGGCCCGCCGGCGATGCAGATCGTGGTGCCGGTGCTACCGCGTCAGGCGCGGGTGACCTTGCCCGCCTTGATGCAGGAGGTGCAGACCTTCAGCTTCTTGGTCGTGCCGCCACCGGCCGGGGTACGCACCGACTGGATGTTCGGGTTCCAGCGGCGGTTGGTCCGCCGGTGCGAGTGGGACACGTTGTGGCCGAAGCCCGGTCCCTTGCCACAGACGTCGCACACGCTAGCCACGGGATACTCCTGGGATTGAAACGTTCATGAGGTCGCCGCCAGGCGATGCCCGGGCAACCTGGCCAGGTTACCCGATGGTGAAAGCCCTCGCCCAACCGGGCTCGGCAGCGTGACCGCCGTCGGCGGCCCGGTCCAGGGGGCCGACCACGACGCAGGCCCCGCTGGTCACCGGAGCGTACCGGACACGCCGGCCCGGCAGCGACTGTCAGGGTACGCCAGTAGGCTTCCCAGCGTGCTGGACACCCTCGATGCCGCCGCCGTGCGCCGCTGGTGCGCCAGCGGGCTGGCCACGCTGAAGCGGCACCAGGGGGAGATCGACGACCTGAACGTCTATCCGGTGCCCGACGGCGACACCGGCACCAATCTGGTGCTGACCCTCACCTCGGCGCAGCAGGCCCTGGCGATGAACCTCGACACGGTCGCCGACGGCGCCGCCACCCCGCACGGGCACGCCCTGCGGCTGATGGCCCGAGGGGCCCTGCTCGGCGCCCGGGGCAACTCCGGGGTGATCCTGTCGCAGATCCTGCGGGGCTTCGCGGACGCCCTGGCCACCACCCCCAGGGTCGAGGGCCCGGAGTTGGCCGCCGCCCTGCGTGCCGCCACCACCGCGGCCTACTCGGCGGTCGCCCGGCCGGTGGAGGGCACCCTGCTCTCCGTGGTCGCCGCCGCCGCCGAGGCGGCCGAGCGGGCCGACAGCCCGCAGCTGCGGGTGGTCGCCCGGGAGGCGGCGGATGCGGCCGCCCAGGCCCTGGCGCGTACCCCGGAGCAGTTGCCCGCCCTGGCCCGCGCCGGGGTGGTCGACGCCGGTGGGCGCGGGCTCTGCCTGCTGCTGGACGCCCTGGTCGAGGTGGTCACCGGAGAGAGCCCGCAGCACCCCGAGCCACCGCCGACCATCCCGCCCCGGAGGGTGCCCCCGCCGGCCACGGCCGCCCGGGAGACCGGCTCCCCGGAGTACGCCTACGAGGTGCAGTTCCTGCTCGACGCCGAGCCCGAGGCGGTCGGCCGGATGCGGGACACCCTGGCCGCCCTGGGTGACTCGCTGGTGGTGGTCGGCGATCAGGGCACCTGGCAGGTCCATGTGCATGTCAACGACGTCGGGGCGGCGATCGAGGCCGGGGTGGTCGCCGGTCGCCCGTACCAGATCTCGGTGACCCGCTTCGCCGACCAGGTCCCGCCGAGGCCGGTCCGCGCGCCGGACGGTCGGGCCGCCGTGGTGGTCGCCGCCGGGGCCGGGATCGCCGAGCTGCTCACCCGGGAGGGCGCGGTGGTGGTGCCCGGCAATCCCTCCACCGGGGAACTGCTGGAGGCGGTCTTCGGCACCGGGGCGGCCCGGGTGGTGGTGCTGCCCAACGACCCGGACGCGCAGGCGGTGGCGAACCAGGTAGCCGAGGAGGCGCACCGGTCGGGGGTCAAGGTCAGCGTGGTGCCCACCCGCTCTCCGGTGCAGGCACTGGCCGCGCTGGCCGTACGCGATCCCCGCCGCCGCTTCGAGGACGACGTGATCGCGATGGCCGAGGCCGCCGGGGCCTGCCGGTACGCCGAGGTCGTGCACGCCGGGCGGGACGCCCTGACGGTCGCCGGTCCCTGCCGGGCCGGTGACGTGCTGGCCCTGGTCGAGGGGGAGGTGCATCTGATCGGCGCCGACCTGGTCGACACCTGTGTGGCCCTGGTCGACCGGCTGCTGGGTGGCGGCGGTGAACTGGTCACCCTGCTGGTCGGGGCGGATGCGCCGGACGGGCTGACCGACGCGGTGTCCACCCACATCGCCCGCCGGTGGCCCTTCGTCGAGGTGCAGGCCTACCCGGGCGGGCAGCCGCGCTATCCGTTGCTGGTGGGTGTCGAATGACCGCAGAGCCGTCCACCGTGGACACCCCCCTGGCCAAGCTGGTCGGGGAGAAGACCGCCAAGGCGCTGGCCGGGCATCTGGACCTGCACACCGCCGGTGACCTGATCTACCACTTCCCGCGCCGCTACGACGAGCGCGGCGAGCACACCGACATCCGCTCCCTCGACGTCGGCGAGCAGGTCACCGTGCTGGCCCAGGTGCAGCGCACCGCCGTACGCCCGATGCGGCAGCGCCGGGGCAACCTGCTGGAGGTCACCGTCGGGGACGGCTCCGGGGGCAGCCTCACCCTGACCTTCTTCGGTAACCAGGCCTGGCGCGAGCGGGAACTGCGGCCCGGCCGGTGGGGGCTGTTCGCCGGCAAGGTCACCGATTTCCGGGGCCGACGACAGCTCAACGGGCCGGAGTACGTCCTGCTCGGCGACCAGACCGACGGGGAGGCGGCGGCCACCGAGCAGATCGAGGAGTTCGCCGGGGCCCTCATCCCGGTCTACCCGGCCGCCGCAGCCGTACCGACCTGGGTGATCGCCCGCTGCGTACGGGTGGTGCTGGACACGGTGGCTCCCCCGGAGGACCCCCTGCCGGCGGGGGTACGGGCCAGCCGGAACCTGGTCGGCCTGGGCGGTGCCCTGCGGGAGATCCACCGGCCCTCCAGTCGGGAGGAGCTGTACCGGGCCCGTCGGCGGTTGAAGTGGGACGAGGCCTTCGCCGTGCAGTTGACCCTGGTGCGGCGCAAGCACCAGGCCGCCGCCTCGCCCGCCCGGGCCCGGCCGCCCCGGACGGACGGTCTGCTGGCGGCCTTCGACGCCCGGCTGCCGTACGAGCTGACCGGCGGCCAGCGTGAGGTCGGTGCCGAGATCGCCGCCGACCTGGCCACCGGCCATCCGATGCACCGGCTGTTGCAGGGTGAGGTGGGCTCCGGCAAGACCGTGGTCGCTCTGCGCGCCATGCTCCAGGTGGTCGACGCGGGCGGGCAGGCCGCGCTGCTGGCCCCGACGGAGGTGCTCGCCGCCCAGCACTACCGGGGCATCCTCGACCTGCTCGGCCCGCTGGCCCAGGCCGGTGAGCTGGGCGCCGCCGAGCACGCCACCCGGGTGGAGCTGGTCACCGGCTCCCTGGGGGCGGCGGCCCGGCGCCGGGCCCTGGCCGAGGTCGCCGGTGGCGCCGCCGGCATCGTGCTGGGCACCCACGCCCTGCTGTACGAGGGGGTCGACTTCGCCGACCTGGGGCTGGTGGTCGTCGATGAGCAGCACCGGTTCGGGGTGGAGCAACGCGACGCCCTGCGGGCCAAGGCGGAGCAGCCCCCGCACGTGCTGGTCATGACCGCCACCCCGATCCCCCGTACGGTGGCCATGACGGTCTACGGCGACCTGGAGATCTCCACCCTGTCCCAGTTGCCCCGGGGCCGGTCACCGATCGCCTCCCATGTGGTGCCGGCCGCCGAGAAGCCGGCCTTCCTGGACCGGGCCTGGCGGCGGCTGCGCGAGGAGGTGGCCGCCGGCCATCAGGCGTATGTCGTCTGCCCGCGTATCGGTGAGGCCACTGCCGAGGAGGAACCACCGGCGGTGGACGACAACGGTCGACGCCCGCCCCTGGCGGTGACCGAGGTGGCCCCGTTGCTGGCCGAAGGGCCACTGCACGGGCTGCGCATCGGGGTGCTGCACGGTCGGCTGCCGGCCGACGAGAAGGACGCCGTGATGCGCTCCTTCGCCGGCGGGGAACTGGACGTTCTGGTGGCCACCACGGTGGTCGAGGTCGGGGTGGACGTACCCAACGCGACCATGATGGTGGTGCTGGACGCCGACCGGTTCGGGGTCTCCCAACTGCACCAGTTGCGGGGCCGGGTGGGTCGGGGCAGCGCACCCGGGCTCTGTCTGCTGGTGACCGAGGCGACCGAGGGCAGCAGCGCCCGGGAGCGGCTGGACGCGGTGGCCTCCACCACTGACGGGTTCAAGCTGGCCGAGCTGGATCTGGAGCAGCGGCGCGAGGGCGACGTGCTGGGGGCCGCCCAGTCCGGGCGGCGGTCCCACCTGCGCCTGCTGTCCCTGCTCCGCGACGCCGATCTGATCCGGGACGCCCGGGCCGAGGCCATCACCATGGTCGAACAGGATCCGGAACTGGCCCGGCAGCCCGCCCTGGCCGCCTCGGTGGCCGCCCTGGTCGACGCCGACCGCGCCGAATACCTGGAAAAGGGCTGACCCCCCCGGGGGTCCCTACCCGGTCGAGGCGCGCTACCCCCCGGCTGCCTCCTGGACGCGGGAGAACCGCCCCTGGCGTTGTGCTCACCTGAACCCGCTCACCATGATCGCGCTCGATCCTGGATCGAGTGGTCTCGGGCTGGCTCGAAGGCACTCGATCCTGGATCGAGTGGCCATCGGCCTGTATCGGAAGCGATCGATCTGTGCTCCTTTCGGATGGTGTGGCTCGTTGGGAGGGCTCGACGCCGGTCGCGTAGCGTCGGCGGCATGAGCGGAAGCAGGCTCGACAGCAGGCGCAGGTGGGTGCCCGGTCTCAGGTGCGAGGTCGGGTTCGGCGGCGTCCCCGGCAGTGGGCGATGACCCGGATCGTGGCCGGCAACCTGGGTGGCCGGCGGATCGCCGTACCACCGGGAGTCGGCACCCGACCCACCTCAGATCGGGTACGCGAGGCCCTGTTCAGTTCCGTGCAGGCGGAGATCGACCTGGTCGGGGCCCGCTTCGCCGACCTGTACGCGGGCTCGGGTGCGGTCGGCCTGGAGGCCCTGTCCCGGGGAGCGGGGCACGTGCTGCTGATCGAATCCGACGCCCGGGCCGCCCGGGTGATCAGGGAGAACATGGCGATCCTGCGCGCGGCACCGGCCGCTCGACTGGTCACCGGGAAGGTCAGCGCCGTGCTGGCGGCCGGCCCGGACGGCGAGCCCTACGACGTGGTCTTCGCCGACCCGCCGTACTCCCTGTCGCCCGAGGGGGTGCGGGCGATGCTCACCGCCCTGGTCGAGGGCGGTTGGCTGGCCCCGGAGGCCATGGTGGTGGTGGAACGGTCGACCCGCAGTGAACCGGTCGACTGGGTGGAGGGGATCACTGGTCAGCGCAGTCGTCGGTACGGCGAGACCACCATTTGGTACGGTCGCCGATCATGAGACGTGCGGTGTGCCCCGGCTCGTTCGATCCGGTCACCAATGGTCACCTCGACATCATCGGCCGAGCCAGTCGGCTGTTCGACGAGGTGATCGTCGGCGTTCTGATCAACCAGTCAAAGACCGGACTGTTCACCATCGAGGAGCGGATAGCCATGCTCCGCGAGGTGACCGCCTCCTATGACAACGTCCGGGTGGAGTCCTTCCGGGGGCTGCTGGTGGACTTCTGCCGCGCCCAGCAGGCGAGCGTACTGATCAAGGGCATCAGGGCGGTCAGCGACTTCGACTACGAACTCCAGATGGCCCAGATGAACATCGGCCTGGCGGGTGTCGAGACGTTGTTCATGCCCACGAACCCCCTCTACTCCTTCCTCTCCTCCAGCCTCGTCAAGGACGTGGCCAAGTGGGGCGGCGACGTAACCCCCCACGTCCCCGACCTCGTCCGCGAAGCCCTCAAATCCCGCCTGACCCCCCCACCCCCCACCCCCTAACCCACGCGCCCTCACCCCTTTTCCCCGTCGATCTTGCAGTTTTGGTCGCTGCTTTGTCCGCTTGTGCGGCTTATGCGGGGACGAAAAGTGCAAGATCGGCGGGGAAAGACGGGGGTGTGGGAGCGACTCGCCGGGGGTGGGGGTGTGGCGGTGGGTGGGGGGTGGGACGACATCATTGGATGAAGCGGGAGACTGGCCTTAGCCCGCATGATGTAGGTCGGCCTGACCAACGACAGGAGTGAGGTGCCGGTGGACCCGCTCGACCGCATCGAGGAACTGATTGCCATCGTGGAGCAGGCGCGCTCCGTCCCGATGTCGCGCACCAACTGCATGGTCGATCGGGGCGAGATGATCGCTGCTCTCGACGAGTTGCGTGCCGAGCTTCCGGCTGACCTGCGCCGGGCCGCCGCTCTCCTGGAGGAACGCGACAAGATCATGGAGGCCGGCAAGCGGGAGGCCGACCGGATCATCAGCGAAGGTGAGGCGGAACACGCCCGCCTGGTCTCGGTGAACGAGATCACCGTCTCCGCCGAGCACGAGGGCGCCCGGATCATTGCCGAGGCCCGGGCCGAGGCCCAGCGCCTGCGCGAGGAGGTCGACGACTACGTCGACACCGCGCTGGCCAACTTCGAGCAGTTCCTCACCCGGGCGCTGGCCTCGATCGAGCGCGGGCGGGACAAGATGCACGCGCTGCGGGAGATCGGCACCTTCGGTGGTGAGGAGACGGAACGGCCGCTACCGTTCTGAGCGGCCCGACCGCATCGGCGCCGCGATCTTCCAGCCACACCGACCAGAGCCGGCGACAATCCGGAGACCGGCAGCCGACCGGAGCCCGGGAACCGGCGATCGTTCGGAGCTGGCCTGCCACCCGCATCCGCCCCGCCGCCAGCGGTGGGGCCGCCCCCGGTTCGACGTTCGAGTGCCTGTCCAGGTAACCTCGTTTGTCGGCCTCTCACCGGCCGGAGTCTGACTATGCCCAAACACACGCCTTCTTCACTCGACCCCAGGTCGCCGCTGGTCCTCGACACGAGGGAGCTGCCGCGCCGACCTGGTGCGTTGCGTACCGTCGAACGGGTGGTTCAGGCACCGTCGGACCTCGGCGTTGAGTTGATCGGCGTGCCGGAAGGCGCGGACCTCGAACTCGATCTGCGGATGGAGTCGGTGTCCGAGGGCGTGCTCGTGTCGGGGACCGTCAGCGGTTCGATCCGGGGCGAGTGCGGTCGGTGCCTACGCGAGATCGACGACTCGGTGACGGTGACCATCCAGGAGCTGTACGCGTACGAGAACAGCACCACGGACGCCACCACCGAAGAGGACGAAGTCGGTCGATTGCAGGGTGACCTGATCGACCTGGAACCGGCGCTGCGGGACGCGGTGGTGCTCGCACTGCCGACCAACCCGCTCTGCCGTCAGGACTGCCCGGGCCTGTGCCCCGAGTGTGGGGTGCACTGGGACGATCTGCCGGCGGACCACAGCCACCAGCAGGTCGACCCGCGTTGGGCGGGCCTGTCGCAACTGACCCGTACAGAGGAGTAAGAACCGTGGCCGTCCCCAAGCGCAAGATGTCGCGCAGCAACACCCGGTCCCGCCGGGCGAACTGGAAGGCCGCGGCGGTCGCGACCGTGGCCTGCCCGCAGTGCAAGTCCCCCAAGCTGCCGCACGCCGCCTGCTCCGTCTGCGGCACCTACAACGGCCGCCAGGTTCTCGAGGTCTGACCCGGACGCCGCGTGACGTCTCCGACCGCGAGTCGGGCGACACGCACGCCCCGGCGATCGCCCGCTGCTCCCGCCGACGCCGGCCGGCTCTCCCCGGCCGGCGTCGTCACGGAGCCGGGTACCGCACGGATCGCCGTTGACCTCCTCGGCGGGGACGACGCTCCCGACGTGGTGGTGGACGGCGCTCTACGGGCGGTGCGCGCCGACCCCGACCTGCACCTTCTCCTCGTCGGCCCGACCAAGGCAGCCGGCGTGCTGGTGAGCGCCCTGGACCCGGCCCAACGGGCCCGGGTGACGCTTCGACCGGCGCGTACCGCCGTCGGCATGGCCGCCGATCTCACCACGGCCCGCGCCGACACCACCGTCCGGGCGGCCGTCGCCGCGGTCCGCACCGGTCAGGCCGACGCGGTGGTCTCCGCCGGCTCGACCGGTGCCACCGTCGCCGCCGCCGCTCTCGGCCTGGGCCGCTGGCCGGACACCCGACGGCCGGCGCTGGCCGCCACCCTGCCGGGCACCTCCGGGCCGGTCGTACTGCTCGATGTCGGCGGCTCGATGGAGTCGGGCCCGACGACCCTGACCCGGCACGCCGTGCTCGGCGCCGCGTACGCCGCCATCAGCCACGATCTCGCCGCCCCCCGGGTGGGGCTGCTCTCGGTGGGCACCGAACCCGGTAAGGGCGACCGTTCCCGCCGGCTGGCCGAGCCCCTCCTGAGCGCGGTGGAACTGCCCGCTGACGCCCGGTACGTGGGCCTGGTCGAGGGGTACGACGTCTGCCTCGGCACGCGCGCCGATGTGGTGGTCACCGACGGGTTCACCGGTAACGTGCTGCTCAAGGCGATCGAGGGCGCGTACGCCATGGCCGGGGGGCCACCCCCCGATGGGGGCGCGCCTCGGGCGGCCGCGCTGCTCGGGGTGGCCGGCACCGTGGTGGTCTGTCACGGCGCCGCCCGCCCGGCCGACATCGCTTCCGGCATCGCACTGGCCGCCCACCTGTGGCGGCGAGCCGCCACCGACCGGGTCGCCGCGCTGCTCGCCGCCGACCGCATCGATCGCACGACCGACACCGAGGTACGCACATCATGAGCAATGACAATCGACGGCGCCCCTCCATCGGCCACCTCGAGGCAGCCTTCGGCGTGTCAATGGACCCGGACCTGCTGGAGCGGGCCCTGACCCACCGCTCGTACGCGTACGAGAACGGTGGCCTGCCGACCAACGAGCGGCTGGAGTTCCTCGGCGACTCGGTACTCGGGGTGGTGATCACCACCGCCCTCTTCCACAACCACCCGGACCTGCCGGAAGGGCAGTTGGCCAAGTTGCGGGCCAGCGTGGTCAACATGCGGGCCCTGGCCGATGTGGCCCGGGGCCTGGGCCCGGACGGGCTCGGCCCGTACCTGCTGCTGGGTAAGGGGGAGGAGACCACCGGGGGCCGGGACAAGGCGAGCATCCTCGCCGACACCCTGGAGGCCCTGCTCGGTGCGATCTACCTCCAGTACGGGCTGGACACCGCCGCCATGGTCATCCACCGGCTGTTCGACCCGCTGATGGCGGAGTCGGCCGGTCGGGGTGCCGCCCTGGACTGGAAGACCAGCCTCCAGGAGCTGACGGCCGCGCTGGGTCTGGGTGTGCCGGAGTACCGGATCGAGGGGGCCGGACCGGATCACCTGAAGACCTTCACCGCCTGGGTGGTGGTCGCCGGCAACCGGTACGGCGGCGCCGACGGGCGCAGCAAGAAGGAGGCCGAGCAGCGGGCCGCCGAGTCGGCCTGGCGGACCCTGAACGCGCAGGCCGAGGCTGACCGGGCGGAGTCGGCGACGGACGAGCCCGCGGTCGCCGGGGTGGCCGCCGACCCGGTAGCGGTCGGCGACGGGCGGATCGGCGCGGACAGCGGCCGGCCCGAGGTGCAGGCGCCAAGTGCCTGAGCTGCCCGAGGTGGAGACCGTCCGCCAGGGGCTGGCCCGCTGGGTCACCGGCCGACGGATCGACTCGGTCGAGGTACGCCACCCGCGGGCGGTACGCCGCCATCTGGCCGGGGGTGCCCACTTCGCCGACGTGCTGGCCGGGCGGACCGTGCTGGACGTGTGCCGACGCGGCAAGTATCTCTGGCTGCCGTTGGACAGCGGGGACGCGGTGATCGGGCACCTGGGCATGTCCGGGCAGCTGCTGCTGCAACCGGCTGCCGCCCCGGACGAGACCCACCTGCGGGTCCGCTTCCGGTTCGCCGACGAGGGCCCGGAGTTGCGCTTCGTCGACCAGCGTACGTTCGGCGGGCTGTCGGTCAGCGAGGGCGGCGCGATCCTGCCCTCGGAGATCGCCCACATCGCCCGGGATCCCCTGGATCCGCACTTCTCCGACCAGGACTTCGTCACCGCGCTGCGCCGTCGGCGAACCGAGGTCAAGCGGGCCCTGCTCGATCAGACCCTGATCTCCGGGGTGGGCAACATCTACGCCGACGAGGCGCTGTGGCGGGCCGGACTGCACGGCACCCGCCCGACGGACGCCCTGACCGGCCCGGCGGTGGGGCGGCTGCTGGGCCACGTACGCGACGTCCTGGGTGAGGCGATCGTCGCGGGCGGCACCAGCTTCGACGCCCTGTACGTCAACGTCAACGGGGAGAGCGGCTACTTCGATCGGGCCCTGAACGTCTACGGCCGGGAGGGTCAGCCCTGCCGGCGGTGCGGCGCCCCGATCCGCCGGGAGGCCTTCATGAACCGGTCGTCGTACAGCTGCCCCCGCTGCCAGCCCCGCCCCCGCGCCACCCTGCGGGGCTGACCCGGATCACGGGGCGGGGCAGGGCAGCCGCCAGGCGTCCAGGGTGCGGTTCTTCCGGATGGAGGCGAATCCGTACCCGACGCTGGTGACACAGAAGTCCGTCAGGGTACCGGCGTACTCGACATGGAAGACCGGCTTGCCGGCGTCGACGAAGGGCAACAGCTTCGCGCACCGCTTGAGGCGTACGCATTCCTCGTCGACCGCGAAGTCGAAGTCCGGCTCCAGCGCGGCCACCTGCCCCAGGTTGCCCAGCAGGCCGGGGGAGAGGTCCAGCGAACGGGCCAACCCCGCTACCCGGCGGTTGAACTGCAACTGGTCGTCGAACTCCAGCGGGAAGCCGGGGGAGCGGGCGTAACCGTCGGCGTCGGCCAGCAGCACCGCGCCGAAGCCCTTGCCCCGGCAGAGCCGAAACCGGTCGGCCAGCACCGGCCGCAGGGCCTCCCATCGGCGTACGTCCAGCCACCGGCGACCGGTGCGGGCAGCGGTCGCGCCACGGACCTGGGGTGCGAACCGGGTCGCATCCGGGTCCTGCGGATGCACCGAGCCGACATGCACCTGGCAGACCAGCCGGCGGTCCAGGGCCCGCAGCTCACCGGTCTGCGCCGAGGTGGTGGCTACCGGATCCAGGACGAACACGTCCGCCTCGACCGTCAGGTCCAGCGGGCCGTCGAGCTGCCACTGCCACCGCCACAGCCGGGCCGAGGCGGCCGGCCAGGTGGTCGGCGCCCCGGGCGGGGTGAGATCCGGCCGGCAGGCGGCCGGCGACACCAGCAGCGTGAGGGCCAGGGCGGCGAGCAGTACCCCTCGTACCGGTCGCCCGCCCAGCCCGATCCGCATCGCCAGCTCCGCAGGTAGCGCCGGCGGCGTCCTGCCGCCCGAGCCGGTACGCCGGCCCGGCGTACCTCACCCGGTAGAACGAGCACAGACCCGACAAGGACTCGCGGCTGCGGCTGATGGCGACCCGGCGGCGGTCCGTCGCGCCGGCTCAGCGGGGTTTGGCGAAGACCTGGGTCCAGTACGGCCCGTTGCTGCTGGCCACCCCCACCCCGATCTCGGTGAAGGTGCAGTTGAGGATGTTGGCCCGGTGCCCGGGGCTGTTCATCCAGGCCTCCATCACCGCGGCGGGCGACTGCTGGTTCCAGGCCACGTTCTCGCCGTAGGTCTGCCAGGTGTACCCGACCCGGTCGATCCGCTGGCCCGGGTCGCTGCCGTCGCTGCCGGTGTGCGACATGTTCCGGTTGTCGGCCTGGTCCTGGCTGTGTCGCTGGGCCGCCGTCATCAGCTTGTCGTCGATGCTCAGCGCGCCGCAGCCGGCCTTGGCCCGTTCCTCGTTGACCAGTTCGACGACCTGGGTGGTCTGGGCGGTGGCGGACCCGACCGTGGCGGGTGGGGTGGTGGCCGTGGCACCCCGGCTGGGGCTGCCTCGACGTTCGGCGGCCTGCTGGGAGGGGGTGCTGCTGCGTGCGGGTGCGGTGGGGCTCGGCTTGGCGGTGCGGCTGGGCTTCGGTGCGGGGGTGGCGCTGGGCGAGAGGCTGGGGCTGGGGCTCGGCGAGTCGGTCGGGTCCAGGGTGTCGATCGGCTCCTCCGGATCCACCAGCGCCGGTCCGGTGGCCACCGGACCCTCCTCGGCCGTGGTACCGCTCGGCGCCTTCTCCCCGGGCAGGGCCAGGGCGGCGATCCCGATGCTCACGACCAGGGTGGCCGCCGCGGCGGCACCCCCCAGCACCAGGGGACGCGACCGGCGGCGGTGCGCGGGCCGGGGCTCCGCCTCGGTCATCTGCGTACCGATCTCGGTCGGCTGCGCACCGGCCTCCGACGGCCGAGAGTCGGCCTCGTACGGCTGAGCGTGGTGCGGCCGGGTGCCGGAGTGCCGCCAACTGCCGGCGTACCCCTGGTCCGGCTGCCACCCGGCCTGGTACGGCTCGGGAGCGGCGTACGGGTCGGCCTGGTCGTACCGCGCGGCCTGATACGGCTCAGGTGTGACGTACGGCTCCGGGACGGTGTACGGCTCGGGGGAGGTGTACCCGTCGGGGGCGGCGTGTCGGGCGGGCTGGGGGTCGGTCCAGCCGCCGACCTGGGTGGTCGGCTCCTCGGCCCGCCAGCCGCCGTCGTGGCTGCCCGGCGCGGTGCCGCCGTACGGTGCCTCGGCCGCCGGCCAGGCGGAGTCCCGGTAGTGCCGGCCGCTGCCGTGATCGACGCCGTGATCGTGACCAGTGGGCTCGGCGGACCGGTGTGGGCTCTGCCACTGTTCGGTGGGCTGGTGGTCGTACCACCGGTCGGAAGAACTGTCGGGTTCGTCACCGAACAGGTACGACGAGCGCGGCGCCGGGCGGTCGGTCAGCCAGGCCGGGTCGTCGTTCGGTGGCTCGGATCGCCGGGTGCCGTCCGGGTCGAGGGGGTCGTTCCAGCCGTGCACGCCTGTCGCCTCCACGGGTCAATTACGGGCCGGGGTGACGCTACGTGCTTGCTTTGAACAGCAGCAACGTGGCTAAGAAAGAGTTAAGGGGACCCTGTACATCCGGGTGAGGTATTCCGTCGAATCGGTGCGTAGAGTTGGGTTGTCCGGACAGAGTGTGTCCGCGCCGTGTGGCAGCCTCCCAAGATGGGTCTGGTCGACGCAGAGATGATCTACGGCCTGCGAGAACTTGACGAAACGGGGACTGTCGGCTCAATATGGAGGTGTCGCCAGTCGCGCCCGGCCGTGCCCAGATTCCGTGGGAATGGTAGTCGCGTACACCAAGGGCGCGCGTTGGCCGGCCTCTCCGGCAGCGCAATTCAAGGAGTCAACATGGCGAAGGCCCTCTTCGGCCACGTAGGTGCGGCGCCCGACCGGCGCCTGCTCGACGAGGTCACCCGACTGCGTGCCAGGGTTCAGTCACTGGAGTTCGAGATCACGCGGCTGCGTGCCGAGAATGATCGGCTCGCGGCGGCTGCGGCGGAGACGGATGATCTTCTTCGTCTCGCCGAACCCGCACTCACCTGATCAACCTGGCCGCCACAACCGAATAGCACGACCGCACAAAAAGCGCGCCGACACCAAGTGCCGGCGCGCAATTCTGTGCCCCACTGATCCGTCCGTAACTGATCCACTCGGTGTGTGAATGATCGAACTGGTTGTCCGACCAGGGTGAATTAGGGACGCCGGTGACATCACCGCCGGGTGGGTCGCATCGCACCGGTCATCCGGTGCCGGGTTAGTCTGCGGGTTCACCAAGGTCCGCGCAGCCGGGCGACGGTACGGCGGCCACCGGACGAGGATCGAGAAGGTGCATCTCAAGAGCCTGACGGTGAAGGGCTTCAAGTCCTTCGCCTCCGCGACGACGCTGAAGCTGGAGCCCGGGATCACCTGCGTGGTGGGCCCGAACGGCTCCGGCAAGTCCAACGTCGTCGACGCCATCGCCTGGGTGCTCGGCGAGCAGGGGGCGAAGGCGCTGCGGGGCGGCAAGATGGAGGACGTCATCTTCGCCGGCACCGCCGGGCGGGCCCCCCTGGGCCGCGCCGAGGTGACCCTGACCATCGACAACACCGACGGCGCCCTGCCGATCGAGTACACCGAGGTCTCCATCACCCGCCGGATGTTCCGCTCCGGTGAGAGCGAGTACGAGATCAACGGCGACACCTGCCGCCTGCTCGACATCCAGGAGCTGCTCTCCGACTCCGGCATCGGCCGGGAGATGCACATCATCGTCGGGCAGGGCCGACTCGACGGGATGCTGCACGCCAAGCCGGAGGACCGGCGGTCGTTCATCGAGGAGGCGGCCGGGGTCCTCAAGCATCGCAAGCGCAAAGAAAAGGCCCTGCGCAAGCTGGACGCGATGCAGACCAACCTGAACCGGCTGACCGACCTCACCGCCGAACTGCGCCGTCAACTCAAGCCGCTGGGTCGCCAGGCCGAGGTGGCCCGCCGCGCCGCGGTGATCCAGGCCAGTCTGCGCGACGCCCGGCTGCGGCTGCTCGCCGACGACCTGGCCACCCTGCGTACCACCCTGGACAAGGAGATCGCCGACGAGACCGCCCTGCGGCACCGGCGCGAGGAGGTGGAGGCCGAGCACACCGAGGTGCAGGGCCGCCTAGGTGAGCTGGAGGAGGCCCTGGCCGCGGACGCGCCGTTGCTGGCCGCCGCCCAGGACACCTGGTACAAGCTCTCCGCCCTGCAGGAACGCTTCCGGTCCATCGAGCAGCTCGCCGTGGAACGGCTGCGGCACCTCAGCGCCACCCCGGACGACGAGCGGCCGGGCCGGGACCCGGACCAGTTGGAGGCCGAGGCCGAGCGGGTCCGGGAGCAGGAGGAGGAACTGCGCGCGGCGCTCACCGACGATCAGGTCCGCCTGGCCGAGGCGGTGGAGCACCGGCAGGAACTGGAACGGCAGCTCGCCGCCGCCGAGCGGGAACTGGTCGCCGCCGCCAAGGCGATCGCCGACCGTCGTGAAGGGCTGGCCCGGCTGACCGGCCAGGTCAACTCGGCCAGGGCCCGGACCACCAGCGCCGGTGAGGAGATCGAGCGGCTGGCCGCCGCCCACGCCGACGCCATGGCCCGGGCCGAGCGGGCCCAGGCCGACCTGGACGCCGTGGCGGAGCAGTCCACCGAGGCCGACCGGGACAACGCCGACCTGGACGCCCGGCACGCCGAGGCGGTCGGTGTCCAGGAGCAGGCGCAGGCGACCGTCCGCTCGCTGTCCGACGCGGAACGGGCGGCGGAGAAGGACGCCGCCACCTGGAAGGCCCGCGAGGAGGCCCTGGCCCTCGGCCTGCGTCGCAAGGACGGTGCCGGTGCCCTGCTGGCCCGCACCGACCAGGTACCCGGGCTGCTGGGCAGCCTGGCCGGCCTGCTCACGGTGGCCCCCGGGCACGAGGCGGCCCTGGCCGCCGCCCTGGGCGGGCTGGCCGACGCGGTGGCGGTCAGCGGGGTGGACGAGGCGGTCGAGGCGATGCGGCTGCTGAAGATCTCCGACGCCGGGCGTGCCGGGCTGCTGGTCGGCAGTCCGGCCGGGCCGGGGATGTCCGGTTCCGCCGAGGCGCTGCGCCCCAAGCTGCCCGACCGCGCGCACTGGGCCCCCGACCTGGTCGAGTGCGACAGCCGGATCCGTCCGGCGGTGCACCGGGCGCTGCGCGACGTGGTGCTGGTAGACGATCTCGCCGCCGCGGCGGAGGTGGTCGCCGCCAACCCTGAGCTGCGGGCGGTAACCCGCGAAGGAGACCTGCTGGGGGCGTACGCGGCGGCCGGCGGCTCGGCGAAGGCCCCCAGCTACATCGAGGTGCAGGCGGCCGTCGAGGAGGCCCGGGCCAACCGACTGGCCGCCGAGGAGACCAGCGCGGAACTGCGCGGACAACTGGTCGAGGCCCGGGCGGCCGTGGCCGAGGCCAAGGAGCGGGTGCAGCACGCCGCCGCGGCGAAACGGGAGGCGGAGAGCCACCGCAACGCCGCCGCCCGCCGGCTGGCCGAGTTGGGTGCCGCCGCCCGGTCCGCCAAGGCCGAGACCGACCGGCTGGGCGAATCGCGGGCCCGGGCCGAGGCCGCCCGGGAGCGGGACCTGACCGCCCTGGCCGAGTTGGCGGAGCGGCTGCGCCTGGCCGAGGCCACCCCGATCGACGCGGAACCCTCCACGGAGGAACGCGACCAACTGGCGGCGATGGTGCCGCAGGCCCGGCAGAACGAGATGGAGGTCCGGCTAGCGGTGCGTACCGCCGAGGAGCGGGTGTCCTCCATCGCCGGGCGGGCCGACTCGCTGCGTCGGCAGGCCGCCGCCGAACGGGCCGCCCGGGAACGGGCCGCGGCGCGGCGGGCGGCGCGGGTCCGGGGGGCGGGCATCGCCCGTGCCGTGGCCGGTGGGGCCCGGGAGGCGCTGACCCGGCTGGCCACCAGCATCGCCCGGGCCGAGGAGCACCGCGACGCGGTGGCCCGGGCCCGGGCCAGCCGCGAGGCGGAGCTTCAGGAGGTGCGGGCCGCCGCGAAACGGCTCGGTGCGGAACTGGAGCGGTTGACCAGCCAGGTGCACCGCGACGAGGTGGCCCGGGCCGAGCAGCGGCTGCGCATCGAACAGTTGGAGGCCAAGGCCGCCGAGGACTTCGGGTTGACCGTGGAGACCCTGATCGCCGAGTACGGGCCGAGCCAGCCGGTGCCGCCCACCGAGGCCGAGGTGGCCGCCGCCGAACGCGACGGCCTGCCGGTGCCCGAACCGGTCCGCTACGAGCGCCCGGTGCAGGAGAAGCGGGCCGCCAAGGCCGAACGCGAACTGGCCCTGCTGGGCAAGGTCAACCCCCTGGCGCTTGAGGAGTTCGCCGCGCTGGAGGAGCGGTACAAGTTCCTCTCCGAGCAGTTGGAGGACCTCAAGGCGACCCGGCGTGACCTGCTCACCGTGGTCAAGGATGTCGACGACCGGATCCTGGAGGTCTTCGCCAGCGCCTTCGCCGACACCGCCCGGGAATTCGAGCAGGTCTTCACGGTGCTGTTCCCCGGTGGGGAGGGGCGGCTGGTGCTCACCGACCCGGACGACCTGCTGACCACCGGGGTGGAGGTCGAGGCCCGCCCACCCGGCAAGAAGATCAAGCGGCTGTCGCTGCTCTCCGGTGGTGAGCGGTCGCTGACCGCGGTGGCGATGCTGGTGGCCATCTTCCGGGCCCGGCCCAGCCCGTTCTACATCATGGACGAGGTCGAGGCGGCGCTCGACGACGTGAACCTGGGTAGGCTGATCACTCTGCTCGCCCAGTTGCGGGAGAAGAGTCAGCTCATCGTCATCACCCACCAGAAACGGACCATGGAGATCGCCGACGCCCTGTACGGCGTGACCATGCGGGGCGGGGTGACCCAGGTGATCAGCCAACGGCTCAACCGGGCCGACGGAGACGACGAGCGGCGAAGCCGCGGCGAGGAGAACGGTTAGTGGCTCGGGAACGCGCGTCAGCGCTCCTGGTGGACCTCGACGGCGTACTGCGGCGTTGGGACCCGGCGGTCGCCGCCGGGGTGGAGCGGGAGTACGGCCTCTCCACCGGGGTGCTCGGGGAGATCGCCACCTCCTGGGGGATGCTCCAGCCGGTGCTCACCGGCCGGGTCAGCCACGCCGACTGGATGTCCAGTGTGGTCGACGCGCTGACCCCCGCGGTGGGGGACCCGGAGCGGGCCCGGGCGGCCGTGGAGCAGTGGCAGCGCTACCGCGGTGAGGTCGACCCGCAGGTGTTGGCGTTCATCCGCGAGGTGCGGGCCGCCGGCATCCGGGTCGGGTTGGGCACCAACGCCACCGACCTGCTCGACGCCGACCTGGCCGCCCTGGACCTCACGGACGAACTCGACGTGGTGGTCAACTCCTCGGCCATCGGCATCCACAAGCCGGCCAAGGAGTACTTCCAGGCGGCCTGTGTGGCCCTGGAGACCCCGCCGGACCGGGTGCTCTTCGTCGACGACGAGGACCGGGCGATCAACGGGGCCCGGGTGGCCGGGCTGTCGGCGTACCGCTGGAACGGGCCGGAGGACCTGCGCTATCTGCGGGCCGTGCTGGCCTACTGAACGCGGGTCACTCGCCGGTCACCCCGTCGATCGCCTCGCGGATCAGGTCGGCGTGCCCGTTGTGCCGGGCGTACTCCTCGATCATGTGCAGGTAGACCCAGCGCAGGCTGACCTCATGGCTCTTCTCGGCGCGGCGCAGGGTGAAGACCTCGTCCAGGTCGTGGCCGGCGGTGGCCGCGTCGGCAGCGGTGATCTCGGCGCGGAACGCCGCGAAGTCGGCCTCGGGGTCGGCGGTGTCCACGGTGTTGAACTCGGCGTCCGGGTCGGCGTCGAAGTCGTACAACTCGGGTAGGTCCTCGCCGGCGAAACACTGCCGGAACCACGACCGCTCGACGACGGTCATGTGCCGCACCAGACCGAGCAGGGTGAGCGTGGACGACGACACGCTCGCCGTCCGTAGTTGCTGGCCGGTCAGCCCGGCGCACTTGAGCAGCAGGGTGTCACGGTGGTAGTTGAGCCAGCCCTCCAGCATGGTGCGCTCGTCGGCGCGGTAGGGCTCGCTGCGGCGGTCGATGGGCGGTGCGGTCCATGTCATGCCGGTCATCGTGCGGCCCGGGTACGACAACGGCGAGCGAATTTCGGGCTTCGATGTCAGGGCACGACGACGACCGGCCAGCGGCCGGTGCGGACCAGGCGGGTGGCGACCGAGCCGACCAGGCGATGCCCGGCCTGCTCGGAGGAGCCCACCACGACCGCGTCCGCCTGGGTCTCGTCGGCCGCGGCGCAGAGTTCGGCGTACGCGTCGCCGCGCCGACACAGGAAGGTCACCGGTACGCCCAGTTCCTCGGCGCTGCGCCGGCACTCCTGACGCAGGTCCTCGGCCAGTTCGTCATGGCTCTGCTGCACCGCCTCCGCGACGAGGTCGGACAGAACCGCGTAGGCGGTCGGCGAGCTGACGAAGACCACCACCAGCCGGGCGCCCTGGCGACGGGCCAGCCCGGCGGCGTACGAGGCGGCGCGCAGCGAGGTCCGGGTGCCGTCCACCCCGACCAGCACGACCCGTGGCCCGTCGGTGCCCCGCTCGAAGGGCACCGGCCGGGCCTGCGGGCCGTACTGCTGACGATCAGCGGTGTTCATCCGAGTCAGTTCTGGGCGCCGGTGCGGATCGCTGCGGCGTCCTCGGTCGACTCCTCCTTGTCGGCGAGCGGCCCGCCGGTGTGCCGCAGCAGTGGCACCTCCTTGATGAACAGGATGGCGATCAGCGCGATCAGTCCGAAGGGTGCGGCCGCCAGGAAGATGTCCCCGGCTCCGTGCCCGTACGCGGACTCCACCACGGCCCGGATGGGCGCGGGCAGGGTGGTCACGTCCGGCAGGGTCCCACCGCCTGCCCCCGAGGTCGGCAGGCCGAGGGCGGCCAGCCCGTCGCTGAGGTAGCGGGCCACGTTGTTGCCGAGCAGGGCGCCCAGGGCGCTGACCCCGACCGCACCGCCCAGGCTGCGGAAGAAGGCCACCACGGAACTGGCCGTGCCGAGTTCGTGCGGGTCGACCGTGTTCTGCACGGCGAGCACCAGGTTCTGCATGGTCATGCCCACACCCACCCCGATCAGCGCCATGTAGATGCTGAGCAGCCAGTACGGGGTGTCCGACCGCAGGGTGCCCATCAGGGCGAAGCCGACGGTCAGCAGGGCCGCGCCGATGACCAGGTACCGCTTCCACCGGCCGGTGGTGGTGATGAGCCGGCCGACCACGGTGGAGGAGACCAGCAGGCCGATGATCATCGGCAGGGTCATCAGGCCGGACATGGTGGGGGTGGCCCCCCGGCTGATCTGGAAGTACTGGCCTAGGAAGACCGAGGCACCGAACATGCCCACACCGACGGCGATGCTGGCCACCACCGAGAGGGTCAGGGTGCGGTTGCGGAACAGGCGGGGCGGGATCAGCGGCTCGCTGACCCGGGTCTCTACCCGGATGGCGGCGGCACCGAGCAGGAGGGCGCCGGGCACCATCACCGCGGTCTGCCAGGAGAGCCAGTCGTACCGGCTGCCGGCCAGGGACACCCAGATCAGCAGCAGCGACACCGCGCCGGTGATCAGGGTGGCACCCCACCAGTCGATCTCCACCTTGCGGCGGACCACCGGCAGGTTGAGGGTCTTCTGGAGTACGACCAGGGCGGCCAGGGCGAAGGGCACCCCCACGTAGAAGCACCAGCGCCAGCCGAGCCAGGGGGTGTCGACGATCACGCCGCCGATCAGCGGGCCGCCGATGGTGCCGACGGCCATCACCGAACCCAGGTAGCCGCTGTAGCGGCCCCGCTCCCGCGGCGAGATCATGGTCGCGATGATCACCTGCACCAGTGCGGTCAGACCACCGGCCCCGATGCCCTGGACCACCCGGCAGGCGATCAGTTGTCCGGTGGACTGCGAGAGCCCGGCCAGAACGGAACCGAGTACGAAGATCGCCAGGGAGGCCTGAACCAGGACCTTCTTGCTGACCAGGTCGGCGAGCTTGCCCCAGAGCGGGGTGGTCGCGGTGGTCGCCAGCAGGGTCGAGGTAACCACCCAGGTGTACGCGGACTGGCTGCCGTTGAGATCGGTGATGATCCTCGGCAGGGCGTTGCCGACGACCGTGCCGGACAGGATCGCGACGAACATGCCCAGCAGCAGGCCGGAGAGGGCCTCCAGGATCTGCCGGTGGCTCATCTGCACGGTGCTCGCTCGGGCGGGCGCGCTCGCCTGAGTCATGGGGAGGGCCTCCAGATGGAGTGGAAGATGTTGCTGAAGGCAACGGTACGACTTGGTTGCCTAAAGCAACAACATGCGCCGGTCCCGGTCTATTTCCGCGTGGCCGGCAGTCTGGATCAGCCCCAGGCGTCGTTGAACCGGCGGATCAGCCGGGCGAACTCCTCGACGTCCTGTTGCGGCCAGCTCTGTAGCGCTCGCCGGATCTGTCCGAGTCGGGGCGCCCGGGCGGCGTCGAAGCGGCGCTGGCCCTCCTCGGTCAGGCTGAGCTGGGCGGCCCGCCGGTCACCCGGATCCGGGTCCCGCCGTACCAGGCCGAGGGTCTCCAGGTTGTGGATCTGACGGCTCAGGGTGCCCTTGCCGACCCCCAGCCGGGCGGCCAGGTCGGTGAGCCGGATCGCGCCGGAGCGACGCAACCAGAGCAGCAGCCCGTACGCGTTCGGCTCCAGATTCGGATGCACCTCGCTGGCGATCTCCCAGGAGATTGCCCTGGCCCGCCGGAGCAGGGCGGCCAGCTCGTCCTCCACCTCGCGCAGGCTCACCGGCAGATCCTCGTCCACGCTCACCGGCAGATCGTCGTCCACAGCGACGAGACTACGGAGCTGGGGTGACGGTCTGCTGGCCGCCCCGCAGCACAGCGTTAACCGGGGGCCCTTCTACTACGCCAGGCGTTAACAAGGTGCCCTTCCTTCAGGGGGTCAGGCGGTGGTGGGCCACCTGGCGCAGGTGGCCGTCGTTGGTGGTGCCCTCGATGATCACGTCGGCGGTGCGTTTGGCGTGCGTCAGGGTGGCCACCGCGTTGCCGAAGTACGGCCCGGCCAGCTTGCGCCAGCGCACCTGCGGCCGGGGCACCCCGGCGGTGCGGGCCAGGGCCCGGGTGGCCGAGGCCGGTCCCCGGGCCCAGCCCAGCCGCATCAGGGGACGCATCCCGGCCGGCACCTGGTTGTGGATCGGCGAGCAGGTCAACTGGTGCACCGGGGTGCGTACGGCCGGATCGGCGAACCGGACCCGGGCCACGTACGAGTGGTGCACATCACCGGAGAGCACGTTGATCGATGCCGGGGGCGGGTACGCCGGACCGGCCCCCTTGCGGTCGCCCGGCTCACCCGGGGTGCCGCCGCCGACCCGGGCGAACAGGGCGCCCATGGCGTCGAAGGAGCGGCGGAAGGCACCCCAGTGCTCCAGGTCCAGTCCTCGGCGGAGCCGCTCGGACACCGCGGCCAGCCAGGGGCGGGGCGAGTCGGCCAGCTTCTCGTTCCAGGCCTCGACGTGGTGGATGCCCGGCGGCAGCAGCCAGGGCAGCGAGGAGCCGACCACCAGGTGGTCGTAGTCGCCGTGCACCCGGTCGACGAACCAGGCCCACTCCCCGGGCGGCAGCATCGCCCGTTGGCCCGGCCGCAGCACCCGGCTGCACCGGGTGTCCAGCATGACCAGGCGGGTACGCCCCAGATCCAGGGAGTAGCTCCACTGGTACTGCACCGCATGCCACCGCTCGGGGTCGTGCGCCAGGTCGGCCTCGGTGTCCACCCGCTGACCGAACTCGCGCAGCACCTCGGTGGCGTCCCCGGCCGTGGTCACCTTGGCGTAGATCGGGTCGGCCGCGATCTCGTCCGGCGAGAGGTTGCCCAGGTGCTGATACACCCAGTAGGTGGCCAGGCCGCTGGCGATCCGCTCGGCCCACCAGGGCTGCTCGCGCATGTCCGCGCGCCAGGAGGCCGAAGTGTTCCAGTCGTCGATGATCTCGTGATCGTCGAAGATCATCACACTGGGCACGGTCGAGAACAGCCAGCGGATCTCCGGATCCCCCCAGGACTCCAGGTAGAGCTTGGTGTATTCGTCGAAGCTGACCACCTGGTCGCTGGGAGCCTTCGCCGGGCGGCGTCGCCGTCGCTTGAGCAGTCGCTTGACCGTCGGTGAGGTCTCGTCTGCGTACACCTGGTCGCCGAGGAGCACCAGCAGGTCCGGCAGGGCCGCCGGGTCCGGGTCGGCCAGGATCCGCCGGGCGTACGCGTCCAGGGCGTCCGGGGGCAGCTTGCGGGTGGTGGCGTGCTGGGTGGTCTCCCGGCAGGAACCGAAGAGCAGCCGTACCGGCTGGTCCCGGTCATCGGCGGCCCGGGTCCGGATCACACTCGGCGGAAACCGCCCCTTGGGCAGCGGCCAGACCACCTGGTCGTCGAGGAACACCTCGTAGGTGGTGGCGCTGTCCGGGATCAGCCCCTCGACCACCACCAGGGCGTAGTGATGGTCGTACGCGGTGAAGGTGTGCGCCGTGCCGGTGGCGCCGGCGGCCGTGCGGACGGTGACCACCGCCGGGGCCGTGGTCTCCACCCAGATCGTGGCCCGCGTACCGATGACCCGGCGCAGCAGTGGGCCGATGAGCAGTTCGGCGGGCATGAGGAACCTCCAGATGAGAGTGGTTCAACCTCTACTACCCGATCGGCGGCCAGGCCAGTGCTGGCTGTGGTGCAGACTATCGCCGTCGGCGCGCCGGGGTGGGGAGCGGTGGCTGAGACGCGGTCGTCGCCATCTGACAGGATTTCGGCATGACGGAATACCTCCTCATCGCTCTGGCCCTGCTCGGTGTGCTGATCCTCGGCGGCATCGGGTTGGTCGTGCCGAGGCTGCGCCGTCGGCCGGCACCGCCGCTGCCGCGCACCGAGGTGGACACGCGGGCGGAGGAGGAGCTGGCCGGGCCGCCGGTGGAGGCCCCGGAGGCCGAGCTGTCCACCGGGGTGCTGGTCGAGCCGCCGCCGGTGGTGGAGGCGCCGGCCCCGACCGTGGAGGTGCCCGAGCCGACGGCCGGTCGGCTGGTCCGGCTGCGGTCCCGCCTGTCCCGTTCGCAGAACGCCTTCGGCAAGGGGCTGCTCGGTCTGCTCAGCCGCGACCGCCTGGACGAGGACGTCTGGGAGGAGATCGAGGACAGCCTGATCACCGCCGACGTGGGGATCGACGCCACCCGGGAGATCGTCGACCGGCTGCGGGAGCGGACCCGGGTGCTCGGCACCCGTTCGGCCGCCGAGCTGCGCGCCCTGCTCGCCGCCGAGCTGGTCAACGCCCTCGACCCGGAGCTGGACCGCTCGCTGCGCACCACCCCCAAGGAGGGGGTGCCGGCGGTGCTGCTGGTGGTCGGGGTCAACGGCGCCGGCAAGACCACCACCTGCGGCAAGATCGCCCGGGTGCTCATCGCCGACGGCCGCACCGTGCTGCTCGGAGCGGCGGACACCTTCCGGGCCGCCGCGGCCGACCAGTTGGAGACCTGGGCCGGGCGGGTCGGGGCGGAGACCGTCCGGGGCCCGGAGGGCGCCGACCCGGCCAGTGTCGCCTTCGACGCGGTCCGACGCGGCATCGACACCGGGGTGGACACCGTGCTCGTGGACACCGCCGGCCGGTTGCAGAACAAGGTCGGCCTGATGGACGAGCTGGGCAAGGTCAAGCGGGTGGTGGAGAAGCACGGCCCGATCGACGAGACCCTGCTCATCCTGGACGCCACCACCGGGCAGAACGGGCTGGAGCAGGCCCGGGTCTTCACCGAGGTGGTCAATGTCACCGGGGTGGTGCTCACCAAGCTCGACGGCACCGCCAAGGGTGGCATCGTGATCGCCGTACAGCGCAAGCTGGGCATTCCGGTGAAGCTGGTCGGGCTCGGCGAGGGTCCGGACGACCTGGCCCCGTTCGACCCGGTGCAGTTCGTCGACGCCTTGCTGGGCACCGAAGCCCCCGGGCCGACCGCGTAACCTCGGGTGACCAGAGACAATCGCGTGTACGCGGGCTGGCGTGACCCGAGCCACCCGTCGCAGCGCCTCGGGAGACCGTACGTGACTTCGCAGGAGATCCCCCTGCACGGCGGGAACGTCAGCACGGTGGTGCGGGTCGGCGACACGGTCCGGCGTAACGCCGGCCCGTGGACCCCGGCGGTGCACGCCCTGCTGCGTCACCTGGAGTACGTCGGGTTCACCGGCGCCCCCCGGGCCCTGGGCATGGACGAGCGCAACCGGGAGGTGCTGTCGTACCTGGAAGGGGAGTGCGGGGAGTACCCGCTGGCCCCGCACTGGGTCACCGACGAGGCACTGGTCACGGTCGCCACCATGCTGCGGATGTTCCACGACGCCCAGTACGGTTTCGTGCCCCCGCCCAACGCGGTGTGGCGCTCCTTCGGGCCCCCGCCCCCGGACACCGAGGTGATCTGTCACCACGACGCCGCGCCGCACAACGTGATCTGGCGGCCGGACGGCACCCTGGGGCTGATCGACTTCGACCTGGCCTCACCGGGTGCCCGGATCTACGACGTGGCGTACGCGGCCTGGACCTGGGTGCCGATCTTCTCCGACCGGGACTCGATCACCCTGGGCTGGAAGCGTCCGGACCGGCCGCGCCGGTTGCGGTTGTTCGCCGACGCGTACGGGTTGATTCCGCGGGACCGGCACCGGCTGATCCGTACCATCCGCAAGCGGATCGTCGACCATGTCGAGGGCATCCGGCGGATGGCCGCGGCCGGGGAGCCGGCCTTCGTGCGGATCGTGCACAAGGGTCACCTGCGTAGGCCGATGCGTGATCTTCGACTGCTCGATTACGAGCGTCATGCCCTGGAGTACGCCCTGCGGTGAACCGTCAGGGGGATAGACCGGCACCAAATGGCTGATTGACCCCCGTCGAAGCGCTGAGGTGTGCGTTTTTCTTCACACGTACGAAACAAGCCGTCACGGTCCGGAAACCAGCCGGGGACCCTCGTCGAAACAGCCGGCGACCAGGCTTCCGGCCAACCGGCGTACGGGCGATGCTGCGCGATGCCGGGAGGGAGGGAAAACAACCCGAGAGGAGGCAGCGTGCCGGAGCTAGATTCTGGTGCCACCGCCTGGATTTTGACTTCTGCCGCCCTGGTGTTGCTCATGACGCCCGGCCTGGCCCTGTTCTACGGCGGCATGACGCGATCCAAGTCCGTGCTCAACATGATGATGATGAGCTTCGGTGCGATCGGCCTGGTCAGCCTGTTGTGGGTGTTCTACGGCTACAGCATCGCATTCGGCGAGGACATCGGCGGGATCACCGGTGATCTCTCCGCCGCCGGTCTGCGGGGCATGTTGGAAAGCGGCACCGAGGGAGGAATCCCCGACCTGCTGTTCGCCGGTTTCCAGTTGATGTTCGCGGTGATCACGGTCGCCCTGATCAGTGGTGCGATCGCCGACCGGGCCAAGTTCGGCCCGTGGCTGCTCTTCGCCGGCCTCTGGGCCACCCTGGTCTACTTCCCGGTCGCCCACTGGGTCTGGGGCGGCGGCTGGATCATGGAGCTCGGCGTGCTCGACTTCGCCGGTGGCACGGCGGTGCACATCAACGCCGGTGCCGCGGCCCTGGCCCTGGCTCTCGTCCTCGGCAAGCGGGTCGGCTGGCCGAAGGACAAGTTCAAGCCGCACAACCTGCCCATGGTGCTGCTCGGTGCGGGTCTGCTGTGGTTCGGCTGGTTCGGCTTCAACGCCGGCTCCGCCGGTGCGGCCAACGGCACCGCCGCCATCTCGCTGATCAACACCCAGGTCGCCACGGCCGCCGCGGTGCTCGGCTGGATCGTGGTCGAGTGGCTCCGTGACGGCAAGCCGACCACCCTGGGTGCGGCCTCCGGTGCGGTCGCCGGTCTGGTCGGTATCACCCCCGCCTGTGCCTTCCTGGAGCCCCTGGGCGCGATCGCCCTCGGTCTGATCGCCGGTGCCATCTGCGCCCTCGCGGTCGGCATGAAGTACAAGCTCAAGTACGACGACTCCCTCGACGTGGTCGCCGTGCACATGGTCGGCGGCATCATCGGCTCGCTGCTCATCGGCTTCCTGGCCATCGAGGTGCTGGCCGGCGAGGGCAACGCGGGTCTGCTCTACGGCGGCGGCATCAAGCTGCTGGGTCTGCAGGCACTCGGCGTGGTCGCCGTGCTGGTCTACTCCTTCGTGGTCGCGTACATCATCGGCCTGGTGATCGAGAAGACCATCGGCTTCCGGGTCAGCGCCGAGGCCGAGGTCGAGGGCATCGACAACGCCGAGCACGCGGAGAGCGCGTACGAGTTCAGCTCCACGAGTGGTGGTGGCGGGGCCTTCGCCGCCGCGGGTATCGCCCCCTCGGCCAAGCCGAAGAGTGAGCCCACCGAGGCGGTAACCGAAAAGGTCGCCAGCTAACGTTCGTGAGATGGAGGGGTTGGACATGAAGCTGGTGACCGCGGTCATCAAGCCGCACCAGTTGGACGCCGTCAAGGAGGCCCTGCACGCCCTGGGCGTGGCCGGACTCACCGTCAGTGAGGTCCAGGGCTACGGACGGCAGAAGGGCCACACCGAGGTCTACCGGGGTGCCGAGTACACCGTCGAGTTCCTGCCCAAGATCCGGGTGGAGGTGCTGACCGACGAGATCGACGTCGAGAAGATCGTCGACGCCGTGGTCGGGGCCGCCCGGACGGGCAAGATCGGTGACGGCAAGGTCTGGGTGACCGGAGTCGAGGAGGTCGTCCGGGTCCGCACCGGTGAGCGCGGCCTGGACGCCCTGTAAGGAGACACCGTCGATGACCTCGTTGACCTCTCGGCAAGCCTCGGCTTCCAGCCCCACGGCAGCACCGAAGGTCAACGAGGTCGTCGGCGTACCGGCCGGGATCGGCGCGGCGGCGCGTCGAGCCCGAGCCGAGGCGTACGACGCCTGGCTGGCCCGGCTGCTGCCGGACCGGCCGGGGGTCGCCCTGCTGACGGTCGGCGGGCTGGGCCGGCAACAGTGCGCCCCCTACGGCGACCTGGACCTGGTGCTGGTGCACTCCGGGGTGGCCGGGATCGACGAGTTGGCCGCGGAGCTGTGGTACCCGATCTGGGACGCCGGCCTGCGGCTGGACCACTCCGTACGTACGGTCGCCGAGGCCCTGTCGGTGGCCCAGGACGACGTCAAGGTGGCCCTGGGGCTGCTGGACGCCCGCCTGGTCGCCGGCGACCCCGAACTGGCCGACACCCTGATCCGCAGCGCCACCGACCACTGGCGGCGCACCGCCGTACGCCAACTGGCCCCGCTGCGGGAGACCACGGTCGCCCGCTGGCAGGCCCACGGCGAGCTGGCCTTCCTGCTGGAGGGCGACCTCAAGGAGGCCGCCGGAGGGTTGCGGGACGTCGGCATCCTGCGGGCCGTGGCGCTGGCTGGGATCACGGATGCGCTGCGTCCCGCCGTACACGCCGCCCACCTTCGCCTGCTGGACACCCGGGACGCCCTGCACCAGCAGGTGGGTCGTCGGGTCGACCGGCTGCTGGCCCAGGAACGCGAAGGGGTGGCCGCCCTGCTCGGCCTGCGCCAGACACCCCCCGGCGACCCCGACACCGATGCCGCGGGCCCGGGTGGATCGGCTACCGCTGCGGGGCCGGCTGGAGCGGCCGGTGACGGGGACGCCCTGCTGCGTCGGGTGGCCGGGGACGCCCGGACGGTCAGCCACGCCCTGGACGACGCCTTCCGGGCCGCCGACCGGCTGCGCACCGGCCGCCGTCGAGGCGCCGACGGGCGTCCGCTGCGTCGCCCGGTGGCCCGGGACGTGGTCGAGCACGACGGGGAGCTGGTGCTGGCCCGCACCGCCATCGGGGCCCGCCCCGACCCCAACCTCTCGCTGCGGGTGGCCGCCGCGGCGGCGGTCACCGGGCTGCCGATAGCCCGGGCCACCTGCGAATGGCTGGCCACCTACTGCCCACCCCTGCCCACCCCCTGGCCGGCGGAGGCCCGAGCCGCCCTGACCACCCTGCTCGGTGCCGGCACCGGGCTGCTGCCCGCCTGGGAGACCTGCGACCGGTACGGGCTGATCGACGGCTGGCTGCCGGAGTGGACCCGGCTGCGCAGCCTGCCCCAGCACAACCCGGTGCACCGCTTCACCCTGGACCGGCACCTGGTGCAGACCGCCTTCGAGGCCAGCCGACACACCCGGGACGTGGACCGCCCCGACCTGCTGCTGCTCGGGGCCTTCCTGCACGACATCGGCAAGGGTCTGCCGGGTGACCATTCCACGGTCGGGGCCCCGATCGCCGAGTCCATCGCCGCCCGGATCGGCCTGCCCGCCGCCGAGGCGAAGCTGATCGGCACCCTGGTCCGGCTGCACCTGCTGCTGCCCGAGGTGGCCACCCGCCGCGATCTGGCCGATCCGGTGACCATCTCCGGGGTGGCCGAGGCGGTCGGCGACGTCACCACCCTCGACCTGCTGCACGCGCTGGCCCGGGCGGATGCCGCCGCCACCGGACCGGGGGCCTGGTCGGACTGGAAGGGCCGGCTGATCGCCGAACTGGTGGCCCGGGTCCGCACCACCCTGGACACCGGGGCGGTACCGGAACCGCCCGCCCCGGACCCGGCCCTGGTGGCGGGGCCGCTGCCGGTCGTACACCTGACCGGGGACCGGGTGGCGGTGGCCGCGGCCGACCGGCGGGGCCTGCTCGCCACGGTGGCCGGTTGCCTGGCCCTGCACCGCCTGGAGGTGCTCGCGGCCGACGCCTCGACGGTGGACGGGCGGGCCCTGGTGGAGTGCCGGGTGCAGCCCCGCTACGGGCTGCCCCCCGAGCCGGTGGCGCTCAGCTCCGACCTGCGTAGGGCGGTCGGTGGCGACGTCTCCGTCACCCAGCGACTGCGTGGACGGGCCCTGGCCGCACGGGGGGCCGGGGCCGAACCACGGGTGGTCTGGCACCGGGACGCCGCCACCGACGCGGTACTGCTGGAGTTGCGGGCCGCGGACGCCGCGGGCCTGCTGTACCGGGTGACCAGCGCCCTGGACGCGGCCGGCGCCCAGGTCCGCGCGGCCCGCATCGCCACCCTGGGCGGAGACGTGGTCGACGTCTTCTACCTCGTCGGCTCCTGGCCCTCCGACGAGGACCGCACCCGCCTCGAAGCCGCCGTCCTAGCCGCCGTGTAACCGCCCCCGGCGGCGTCTCCCGGGAAATCGGACAGCAGTTTCGGGGAAAGTGCTGCCTCACCAGCCGACGAGGCAGCACTTTCCCTGATGTTGCTCGCCGCAGCCGCGCAGTGCGCGGCGCGCAGGGTGGGGGCGCGGGTGTGCGGGTGGGCTGCCGTCGGGAAAGGGGGCGGCTGGGCCGGGCCGGGGAAGCGGGGTCGGGCTAGGCTAGCGGTGGGCTGGACACCACCCGCGTGTCCGTACCGTGCCCGCCGAAGACGACAATCGGGATGTTCGCGTGTTTGACACCTTGAGTGACCGCCTCTCCGGGATCTTCACCAAGCTCCGCGGCAAGGGACGCCTCACCGACGCCGACATCGACGCCACCGCGCGCGAGATCCGCCTCGCGCTGCTGGAGGCCGATGTCGCGCTGCCGGTGGTCAAGGGCTTCATCGCGAACGTCAAGGAACGGGCGCGTGGTGCGGAGGTCTCCCAGGCGCTCAACCCGGCCCAGCAGATCATCAAGATCGTCAACGAGGAGCTGGTCGCCGTCCTCGGTGGCGAGGGGCGTCGGCTCCAGTTCGCCAAGCAGCCGCCGACGGTGATCATGCTCGCCGGCCTCCAGGGTTCCGGTAAGACCACCCTCGCCGGCAAGCTGGCCCGCTGGCTCAAGGCCCAGGGCCACCAGCCCCTGCTGGTCGCCGCCGACCTCCAGCGCCCCAACGCCGTCGGGCAGCTCCAGGTGCTCGGTGGCCGGGCCGGGGTCGAGGTGTACGCCCCGGAGCCCGGCAACGGGGTCGGCGACCCCGTGCAGGTGGCCAAGGCCTCCCTCGAACACGCCCGCCGGGCCGCCCGCGACGTGGTCATCGTCGACACCGCCGGTCGACTCGGCATCGACGCCGAGATGATGCGGCAGGCCGCCGACATCCGGGACGCGGTCGACCCCGACGAGGTCATCTTCGTCATCGACGCGATGGTCGGCCAGGACGCGGTGCGTACCGCCGAGGCCTTCCGTGACGGCGTCGGCATCACCGGCGTGGTGCTCTCCAAGCTCGACGGCGACGCCCGGGGTGGTGCCGCCCTGTCGGTGCGTGAGGTCACCGGGCAGCCGATCCTGTTCGCCTCCACCGGCGAGAAGCTGGAGGACTTCGACGTCTTCCACCCCGACCGGATGGCCAGCCGGATCCTCGGCATGGGCGACGTTCTCACTCTGATCGAGCAGGCCGAGGCGGCCTTCGACACCGATCAGAAGGAGAAGATGACCGCCAAGCTGATGGGCGGCGAGCAGTTCACCCTGGAGGACTTCCTCGACCAGCTCATCGCGGTCCGCCGGATGGGGCCGATCGCCAACGTGCTGGCCATGATGCCCGGCATGGGGCAGGTCAAGGACCAGTTGGCCGAGGTGGACGACAAGCACTTCGACCGGATCACCGCGATCATCCGGTCGATGACCCCGGCCGAGCGGACCAACCCGAAGATCATCAACGGCTCCCGCCGGGCCCGGATCGCCAACGGTTCCGGGGTCACCGTGATGGACGTCAACCAGCTGCTCAACCGCTTCGCCGACGCGCAGAAGATGATGAAGCAGATGGGCGGCATGATGGGCCTGCCGGGCGGGCGGCGCAAGGCCACCAAGAGCCCGAAGAACAAGCGCAAGGGTACGAAGGGCGGCGGTCGGCCGCGTACCGGTGCCGGGCTGCCCGGTGGCTTCCCGGGTGGCATGCCGCAGCTTCCGCCGGGCATGAAGCCGGAGGACCTGGCGGCCGGTCAGGGCCTCCCGCCGGGCTTCAAGCTCCCGAAGATCGACTTCAACAAGCTCGGCAAGGGCGGCCAGCCACCCCGCTGAGCGTGTCGGTGACGGCGGGTGGTGTTGTCGGCGCTTAGGGTGATGCCGCCCCTGGAAGGAGGAGTCATGACCGTGGCGCCCATCCTGCCCGAGCGGTCGGAGTGGACGGTTGACGACCTCGGCGACCTGCCGAAGGACCTTCCGTACGAACTGATCAACGGAAGGTTGATCGTGCCGTCCCCCACTGCCCTGCACCAAGATCTCTGTGTCCGGCTGCTGCTGGCGCTTGAAGTCAACTGCCCGGCGGAATACCTGGTCAGCATCGACCTGTCGATGCGGGTCGACCGCCGCAACGAGCCTCGGCCGGACGTGGTCGCGATCCGTCGTCAGCACGCCGACCGCTCGCCCGTGCCGGTCGAGGACGCCCTGCTGGCCGTCGAGGTGGTCTCGCCCTCCTCGACCTTCCGCGACCTCTACGACAAGGCCCGGGTCTACGCCCGCGCGGGAGTACGCACCTACTGGGTGGTCGACCCCCTGCACGAGAAGATGACCCTGACCGAGTACGTGCTGACCTCCGCCGGTGAGTACGAGGTGGCCGCCCACACGGAGGACCTGTTCGTCACCGAGCGACCCTGGAAGGTGTCGGTCGACCTGCCGGCGTTGACCGTACGGCGGGCGGGGCTCCTCGCCAGCGACGGAGAGTGATCCGGTAGGACTGTGCGCATGGCTCTGCATGTGCGCGGTGTGCTCCTGCCGGACGACGAGGTCCGGGATCTGTGGCTGGTCGGCGACCGGATCACCTTCGAACCGGTGCCCGGTGCCGAGACGATCGCCGACGGCGGCTTCGTCCTGCCGGGGCTGGTGGACGCGCACTGCCACATCGGCATCGCCCGGGGCGCGACCCCGATCACCTCGCTGGACCAGGCGCGGGCCTTGGCGCGGATCGACCGGGACGCGGGTGTGTTGGCGATCCGGGACGCCGGTTCGCCCTTTCCGTACCCGGAGCTTGAGGACGAACCCGACCTGCCCCGGATGATCCGGGCCGGGCGGCACATCGCGCCGCCGAGGCGCTACCTGCGCGACATCGGGGTGGAGGTCGAGGCGGCCCAGGTGGCGGCGACCGTGGCCGAGCAGGCGGCGGCCGGCAGCGGCTGGGTCAAGCTGGTCGGGGACTGGATCGACCGGGGGGTCGGTGACCTGGCGCCGGCCTGGGACGCGGACACCATGGCCGCCGCGGTGGCCGCCGCGCACGCCGCCGGGGTGCGCGCCGCCGTGCACACCTTCAGCGAGTCGGCCGTGGAGATCATGGTGCGGGCCGGGGTGGACTCGGTCGAGCACGGCACCGGGTTGAGCCTGGACGTGATCGACCTGATGGCCCGGCAGGGCACCGCGCTGATCCCCACGATGATCAACATCCGGACCTTCGGCCACATCGCCGACCAGGCCCGACCCAAGTTCCCCGGGTACGCCGACCACATGATCGCCCTGCGGGACCGCTTCCCCGAGGTGGTGCGTTCGGCGTACGAGGCCGGGGTGCCGATCTTCGTGGGTACCGACGCCGGTGGTGGCATCGACCACGGCCTGGCCGCCGAGGAGATGCTGTTGCTGCACGAGCAGGCCGGCATGAGCACCGAGGACGTGCTCGCCGCCGCCACCTGGCGGGCCCGGCAGTGGCTGGGCTTCCCCGGTCTGGTCGACGGTGGCCTGGCCGACCTCGTCGTCTACTCCGAGGACCCGCGCCGGGACCTGCGGGTGGTTCGCGAGCCTGCCCGCATCGTCCTGCGCGGTCGGGTCATCCGCTGACCCGACCTACCAGTGATGCCGCGCCCGATCGCGCTGCCCCGTCCGCCCCTGCATAGGATGTGCGGTTATGGCGCGCGTGCTTACTCCCCGGGCTGAAGACTTCCCCCGGTGGTACCAGGACCTCATCGCTAAGGCGAAGCTGGCCGACAACGGGCCGGTGCGGGGGACCATGGTGATCCGACCGGCCGGCTATGCCATCTGGGAGCGGATGCAGGCCGAGATGGACGACCGGATCAAGGCGGCCGGGGCGGAGAACGCGTACTTCCCGCTGTTCATTCCGGAGAGCTACCTCAAGCGCGAGGCCGAGCACGTCGAGGGCTTCTCGCCGGAGCTGGCGGTGGTCACCCACGGCGGCGGCAAGCAGTTGGCCGAGCCGGTCGTGGTGCGCCCCACCAGCGAGACCGTCATCGGCGAGTTCATGGCCAAGTGGATCGACTCGTACCGGGACCTGCCGCTGCTGCTCAACCAGTGGGCCAACGTGGTCCGCTGGGAGCTGCGCCCCCGGATCTTCCTGCGCACCAGCGAGTTCCTCTGGCAGGAGGGGCACACCGCCCACGCCACCCGCGAGGACGCCCGGGCCTACGCCCGCAAGATCCTGCACGAGGCGTACGAGGACCTGATGGTCAACGTGCTCGGCATCCCGGTGGTGGTCGGGCTCAAGACCGCCCGGGAGCGGTTCGCCGGGGCGACCGCCACCTACACCTGCGAAGGCATGATGGGCGACGGCAAGGCCCTGCAGCTCGGCACCAGCCACGAGCTCGGGCAGAACTTCGCCAAGGCCTTCGACATCAGCTACTCCTCGGCCGAGGGCGGCCGGGAGCACGTCTGGACCACCTCCTGGGGCACCTCGACCCGGATGCTCGGCGGTCTGATCATGTGCCACGGCGACGACAACGGCCTGCGGGTGCCGCCGAGGCTGGCCCCGGTGCAGGCGTACGTCATGGTGGTCAAGGACGGCGAGGGTGTGGGCGAGGCGGCGGCCAAGCTGCGCGACGCCCTGCGCGACGCCGGGGTCCGGGTCCTGCTCGACGACCGCACGGACACCCCCTTCGGCCGCCGGGCCGTCGACGCCGAGCTGCGCGGCTACCCGGTACGTGTCGAGGTCGGCCCCCGTGACCTGGCCGCCGGCAACGCGGTCGTGGTCCGGCGTACGGACGGCTCGAAGGCCCCCACCCCCATCGCGGACGTGGTCGGCGCGGTGCTCGCCGCCCTGGCGGCCGACCAGCAGGCCCTGCACGACCAGGCGCTGGCCTTTCGCCAGTCCCGCACCACCGAGGTCGCCACCCTCGATGAGGCGATCGAGGCGGCGGCCACCGGCTGGGCAAGGGTTCCGTGGTCGGCGGTAGGTGTCGAAGGCGAAGCCAAGGCCAACGCCCAGGGCGTCACCGTCCGCTGCCTGGTCCGCGCCGACAACTCCGTCCCGGACACCGAGGACGAACCCGACCTGACCGCCATCCTCGCCCGCGCCTACTAACCCACCCCAGGCGCTACCCACGCGCCCCCACCCCCGCTCTGCTCGTCGATCTTGCACTTTCTGTCGGGGCGAACCCGCAGCAAAGGTGCATTTCGGCGACCAGAAGTGCAAGATCGCGGGGAATGGGGGGCGGTAGGGTCGGGGGGTGAGGTTTGAGGTGGGGCGGTTGGTGGTGCACCGTAATGTGCGCCGGGGGCGGATCGGGTGGGTTCGGCCCGCCCGGGTGGTCAGTGATGACGAGCGGGGGCTGCTGCTCTGGGTGGCCGAGGGGTCGCCGGTGGCCGGCGAGGTGAACGCCGACGGGCTGGGGATGCGGGCGGTTCCGTTCGCGCAGTGGCTCACTCCGACCTTCCAACTGAAGCAGGGGCGGTGGAACGGGCCGCCGCTGCTGAAGTTCCTGCCTGCCGGGGCGGCGCATTCCGTCTGGTGGTTCCGCGACCCGCAGGGGCGTTTCGCCGGGTGGTACGTCAACCTGGAGGAGCACGGGGTCCGGTGGGACGACGGCGGGCTGGCCGGGGTCGACATCGTGGATCAGGATCTCGATGTGTGGGTGCGCCCGGACCGCAGCTGGGAGTGGAAGGACGAGGGCGAGTTCGTCGAGCGGCTGGCCTTCCCAGAGCACTACTGGGTGACCGACGAGGCGGCCGTACGAGCCGAGGGCAAGCGGGTGATCGCCCTGGCCGAGGCCGGGGAGTTCCCCTTCGACGGCACCTGGTGCGATTTCACCCCACCCCCGCAGTGGGTGCCCCCGGAGCAGTTGCCCACCGGCTGGGACCGCCCACCCGCACGCTGAGCCGGCTGTGTTCTGCGTCACTTCGGGGCCACTGCGGGTGACCCGCCCCGGTCCGATGTGAGGGATCCCGGGTGGATCTGGCAGAATGGCTGGCTGGTATCCGGCGCGCGTCCGGCGCCCTCTAACCCGGGCGTGCCGCCAGTCCACCCGAGCTGTCTCCGGCCCAACCCCACTGTGCCGGTTGGCGCTCACCCGTGCACACCGCCCACCTGGGCCGGTGAGATCGCAACAGGAGCGAAACAACCGTGGCCGTAAAGATCCGGCTCCTGCGGATGGGCAAGATCCGCAACCCGCAGTACCGCATCGTCATCGCCGACTCGCGTACCAAGCGCGACGGCCGGGCGATCGAGTTCGTCGGGATCTACCAGCCGAAGGAAGACCCTTCGGTGATCGAGGTCAAGTCGGAGCGGGTCCAGTACTGGCTGTCCGTCGGCGCCCAGCCGAGCGAGGCGGTGCAGCGGCTGCTGGAGCTGACCGGTGACTGGCAGAAGTTCAAGGGCCTGCCGGCCCCGCCGCCGCTGAAGGTGGCGCCGGAGCGGGTCGACCGCACGGCCGCCTACGAGGCCGAGGCCAAGGCCGCCGCCGGTGTGGCGGACACCCCGGCCAAGCCGGCCAAGAAGGCCGCCAAGGCCGAGGCGGAGGCGCCGAAGGCCGAGGAGCCGGCCGCTGCGGACTCCGGTGAGCAGGCCTGACATGGCACTGCGGCCGGCGTTGGAGCACCTGGTCAAGGGCATCGTCGATCACCCCGATGACGTACGCGTCCGGATGGTCGACTCCCGTCGGGGCAAGCGGCTCGAAGTCCGCGTGCACCCCGAGGACCTGGGCACCGTGATCGGGCGGTCCGGTCGGACCGCCAAGGCACTGCGCCAGGTGATCGGCTCCATCGGTGGGCGCGGCGTGCGCGTCGACATCGTCGACTCGTACTGATGCAGCTCATCGTCGGCAGGATCGGCAAGCCGCACGGCATCCGCGGTGAGGTCACCGTGGAAGTGCGTACGGACGAGCCCGAGACGCGGTTCGCCCCCGGCATGGTGTTGACCACCATGCCGGGGGCGGTTCCCCGTGGCCGCCAGGAGCCGGCCGCCAGTCCGGGAGAGCGCTACGAGGTGCCCGCCGAGCTGACCGTGGAGGCTGCCCGCTGGCACCAGGGTCATCTCCTGGTCGCCTTCGACGGCGTGCTGGACCGCAACGTCGCGGAGGCGTTGCGGGGCACCCTGCTCGCCGTGGACAGCGCCGACGTGGCCCCGCCGGAGGACCCGGAGGAGTTCCACGACCACCAACTGGTCGGGCTGGCCGTGGTCACCCCGGCCGGGGAGCGACTGGGCGAGGTGGCCCGGATCGACCACGCACCCGCCTCGGATCTGCTGGTGCTGCGTCGCCCCGAGGGACGTACCGCGCTGATTCCCTTCATCAAGGTGATGGTCCCCGAGGTCGATCTCGCCGGTGGTCGCGTCGTGGTCGACCTGCCTGACGGCCTGCTCGACCTCTGATCCCGCGGAGCACCCCTGATGCGTGTCGACATCGTGTCGATCTTCCCGGAGTACTTCGCCCCCCTGGATCTGTCCCTGATCGGCAAGGCTCGGGCCAACGGCACCCTGCGGCTGGGCGTACACGATCTGCGTACCTGGACCCACGACGTGCACCGCACGGTCGACGACACCCCGTACGGCGGTGGGCCGGGCATGGTGATGCGGCCCGAGCCCTGGGGTGCGGCCCTGGACGCCCTGGCCCCCGCGGAGTCGGCGGCGACCCCCCGACTGCTGGTGCCCTCCCCGGCCGGGGTGCCCTTCACCCAGGCGTTGGCGTACGAGTGGGCCGCCGAGCCGCACCTGATCTTCGCCTGCGGCCGGTACGAGGGCATCGACCAGCGGGTCCTGGACCACGCGGCCACCCGGATGCCGGTCACCGAGGTCAGTCTGGGCGACTACGTGCTCTTCGGTGGCGAGGTGGCCGTGCTGGTGATCCTGGAGGCGGTCACCCGGCTGCTGCCCGGGGTGCTCGGCAACGCCGGCTCGCTGACCGAGGAGTCACACGCCCACGGGCTGCTGGAAGCGCCGATGTACACCAAGCCGGCGGCCTGGCGGGGGCTGGAGGTGCCGGAGGTGCTGCGCTCCGGCGACCACGGGCGGATCGCCCGCTGGCGCCGCGACGAGGCCCTGCAGCGCACCGGCCGACGTCGGCCGGACATGCTGGCCGCCCTCGACCCTGAGCAGTTGGACAAACGGGACGTGGCGACCCTCGACCGGGCCGGGTTTCCGGTGCCCGGACGGGATATGGCAAAGTAGAGGGGTTGCCGCAGTCGTCTGCGCCGTGGACGGCTGCGAGGATCCCCGACCGGGGTCGGTTCCACCGGCCGCCATCCGGGGATCAGTATCACCCATTCGCGCGCCGATTGACGGTGCGCCGTGAGCCTCACGAGGACGAGCGATGAACATCCTGGACGCTCTTGACGCCCAGTCGAAGCGCACCGACCTTCCCGACTTCCGCGCCGGTGACACCGTGAAGGTGCACGCGCGAGTGGTCGAGGGTAACCGCTCCCGGGTCCAGATCTTCCAGGGCGTGGTCATCCGTCGCCAGGGCGCCGGACTGCGCGAGACCTTCACCGTCCGCAAGCTCAGCTTCGGCGTCGGTGTCGAGCGGACCTACCCGATCAACAGCCCGGCGATCGACCGGATCGAGGTCGTGACCCGTGGTGACGTCCGCCGCGCCAAGCTCTACTACCTGCGCGAGCTGCGGGGCAAGAAGGCCAAGATCAAGGAGCTGCGCGAGAAGCAGCCGAGCTGACCTCGCGCTGCGCCACGCCGCCTCAGCTGCGCGTATGTCGTACCGGCCAGACCGCACTACCCTGGTCGTACGGGCGCAGCGGGGCGGCGACCCGCCATGGCCGGCGGGTGACCTCCACTACCGCCCGGGAAGTCTCGACGAGACTGCCGGGCGGTAGTCGTATCTGCGGACCGGGGAGTGGGCGTGGTACAGGCGCTTGACGACAGCGGCTCGGTTGATCCGTGGCGACGACGGGCCCGGCGTGAGAAACGGCAGATGCCGCTCTGGCAGGAGTTGCCGCTGCTGCTCGTCGTGGCCTTCTGCCTGGCGGTGCTGATCCGTACCTTCCTGCTCCAGGCGTTCTTCATCCCCTCGGGGTCGATGGAGGACACCCTGCTGGTCGGGGACCGGGTCCTGGTCAACAAGGTCGTCTACAACGTGCGGGATCCGCAGCGTGGCGAGGTGGTGGTCTTCCGGGGCACCGACCAGTGGGTCCCGCAGGTGGACGTGGAGCCGGCCGGGGGTTTCACCGACCGGCTAGGCCGCACGGTGGGTGACCTGGTCGGGCTGAGCCGCCCGGGGGAGAAGGACTTCATCAAGCGGGTCATCGGCCTGCCGGGTGACCGGGTCAGCTGCTGCGACGAGCAGGGGCGGGTGCTGGTCAACGGCACCCCGCTGGACGAGTCCGCGTACGTGCTGCGGGACTCCCCCCTGGAGTTGCCCCCCAACCCGCAGGAGTGCCGGTCCCGGCGGTTCGAGGAGATCGTGGTCCCGCCCGGTCAGATGTTCGTGCTCGGCGACCACCGGCTCGTCTCCCAGGACGCCCGCTGCCAGGGCACGGTGCCGATTGACAACGTGGTGGGCCGGGCCTTCGCGGTGGTCTGGCCCTCCAGCCGCTGGCACACTCTGCCGGTGCCGGAGACCTTCGCCGAGGTGCCTCCGGCGGTCACGGCCACCGGCGGGGCGGCCCCACCGGTGCGGCCCACGACCGAAGGAGGGGTGGTCCTGGTGCTTCCGATCGCGGCCACCCTAGCCGTTCTAGCGCGTTCCACGCGGTGGCACCGATCCGGGCAACGTAGGCTCCTCCCGTGATTGACGAGCAGACCGACAAGCCACGCCACTCGTTCTGGAAGGAACTTCCCATCCTGCTGGGGGTGGCGATCCTGGTCGCGGTACTGGTGCGGGCCTTCGTACTGCAGACCTTCTTCATCCCGTCGCCCTCCATGGAGAACACCCTCAAGATCGATGATCGGGTGCTGGTCAACAAGTTGGTGTACAACTTCCGGACCCCGCACCGGGGCGAGGTGATCGTCTTCAAGGCCCCGGTCGAGTGGAGCGGCAACCCCGCGGGCGAGGACTTCATCAAGCGGGTGATCGGGGTCGGCGGGGATCGGCTGGTCTGCTGCGACGCCCAGGACCGTCTGGTGATCAACGGGGTGCCGCTGGACGAGCCGTACATCTTCTCCTTCGACGGCAACCGGGACAAGCCGGCGGACCAGGAGTTCGACGTCGTCATTCCGCAGGGTCGGCTCTGGGTGATGGGTGACCACCGTTCCGCCTCCGGTGACTCCCTGGAGCACTACCAGCAGTCCGGGGAGAACGTCACCGCGGCGACCATCCCGGAGAAGGACGTAGTGGGCCGGGCCTTCACGGTCTTCTGGCCGTTCAACCGGGCCACCCTGCTGACCGTGCCGGAGGAGTTCGAGGCCATTCCCACCCCCTGAGGTGTCGGGGACGGGACGTGGGCGTTGTCGGCCACGTCTGGCAATCTGGTGCGGTGACGCTCTACACCCCGAGGCGCGCCGCCCGGGTGCTCCTGGTCGACCGGGCCGACCGGTTGCTGCTCTTCCGGGGCTTCGATCCCGCCCGTCCGCAGGACGGACGCTGGTGGTTCACCCCGGGTGGCGGACTGGACCCGGGGGAGAGCTACCCCGAGGGCGCGGCGCGGGAGTTGGCGGAGGAGACCGGGTTGCGGTTGGCGATGACCCAGTTCGGTGAGCCGGTGCACGCCGAGGTGACGGAGTTCTCCTTCGACGGGGTGTGGTACCGGCAGGAACAGCGGTTCTTTCTGGTGCGGGTCGCCGCACACGAGGTCGACACGACGGGATTCAGCGAGGTGGAGCGCAACAGCGTGGACGGTCACCGGTGGTGGTCGGCCCAGGAACTGCGCAGCACCGCCGAGCGGTGCTACCCCCTGGACCTCCCCGAGGTCCTGACCCGGGCCCTGGCCTCTACGGCCACGGCTCCCGGTGCGCCATGCTGACCCCGCCGCGCACGGTGGTGCGCCGGGAGGCCGGGCTGTACGCCCTGGAGCGGGCCCTGCAACGGCGTGGCTTCCGGTACGTCGCCGGTGCCGACGAGGCCGGCCGGGGGGCCTGCGCCGGGCCGCTGGTGGCCGCCGCCGCGGTGCTGCCGGAAGGGCGGCGAGGTGAGATCGAGGGCCTGGCCGACTCCAAGCTGCTCACCCCGGCGAGCCGGGAGCGGGTGTACGCCGAGGTCGTCGCGCGTGCCCTGGCATACGCCGTGGTGGTCATCCCGGCCGAGGAGGTCGACGCCCGGGGGCTGCACGTGTGCAACCTGGCCGCGATGCGTCGGGCGCTGGCCTCGCTGACCGTGCGACCGGAGTACGTGTTGACCGACGGGTTCGGGGTCGACGGCCTGGACGTGCCCGGTCTGGCCGTGTGGAAGGGCGACCGGGTGGCGGCCTGCGTAGCGGCGGCCAGCGTCCTGGCCAAGGTGACCCGGGACCGGATCATGGTCGACCTGGAGGCTACCTACCCGGGGTACGGCTTCGCCGAGCACAAGGGGTACATCACCGCCGATCACACGGCGGCCCTGCGCGAGCGGGGTCCGTGCCGGGAACACCGGTTCTCCTACGTCAACGTAGCGGCCGTCTCCGGCCTGGACGGCCGTCCACCCCGCTCCCGTCGACCGCTGGGCGCAAGCTGGGACGAGCCGATGGAGCGCTCAGGCTTCGCAGGGGGTACCGTCGGCGTGGCGTTGGGCGAGCAGCCTCAGCCTCCGGCGTCGGTGGGGGAAGATGTGGTCATGGAAGGCGGAGTGCGATGAGCGCGGAAGATCTCGAAAAGTACGAGACCGAGATGGAGCTACAGCTCTACCGGGAGTACCGCGACATCGTCCGTCAGTTCTCCTACGTGGTGGAGACCGAGCGGCGGTTCTATCTGGCCAACCAGGTCGACCTGCACGTGCGCAACTCCGACGGCGAGGTCTACTTCGAGGTCGAGATGCACGACGCCTGGGTGTGGGACATGTATCGTCCCGCCCGGTTCGTCAAGAACGTGCGGGTGATGACCTTCAAGGACGTCAACGTCGAGGAGCTGGAGAAGCCGGACATCTCCCTGCCGGCCGACTCCGGCTTCGGCGGCTGATCCCTGCTGAACCCCGGTTGATCTCCGGCCGGTTTCCGCGCGGTGGACCCCCACCCGCCGCGATCGGTCCACACTGGCGGTCCGGCCCGGCTGTCGTCAGGCCATAGCAGATCAGCTTCGTCGGCGTGGGTTGTCCACAGGGCCCCGCGTCGTCCACAGGCGACCCTTGCCGGGCAGCGAGGCCGCCCCAGGATCGGCACACTCGCCGCCATGGTGACCCGAACCCGGGCGCTCTGCGCCCTCCTGCTGCTGCCCCTCCTCATGCCGACCCTCTCCTCGTCCGGACAGCGGTCGTCCCCCACCATGCTGCCGCTCTCAACGGTGGTGGCTGGTCCGTCGGGGGTGGTGCCGTCGCCCAGCGTCGTGCTGTCGCCAGGGGGCGGGTCTGCCGGGCAGGGGTACCGGTGGCCGGTCGAGGGGGTGCCTCGACCGGGCCGCCGGTTCGATCCTCCGGCTCGGCCCTGGCTGTCCGGCCATCGTGGGGTGGATCTGATCGCCCCGGCGGGCGCGCCGATCCGGGCCGCCGGCAGCGGCACGGTCTCGTACGCCGGTCTGGTCGCCGGCCGGCCGGTGATCTCGGTGACCCACCCCGACGGGCTGCGCACCACCTACGAGCCGGTGGAACCGGTGGTCACGGTCGGCACGGCGGTGGCGGCCGGCACCCTCCTGGGGGTCCTGGCGCCCGGGCACCTGGGCTGCCCCGAGGCGGCCTGCCTGCACTGGGGGCTGCGCCGGGGTACTGACTACCTGGACCCGTTGGCCCTGCTCGGTCTCGGTCGCACCCGGCTGCTGCCGCTGGCCGAGGAGCCGATCAGCCTGGCCGGGAAGCCGGTCAGCGTTGGGCCAGCAGGGCGGGCAGCCGCCCGGCTAGCCGGTCGTACTCGTCGGGCGAGTTGTACACCTGGCCGCACAGCCGCAGCCAGCCCTGCCCGTTCCAGGGGTTGACCGCGACCTGGATGGCGAGCCGCTCGGCGATCCGGGCCCGCAGCGCCAGGGCGCCCTCGACCGTGGTGGCCAGCCCTGGCGGCAACGGGATGATCCGCATGGCGACCGTGGGTCCGCCGGGCTCGGGCAGATCGGCCGGCCGCACCCCCAGGGCATCCCCCACCACCCGCTGGCCGTACGCCGCCAGAGCCGCGTTGTGCGCGCGCACCCGGTCCACCCCGAGGGTACGCAGCAGGTAGAGCCCCACCGGGGCACTCAGCCAGGCGGTGTAGTCCGCGGTCGCCTGCCACTCCACCCGGCTGGGGAAGCCGGCCGCCTGCTCCCAGGAGACCACCAGGGGTTCGATGCGGTCCCGCCAGGACGGGGCGACCACCAGCACGGCCGTGCCACGGGGGGCGTACCCCCACTTGTGCAGGTTGCCGACCCAGAAGTCGGCCCCGATGCTCTGCACGCTCGCCGGCAGCATCCCGGGAGCGTGGGCGGCGTCGACGAGCACGGACACCCCGTGTTCCCGCGCCACCCCGACGATGGCGGCGACCGGCAACAACCGTGCCGTGGCCGAGGTGAGCTGGTCGACCACGAGCAGCCGGGTACGCCCCGGACGCAGCCCGGACCGGACGATCTGCACGATCTCCTCGGTGGTCGCCGACAGTGGCACCGGCAGCACCCGATGGGTCGCTCCGCTGCGGCGGCACTCCCGGGCGATGGCGAAGTCGACCGCACCGTAGCCATGATCGGTGGTGAGCACCTCGTCGGCCGGGCCCAGCCCTAGGGACTGCAACACCACCGCCACCCCGGTGGTGGCGTTGACGGTCAGGGCGGTGCCGTCCGGGTCGGCGCCGAGGAAGCCGGCCAGGTGCCGGCGGGCGTGGGTGATCCGGTCGACCAGGCCGGTGGCGAAGAAGCGCAGCGGGTCGGCCTCCATCTCGTCCCGCAACCGCTGCTGGGCCCGCTGCACGATGATCGGCACTGCGCCGAACGAGCCGTGGTTGAGGTGACTGACCGCCGGGTCGAGGGAGAAGAGCAGGCGGGCGCCCGTCATAGGCTCAGGCGGAGGCGGGACGCTCACCGGATGATCGTAACGCCACCCCCGGGCCCTGGGTGATGGATCTTGATCGGAAAGTGTTCCGCCATTCGGGCGCTGTCGTGGCCGCGACTTAGGCGCGGGGGTGGGCCTGGCGGTACGCCGCACGTAGCCGATCGACCGAGACATGGGTGTAGACCTGCGTACTGGCCAGCGAGGAGTGGCCCAGCAACTCCTGTACCGCGCGCAGGTCCGCCCCGCCTTCGAGCAGGTGGGTGGCGGCCGAGTGGCGCAGCGCGTGCGGTCCGATCCGGGGCAGGTCGGCGGCCTCGGCGTACGCACCGACGATCCGGCGGGCGGTGGTCGGATTCAGCCGGCCACCCCGGGCGCCGAGCAGCAGCGCCTCTCCGGAGGCCGGGACCGCCAGCACGGGCCGCCCGTGTCGCAGCCACTCGTCGAGGGCCCGCTGCGCCGGCAGGCCGTACGGCACGGTCCGTTCCCGGCCACCCTTGCCCCGGACCCGGACCACCCGCCGGCCATGGTCGACATCGGCCAGGTCGATGCCGCACACCTCACTGACCCGCACCCCGGTGCCGTAGAGCAACTCCAGCAGCACCCGGTCACGCCACCGCACCGCCCGAGCCACCCGCTCTCCGTCCTCGGCACCCTCCGCTTCCTCTGTGCCGGTGCCATCGGCGGTGGGAGGGCCAGCCGTGGGGTGGGCGTCGGCCTCGGGGGTGGGATGGGCGCCGGAAGTGGCGCGGCCATCGGCGGTGGATCGGGTGGGTGCCTCGACGAGGAGGGCGGCCTGGTCGGCGCGGAGCACGGTGGGCAGGGTGCGCTGCGGGCGGGGACTGGCGAGGGTGGCGGCCACATCCGTGGGCAGCAGCCCGCCCCGGTGCGCCCAGGCACTGAAGGTGCGTGCCGCCGCCGCGCGTCGGGCCAGCGACGCCCGGGCGGCTCCCATGGTGCGCTGCTTGGCCAGCCAACTGCGTACCGTGTCCAGGTCCAGTTCGGCCACCTCGGCGGCGCCCATCCGATGCGCGTGATCCAACAGGGAGACCAGATCGGCGACGTACGCCCGTACGGTGTGGGCCGAACGGTTGCGGACCGAGGCCAGGTGCCGGGCGAACTCGTCCACCGCCTCGCGCAGCGGCTCCGGCAGCGCCGCGTGCACGGCCCGGGTGCCACGGGCGCTGCGACCTTCCGTACCCCCCACGGGTCACAGCCTAGGGTCGGGTGCCTCCGCCCGCGACACCGTCAGGGTGGGCGGCTCGGCGGGCGCCTGGGGCCGTCACCAGGGCGTAGCCGTCGCCGCGGCGAACCACCAGGGCCAACTCCTCCAACAGGGACAGCTTGCGCAGCACGGTGCGTACCGCCAGACCGGCGCGACCGGCCAGGTCGTCCACCCCGATCGTGCCCCGTCGGGGCATCACCTCCACGATCGCCCGGGCGTCGTCGTCGATCAGGTCGGTGGGTCGCTGCGGACCCCGTGGCACCGGGGCCAGTTCCCCGATCCGACCCACCTCCTCCAGCACCTGAGCCAGCCCGGTCACCAGGCGGGCATTCGGTTCCTCCCGCAGGAACTCGTGGGTGCCGACCGACATCGCCGAGGTGACCGGACCGGGCACCACCATCGCCGGTTTGTGCAGCGCCAGGGCCCGTCGGGTGGTCTGGGTGGCGCCGCTGCGGGCCGCCGCCTCCACCAGCACGGTGCCCTTCGTGCCGGCCGCGATCACCCGGTTGCGGATCAGGAAACGGGGACGAAGCGGCTCGGCCTCCGGCGGCCATTCGCTGACCAGCAGCCCGGAGTCGGCGATCCGGTCGAACAACGCCGTGTTACCCATCGGGTAGGGGCGGTCCACTCCACAGGCCAGCACCGCGACCGTCCGGCCGCCCGCGCTCAGCGCGCCCCGGTGTGCGGCGGCGTCGATGCCGAAGGCACCGCCGGAGACGACCGTCCAGTCCCGGTCGGCCAGGCCGTAACCCAGGTCCCTGGCGACATGCAGGCCGTACGGGGTGGCGGCCCGTGCCCCGACCACGGCCACCGACCGGTCCAGCGTCTCGGCCAGCGGCAACGGCCCGCGTACCCAGAAGCAGAGGGGTGGGGCGGTCTCCCGGTCGACCCGGCGGCGCGCATCCTCCAGCACGAGGGTGCGCAGTTGCTCGACCGAGGCGGGCCACTCGTCGTCATCCGGCACGATGACGCGGGCACCTAGCCGTTCGCCGCGTTCCAGGGCCTCGGCGGCGATGGCCCGCGCATCCCCGGCCTGGCGGCGGGCCGCCACGCTGTCGCGTAACTCCTCCTGGGGCGCCCCGCCGTCGAGCAGCAGATCCAGGGCGGCCACCGGGCCGAGTTCGTCGACCAGCGCGTACACCGAGCGGGTGCCCGGCTCGGCCAGCCAGGTCAACGCCACCCGGGCCAGTGTGGTCTCGTCGTACGTGCTCATATGCCCTCTCCCGTCCTGAGGTGGATGGCCTCGCCGACGTCGTGTCGGTCCGGGCGGGGGCGCCCGTCGAGGTCGGCGATGGTCCAGGCGAGCCGGATGACCCGGTCGAAGCCGCGCGCGGAGAGCGACCCCGAGTCGAGCCGGGCTCGTAGTTCGGCGGTGTCGGCGGCGGGTAGCTGCCACGGGGGCCGGCGCAGTTGCTGACCGGGCACCTCCGCGTTGAGGCGGCGACCCAACACCGACCAGCGCTCCGCCGCCGCCCTACGAGCGGCCAGCACCCGGGACGCCACCACCGCGGAGGACTCGTGGGTGCCCGCCTCCATCAGGTCGGCGGCGCGCATCGGCAGCAGCCGCACCTGAAGATCGATCCGGTCGAGCAGGGGACCGGAGAGTCGACCCAGGTAGCGGCGGCGGGCCTGCGGGGGACACTCGCACCGGTCGTCGCCGGCCGGACTGGCGCACGGGCAGGGATTGGCCGCGATCACCAGCTGTGCCCGGGCGGGGTACTCGGTGCCGCCCCGGCTACGGGCCAACCGCACCCGACCGTGCTCCAGCGGTTGGCGTAACGCCTCCAGGGCGGCGCGGCTGAATTCCGGAGCCTCGTCCAGAAAGAGCACCCCTCGGTGGGCCAGCGAGATCGCGCCGGGCCGGGCCATCCCCGTCCCGCCGCCGACGATGGCCGGGATGGTCGCGGTGTGGTGCGGGGCCTGGAACGGGGGCCGCCGCAGCAGCCCACCCTCCGCCGGCAACAGCCCGGCGATCGAGTGCAGCGCGGTCACCTCCAGGGCGGCGGCGTCGTCCAGCTCCGGCAGAATCGAGGGCAGACGCTCGGCCAGCATCGTCTTGCCGGCCCCCGGCGGGCCGATCAGCGCCAGGTGGTGGCCCCCGGCGGCAGCCACCTCCAGGGCCCGCCGACCGAGCCCCTGCCCGGCCACCTCGGCCAGATCGGGGCCGGGATCGGCCGGCGGCGGCAGGTGGGTCGGGGGCTCGATCAGGGGTACGCCGTCGCGGACGTAGGCGATCAGCCGGTGCAGGGTGTCCACGCCGCGTACCCGCAGGCCGGGCACCACGGCGGCCTCGGCGCTGTTGGCGGCCGGCACGATCACCCGCTGGACCCCGGCCCGGGCCGCCGCGGCGGCCATCGGCAGCACCCCCCGGACCGGTCGGACGGTGCCGTCCAGGCCCAGTTCGCCGAGGATCACCACGCCCTCCAGCGGGGCCAGGGGCAGCTCACCGGAGCCGCCGAGCAGCGCCGCCGCGATCGCCAGGTCGAAGGCCGAGCCGAACTTGGGCATGGTGGCCGGTAGCAGGTTCAGGGTGATCCGCCGGTTCGGCCAGCGCTGGCCGGAGTTGACCACGGCGGCGCGGACCCGGTCCCGGGCCTCGTGCAGGGCGGTGTCCGGCAGCCCGGAGATGACCACGGCGGGCAGGCCGGGTGCGAGATCCGCCTCCACCTCCACCAGATGACCGGTGACCCCGACCAGGCCGACACAGAGCACCCGGGCGTAGCTCATCAGAAGGCTCCCTTGAGATGTTCGACCTGGGCCCGGCCGGTGCGCGGCAGCAGGACCGAGACGACGTCGAAGCGGATCTCCTCGGCGGTAGTGCCGGTGGCCGCCAGCCACGCCACGGCGAGCCGACGCAGCCGGCGGGCCTTGCGGCTGACCACCGCCTCGGCCGGGGTGCCGAAGTCGTGGTTGCGGCGGGTCTTCACCTCGCAGATGACGAGCACCGGCCCGTCCCAGGCCACGATGTCGATCTCTCCGGAGGGGCAGCGCCAGTTCCGGGCCACCGGGCGCAGCCCTGCCTCGATCAGGTGCCGGACGGCGCAACGCTCCCCGTACCCGCCGACCGCCTGGTTCCGCTTGCTCATGGCCGGCACCCTGCCGGGACCGGAGCCGTCGAGGTGCCCCCGGTGGTACGACCTGTGGACAACGGGAGGTGTTGTGGACAGCCGGACGATCATGCCCTTGGTGTGCTAAGGCGGGCCTGAGTGACGAATCAGCCTCTTGCTCTGCGTACCCGGTCGAATCGCCCTTCCGGTCCTGGTCAGGGCCGGGGCCGAATGGCGACCGGCCGGTTGGTCGCATACCGTGCCGGACGTGGATGGACGACGTAGCTTTGCCGATGATCAGGAGTCGCGTTGGTACCCCGGCGACCGTGATTACCGCGACCCGGACTGGCTCGGCACGGCGCAGGCGAGACACCTGGACGACCAGCCGCCGGTGGCCCCCGAACAACGGGTCGACGACGAGGACCGGTACGACACCTCGGCGCGGCGCTTCGGCGGTGCGGATCCCCTGGCCGAGACCTCGGCCGAGCCCGAGCGCTACCGGGCCTCGCGCGCCCGGCGAGCCGGGTCGACCGACCCGGACATCTCCGGTGAGCTGCCCACCGAACGGTCGCCCTGGCGGACCGCCCAGGAGACCAGCCCGCCGGTGGCTGGAGATCCCCTGGGTGACCCGACCCGCCCGGCGCCGATGGTGAGCGACCCGGCCCCGCTGGCGTCCGTGGTGGGTGACCCGGCCCGGCCCGTGCCGCTGGCCGGGTATCCGATCGTGGAGGCCAAACGGGGCACGGAGGCGGTGAATCCCCTGGAGCAGCCGACCGGGCCGATGCCGCCGGTGGCCCCTCGGGGTGACCTGTCGGCGGGGGAGGCCGGGACGGACACCGGCTTCCGGCCGGCGGCCGGGGAAGCCGGCTACCAGGTGCCGGGCGTACCGGCCGGGTCGCCCAGCGGCGACGGGGTCTACCGGACCCGCCGACCGGTGCTCGCGGTGCTGTTCGCCGTCCTGTTGGTGATCCTCGAGGTGCCGGCCCTGCGGGTGTTGCTGCACGGGGCGACCGCGGATCCGGTTTCCGCCGCCGATGTGCTGGTGGGTACCTTCCTGGTGGTCGGTCTGCCGATCTTCGCGGCCGGTCTGTACGGGCTGCGGACCACCGGGTTCGCGCTCACCGACGGGGCACGCGGCTGGCTACGCCCGCCCACCGCCTACCTGACCGTCGGCCTGGCGCTCTTCCTCGCCGCGGCGCTGGCCGCCGGCTGACCCACCTGCCGCTCCACCGGCTGACCATCTGGGCGCTCGGAGGTGTTAACAAGGGGCCCTTGCTCTACCGCAGGCGTTAACAGGGGGCCCTTCCTTGCACCCGGGGGCTGGGCGGTGGGGCAGGGGCGTACACTGGTCGACTGGCGACCGCCTCGCGCGGTCGACCTCGCGTGCCCTCCTCACGAAGTCGTCGTGCGGCGGCGGCCTCCCTGGTCCCGACCTGTCGGGCCCATCCTGGCCGACGACCGGGCACCAGGCCACTCGGCCGCCGGCCGAGCGGACGAACCAGGGACCCCAAGGAGTACGAACCATGGCCGTCGTGACCATGCGTCAGCTGCTGGAAAGTGGTGTTCACTTCGGGCACCAGACCCGGCGCTGGAACCCGAAGATGAAGCGCTTCATCTTCACCGAGCGCAATGGCATCTACATCATCGACCTGCGCCAGACCCTCGACTACATCGAGAAGGCGTACGAGTTCGTGCGCAACACGGTGGCCGAGGGCGGCAGCATCCTGTTCGTCGGCACCAAGAAGCAGGCCCAGGAGGCCATCGCCGAGCAGGCGACCCGGGTCGGCCAGCCGTACGTCAACCACCGCTGGCTCGGCGGCATGCTGACCAACTTCCAGACGGTGTACAAGCGGCTGCAGCGGATGAAGGAGCTGGAGGCCCTCGGTGACCTCAGCGGCACCGCTGCCGGCTACACCAAGAAGGAGACCCTTCAGCTCTCCCGCGAGAAGATCAAGCTCACCAAGACCCTCGGTGGTCTGCGGGACATGCAGAAGCTCCCGGCCGCGGTCTGGATCGTCGACACCAAGAAGGAGCACATCGCCGTCGACGAGGCCCGCAAGCTGGGCATCCCGGTGATCGCCGTGCTCGACACCAACTGCGACCCGGACGAGGTCGACTTCCCGATCCCGGGCAACGACGACGCGATCCGCTCGGCCGAGCTGCTGACCCGGGTCGTGGCCGCCGCCGTCGCCGACGGCCTGATCGCCCGTTCCGGCCGTCGCCGTGGTGGCGACGAGAAGCCGGAGGCCGGTGTCGCCACCGACGAGCCGCTGGCCGAGTGGGAGCGCGAGCTGCTCGAGGAGCCCAAGAAGGCTGACGAGGAGCCCGCCGCCGCCACCGAGCCGGCCCCCGAGCAGCCGGCTGCCGTTTCCGGTCAGTGATCCCGCCGCCGTCCGGTCACCGTCGATTCGCTGATGGTGACCGGCGGCGACCAGGTCGGCACGAACTTCCCGAATCCGGGTAACCGGCACCTCAGACCATCCCATCGCAATCTCAACACCGAAGAGAGAGCCATGTCCCAGATCACCGCCGCGGACGTCAAGAAGCTCCGCGACCTGACCGGCGCCGGCATGATGGACAGCAAGAAGGCCCTGACCGAGGCCGAGGGCGACTTCGACAAGGCCGTCGAGATCTTGCGCGTCAAGGGCGCCAAGGATGTCGGCAAGCGGGCCGGTCGTACCGCCGCCAACGGGCTGATCGCCCACGCCGGCCAGGCCCTGCTCGAGTTCAACTGCGAGACCGACTTCGTCGCCAAGAACGACGCCTTCATCGCTCTGGCCCAGCAGTTGGTCGAGCACGGTGAGCGTTCCGGCGTGAGCAACGCCGAGGAACTGCTGGCCAGCGAGATCGACGGCCGTCCGGTCGCCGACCTGGTCCAGGAGCAGTCGGCCAAGATCGGCGAGAAGCTGGTGCTGAACCGCTTCGCCAAGCTCGACGGCACGGTCGCGGTCTACCTGCACCGTAAGGCCCAGGACCTGCCCCCGGCGGTCGGCGTGATGGTGCAGTACACCGGCAAGACCGACGAGGCCGCCGACGCCGACGCCCGCGCCGCTGCCATGCAGATCGCCGCGATGCGTCCGCAGTACCTCACCCGTGACGAGGTGCCGGCCGAGGTCGTCGAGTCCGAGCGGCGCATCGCCGAGCAGACCGCCCGGGAGGAGAACAAGCCCGAGGCGGCCCTGCCGAAGATCGTCGAGGGTCGGGTGAACTCCTTCTTCAAGGACTTCGTCCTGCTGGAGCAGTCCTCGGTCACCGACAACAAGAAGACCGTGAAGCAGGTGCTGGCCGAGGCCGGCATCGAGGTCACCCGCTTCGTGCGGTTCGAGGTCGGCCAGGCCTGAGCCGCCGTCGGGCGCCCTGCGCCCGTGGGCTGAGCAACGACACGACGAGGAGGCCGCCGGTGTACGCGACAGGCACCGCGGCCTCCTCGTCCCATAAGGTCGACAGCGGCAGATATGCACCCGGTGTACCGGTGGGGGAAGGACGGGCGGATGACGCAGGTTGTGAGTGATCGGACGCTGGCGGCGGACGACCCTACGGCGCCACCGCCCGGCCGGTCCCGTCGGGTGGTGTTGAAGCTTTCCGGCGAGGTGTTCGGTGGTGGCGCGATCGGCGTCGACCCGGACGTCGTACAGGCCATCGCCCGGCAGATCGCCACGGTGGTACGGCGCGGGGTGCAGGTTTCCGTGGTGGTCGGCGGCGGCAACTTCTTCCGGGGTGCGGAACTCCAGAAGCGGGGCATGGACCGGGCCCGGGCGGACTACATGGGCATGCTCGGCACCGTGATGAACTGCCTGGCCCTGCAGGACTTCCTGGAGAAGGAAGGCATCGAGACCCGGGTGCAGAGTGCGATCACGATGGCCCAGGTCGCCGAGCCGTACATCCCCCTGCGGGCGATCCGGCACCTGGAGAAGGGCCGGGTGGTCATCTTCGGTGCCGGGGCGGGAATGCCGTACTTCTCCACGGACACGGTGGCCGCCCAGCGCGCGTTGGAGATCCACGCGGACGTGGTGCTGATGAGCAAGAACGGCGTGGACGGGGTCTACACCGCCGACCCGCGGATCGACCCGACCGCCAGCAAGTTCGACTCGATCACCTTCTCCGAGGTGCTGCGCCGCAACCTGCGGGTCGCCGATGCCGCCGCTTTCAGCCTCTGCATGGAGAACGGTCTGCCGATGCTGGTCTTCGGCGCCCAGGGGGACGACACCATCGTCCGAGCGGTGGGCGGCGAGAAGATCGGCACGCTGATCACCACCTGAAGCGACCGTCGATCTGATCTCGACGGCCCCGGTGACCGACAAGCCCCACGACGAGCACAAGAAGGAGGCGAGGAGAACGGTGATCGACGACACCCTCCTCGAGGCCGAGGAGAAGATGGAGCGTGCGGTCGAGCACGCCAAGGAGGAGTTCGGTGCCATCCGCACCGGCCGCGCCACTCCGGCCATGTTCTCCAAGGTCATCATCGACTACTACGGCACCCCGACCCCGCTGACCCAGATGGCGTCGGTGGCCGTCCCGGAGCCGCGGATGGCCATCATCAAGCCGTACGACAACTCGCAGCTCAATGCCATGGAGAAGGCGATCCGCGACTCGGATCTCGGGGTCAACCCGAACAACGAGGGCAACCAGCTGCGCATCCTGCTCCCGCAGATGACCGAGGAGCGCCGCCGCGACATGATCAAGGTCGCCCGGCACAAGGGTGAGGAAGCCAAGGTCGCCATCCGCAACATCCGCCGCAAGGGCAAGGAAGAGCTGGACCGGCTCGTCAAGGACGGCGAGGTCGGCGAGGACGACGGCCGCCGCGCGGAGAAGGAACTGGACGACCTGACCCAGCGGTACGTCGGGCACGTCGATGAACTGGTCAAGCACAAGGAGACCGAACTCCTGGAGGTCTGAGCGCGCACCCGGTCGCTGGTGCCCGGCCCGTCCGCCTGGCCCGCCCCCGCCAGGTTGGTCCGGAGGTTCTCGTCATCGCCGATGGAGGCGACGGCGCCAACCTCATGATCAACCCGGTGGGGGTCGAGGGCGGGTGCGGGCTGCGGAGCGGACAGGTGCAGTAGGCTCGGCAGGATTCCCAGTGATCCGGGCATACCAGGATGGGGATCGGTCAACCGACTGGCCGGCAAATCAGACGGAGCGCCTCGCGCGGGTAGGGGAATGGCAGTGGTTGTGCGGCAAGTGGTGGATTCCGTCCCGCTCTCGTCCGGTGCGTGATGTCCCACCTCGACCCCTACGGTGGTGCCGAGGCCCGTGGCTGGGATCGGCCGGACCAACCCACCCAACTGCCCTGGCCTGAACCGGATCTCGACCCCGGCACCGGCCCCTGGGCCGGTCAGCCGCAGGTCGGCGCCGAACGGTACGCCACCCCGACCGCCCAGTTCGAACCGGTGCCCGGCACCGCCGGCCTCCTCGGTCACGAGGAGGCCCCGACCGGGCAGATCGAGCGGGTCCCGGCCGGTGTCGGCCTCGATCACGAGGACGCGCCGACCGCCCAGTTCGCCCCGGTGCCCGGGGAGGAACCCGCCGCCGAGCAGTCGCCCTCCGGTAAGCGTCATCGGGGTCGGCGCCGCGCAGGCGGCGGACGGCCGCCCGCCGGGCCACCGGCCCCGAGCCCCGGCCAGCCGCCGTCGACCGGCCGCGCCGGACGGAACCTGCCGGCGGCCATCTCGGTCGGCCTCGGCCTGGGGGCCCTGGTCCTGCTGCCGCTGTTCCTCTACACCCCCTCCTTCCTGCTGGTGCTCGCCGGCGCCTTCGGGGTGGGCATCTGGGAGATGTCCCGCGCGGTACGCCGGGCCCGGGCCGTGGTGCCCCTGGTACCCCTGATCGCCGGTGGGGTGCTGACGGTCACCATCGCCTGGTTCGGTGGACTGGACGCCCTGCTGCTCGGGCTGCTGGTCACGATCGCGGGCACCCTCGTCTGGCGGCTCGGGGACGGCCCGGCCAACTTCCGGCGGGACATGACCGCGGCCACCATGATCGCGGTGTACGTGCCCTTCCTCGGCGGCTTCGCCGCCCTGCTGGCGGCCTCCCCGGACGACGGGGCGTTGCGGGTGCTGGTGACCCTGGTAGCCGTGGTGCTCTCCGACACCGGGGGGTACGCCGCCGGCGCCAACTTCGGCAAGCATCCGATGGCCCCGACGATCAGCCCGAAGAAGTCCTGGGAGGGCTTGCTCGGCTCGGTCAGCGCGGCGGCGCTGGGCAGCGCTGTGCTGCTCTGGCTGCTGTTCGACGTGGCCCCGTGGTGGGGAGCGGTGTTCGGGGTGGCGGTCTCCGGTGCCGCCGTCCTCGGTGACCTCGCCGAGTCCATGATCAAGCGGGACCTCGGGGTCAAGGACATGAGCAATCTGCTGCCCGGGCACGGCGGCCTGATGGATCGCCTCGACTCGGTGCTGTTCGCCGTGCCGACGGCGTACCTGCTGCTCGTGGTCCTCGTCCCGGCGGTGAGCTGAGGCATGGCTCACGTCGGACCAGCCTTCACGGGTCCGATCCAGGCCCTCTGGCCGGGTGCGTTCCCGGTCGGGCGTGACAGACTGGACAGGTCATGACGAGTCTGCCCCTGATTCCGGTCGACCCGGACGCGCCCGGTGCGCGCCGGGCCTCGATGCCACCGCAACATCTCGCCGACCTCGATCTGGCCGGCCGAAAAGCCCTGGTCACCGACCTGGGTGAGCCGGCCTTCCGGGCCCGGCAGATCTCCACCCACTACTTCGGCCGGCTGGTACGCGACCCGGCCCAGATGACCGACCTGCCGGCGGCCTCCCGCGAGCGGCTGGCCGACCAGCTGCTGCCCAGGCTGCTCAACCCGGTGCGCGAGCTGGCCTGCGACGACGGAGCGACCCGCAAGGCGCTCTGGCGGCTGCACGACGGGTCGCTGGTGGAGAGTGTGCTGATGGGTTACTCCGATCGGGTGACCGTCTGCATCTCCAGCCAGGCCGGCTGCGGGATGGCCTGCCCCTTCTGCGCCACCGGCCAGGCCGGTCTGACCCGCAACCTCTCCACCGCCGAGATCGTCGACCAGGCGGTCTACCTGGCGGGGGTGGCCGCCTCCGGTGTGGTGGCGGGTTCACCGGCCAGGTTGTCGCATGTCGTCTTCATGGGCATGGGCGAGCCGCTGGCCAACTACAACCGGGTGGTGGCCGCGATCCGTCGGCTGGTCGCACCGGCCCCCGAGGGCCTGGGGTTGTCGCAGCGGCACATCACCGTTTCCACGGTCGGCCTGGTGCCGGCCATCCACCGACTGGCCAGCGAAGACCTCTCGGTGACTCTTGCGTTGTCGCTGCACGCCCCCGATGATGAGCTGCGCGACGAACTTGTGCCGGTCAACCAGCGCTGGAAGGTGTCCGAGGTGCTGGACGCCGCCTGGACGTACGCGGCTCGCACGGGGCGTCGTGTGTCGATCGAATACGCGATGATCAAGGACGTGAACGACCAGCCGTGGCGAGCCGACCTGCTCGGGCGGTTGCTGGCCGGCAAGCTGGCCCACGTGAACCTGATCCCACTCAATCCGACTCCGGGCAGCCGCTGGGACGCCAGCCCGAAGCCGGTGGAGCGGGAGTTCGTCCGGCGGTTGCGCGACGCCGGGGTGTCCACCACCGTTCGGGACACCCGAGGTCGCGAGATCGACGGGGCGTGTGGGCAGCTGGCCGCCGCGGAGGACATGGGCACGGACCCGGCCGGGAACCTGCCGGCATGACCGGGCGTGGCGAACGAGACCAGGAGACATAGTGGCGAGTCAGGGTCAGCGTTTCCGGCGTAAGGCGCTCCGCCGGGGATACAAGGTTGACGAGGTGGACACTTTCCTGGACCGGGTCGAGGCGACCCTCGCCGGCCAGCCGGTGGGGGCACCGGTGACCTCGCAGGAAGTCCACGACGTCGTCTTCCGGGTTCGCTTCAACGGCTACGACGAGTGGCAGGTCGACCTGCACCTCGACCGGGTCGAGCGACAGCTGGCCGAGCTTGAGGAACGGGGCACCGGCCGGGCCGGTGGCGAGGCCCGGATGAGCCCGCCGGACCGGATGGGTCCGCCCATACGCGAGGACCGGGGCATGGCCGCGATGCCCCAGCCGCCGATGCCACCCCGACCGATGCCGGCCCAGGCCGGCCCGTACAACCGCTATGACGAGCCCACCGGTGCGTTCGCCGGAGGGTACGACGCACCTCGCGGCGGCTACGACGCGCCGCGCGGCCCGGGTGGGCCGATGGGACCGGGTGCCCCCGGGGGTCCCGGCCCGATGGGTCACGGCGCCCCGCCTCGCGGCCTGCCGGCCGGGCCGGGCGGCTACGGCCCACCGGATCGGGCGGACAGCTACGGCCCCCCGGACAGCTACGGGCCGCCGGATCGGGCGGAGAAGTACGGTCTGCCGGAGCGGCCGGGCGGCTACGGGCCCCCGGACGGGCCGGGCGGTTACGGTCCGCCGGACGAGCCGCGCTTCGACGGCTTCGAAGCGGGCCGACGCGCCCGTACGGACATGACCGCGGAGATCCGTATGTCGGACCGTGACCTGCGGCGCGGCCCGGCAGGCCCCCCTGCGGTGCCGCAACAGGCCCTGGGTGGCCCCTCGATGGCGGGACCCTCGGGACCCCCGGCGGGCGGCCCGCCGATGGCCGGCCCTCCCGGCAGCGATCTCTACCAGGTGGACCAGATCCGGCGCAGTTTCCAGGTGCGTCGCTTCGGCAGCGGGTACGACCCCGACCAGGTCGACCGCTTCTTCGACACCCTCCTGGGCGGGATGGCCGGACGTAACCCGATGCCGATCAACCCGAAGGACCTGGACACGCTGCGCTTCGGCCTGGTGCAGGGTGGCTACTTCGAGGCGGAGGTCGACGCCGCCCTCAAGGACGTGCAGAACATCCTGTTCGGCCGCTGAACCGGTACCGACGAATCGGGCCCGCCCTCCGATCTCGGAGGCGGGCCCAACTCGTGTCTGCATAAGGCGGCCGTACCGGCCTGGGTCACCCGGTCGCCCCACTCCCGCAGCAGCCGACGGCACCCGGCAGCGCCTCGACGGGCGGCGCCGGGTGGTGCCGGCGGGCGGCTGGGGTCAGGAACGCAGGCCGTTGCGGCGCAGTACGGCGTCGCCGGCCACGATGAGCAGCAGGAGGGCGGCCAGGCCGATCAGCCACAGGTCCTCGACCCTGCCCTCGTGGTTGCCGCAGAGCATCGCCAGCAGCGCGAACGCGGTGAGGATCGCGCCGATCCGCCCGGCCTTGCGGTGCCCAGGCTTGTGCTGGTCTGGCGACGTTACCGGCTCGCTTCCTGCCACTGGTCGGTCCTTCCCTCGCGATCGGATCTCCGGTTAGTCTGGCACGCCCGCTGGCGGCCCTGGCGCAGGGTCCGGCCGATAGAGAAAAGATCACCCGGGACGGCCCGGCGTGGCGCACCGAACGGGCCGGTCCGAAAGCGAGCGCACGGGCCGAAGGGCCCGTCTTCGGTGGGTCGGGGGGGACTACCGGTGTCGAGGGACGGGGAGCACGCTACCTCCGGTAGCGTTTCGGCGTACGCCTTGATTTGTCTTCTTGAGGGGGAACTGCGGTGCGAGTGACCGGTACCGGGCACGCGAGCATGCGGATCGACACGGGGGCGGGCAGCATCCTGTGCGACCCGTGGGTCAATCCGGCCTACTTCGCCTCCTGGTTCCCGTTCCCGGACAACTCCCAGCTCGACTGGGAGACCCTCGGCGACGTCGACTACCTGTACGTCTCCCACCTGCACCGGGACCACTTCGACGCGGCCCACCTCAAGCGGTACGTGTCGAAGAAGGCGACCGTGCTGCTGCCGGAGTTCCCCACCTCGGAGATGGAGGACGAGTTCCGCGAGCTGGGCTTCACGAAGTTCCTGAAGACCCGCAACGAAGAGGTCGTCGAGCTGGACGGCGGCCTGAAGATCATGATCCAGGCGCTGACCAGCCCGACCGACGGCCCGATCGGTGACTCGTCGCTGTGGGTGGAGTACGACGGGGTCCGGCTGCTCAACCAGAACGACGCCCGCCCCACCGACCTGAGCACCTTCGCCGAGCTGGGCCACGTGCACGCCCACATGCTCCAGTTCTCCGGGGCGATCTGGTACCCGATGGTCTACGAGCTGCCGCAGTCGGCGAAGACCGCCTTCGGCAAGCAGAAGCGGGACCGGCAGTTCGACCGCACCTGGCGCTACATCGACGACCTGAAGGCCGACCATGTCTTCCCGATCGCCGGCCCGCCCTGCTTCCTCGACGACGAACTGTGGCAGTTCAACGACATCTTCGGCGACGAGGGGAACATCTTCCCCGACCAGTCGGTCTTCCTGACCGAGTACGCCAAGGTCGGCGGCACCAACGGCATCGTGCTGCTGCCGGGCAGCGTCTCCGAGGTCACCACCTCCGGGGCGAGCACGACCCACCCGGTGCCGGTGGAGGAGTTCTTCGCCAACAAGGTGGCCCACCTGGAGGAGATGCGCGAGCGCAAGCGCCCGATCATCGAGGGGGAGAAGGCCTCCTGGCGGCACCCCGAGATCGACGTGCTCAAGGAGCTGAAGCAGCGCATCGAGCCGCTGCTCGACGAGTCGATCTACCTGGCCAAGGGGGTGGGCGGCCCGGTCCGCTTCGACCTGGTCGGCTACGACGGCGAAAGCGTCGAGTCCATCGTGGTGGACTTCCCGGGCAAGCAGGTGCGGCCGTACGCCGACGAGAAGGTGCGCTACCGGTTCCGTACCGAGCGGGCGCTGGTCGAGCACCTGCTGCACATCGGCGAGGTGGACTGGGTCAACTCCCTCTTCCTGTCCTGCCGGTTCTCCGCCGCCCGCATCGGCCAGTACAACGAGTTCGTGTACGCCTTCTTCAAGTGCCTGTCCACCGAGCGCCTCCAGTACGCCGAGGGCTGGTACGACGAGCACGAGCGGGCAGTCGACGCCGAGGACATCACCCTGGGCGACTGGGTGGTGCAGCGCCGCTGCCCGCACCTGAAGGCGGACCTGAGCCGGTTCGGCATCGTCGACGGCGACCAGTTGACCTGCCAGCTGCACGGCTGGCGCTTCGACCTGCCCAGCGGCCGGTGCCTGACCAGTGTCGGCCACAAGGTCCGGGCCCACCGGGTAGGCGAGGAGACCGAGGTGGCCCAGCCGACGAGCTGAGCCGCCTGCCTGAGGTGTTAAGAAGGGGCCCCTTTACTACGCGAGACGTTAATAAGGTGCCCTTCCTTGCACCCGGCCGTTCAGCGGCCGAGGTCGGCGAGGATGCGGCGGGCGGCGTTGTGTCCGGCGGCGCCGATCACGCTGCCCGCCGGGTGACAACCGGCGCTGCCCGCGTACAGGCCGTCGACCCCGGTGGCGTACGGCATCCGGTCGGTGAATGAGACCGTGTTGTCGACATGGTGGATGTGTCCGCCGGTGATACCGAAATGTTCCTCGATGCCGGGCGGGGGCAGCGGCACCGCATCGGCGATCAGGTCACCGGTGCCGGGGGCGTACCGCTCGCAGATGCTCACCAGTTGGTCGACGTACCCGGGCAGCGCCGCCTCCCAGGTGGTGCCGGTCAACTCGTACGGCACCGACTGGACGAACAGGGCCGAGGAGTGGTGCCCGGCTGGGTCGGCCAGCGAGGGGTCGACCGTGGTGTGCAGGTACCACTCGATGGTCGGCTCCGCCGGCAGCCGTCCGGCCCGCACCTCGGCCCACATCGCCCGCAGCGCTGCCATCGGGGACTCGCCGCCGCCTGCGGTCAGTGACGCCGAGCCGGGCAGCAGGTGGATGGTGGAGCCGAAAGGGCTCGGGGCCTCCGGTGGCAGGCAGGAGAACCGGGGCAGGTCGCGCAGGGCCAGGTTGAGCTTGAGGGTGGTGCCGGTGCGCCGGACCGCCGTCATCCGTTCGGTCAGCTCGGTCGGCAGCGCCCCGTCGGGCACCAGCTCCATCAGCCGGTACGGGTCGCAGGCGCCGAGCACCACCTCGGCGGCGATCTCGCGGCCGTCGGCGAGCACCACCCCGCTGGCGGCACCGCCGTCCAGGGTGATCGCGGTGACCGGGGCGCCGGTGAGGATCCGGGCACCGGCCGCACGGGCCGCCTCGGCGAAGGTGCCCGAGACCGTACCCATGCCGCCCTCGACGATCATCCAGGTGCCGTCGGCATCGGGCAGCCGGCACATGTTGTGCACCAGGAAGTTGTGCCCGGTGCCGGGGTCGTCCGGGCCGGCGTTGAGCCCGGACAGGCCGTCGGTGACCGCGTACATGCTGACCAGCAGTTCGGAGCGGAACTCGAAGCGGGCCAGGTAGTCGGCGACCGAACCACGCACCAGGTCGACGAAGACCTGCTGAAGTTCGGGGCGGACGTAGCGCTGTGCGGTCTCCTCGACGGCGAGCGGCTCGGCCAGCCAGGCCGGCGCGAGATCGGCTCGCAGCGCGGCCAGTTCGGCCTGCAGCGCGTCGTCGGCGGCCACATCGGCCGGGGAGAAGAACTCGGCCAACTGCGCCCGAGTGGCCGCCGCGTCCGTGCCGAACAGCAGGTACGGCGACCCGACCCCACCCGGAGTAGGCAGAAGATAGTGCGGATCCCGCCGCAACACCGGCAGTCGCACGTCAAGCGCCGCCAACAACTCCGGCGGCATCAACCCCAGCAAGTAGGACCCAGTGGAATGCCGCAACCCCGGCACCCGGGGAAACGGGTTCTCCGTACGAGTAGCCCCACCCACCACCCCAGCACCCTCAACCACCACCACATCCAGCCCCGCCCGCGCCAACAAGATCGCGGAAACCAACCCGTTGTGCCCCGCCCCCACCACCACCACATCAACCCGCATCACCATCCCCCCACCCTAACCACCCCACCCCCACCCCTGCCCTGACCTGCGTTGATCATGAGGTTGGCGGCACTTGTGGATCTTCAGAGTGCCGCCAACCTCATGATCAACAGGGCTCAGGGGCGCGCCTCACGGCGGGTGCGCCAGGTGGAGAGGGCGAGGGTGGCGGAGTAGCCGGCCAGGACTATGACGTGGAAGAGGTAGAGCCAGAGGAGGACGGCTACGGCGGCGCCTACCTCGTCCAGGCCACCGAAGGGGAGGCCCAGGTCGAGGGGGAGGGAGGCGAACAGGACGAAGCCGTGCAGGAAGCCGGAGAGGTTCGCCGCGGTGAACGAACCCACCAGCAGGGTGGAGAGCCAGTCCGGGGAGGCGGGACCGACCACCCGGAAGACCCAGAGCAGCACCGGGGTGAGCACCAGCCACACGGCCAGGAAGGAGAGCACCACCCCTAGGGCACCGGCCCAGCCGCCCCGGCGGACCAGGCCGGTGGTGGTCGGCAGGGCCAGCAGGATGGCCAGCAGCAGCGCCGGGGCCGGCGCGAGCAGGGGCAGCAGCAACAGTCGTCCCCGCCAGCCGACCAGGTGTTCGTCCGAGCGGGGGGCGGCGACCGACACGAAGGCCCGGCGCAGCCCTTCGCCGTACAGCGAGGCGGGCAGCACCGCGGCCAGGGCCAGCCACGGGGTCAGGCCCACCCCGGCCTCGACCAGGGCGGCCACCGCGTGCGGGGCACCGATCGCGTCCGGCAGCGCCTCCACGGCGTACCCGGTGAGTCGCCGGACCTGGTCGGCTCCCGCCAGCAGGCTGGTCAGCCAGATGGCCAGCAGGGCCACCGGCACCACGGCGATCGCACCGTAGAAGGTGATCGCGGCGGCGTGCAGTGACAGGTCCCGTCCGCGTACCGGCCGGAAGGCGGCCTGGGTGATCCGCCTCGTCCGTCGCCATGCTGCACCCATCACACCTCTGTTCCCCGTACCGACTGCGGCCACGCTTCCCGGCCCGGCCGGCGATTCTGGGGGTGGGCGCGACGTAGGATCGCCAGCCATGACCGTAGCCAGCACCGACCGGCTGGTCCTGCGAGAGTGGACCGACGCGCCGACCGACCTAGCCCGGATCTACGAGATCTACTCCCGGGAAGACGTGATGCGTTGGCTGGGCGGGGGAGCGGGACGGCTGCTCGAACCGGAACAGGCCGCCGAGCGGCTGGCCACCTGGCGGCAGCGCTTCGCCCCGTACCACGGGCGGTACGGCTTCTGGGCGATCGAGGTACGCGACACCGGCAAGGTGGCGGGCAGCGTACTGCTCAAGCCGTTGCCCGGCGCGGACGGCCATACCCCGACCGAGGACATCGAGGTGGGGTGGCATCTGCACCCCGACTCCTGGGGTTACGGCTACGCCACCGAGGCGGCCCGGGCCGTGCTGGCCCGCGAGTTCGCCACCGGCAACCCCCAGGTGTACGCGGTGGTCATGCCGGGCAACGAGCGATCCATGGCGGTCTGTCGACGACTCGGCATGACCTATGTGGGCCGACGCTCCGACTGGTACGGCGGCACCGAGGTGGAGACCTTCCTCCTGACCGCTGAGTAGGTAACCAGCACCCCTCAGGCTATCGACTTGAGCTGTCGTCGCTGGTAGAACAGCCATTCAACGGCGTTGGCGATCAAGAGTCGCCACCTGCCCCCTCCTCGAAGCGAGGTATCTGCGTGGCTGTACGACGACCATTGATGGCCCTGCTCGCCGCGACGCTCCTGATCGGACCGGCATCCGCCGCCGTGGCAGCACCCCCTGACCCGGGAGAGCGCGGCCCGGCCGCTGCCTCGCCGCGCGGCCAGTCCGACACCGAACTGCCCTTCGGCGTCGGGCCTGGCAAGCGCGGACGCTCCGCCGACGCTCCCGGCCGGAAGCCCAGCCAGCCGGCCGCATCGGCGAAACTGCCCGGCAAACCGCGTAACGATGTCATCGCCGACGTGCCGGTGGAGCTGACCGACGCGTCGATCCCGCTCAACCTCATCCCGTACCACGACATCCCGGCTGCCCTGCGCAACCTGCAGCGCAGCAACCGGATCAACGTGGAGGTGATCGGCCAGTCCGTGCTCGGCCGGGACCTGCACCTGGTGGTGGCCACCGCACCGATGAGCGACGCCCAGTGGAAGACCTGGCAGCAGCTGTCGGACCTGCGGATCAGCGACCCGCACGCGGCCCAGGCCAAGCTGGCCGCCGGTGGGTACGCCAACTGGCGCACCCCGCTGTTCGTCAACAACAACATCCACGGCAACGAGTGGGAAGGCACCGACGCCAGCCTCCAGATCCTGCAGGACCTGGCCTTCTCCTCCGACCCGGCGATCGTGGACATGCTCAACAAGCACGTCTTCGCCTTCGTGGTCACCAACAACCCGGATGGGCGGGTGGCCGCTACCCGGGCCAACGCCAACGGCTTCGACATGAACCGTGACTACATCACGGCCTCGCAGCCGGAGGTCCGCGCGGTGCGGGCCCAGCTGGTCCGCTACAGCCCGTTGACCATGTTGGACATCCACGGGTACGTCAACTGCACCCTGATCGAGCCGACCACCGGTCCGCACGGTGACAACTACGAGTACGACCTGTACATCAAGCACGCCCTGCGCAACGCCCTGTCCATGGAGCGGGCCGTGCTGGCCACCGGGGAGAACCGGGCCAGCTGCACCAACTCCGACGGCACCCGGCGCAACGACATTCCGTTCCGGGACCGCACCCAGGGCTGGGACGACTGGCCGCCGATCTTCACCCCGATGTACGCGATGTACCACGGCGCCATCGGCCACACCATCGAGGTGCCGCTGAACCCCCGGGGCAACCTGACGGTCGCCGAGCGCCACGAGCGCACCCGGATCAACACCGCCGTTGCCGCCGCCACCATCCGGGGCAACTTCGAGTACGCCACCCAGAACCGCGAGGAGCTGCTCGCCAACCAGCTGGAGTGGTTCCGCCGTGGGGTGGACGGTGAGTCGACCCGGCCGATCGACGACCCGCTGGCCATCTCCCTGGCCCGCGGCGACAACATCAAGACCCACCTGCAGGACTTCGCCCGGGCGTACGTCATCCCGGCCGGTAAGGACCAGCGCAGCGCCACTGCGGCGGCCCGGCTGGTGCAGTTCATGCTCGACAACGACCTTGAGGTGCAGCGCGCCAGTCGGCCGTTCAAGCTGGGCCGTACGCACTACGAGGCCGGCACCTACGTCGTCGACATGCGTCAGGCCAAGCGGGGACTGGCCAGCACCCTGCTCGGGGTCGGGCGGGACGTGACCAACGACTTCAACGCGATGTACGACATCTCGGCCTGGAGTCACGGTCACCTGTGGGGCGCCACCGTGCAGCAGGTGGACGGCAACATCAAGCTGGACGACAAGGCGCTGCGTCCGGTGACCGAGGCCCACGCCACCGGTTCCGTGCCGCCGGGCAAGCAGTCCCACTACGGGCTGGTCGTCGACTCCGTGGCCGGCATCCAGGCCGTCAACAAGCTGCTCAACGACGGGGTACGGCTGTCCCGGACCGCCGACGGCACCTTCGTGGTGCCCGGTGACCTGTCCGTGGTCCGTCAGGTCGCCGAGGCGTACGGGGTGGAGTTCATCCGGATGACCCCGCCGCAGGTCCGCAACACCACCGGAGTGTCGAAGACCCGCCTGGGTGTCGCGGCCAACGGTGGTGAGATCTTCGCCCTGCAGCAGATGGGCTTCGAGCCGATCTCGGTGACCCACACCGCCTTCAACAACGGCACCCTGTCCTTCGCCGACTTCGACGCCTTCTTCGTCTCGACGACGTCGTTCAACCCGCTGAGCCTCAACGCCACCCAGGCCGCCGCCTTCAACCAGTGGCTGGCGAACGGCGGCACCATCGTCGGGCGCGGGTCCAGCGGCAAGCAGTTCAACGACCGCGCCGGTCTGCTCGACGTGACCATCGCGGCGGGACGCAGCGACGCCAACGGCATCGTGAAGGTGGTCAACGACCCGGCTTCGCCGATCACGGGTAACGCGCTGCCGACCGCCTTCGTCGACGCGCCGCAGTACTTCACCCGCGTCGGTGACGGCGTACGTGTCGACCAGCGCCTGGCTGCGGAGGGCTTCTTCCTCGCCGGGCACTGGGGTGGCCAGGAGGCCGCCGCCGGTCACGCGGTAGTGGTCAGTGGCGTGGCGAAGGGGGCGAACGTGACCCTGTTCGGCACGGAGCCGCTGTTCCGGGCCCACCCCGAGGGCCTCTACCCGCAGGTCGCCGCCGCCCTCTGGCAGTAAGCGATCATCCTGGGCAGTTCCCGCCGGCCTCCCGTGTCGGCGGGAACTGCCAGAGTAAATCTTGGACAGTTCCCGTTAGTCGCTAACGAGAACTGTCCAAGATTCGTTTAGAGCTGTCGGCGGGAGAGCAGGGTCCGCGCCACCCCAGCCCGGTTGATCGTGGGCGGCATGATCGATGGTGGCCCCGCCCCCGACCTTGGAAATGCCAGTTCGCGGCGAAGGCGAGACGGCTCCGTTACCTGCTGAGTCGACTGTGGAGGACGGCAGCTCACTGGACCACGGGGGAGTGGAACATGGCGGGGTTCCGGCGGGAGGGCACGACTGATGCAGCCTGGGCGGAGAACTTCCTGCGCTGGTTGATCCATCCGGTGACGGTGGCGGCCACCGCCTTGCTGATCGTCAACGACCATCTGCTGAAGGCGGTCTTTCCGGGCTGGTTGACCGGCAAGCTCAGTGATGTGGCCGGGATGGTGATGACGCCACCCCTGCTGGCCCTGGTGCTGGTCGGTGCCGTTCGACTGTGGGGGTGGTGCAGACCTGCCCTCCGGCGTACGACCGGGGAATCGGGTCTGCTGGGCGAGGTGCTCGCCGTCGGCGCGATCCTGCTGGTGGGGGTGGGGTTCACGGTGGTGAAGGCCACCGCGACGGGGGCTGCGGTGGCCTCGGCGTGGTGGAGCGTGGTCAACGGCCCGTCCGTGATCCGGGCTGATCTGACGGATCTGCTGGCTCTGCCGGCGCTGGGGCTCGCCTGGTGGACGTGGCGGTCCGCGGCGGCCCGGCCGACCCTTGCCGGTTGGCTGCGGATGGTCGCGGTGCTCGTGGTGTTGCCGATCGCCGGGCTGGGCGTCGCGGGCACCTCCGCCCCGCAGCACGACGACGCGATCGCCCTGTACGAGTGGCGCGGTGGGGTGGTCGGCGGGAACGGTAACGCCTACCACGGTGACCGGGAGCCCGACTGGTGGGACATCAGCCCGGATGACGGACTGACCTTCACGGCCCTCAAAGGTGACGATCTCGAACTGTTCCGTAGGCAGGCCCCGCCCGCAGCCTCCGGGCTGGACTGCTCGGCACGAGAGCCCACGCACTGCTTCCGGGTCGTACCGGGTCGGTTGGCGGTGCAGGATAGCCGGGACGGTGGGGCGACCTGGCGGCTGGCCTGGCAGGTCGACGAGGACGCGCGGGCGCGACTCGGCCTGCGGATGCGCGGCTTGAAGAACCCCGATGAGTACCTGTCGTCCCGTGCCCTGCTGGTGCGGGACCAGGCCGACGACGGGGTGGTGGTGCTGGTGGCGAACGGCCGGGACGGCTACGCCCGCCGCGACTCCGCCGGCCGCTGGGAACGGATCGGCTTCGGCACCACTGTCGGTGACACCTACCGGATCGAAGCCTCCGCGACGGCGATCCCGAGCGTCACCGAGGCGACCGCGATCGCCGGTCGGCGGGTGGCCCTTCCCGTGTCGGCAGCCGTGGGCAGCTTCGTGGCTCTGGTCGGCTGCGCCGCCCTGCTGGTGCGACGCGCCGGCCGACAGCGGGCCGCGCTGGTCGTCGTCGCCGGCCTGATGAGCCTGACGGGACTTGTCATGTTCGTGGAGTACGCGCTGACCGGAACGAACTCGGGTGATCCCCTGGGAACGGTCTTCACCCTGGGCGCAGCTTCCGGTTTGTCGGTGCTGCCGGCCGCTGCCCTGGTGTACGCCGTCGCCGTCGGCAGGATGGCGCCGGGCCTGGCCAGGCGGTCCTGCCTGGCGGGTCTGCTCGCCGGTGGACTGATCTGGCTGCCGTACCTGCTGCGGCTGCTGACGAACTGGCCGCAGCAGCAGGTGCTCACCGAACTCGTGGTGCTCCTGGCGGCGGGTATGGCGTTGCTCAGCATTCCGGTGGGGATTCGCCACAGCGCCCGTTTCCTCGACCAGCCGGTGCCTGCGACAGACGGCGGAGCGGAGCAGGGCGGGGGCTAGTCGTACCAGTGGTGGCCGCTCTGCACTGGCCAGGAAATGGTGTTGCGGCCAGGTCGGCGGTAATTACGATCATGGTTCATGACGATCGTGACCACCGAGCGGCTACTCGTGCGGGACTGGACCGATGGGCCGGCGGATCTGGCCCGGCTGTTCGAGATCTACTCCCGGCCGGAGATCGCTCAGTGGCTCGGTGCCGCATCGAGGTTCCCGTTGACGGACCCGACACAGGCGGCGGAGTTGTTGGCGAGGTGGCAACGGCGACACGCGGCGTACGGCGACCGGTACGGCCTCTGGGCGATCGAGGTGCGGGAGACCGGCGTGCTGGTCGGCACGGTGATGATCAAGCTGTTGCCGGGGCGCGACGAGCAGGTGCTCACCGATGACATCGAGGTGGGCTGGCACCTGCACCCGCAGGCCTGGGGCAACGGGTACGCCACCGAAGCCGCTCGCGCCTGCCTGGACCGGGAATTCGCCACCGGGACACCGCTGATCCACGCGGTGGTCGCCCCGGGCAACACCGCCTCGGTGGCGGTGGCCCGTCGGCTCGGCATGACACCCGTCGGTCGCCGCAGCGACTGGTACGGCGGCGCGGAGTTGGAGACCTTCGTCCTGGCCCGCCCGGCGTGACCCGACCACCCGACCCCGGTGAGCCGTTCGCGGCCCCTGTGTCGATGGCTCCTGTGTCGATGGCTTCTGGCTCGGTGGCTCCTGGCTCGGTGGCTGCGGCCGAGGGCATCCAGGAGCAGTTGCGGCAGCGTCTCGACCTGCACGAACACCTGACCACCGCGCCACGACTCGTGGCTGGCATCGACGTCTCGTACGACAAATCGTCGCCGCGTGTCACGGCCGCCGCGGTGGTCTTCGACCTGGCCACCGGCGTCGAGGTGGAGTCGGCCGTCGTGCCCGGCGAGGTGACCTTTCCGTACGTCCCCGGGCTGCTGGCGTTTCGCGAGGTGCCGATCCTGCTGACGGCGCTCGACCGGCTCGCTACCCCTCCCGACCTGGTGGTGTGCGACGGGTACGGCATCGCCCATCCTCGACGCTTCGGCCTGGCCTGTCACCTGGGTGTGGTCACCGGGCTGCCGACCTTCGGGGTGGCGAAGACCCCCTTCGTCGCCGGGTACGACGAGCCGGGCAGGAGCCGGGGCGACTGGTCGCCGCTGCGGGCCGACGGCGAGGTGCTGGGCCGGGTGCTGCGTACCCAGACCGGGGTCAAGCCGGTGTTCGTGTCGGTGGGCCACCGCACCACCCTCGACCAGGCGACCACCCTGACCCTCGACCTGAGCCCGCGCTACCGCCTTCCGGAGGTCATCCGCCGAGCCGACTTCCTCTCCCGCGAAGCCCTCCGCAGGGTCCGTCGTGGTCGTTAGGGCGGTGGCAGCGGCCAGGCTCGTCGAGTGGGGCGTCGCACCAGATTCGGGTACGCAGGCTTTGGTGGTCTTCTTCGCTGAGGGTGGTTTCGCCGAAGTCGATGACCGTCAGGTGGCCGAGTGAGTCGCGCAGCGCGACGGCTAGGGCGGTGGCCTGGTCGAGGCTGGTCAGGGTGGTGGGCAGGTGGATGATCCAGCGGGCTGCACTCATCACGACTCCCGGCGGTGGTGGCGGTGGGCGGCCTGGCGGGACTGCCACTGTCGTAGTGCCTGCCGGATGCGTTCGGCTTCGGTGTTGGCGGTGGTCAGTTCGCGGTGCAGACGTTCCATCTCCTCGGCGAGCCGGTCGAGGTAGGCGTACACCTGGGTGGGGTCGAGGCCGCGTAGCCGGGTGTCGAAACTGGCGGCGCGGACGTGCTGGGGGAGTGGGCGCTCCCCGGACAGGTAGATCATGGGCGGGCGGCTTCCTGCTCGGCGAGCATCGTGGTGATCTGCTGGTCGGTGAGGCCGCGTTGGGTGAGGACGCGGCGGCCCCAGCGGTGCAGTCGGCAGGGATGTGGTGCCCGGTCGTTGCGGCAGCGCGGGCCGTCGGGCCATTCTTGTGCGGCGTGCACGGTGATCGCGCGGAGCGCAAAGGTCACGTCTTCGGCGGTGATGTAGGGCGGTAGCGGAATGTCGCCGAGGACATCATCGAGCGATTCCATGATCCTCCCTTTCGTGATTACGGCACCGGGGCGGGCGCCGGGATGAGGATTCGGGGAAGGGCGCCCGCCCCGGTGTGACCTGCCAGGGGGATCGGCTGGTCATCCACGATGCTCATTTCACTCGTGGTCTTCCGCAATGTTTTGCGGAAGAATGCGGACCAAGGGATGAGGAGCCTTACGCGACAACAGCAGAGGAGATGACGTGGACGACTCGGGCAGCACCGTCCCGCGTAGGCAACTCGGCAGATATTTGAGAGAACTTCGCGAAAACGCGCATGTAACGGTGGTCGCGGCCGCGAAGGAACTGGAATGGTCGACGCCGCGAATTTGGCGGTACGAAACCGGCCAGGTCCCCATGCACCCGAACGACGTGGAGGCGATGTGCCGGGTGTATCGCGCGACCCCGGAGACCATCCAGACCATGCGTGCCCTGGCCCGGGAAACCAAGGCACACGGCTGGTGGCACAGCTACGGGGAGGTAATCAAGGACTGGTTCAAGCTCTATGTCGGCCTGGAGGCCGCCGCGACCAGAATCCGGAAGTACGAGGGCAACCTGATTCCCGGCCTGTTGCAGACGGTCGAGTACATGGCCGAGGTCATCGCGACGGACCATCCGGACCTGTCCCCGGCGGAGCAGCAGGCCAGGGTGGATGTCCGGCTGCGCCGACAGCGGTTGTTGGCTCGGGCGGTGCCCCGGGCGCCCTACTACGACGTGATTCTCAGCGAGGCGGTGCTGCGTCGGCCGCTGCGTGACCTGTCAGCCATGGCCCGGCAACTCGACGCGCTGATGGTGGCGGGTCGACAGCACAACATCAAGATCCGGGTGCTCCCGTTGGCCGCCGGGCTGTTCCGCTGGGTTGAGACAGGCACCTTCACCATGCTCGACTTCCCGACCGACGTGCGGGAGCCGGAGCCGACCACGATCTACATGGACGGTCCGTGCGGCGCGGTTTACCTTGACAAGCCGCACGAGATCCAGACCTACGAGGATGCTTGGCGTTCGCTCGGCCAGCGGGCGCTCGATGTCGATGACTCCCGTGAGCTGATCACGGCGATCGCGAAGGAGATGACCCATGAAGCGTGACGGGATGTGGCGCACGTCGTCCCGGTCCGGCGGCAACGGTGAATGCGTGGAGGTGGCGGGGTTCGCTGATGCCGTCGGCGTACGCGACAGCAAGGATCGGCAGGGCGCGGAGCTGAGCTTCGGCCCCGAGAGCTGGACCCGGTTCGTCGCCGCCGCCCGCGAGGGCCGATTCGGCGTGCGCGGCTGAGCCCGACGTGACCGAGAGCTGTGGGTGCGTTTCTTGCTGCCCCAACGACAAGAAACGTACCCACAGTCGGCGGCTGACCTGCCGACCGGCTCGGCACCAGGCGTCTGGCCTGGTCAGGCGACCGGAAGACCGAGCTGTTGCGCAACCGCCCTGCCGTCGCGTCCGGTGAACGGATCGTAGGGGTGCTGCCAACGGCCGACGAACTTGATCAGGGCCGCCCGGATCTCCTCACCACTGCGCATGGTCAAAAGAGCTTAGGCGAATCCGCAGAGAAGTAGGCACCCTGAAACAGGTCCTTGCGAGCAATCTCCAGATTCCGGGCCGCCGTATCCAACATCCGAGCCAGATCATCGCAGCCAACCGTCATGGAGACGGTGCGCTTCGCCCGCTCAGTCCGTTTGATGGCCTGCTCGATGTTGAGTAGCGCCTCGGAGACCTCGCGGAGCCCCGCCTCCCGGGCAGCCTGTTCAGGAGTGTGGTCAAGATCAGACATGTGTGGTCCTTTCGGCGGCCGGGCAGACCCAGCGTACGGCCTGGTCGGGCCGCTCCGCGATCGCAGCCCGCCGAGGTGCGGGGTGCCACAGGCTTGGTCGACATCACTCTGCCCGGCTGCGTCGGACAGGTTGTGCGATGGCGTGCGCTGCGGGCTGTGCTGGCTAGGCTGAGTTGAGCAAGATGTTCCGCTGAGGGGGTGAGCCCGGATGGCCCAGGCCGCGTACGCGCCCGAACCCGCGCCGGACGCCGATGACCGGCCCGCCGGGCCGTCGTTCGACGTGCTGCGGTGGCACGACGAGCCGTGGACCGCTCAGCTCGCCCTCGACCTGTTGCCGGAGACCAACGGCCCCAAGGTTGAGGTCCTGAGCGGAAGCGTGATCGTGACACCCCACGCCGGATATGACCACCAGGATGCCGAGCTTGATCTCGCGTACCTGTTGAAGCAGGCTGCCCGGAAGGCCAAGCTGTGGCTCTACGCGGAGGCGAACGTCGTCTCCGGGCAGGATCTGTTCATCCCCGACCTCGTCGTGCTGCGCGTTCCCGGAGGGGGGCGCACGACCATGGACATCAGGCATGCCGTTCTGCTCGGTGAGGTCGTGTCGCCCGGCAATCGGCGTAAGGACATCATCGATCGTCCCCGCGAGTACGGTACGGCCGGCGTACCCTTCTTCCTCCGGGTCGACCTGCGTAACCGAGTCCCCACCATCGCACTGTTCGAGCTGATCGACGGCGAGTACCGACCGGTGGCCGCCGCTGCGGCCGGAAATACCTTCGTGATGCGGGAGCCGTTCGAGTTCTCGATCGATCCGGCTGACCTGCTCGGCGAGGAAGCTCCGTTGGAAGAGGAGAACCCTCCGAGCGAGGAGAGCTGACGGTAGCTCCTCCGGTTAACAAGGGGCCCTTCCTCTACCGCAGGCGTTAATAAGGTGCCCTTCCTTCTCGCCCAGCGGGCGTGGGGAAGAATGGCGGCGTGAGTTCCCCCCGTGATCTTGTGCTGTTGGGTTGTACCGGGTCGATCGGTACCCAGGCCATCGACATCGTGCGGCGCAACCCGGACCGGTTCCGGGTGGTGGCGCTGGGTGCCGGTGGCGGCAATGTAGGGCTGCTCGCCGCCCAGGCCCTGGAACTCGGCGTCGAGGCGGTCGGGGTGGCCAAGGCCTCTGCCGCGCAGGATCTTCAGTTGGCCTTCTACGCCGAGGCGAGCCGGCGGGGCTGGGCCTCCGGGGAGTTCAAGCTGCCCAAGATCGTGGCCGGGCCGGACGCGATGACCGAGTTGGCGCAGTGGCCGTGTGACGTCGTACTCAACGGGGTGGTGGGGTCCCTCGGGCTCGCGCCGACCCTGGCCGCGCTGCGCGCCGGGCGTACCCTCGCGTTGGCCAACAAGGAGTCCCTGGTGGCCGGCGGCTCGCTGGTCAAGGCCGCGGTGACCCGGCCGGAGCAGATCGTCCCGGTGGACTCGGAGCACTCGGCGCTGGCGCAGTGCCTGCGCGGCGGCACCCGGGGTGAGGTACGCCGGCTGATCGTCACCGCCAGTGGTGGGCCGTTCCGGGGTAGGCGGCGCGACGAGTTGACAGCCGTCACGCCCGAGCAGGCCCTGGCGCACCCGACCTGGAACATGGGGCCGGTGGTCACGATCAACTCGGCGACCATGGTCAACAAGGCGTTGGAGGTGATCGAGGCGCACGAGCTGTTCGACGTGCCGTACGCCGACATCACCGTGATGGTGCACCCCCAGTCGGTGATCCACTCGATGGTGGAGTTCGTCGACGGGTCCACGATCGCCCAGGCCAGCCCGCCGGACATGCGGCTGCCGATCGCCCTGGGACTCGGCTGGCCGGACCGGGTGCCGGACGCCGCCGGAGCCGTGGACTGGAGCAAGAGTCACACCTGGGAGTTCGCGCCGCTGGACGACACCGCGTTCCCGGCGGTGGCGCTGGCCAAGGCGGCCGGCGAGGCGGGGCGCTGCCGGCCGGCGATCTACAACGCGGCCAACGAGGAGTGCGTCGCGGCGTTCGTCGCCGGGCGACTGCCCTTCCTCGGCATCGTCGACACGTTACAGCGGGTGTTGGAGGGGGCTCCCGATTTCGGTGAACCGGGTACCGTCGAGGACGTACTCGAAGCCGAGTCGTGGGCCCGCGCGCACGCGCAGGAGATCATCGCTGCTGCGGTGGAAGGAGCTTGATGTCGTTCGCGTTCGGGGTGGCGCTGTTCGCCCTCGGCATCCTGGTTTCGGTCAGCCTGCACGAGGCCGGCCACATGCTCACCGCCAAGGCCTTCGGAATGAAGGTCACCCGCTACTTCGTCGGCTTCGGCCCGACCATCTTCTCCTTCAAGCGGGGCGAGACCGAGTACGGCCTCAAGGGCATCCCCCTCGGTGGCTTCTGCAAGATCGTCGGGATGACCCCGCAGGACGACGACGTCGAACCCGGCGACGAGAAGCGGGCCATGTGGCGCTACCCGGTGTGGAAGCGGACCATCGTGATGTCCGCCGGGTCGATCACCCACTTCGGGCTGGCGATCTTCGCGGCCTGGCTGGCGGCGATGACCTTCGGCCTGCCCAACCCGGACTTCCCACGGGACGAGCAGCAGATCCGGGCCGAGCCCGCGGTGATCGCCATCCAGGACTGCGTCCTGCCGGACACCACCTACCGGGAGTGCGCCGCGGGCGACGCGGCCAGCCCCGCCGGGGCGGCCGGGCTGCAGAACGGCGACCGGATCACCTCGATCAACGGCACCCCGATCAACAACTACGGCGAGCTGCTGACCACCCTGCGGGCCACCACCCCGGGCAGCACCGCCACCATCGGGTACGAGCGTGACGGCCAGCCCGCCACCACGGAGACCACCCTGGCGACCACCAAGCGTCCGCCGATCGACAACCCGGAGGGTCCGGTCACCGAGGTCTCCGCGCTCGGTGTCGGCCTGGTCCTCTCCACCCCCGGCCTGGTCTCCTACGGTCCGGTGGAGGCCGTCGGCGCCACCAGCACCTTCATCGGCGACATGGCGGTGGCCACCGCCCAGGCCCTGCAGCGCCTGCCGGAGAAGGTCCCCGCCCTGTGGACCGCCATCACCGGTGGGGAACGTGACATCGACACCCCGATCAGCGTGGTCGGCGCCAGCGTGCTCGGCGGCGAGGCCGTCGCCAACAACGCCTGGGAAATCTTCATCATGCTGTTCATCTCGCTGAACTTCTTCATCGGGGTGTTCAACCTGCTGCCGCTGCTGCCCCTGGACGGCGGCCACATCGCCATCGCCTGGTTCGAACGGGCCCGCTCCTGGGTGTACGCGCGGCTGCGCCGCCCCGACCCGGGCCGTGTCGACTACTTCAAGCTGATGCCCTTCACGTACGTGGTGATCCTGATCGGTGGGGTGTTCACCCTGCTCACGATCACCGCGGACGTCGTCAACCCGATCACCCTCTTCCCAAGGTGAGTGCCTGAAGTGACCGCTGTCCGCCTCGGTATGCCCGCCGTACCGCCGCCGCCGCTGGCCCCCCGCCGGGCCAGTCGCCAGATCATGGTCGGTTCGGTGCCGGTCGGTGGGGGTGCCCCGGTCTCCGTGCAGTCGATGACCACCACCCTGACCGCCGACGTCAACGCCACTCTCCAGCAGATCGCCGAGCTGACCGCCTCCGGCTGCCAGATCGTCCGGGTGGCGGTGCCCAGCCAGGACGACGTGGAGGCCCTGCCGGCGATCGCCCGCAAGTCGCAGATCCCGGTCATCGCCGACATCCACTTCCAGCCGAAGTACGTCTTCGCCGCGATCGACGCCGGCTGCGCGGCGGTACGGGTCAACCCGGGCAACATCCGGCAGTTCGACGACAAGGTCAAGGAGATCGCGGCAGCGGCCTCCGCCGCCGGTACCCCGATCCGGATCGGGGTCAACGCCGGTTCCCTGGACAAGCGGCTGCTCGCCAAGTACGGCAAGGCCACCGCCGAGGCCCTGGTCGAGTCGGCGCTGTGGGAGTGCTCCCTGTTCGAGGAGCACGGCTTCCGGGACATCAAGATCTCGGTCAAGCACAACGACCCCGTGGTGATGATCCGGGCGTACCGGCAGCTCGCCGCGCAGTGCGACTACCCCCTGCACCTGGGGGTCACCGAGGCCGGCCCGGCCTTCCAGGGCACCATCAAGTCGGCGGTCGCCTTCGGCGCCCTGCTGGCCGAGGGGATCGGCGACACCATCCGGGTGTCCCTGTCCGCGCCGCCGGTCGAGGAGATCAAGGTCGGCAACCAGATCCTGGAGTCCCTGGGGCTGCGTGAGCGCGGCCTGGAGATCGTCTCCTGCCCCTCCTGCGGGCGGGCCCAGGTGGACGTCTACAAGCTCGCCGAGGAGGTCACCGCCGGCCTGGAGGGGCTGCCGGTGCCGCTGCGGGTGGCCGTGATGGGCTGTGTCGTCAACGGTCCCGGTGAGGCCCGTGAGGCCGACCTGGGGGTGGCCTCCGGCAACGGCAAGGGCCAGATCTTCGTCAAGGGCCAGGTCATCAAGACCGTGCCCGAGGGGCAGATCGTGGAGACCCTCATCGAGGAGGCGCTACGGCTGGCCGACGAGATGGGCGCCGAACTGCCCGAGGACCTGCGCGGCCTGCTCCCCGGCGCCACCGTCAGCGTCCACTGACCCACCCACTGATGCCCTCGCGCTCCGCGGGGGCCCCATGATCGTGCTCGATGTGGGATCGAGTGGCTATTCGTCGAGACGAGGCCACTCGATCCCACATCGAGGGTGATGTTGCGCCTGGAGTGCAGCACCTCCCGGGTCACTCGGATTCGGCGAGGATGGCGTACAGCTTGCGGCGGGTCTCGTCCAGCACCGTGGCGGCGCGTTCCCGCTGGTCGTCGGTGCCGGTCAGCATCACCTGCCGGAGGGCCTGCATGGCCTGCGCGCCCGCGTGCCGGATGTCGTGCCAACTGTTGACGGTGTCCTCGGCGACCTCCGCCCAGGGGGGTGTCTGAGCCGCCGTCTCGACCTCGGAGGCATCAACGGGACGTTCCGTGCTCGCAGTGCTGCCGAGGGTGCTCATCACGGTTACCGTCCGCCAACACGACTCGGACCGATCTGGCAGGCTGGTAACCGTGTTGACGGCGCCGGTGCGGCAACTGGGGGAGTCGGAGCGTCGTGCGGTCGAACGGCTGCTCGACCTCGACCCGTACGCGGGAGCGCAGGTCGCCGAGCGGGTCGCCGCGCGTGGGCTGGCCTGGTGGCGGGCCGAGGGGCGGGTGCTGGGGTACGGCTCCCGCCGGCAGCTCGAATCGGTCTGCTGGCTGGGCGGCAACCTGACCCCGGTGCTGGCCACCCGACAGGCCACGGCCGCCTTCGCCGACCTGCTGGCCGGTGAGGACCGGATCTGCTCCTCCATCGTGGGGCGGGCCGACGCGGTGCTGGAGTTGTGGGACCGCCTCTGCGACACCTGGGGACCGGCCCGGGACGTACGCCCCAATCAGCCGTTGCTGGTCACGGAGGCGATGCCGACCGTCCCGGCCGACCCGCACGTACGCCTGGTCCGGGGTGCCGAACTAGACCTGCTCTTCCCGGCGGCGGTGGCGATGTACACCGAGGAGGTCGGGGTCTCACCGCTGGCCGAGGACGCCGGGCGCGGGTACCGCCGCCGGGTCACCGACCTGATCCGGGCCAATCGGGCGTACGCCCGGTTCGTCGACGGTCGGGTGGTCTTCAAGGCCGAACTCGCGGTCGTCACCCGGCACACCGCGCAGATCCAGGGGGTCTGGGTGGCGCCGGAGTGGCGCGGCCGGGGCATCGCCACGGCGGCGATGGCGGCGGTGGTACGCGACGCGCTCCACCGGGTGGCCCCGACGGTCAGCCTGTACGTCAACGACTTCAACCAGCCCGCCCGGCGGGTCTACGAGCGGTGCGGGTTCCGCCCGGTCGGCACCCTGGCCACCGTGTTGTTCTGACGCGCGGCGAGAGTTGCCCAGCTCACCTGGGCCGCTGTGAGGTGGCCCGGATAACGCAAAAATGGGTTGAATCGGCTGGTCGCCCACCGCAGGCTGGAGCCTTCGTACAGCACACCGGAGGACCTGACCCGTGCGACTGCTTCGTGATCTGTGGGTCACCTCTCCCCGCCGGATGACCCTGGTGGTCGTCCTGATCGTGCTCGGCGGCATCGGTCAGGCGGTCACGGCCGCGCTGGCCGGGCCGGTGCTGGTGAACCGGTCCGTCGGCTTCTTCCTGGTGCTGTCGATCGCCCTGGTGGTCGCCGTCCTCAGCGACCTGGTGGTCAGCCTGGTGATGGCCGGGGTGACCGCCGACTGGTCCGCCGACCTGCGGCGTCGGCTGTGTCGGGTGGCGCTGGGGCAACCCGTGCCCGCCCTGGAGACCACCCCGGTGGGCGAGATGCTCGACCGCATCGACGGTGACGTCTACGACGTGGCCTCCGGGGTACGCGGCCCCGGCATCCGGTTGGCCCAGGCGCTGGCGGTGGGCCTGGTCTCCACAGTGGTCGGGCTGACGGTCTGGTGGCCGGCCGGGCTCGGCATGCTGCTGCTGACCATCCTGCTGGCGGTCACCCTGCGGCGTCCCGCGAGCCGGATCGCCCCGGCCCGGATGAAGGAGGAGGCGGCCTGGTCCGACCTGGCGGCGGTGATGGAGGAGTCCATCCACGGCCAGGACGACGTACGCACCACCCTGGCCCGCCCGTACGTGCTGCGCCTGTACGCCCGCCGGGCCTCCGAGGTGCTCCGCCGGGGCCTGCTGGTCTGGCGGATGGGTGCCCAGGTGAACACGATCGCCGCCGGGGTCACCCGGGTCGGCATCGCCCTGGTGGTGCTGGGCGGGGTGTGGGCGCTGAGCACCGGCCGGGTGGATGCCGCCCGGCTGACGGCGATCTGGCTGCTGGCCCTCTCCCTGGGCATGACTGTCGAACACGTCAGCCGGATGGTGCCCGAGGTGCAGTACGCCCTGGGCGCCTGGGGACGGGTGCAGCTGCTCCAGAACGCCGAACAGGAGCCCACCGGCGGCGACCCTCCGGTCGACGGGGACCTGACCATCCGCGACCTGACCTTCCACTATCCGGCCGGGGCGGACACCGGCCGGGGCCCGGCCCTGCGCGACATCGACCTGACCTTCACCCGGGGCCGGTCGTACGCGCTGGTCGGGCGGACCGGTTCGGGCAAGTCGACATTG